>JBBTQN010000031.1:0-6748 GCA_038065695.1 Patescibacteria group bacterium | reverse complement strand
CCACTGAGCTACCTCGGCATTCTGTATTTTAAACCATTCTTTTTAAAAATTGTTATGTCCTCTACTCTTCCCGGGCAGCGCTTATTGCTCCCTTTGGTCGCAATAAACGGCGTCTCGCTTTCGCTCCGCTAAAGCGGAGCTTGGCTCACTGCTGCCCGTCCAGCCGGCTTCGCCGTCTGGACCCACTGAGCTACCTCGGCGTTCTGTATTTTAAAAATACTTTATGCGCATACCAAGATTCAAACTTGGGACTTCGTCATTATCAGCTCCGTCCCGCACCAAAATTCAAACTGCGGGTAGTGGGCATAGGAAGATTCGAACTTCCGACCTCGTCATTATCAGTGACGCGCTCTAACCATCTGAGCTATATGCCCATGAATATATTTGAAATTTGGTGCGGGATGAACGCTCTATCCTGGGTTGGCGCAAATCTGCCACAGGCAGATTTACGACGCTCAGCTTCGCCTCTCCGCCAGCTGGCGGATCGGCTCGCTTCGCTTCCAACCCGTCGCTTCGCGACCCAACTGAGCTATATGCGCATTTATTTAACGGAATGAACACGTGCTAATTGCCCGAATTTTTACCTTAGAAATATAGCAAAAAAAATCCGTTTTGGCAAGTCAAAAAATGTTACGCCGGTGTGCCAATTAAAATATCCCCGCCCAAACAGCGGACTGGCGACGCCAAATATACATTTTATGTCTGATTTTATATAATAACTATAATCACCTATAAAAATATGCAATATGCCTGGCTCATTTGGAGTTTAATTTTAATGGGAATTTGGGGAATAATTTATTTTTCCCTTAACCGCCGAGAAAAAAAGAGGGAAATGTTGGTCGTGAGCTTGTGGACATCCCTTCTGGGGCTGACTGAACCACTGTTTGTTCCGGAATATTGGAGTCCGCCTTCTCTTTTTAATTTAGCGTTGCGCACCGGTTTTGATATTGAGAGCTTGATTTTTTCCTTTGGCATCGGTGGGATTGCGGTCATAATTTATGAATTAATTTTTCGGACCAGACACAAGAAAATCAGCTCTCACGAACGACATTCACGGCGCCACCGTTACCATCTATTTATCCTCCTTGCCACGCCGTTTATTTTTTTCCTTCTGTTTATAACTACTTCTCTTAACCCTATTTATATTGCGGTAATTTCAATGACCGCCGGCGGACTGTTTTCCTGGTATTGCCGTCCCGATTTGAAGAAAAAAATGCTCGCCAGCGCGGTTATATTTTTGGGGATTTATTTTGTCTATTTTCTCACTCTGATCGCGATGTATCCGGGTTATGTGGAAAAAGTTTGGAATTTAAAAGTTATTTCTGGAATTTTAATTCTTGGCATTCCCTTGGAGGAACTTCTGTTTGCGTTAAGCTTTGGTTTTATTTGGTCTAGTGGATATGAGCATTTAACCTGGCGCAAAATAAATCCAGCACCTTCCCAAAATACCCTGAGGTGAAGGTGCTGGATAAATTAAATTTCCGGCCGCTTGACAAGAATACTCCCCCCGAGTATAATACAAACATGAAACAAAACATTAAAAAGAAAATTGTTCGCCGATTAAAAATTTTGGAAGGCCAAGTCCGCGGCTTGCAAAGAATGGTTGAGGAAGAGCAATACTGCGTGGATATTCTTCAACAATCATCAGCCGCCAGACAGGCCATCTCGAGCATTGAGGATTTAATTTTGGAAAACCATCTTTCCACTCACGTGATTAAACAAATCAAATCCAATAAAAGCTCAAAGGCAATCAACGAGATATTGTCAATTTATCAATTATCTAAAAGGAAATAACCATGGAATTATTCTTTACCGCCTCGTTAGTCGCCGCCTTTGTCGCCGGGATCGCCGCCTTATTCGCGCCTTGCTGCATCACGGTGCTTCTGCCGTCATATTTCGCGTCAATTTTTCGAGAGAAGAAAAAGATTTTTTTGATGACCTTTATATTTTTCTTGGGTATTCTCGCGGTCTTTTTGCCCTTAGGGCTGGGGTTCGCCGCGCTGGGCGGGATTTTCAGCCGCTATCATAATACGATTTTCTCTGTCGGCGGCGCCTTTCTCTTGATTCTCGGCCTGGCCATGATTTTGGGCCGGCATTTCTCTCTGCCTTTTCACATTAATCCGGTTTTGAAAAAATACGATGGCTTCTCGGTCTTCATTCTCGGCGTCTTTTCCGGCATCGCCACCACCTGTTGCGCGCCCGTCTTGGCCGGCGTCTTGGCCTTATCGGTTTTGCCGGGCTCGGTTTTTTGGGGAGGACTGTACACTTTAAGCTATGTTCTGGGAATGGTAACACCCTTATTCTTCATCTCGTTGTTTTTGGATAAAATCGATTTTACCCGGAGATTCATGCGTCTGCGGCAGCCGCTGAAATATTCCCTGGCGGGAAAAGACATTAAGGTTACTGTTTTTGATTTGATTTCCGGCGCGGTTTTTTTTGCGATGGGTATCGTCACTATTTTCTTGGCCGCTACCAATCGGCTTTTCGCCCACTCTTCATACCAGGTTAGCGTGAATATTTTTATGACGAAGCTCTTGACCTCGGCGCAAGCTTTTATCAGCTCGATTCCGGAGTATATCTGGGGCGCTCTGATTTTGGCCTTATTCGTTTTAATCTCAATGTTCGCCGTCAAACAATTTAAGGAATCAAAAAATAATAAATAATGATAAAAATTAATAATTAACCATCTCTAAACAAAAAGTATGTCGGAAAAATTTTTTAAAAAAAATAGTTTAGGATTAATTATCGGCGCGGTCGGGATTATCGCGCTGGTTGCCTCGTTGGCCATTAATTCTGCCAATAAAAATCAGGGTAATGGTCTAGTTAAAGGTGAAACGGGGGTTAATGCACCAGCGGCGCCGGGGGACGACATGTCCAGCCACCATTCGGCTCCGGCCGCGAGGGGGTCGATTGATAATTTAGTCGGCCAGCCTTCGCCCAGCTTCTCTTTAACCGATCGCGAGGGAAAAGTTTATTCTTCAGAAAATTTACGCGGCAAAAACGTCGTCTTATTTTTTAATGAAGGATTGATGTGCTATCCGGCCTGTTGGAATCAGATTGTTTCTTTTGCCAAAGATGAACGTTTTAGTAAAAAAGACGATTTAGTTGTTTTATCGGTGATTGTTGATTCTAAAAACGAATGGCAGAAAGCGATAGACAAAATGCCTGAACTTGGTCTGGCGACAGTCGTTTTTGACGAGGGGGCGGTATTTTCCGGAACCTTAGGCGTTTTAAAACTTCCTTCTTCAATGCACTACGGCTCTCTGCCGGGACATACTTATGTCGTCATTGATAAAGAAGGAGTCATCCGCCATGTTTTTGATGATCCTAATATGGCGATTCACAACGACCAGCTGGTAAAAGAGATTGCCAAAATAAATTAAATTTAATAATTACTTTGAATTACGAAACTCCCTCTTTCTCCCCCTCCCCTTACGAAGGGGAGGGTTGGGGTGGGGTTAAAACAATAAAAAAGCCCCTTAACCTCCCCCTAACCCCCTCCTTCGTAAGGAGGGGGAATATAGTTTCGTAATTCAAGGTAATCATAAAACACCTCATTAATAATAATGGGAATGATCAGGAAAACTTTTAAAATCTCCGGCATGCGCTGCGCCAGCTGCGCGCAGAACATTGAAAAAGCGGCGAAAAAAGAAAAAGGAATAATCTCGGTTAACGCCAACGCGCTAACCGGGAGCGCGACTGTTGAATACGAACCAGAGATGGTAAGCGAAGAAAAAATTAAACAAGCGATCAACCGCACCGGTTATAAAGTCATCGGGGAAGAAGAAACGGCGGCGGGTAAAAACACGCTCAAATTAAAAGTGATCGGGATGAACAATCCGCACTGCGCCGGCCTGGTGGAAAAGGCGTTAAAAGATGGAAAGGGAATCCTGGGGGTTGAGGTTGTCTTCGCCACTGAAAACGCGAAAATTATTTATGACCCTTTATTGATTGAACCGGCTGGGATTAAAAAAATAATCAAAGACGCGGGCTACGAACCAATTGACGTCGCGGCGGAAGACAAGGAAACGGCGGCCAGAAAAAAAGAAATAAAAATTCAACTGGTTAACACGATAATCTCCTGGGCTTTTTCCATTCCCATCATGCTCGGCACTTTCCGCGAGTATTGGTTTTTGAGTTCAATTATTCCGGAATTTCTGGGCAATCCTTATGTGCTCTGGCTTTTGGCCACGCCGATAATACTCGGTCCCGGCCGCCAGTTTTTTAGCGGCAGTTTAAAAGGATTGAAGCACGGCTTTACCGATATGAATTTACTGGTCGCGACCGGAACCGGCGCCGCTTATCTTTTGGGCGTGGTTAATACTTTATTTCCGGAAGCCGGTTTTGGCGGTCCGAAAGTCGCCTTCTTTGAGACGGCCGCTTTGCTCACCGCTTTTCTGGTTTTAGGCCGGTACCTTGAGGCGGTTACCAAAGGCAGAACCTCGGCGGCCATCAGAAAACTCATGGATTTAAAAGCGAAAATGGCGCGGGTGATTAGAGACGGCGAAGAGGTCAGCATCCCCGCGGAAACGGTGCAGGTTGGAGATATTGTTCTAGTGAAACCCGGAGAAAAAATCCCCGTGGATGGCGTGGTGGTTGACGGCTATTCCGGCGTCGATGAGTCAATGATCACCGGCGAAAGCATCCCAGTGGAAAAGAAAAAGGGAGATAATGTTATCGGCGCCACCATGAACAGCACGGGAATGTTGAAGTTTAAAGCCACGAAAGTCGGCCAGGAAACCGCGCTGGCTCAAATCATCAAACTGATCGAGGAAGCGCAGACCGCAAAACCGAAGATCCAAAGGTTGGCCGACATCGTTTCCGGGCATTTCATTCTCGCGGTCCACATCATCGCGCTGGCGACATTCTTATTCTGGTTCTTTTTCGGTTATGATTATTTCAAGGTGGCGATAAGCGGTGGCCAGTTTTTGCTTTCGCCGGTAATCCTCTCCCTGGTAAGCGCGGGCATATTCTCGGTTTTGATGAGCATCACCGTTCTCATCATCTCTTGTCCCTGCGCCGTGGGCTTGGCTACCCCGAGCGCCATCATGGTTGGCACCGGCAAGGGCGCGGAAAACGGCATCTTAATAAAAGGCGGGGACGCTCTGGAACGCGCGCATAAGGTAGATACCGTTATCCTGGACAAAACCGGCACCCTCACCAAGGGAAAACCAGTCCTGACCGATGTGGTTGCTTATGACTCATCGGAGGCGGATGTTTTGCGTTTGTCGGCCTTAGCGGAAAAAGGTTCGGAACATCCTTTGGCCGAAGCGATTGTCAGCGGCGCCAAAGAAAAAGGATTAAAAATAGACGAGGCCAAGCATTTTAATGCCATACCGGGAAAGGGAATAGTGGCGGAGTTTGAAAAAAATAAAATCTTTCTTGGAAACCGGAGGTTAATGGCCGATAACGGCATCGAGCTGACTCAAAAATTATTAGGTGATATGGAACGGCTTGAAAGTGAAGGAAAAACGGCGATGATTTTTGCCTTGAACGGAAAGGCGCAAGGGCTGGTGGCGGTCGCTGACACGCTCAAAGAATTTTCCGTCGAAGCGGTGCGGGAATTAAAAAAAATGGGGCTGGAAGTTATAATGATCACCGGCGACAATGAACGCACCGCCAAAGCGATTGCTTCAAAGGTTGGCATCGAGCGCGTGCTCTCGCAAGTCCTGCCGCAAGATAAAGAGAATGAAGTCAAAAAACTGCAAGCCCAGGGGAAAATCGTCACCATGGTGGGAGACGGCATCAATGACGCGCCGGCGCTTACCCAGGCCGATGTGGGCATGGCCATCGGTTCGGGAACGGATATTGCCAAAGAAGCCGGGCACATTGTGTTGATAAAAGATGATTTGCGGGATATTGTGACCGCGCTTAAATTGAGCAAGAAGACCATCAGTAAGATAAAGCAAAATTTATTTTGGGCGTTCTTTTATAATGCCGCCGGGATTCCAATCGCGGCCGGCGCGCTTTATCCGAGTTTTAGCCTGCTGGTCAGCCCGGAGCTGGCGGCGTTGCTGATGGCCTTTTCCAGTGTTTCAGTGACCTTAAATACGATGCTTCTGAAACGGTTCAAACCGAGCAAATATTAATTTAAAAAATATGAAAGACGCGTTAATTTATGTTTCCATCTCCGTAATTTCAACGGTCTTGTTTTATCTGGGCGCGGCCGCCATCAAAGCGCCAGGGTCTGATATTCTTTTGGGAATAATTTGGGTATTTTTTCTGTCTTTAATCATCTCGGCTTCAATCGTGCCGCGGCTGTTCAAAAAAGAAATTAAAAATTAAGTCATAAAATATAACTTTATGTTTAATCTTTTCAAAAAAACATGTCCAGTTTGCGGCCTGGAACTGGAAAAAGGAAAAAACTGTCCCGAAGGGTGGGGCCAAAAATTTTGCTCTGATGGGTGTCGCGAAAAATATCGCCAAGAAATAATCAAAGAAAGGCAATCTAAAAAATCTTCCGGCTGCTGTCATTGAAACATATGATAAAAACAATTTGGCAAAAGCTAAAACAAAACCATCTGCTGCTGATGATTCTTTGTTGTCTGGCGCCGCTCATTCTAATTGCCGGCGTTATTCTTTTATTTGGAGCCGATAAAAATTATTGGTTTTGGCTGATTATTTTACTCTGTCCCCTCTTACATATTTTGATGATGAGGGGATATAAACACGGCGAAGCGGGCGGAAAAGAATCGGGCCAAGAACCGTCTAAAGAAGCGGCCTTATTTAAATGTCCGGAATGCGGACT
>JBBTQN010000030.1:0-3184 GCA_038065695.1 Patescibacteria group bacterium | reverse complement strand
AGGCAGGTCACCTTGATTTTGAAGGATTGGCGGAGTGGCCTGATTCAGGTTGGTTAAGGGGTTGGCTGCTGTTGCCGCGAAAGACCAAAGCGGTAAAATCAAAAAAGTAAAAACAATTATCAAGAAAGAATATTTTTTTACCAATTTCATAAAGAGTTCAAGGAAAGGGGGCCGAGAAGGCCCCCTTTATATTTGAAAATTAAGCGTTAAGGGCATTGCCAACATTGGAGATAACGAAAGAAGCAATTGCCCAAGCCGCCAAAATAATGATAATACCGATAATGCCGGAAATAATCATTGATTTGGCCTTATCAGTTTTGGCTGAGTCGCCCGAGGCCGTCATATAAATGAAACCGCCCCAAAGAATAATAATGACTGCGATAATACCCAAGAAACCTAGGATGACCTGAATAATAGCCACGATTACTCCTCTTAAGTCCGTATTGTCGGAGAGCCCGTTAATCTGGGCATTATTTAAGCCGAATGGGTCGTCCGTTTGCGCGCCAACGACTGCCGGAAGAGCTAATAGAGACAACACGGTCAAAGCCATTAAGCCGGCCAGAATCCTTTTAGTTGTTAATTTTTTCATTGTGTCACCTCCCTTCAAGATAAAAAATTTTTAAGATATATAAACTTCTAAATTTAATTTTATATTGGACCTGTGTCTGCCATCGGCAGGTGGGATTACCTATATTATACCTTATTTTTAATTTTCAAGCCAAGGTGGAAAGAATTACCGTCCAATTTGTTGCGAGCAGGGGCCGCTCCATTCGCTCTTGCCGGTGAATGTGCCAAAAGTCCCAGCGTTTCCTCCATAGAGCGATAAAACAATCAAATTCACCAAGGTCCAAGCGAGCAAGACGATTAAAAGTCCGGTCACCGCGGCGATTAAGACATTTTTTCCCCACTGGACGCGGCTGGTATTGCCGTAAGCGGTAATCATCGTAAACCCGCCGAAAACAAACATCACCAGAGCCAGTGTGCCGGACAGGCCGACAATAATATCGGCCGCTCTGATAAATATTTGGATAAAGCTGCAGATGCCACAACCAGAGGCATCACCCGTAGCGCATTCAGGTGGTACCAAGCCCTCCGGTAGCAAAGCCGCTTGGGCGAAATTAGCGCTAACGGTTAGGGCAATAAATAAAATTATTGTAGGGATAATCTTCTTTTTCATATATCAGCTATCAGCCCGTCGTAATGGTAATTAATTTCTTAATTTTTTATTTTCTTAATTTTTTAATTCATTGTCTGATTAATTTTTTGAATCGCGGTTTTCATCACCGCGTCCATTTCTTTTTCGTCGGTCGCGCCGAGAAATTGATTGATCATTTCATTAAACGCTTTTTGAGCGGCGGGCAGGTCTTTACCTTCATACCAATTCGCCGCCGTCAGGGTCTGAACCGAAGCGGCGTAGAGGTCTTCATTTTCCAATTGCTTGTTAATTATTGATTTCAAAGCGGTTGGTCGGGCCGTTTCGTTTAAATATTTTTCTACTTGGCTTTTGCCGGTGGCGAAAATAATAAAATCCCAGGCCTCGTCTGGATGAGCCGATTTTTTGGAAACCGTCTCCAGATAGTAGTTGGCGTAATTTATCGGCGAATCGGAATTGACTTGGGGAATGGGAGCGACGGCGAGATTGAGCTTGGGCGCGCGGGAACGGATAATCGGCAAATGATAATTGTAGCCGAAAGTGAAGCCGACTTGGCCGGAAATAAAACCGTCAAGCGCTTGGCCCTTCTTTTCATTCCAAGAATAGACGCTTTTGACCGGCGAAGCGAAATCGGTGTAAAAGCGAAGCGCCTCCAGCCCCGGGTTGTAATCCTTTTCGGTTTTATTGAAAAAGTTGGCCATCCCGCTGCCGGTCGTCATCTGGGCGCCGTTTTGCATCATCAAGACCGACAAGAGATCAAAGCTCCGGTCCACGTTATTTCCGGTTCCCATGGCGGCGCCAGATTGGATGATGTTTCCCTTGCTGTCCACCTTGGTTATTTTCTGGACCGCTTCTTGAAACGCTTTCCAATCGGTCGGGATTTCCGTGACGCCCGAACGGTTTAAAATATCCTTATTGACGAACATCACTAAGCTCTCCAAGCTTATCGGCAAGCCGTAGACTTGTCCGTCTAGAATCGCGTTTTTATAAACCGTGTCGGCAAAATCGCTTTTTATCTGGCGCAGGGACGGTGACGCTTTGACGCGCAACTCATAAATCACTTCTTTTTTTATCGCGCCTTTAACTACCCGATAAGCCATGGAAATCTGGGGCGGCATCGGTTGGATTTTATTTTGGTATTTTTTGAGCCAGCCCTCGTCAATGGAAAAAATATCCGGTCCGCGGTCTTCGGCTAAGGCGTCTAAAAGCTCTTTTTCATATTCCTCCGGCCGTAATTTGCGATAGTTGATTTTAATGTTCGGATGGGAGTTTTGATACTCGTCGATAATTTCGGTGAAGGCGTCTTGGTCGTCATAGACGCGCCAATAATTGAGCTCAATCGGCTTCATTTTTTCCGTCACATCCGCGCTTTGGAGCTTGCAGCCGAAGCCGGCGGTGAGGATAAATACGGCGGTGAGCGATAATCCGAGGAGATAGAAATGTTTTTTCTTCATTGAGGAAGAAAGTTAGGGTTAAGTATGATTATATTATACAATATTTTTAAATAAGAAGAAATATAGGGGATAAAAAAACCGCCCCTTTATATGGAGTGGTCTTTTTAATCAATCGTTATCTTACTATTTTTAGTTGCATGTAATACCCTTGCGGTTTCTGGCACAGCGGGCATCTGCCCGGAGCGCTTTTTCCTTTGTGAATATAGCCGCAATTGAGGCATTTCCATTCTGCTTCCTCATCGCTTTCAAATAATTTGCCTTGCTCCAGCCGGTCGGCCAGAATATTGTATCTCTCGGCGTGTTTTTCTTCCACTTCGGCAATTTCTTTGAATAAAGTAGCGATTTCTTTTTCGCTTTCTTCGCGGGCGGTTTTTTCAAATTCCGGATACATCGTGCCGAATTCATAGGTTTCGCCAGCTGCGGCATTTCTCAAATTTTCCAAGGTGGAGCCAAGCGGATGAATATCATAGGTATTAGTCATCTCGGTTTTTTCGGTCAGTTTTTCCAATTCTTCCTGGGCGTGCGCCCGTTCATTGTCGGCGGTTTCTTCAAAGACCTTGGCGATCCAGACGAGCCC
>JBBTQN010000029.1:10822-15454 GCA_038065695.1 Patescibacteria group bacterium | reverse complement strand
TGCATTCTCTCGCCAATTGGTGCCAAGAAAATAACTTATTAAATAACAGAAATGGTTTTGTTTCTATTAATGGGATTTACAAAATACTGCAAAATATTTTTTACATTGGCCTGTTTAAATATAATAATGAAATATTTGAGGGCGTTCACGAGCCGATAATTACCAAGAAACTTTTTGATGAGGCCCAAAAGAAGCTCAAAGATCGAGGCAAGGTCTGTGAGGTTAAAAAACATTATTTTTCTTTTCTGGGGCTAATGAAATGCCCTTGCGGTTGCGCTATTACCGCCGAGAGACAAAAGGACCATAATTATTATCGCTGTACCAAGAAAAAAGGCTACTGCGGTGAAAAGCACTTTTTGCGAGAAGAGGCGTTAATAAAACAAATTAAAAATTATCTGCAAAAAGTTTCTTTATCGAGCCACGACTTAGAAAAAATAATGTTTGAATTAGAAAAAGACGAGGCCGAAGCTAAGAATCAAGCTAAAATTTCTGTTCAAAATCTTAAAGATAATTTGATAAAAGTTGAGAGCCAATTAGAAAAGCTATTAGACGGCTATTTGGCAGGGGTCATTATGGCCGACGAGTATACTCCCAGAAAACAAAAAATCCTAACCGACAAATTAGAACTCCATGAGAAAATTAGAAATTTTGAACAGCAAGGCCAGTCGTGGCTCGAACCGGCTCGTGAATTTGTTTTATCGCTTAATCGAGCGGAAAAATTAAAAGAATCCAATCAACTGGAAGAAATGGCAACATTTCTGAAAAATATCGGCTTGAACCGCATTTTACAAAACTGCCAATTGATTTTTGATTATAAAATTCCGTATGATTTGGTCGCCGCAGGCGACTGCCAGACCGAGGGAAATTTGACTTTTACCCGAATGTACCGCCACGGAGAATTGAACTCCGATTACCAGGATGAAAACCTGGCGTCCTGACCGTTAGACGATGGCGGCAAAATTTTACCCATCAAACAATATTATATCTCAATTTTTGCTAAAAGTCAATTTATTATTTTGCTTTTTTTTAAATTTATTACTATAATATACTCATGCCTACCAAAAAATCCCAATCCGACCGGCAAATTCCGATCGCCAAGGACTCGGCTGATTTCTTTATGTCTCCGAGCGGCGTTGACGAGGGCGCTGATTTCTTCTCGGGCGAAGGCCAGCTCTCCTGCGATATCTGGCAGGATAATGAAAACATTTATATCCGCGCGACGATGGCCGGCGTCAAGCCGGAGGATTTGGATATTTCTATCAGCAATGACCTTTTAACGGCGCGTGGCACGAGAGAAACCGGTGAGGAAATAGACGAAAAGGACTTCTATTCCCGCGAGATCTACTGGGGCGCTTTTTCCCGCTCCATCGTCCTGCCGCAAACCGTTGACCAAGAAAAGGCGCAAGCGACTTTGAAAAACGGGGTTCTGACCGTCAAACTGCCGAAAAAATACAAAACCACCTCCATCCGCATAAAACATTTAAATGACTGACGAGCATAACAACTCGGGGCGATTCTGCCTCAACGCGACCATTGACCGATTGGCGGAAAGCGGCGCCGTAATCAGAACCGCCGACGGCCAAGAAATCGTCTGGCCGATTGCCGGCCTGCCCGAAGGCACGAGCGAAGGCGCGGCTATCAAGCTGACTATCGTCACCGACGAAGTCAATAAAATTGAACAGGAAAAGCTCGCCAAAGCTGTTTTAAATGAAATTTTAAAAACCCAATGAAGCTAAGCTTTCTTTCTCCCGCCGGCCAAAACCAGTCCGGCTGGCTTAAGAAAATCGTCAAAAAAAACAAAGACGGCAAAATTGACCGGCGGTGGCTACTTTTAGTAATCGTAGTCGCCTTTTTTATTCTGGCTTTTTTCTTGGCCGGCTTCGCTTTCGCTTTTGAAGTGAAATATCGCGACCGTTTTTTTCCGGGCTCAAAAATCGGCCAGATCAGTTTGGCCGGCCTCACCAAAAACGAAGCGAGCTCTTTAATCAGTCAAATCACCGACAGTCTGGAGAAGGGGGGCATTAAAATCACCTACCAAAATGACGGCAAAACCGAGATAAAAATCGCGCCCTCAATCACCGCCATCAGCGACCCAGACCTTTCGCGCCAAATTTTCCGCTTTGATTCCGCCAAGACGATTGACGATGCTTTTGCCTACGGCCGAAGCGGGAATTGGCGGCAAAATCTCTCCGCCCGCCTGACCGCCATCATAAAAGGCAAAAAATTCTCGGCCCAATTCAACCTTGACGAAAAAACTTTTCAAAAAATCATTGAAGAGCAATTTATTAATGAGAACCAACCGGCGCAAAACGCCAAACCGAAAATTACTTGGGAGAGAGATGATTATCAAATTGAAATTGAACCCGAAAAAAACGGCGCCGCCGTTGATTATGATTATTTAATCAACCAAATCAAAAATAATCTCGCCGAATTGGATAACCAGCCGATTAAAGCGGTTTTAAAAAATGAAATACCCGCGATTAGTTTGGCCGAAGCCGAAGCAAAAAAATACCTCATTGAAGAGGCGCTGGCCACTTCCACGCCGAAATTCAGCTCCGGCGAAGAGTCCTGGACGATAAGCAAAAATACTTTCGCCGGCCTGCTGGAATTTAAAAAAGAAAATGAGGAGGTGGCGCTGGCCTACAACCAAGAAAAATTCAATGACTGGCTGTTAAAAATTGCCGGACCGTCAATCAATCTTGAAGCGCGAAACGCCAAAGCGGAATTTGCCGACGGCCGCATCATTAAGCTCGTCGCCCACCAAGAAGGGCGGTCTATTGATCTGGAAAAAACCAAAGCGGCGGCGGAAGAAAATTTGGCGGCTGGAATTATTAATACGGTAATCGCCGTCCAGACCACCAAGCCGGAAATTACCATCGAAACCGTCAATGATTTCGGCATTAAGGAAATCATCGGCACCGGCCATTCCAATTTCAAAGGCAGTCCGAAAAACCGCCGCCACAATATTAAAAACGGCGCCGAAAAACTCAACGGCATTCTAATCAAACCAGGAGAAGAATTTTCCTTGATAAAAGCGTTGGGAGCGATCGATGCTTCCACGGGCTATTTGCCGGAACTGGTAATTAAAGGAAATAAAACCATACCTGAATACGGCGGCGGACTGTGCCAAATCGGCACGACGGTCTTTCGCGCCGCCATGGCCTCGGGACTCCCGATTACCGAAAGACAAAGCCACTCCTATAATGTCCCTTATTACTTGGAAAACGGCCTGCCCGGCACCGATGCCACCATCTACGACCCTAAACCGGATTTTAAATTCATTAATGATACCGGTAATTATATTCTCATTCAAACCCGGATAGAAGGCGACCATTTATATTTTGATTTTTGGGGACAAAAGGACGGCCGGACAGTCGTCCGCACCACGCCGAAAGTGTGGGGCTGGGTCTCACCGGCGCCGACCAGAATCGTGGAGACGCTGGATTTAAAGCCAGGCGAAAAAAAATGCACCGAGAGTTCGCACAAAGGCGTTAATGCCTCCTTTGACTATATTGTCACTTACCCCGACGGCGAGGAGAAAAAAACCACCTTCACTTCGCGCTACAAACCTTGGCAAGCGGTCTGTCTCGTCGGCGTGGAAAAATTATCCGAAGAGCAGGCGACCACCACGCCTGATATTCCGGTGACGCCGTGATTGTAAAAATACAAGAATATAAAAATATAAAAACAAAAATAAAATCCCCTTCTCGGGGATTTTTTTGGGTGTCATCCAGCAACCTGCGGACCAAGATACTCGAACGAACTGATTTGGCCAGGCAAGAAAATCTTATTGGACAAATCTCAAGCCGAAGCCCGAAAAAAGTCCATAAAAATTCCCATGCTTGTCGTGCCTAGCCAGATCAGCCCGCCCGAGCGAAAAAAAGATAAAATTTTTCTCAAATTTGAAGGTGACAAATTTATGGAAGGTGATAGCTTTTAAAAAAGCCCGCAGGTTTTTGGATGACACCCACAATCCAGCAGACAAGAAATAATTTTAAGGCAAAATCCGAGTCTTTTGACGGACCAAGATAATCCTTTAAATAATTCCCATGCTTGTCGTGCCTGCTGAACTGTGGATATTATCTTTCCTTAAATGACCCCTTATCTTATCATATCAAAAATCTTTTGTCAATAGTTTAATAACAAAATAAATCAAAATTCCGCTAAATTTAGCGGAATTTATCTTCTATAAACCGCTATAACTACTATCGCGTTGGCATTATAGCGGAATTTTTTCACCTTGGCAAATTCAAGTTTTACCCAGTTTATCCAGAGATGGTAATGACTTTTGTTCTGCTTATTTTGCCGGTTTTAATCGTTATCCGGCTTTTGGCGATTTTAAAATAATCAGCCAGTAATTTTATCAGCGCTTGATTGGCCTTGCCGTCTTTGGGTGGCACCGTCAAACGGACTTTATAGACATTATCCGTAATTTTTTCAATTTTATTTATTGAAGAATTTGGTTTGACCTCAACTAGTATTTGCATAAAAGTTTTTACATGATACCAATATACGAATATTTACCAATGATACGAATCTCATTAAGGGACTTCCTTAGCATGATTAGTAGCATTGGTATGATTCGTATATTAGTATCATATTAACTCCAATATTTTCAACTCCAACTTCCCG
>JBBTQN010000029.1:0-10722 GCA_038065695.1 Patescibacteria group bacterium | reverse complement strand
CATAAATCTCATCGCGGTACGGCTCGTCCATATTGCCGTAAACCAAATGAATTTTTCCTTTAAAATTTTCCGATAAATATTTGACTGTTTCGCCTGAAGCAATGTCGCCGCAATGGATTATCATCTCAATTTTATTTTCCTTCGCCCAGCCCAAAAATTTTTCAATGTTGGGGATGTTGTCATGAGAGTCGGAAATAATCGCGATTTTCATAATCAATTCCTTAATTTTTTTAATATCTTTATATCCTCCAAATCCTTCCCGTCCTTCGGCGTTTCAATCACTAAATTTATTTTTTGTTTTTTAGCGAAATTCACAATCGCTTGAAAGCCCTTCATTCCGATTTTACCCTCGCCGATATGATCATGCCGGTCTTTATGCGAGCCCAGATCAACTTTTGAGTCATTGGCATGGATGAGTTTCAATTTTTTAAGCCCCAAAATTTGGTCAAATTTTTTAAATGTCTCTTTGACCGTTTTTTCATCTCGCAAATCATAACCCGAAGCGAAAGCGTGCGCCGTGTCAAAACAAACGCCTATTGGCTTATGGCTTATGGCATATAACTTATTGATAATATAGGCAACTTCCTCAAAAGTGTCGCCGATAATCAGTCCCGCGCCGGCCGACATCTCAATTAAAAATTTTGTTTTGCCTTGATAATCTTTCAAAACCTCGCCAAGGCCCTTGATGACTTTTTTGAATCCTTCTTTTTCGCCTAAATCCTTGGCGCTGCCCAAGTGGGTCATTAAATATTTTACTCCCAGCAAACTGCCCCGTTCCAATTCCTCGCGGATGACATTGATTGAGCCGTAAAAAATCCGATTGTTGGCCGAGGCAAGATTGATAAAATAAGGCGTATGAATGTAGCATTCGCCCTGGCGGTATTTTTTCATTCCCGCTTTAAAATTTTTGATCGTAACGGCAGTAATCGGCATCGCTTTGCCGCCTTGGGGCGGACGGGAAAAAAATTGGAAACACTCACAGCCGGCTTCTTTGGCCCGCTGGGGCGCTTCCGAGAGTGGCACTCGACCAGAAATGTGAGCGCCAATTAAAATTTTATTTAACATAAAATTTTAAATCATAAATTCAAAATTACAAATCACAAACCGACGTCTGGAATTTGAAATTTTGAATTTGGAATTTTATTTTTAATTTTTTATAAAAAATTAAAAATATTATTCACCCTCAAAACTTGTTTGGGTATAAACATTAAATCCCGCCTCTTTAAGTTTGCGGCTGCCGCCCAAATCCGGCAAATCAACGATAAAAGCGAGCTCCACCACTTCGCCGCCCAAACGCTTCACTAATTTCGCCGCCGCGAGAGCCGTGCCGCCGGTCGCGATCAAATCATCAACGATGAGTACCCTCTCTCCGGGATAAATCGCGTCTTTATGGATTTCAATTATATCCGTGCCGTATTCCAGAGCGTATTCTTCTCTCTCGGTGTCCGCCGGCAATTTGCCTTTTTTGCGAATCGGCACAAAACCCTTGCCCAGCTTGTAAGACAAGGCGCCGCCCAAGATGAAACCGCGCGAATCAATGCCGACAATCACGTCAATATCTTTATCACTGTATCTCTTAACCAAATCTTCAAGGCACAAATTCAAGCCGACCGGATCTTTGAGGAGCGTGGTAATATCCCGAAACATCACGCCGGGCTTCGGCCAATCGGGAATGGTGCGAATCCGATTTTTAATTTCCGAATCGGTCTGGCCGATTTTTTTTACCGCCATCACGATCAGCTTCTTTACCTTTTCCGCGTTTTCCGCCATTCGGCGCAAAATCATTTCAAAAGAAACCGGCGCTTCGTCGTCCTTCCAACAGTCATAATCGGTAGACATGGCGATGGTTTGATAAGGAATTTTAAGTTCATTGGCCAAGACTATTTCCGGACAAGTGGACATATTGATGATATCCGCGCCCCAAAACTGAAACATCCGACTCTCGGCTTTGGTGGAAAAACGCGGTCCTTCCACGGTCACCAGAGTGACATCGCGATTATATGCAAAACCCAACTCGTCGCAAACGCCACACAAGATATCGCGCAAATTTTTATCAAACGGCTCGGCCATCGGCGTGTGAACCACCTGGTCAACAAAAAAAGTTTGTTGGCGGTGGCGGGTAAAATCAATAAATTGGTCGGGAAAAACCAAATTGCCCGGTTTGATTTCTTCCCGAAGCGACCCGACTGCGGTCGTCGCCAAAATGTGAGTACAGCCCTCGTTTTTAAGCGCCATCAAATTCGCTAAGTAATTCACTTTGCTCGGGATGATGCCGTGATTTTTTCCGTGCCGAGCCAAAATAACCACTTCCACGCCACCGATCTTTCCTATCGTCAAGGAAGACGAGGGCGCGCCGTATTCATTGTAGACTTCCTTTTCCACTCCTCCTTCAAGTATTTGCGGATCGTCCAATCCCGACCCGCCGATGATGCCGATTTTGATCATATATTATCAAGTTGCCTCCTTTGTTTGTTTTTATTTTATAAAGGAAAAGAGAAAAAATCAAACGCTCTCAAACCACTCCACCGTCTTTTTGAGTCCGGTGTTGATACTTACTTTCGGCTGCCAATTTAAAAGTTTTTTGGCTAAAGTCGTGTCGGCCAAAGTATCATGCGGCTCGATTCGAGGCGGGAGATATTCCACTTCACCGCCGATTTTTTTGGCGATTTCATTCACCGAATAGTTATGCCCGCCGCCGATATTGATGACTTCACCTTTGCCAACTCGACTGCTTCCCATTGCCAAGATATTGGCCCTCACCACATCGCCGACATAGGTGAAATCGCGTGTTTGGTTGCCATCGCCGCAAATGGTCATTTTTTTGCCGGCTTTCTTCTGTTGTAAAAAAACCGAGATGACAGTCACATAGCCGCCTGAAGCCGCCAGCCGCGGACCATAGACATTGAAATACCGGAGTGACACCGTCTCTAAGCCATAAAGCAAGGAAAAATTCCTCGCGTAATGCTCGCCCACGTATTTCTGAAGGCCATAAGGGCTGATGGGCTTAGGCAGATATGACTCTCTTAAAGGCAAGGGATGGCCGTCGCCGTAAGCCGAAGAGGAAGCGCTGTAAACCAAGCGCTTGACCTTGGCGTCTCTGGCCGCCAAAAAGACATTGAGCGCGCCGTTGATATTGATTTCGTGGGTGGTGACCGGGTCTTCAATGGAAACTTGCACTCGCGGCAGAGCGGCTAAGTGAAACACACCGTCAATGCCGACGAAATACGGCTTGATTTGATTCAGATTCCTAATGTCGGCTTCAACCAACCGCGCCTTGGTATTTATATTTTCCCTTTTGCCGGTCAAAAAATTATCCAAAATTAAAACTTCATACCCTTGGCTAATTAGCTCATCCACCAAATTTGAACCAATAAATCCGGCGCCACCGGTAACTAAATAACGCATATTATTTAATAATGACGCTTTTTAAATACTCCGCTACTTTTCTGTTTCCTAAAACATTTTTTAAATAATCTTTATGGGTCTCCGCCCGGAGCTGCTTTTCCGCTTCGGGGTTGGCGGGATAATTTTTCATTATGGCAACGATTTCTTTTTCTATTTCGTCGTCAGACACCGCCATTTTCTGCTCTTGAAAAATCTCACGGCACAAAATCGAGGTCTTGGCTCGGCGCTCGGCCGCCGGCGCGAACTCTTTTTCCAATTCGTCGTGGGTTTTTTTAACGCTCTTCAAATAGTCCTCAAAATTAAACCCTTGGGAAACGATGCTGTCTTCAAGCTCGTGGACCATTTTGTGTTTTTCATTGTCAATTAAGATGTCGGGAATTTCTTCAAACTCAGAAATCGCCGCGATTTTGTCCAGCAGCTCGACTTCCAACCGCTGTTCTTCCTTATTTTTTCCCTCTTGTTCCAAATTTTGACGGATATTATTTTTAAGTCCTTCCATCGTCGGAAATTTTCCGGCTGAAATATTTTTGGCGAATTCATCGTCGGCTTTTGGCAGTTCCACTTCGTAAATCGCGTTCGCTTTGACGCGGAATTCGGCATTTTTACCGGCCAAATTTTTCTGATAATAATCCTCCGGAAATTTAAGGTTGGATTCTTTGGTTTCATTCGCCCTCATACCGACTAATTGCTCCTCAAAACCGGGGATGAACCGGTTTTCACCGATGGTAATCGGATATTTGTCGTGCTGGCCGTGTTCAATCGGCACTTTATCCAGAAATATTTCAAAATTGATTTCCAGTCGGTCGCCGATCTTGGCTTCGCGCTCAACCAAAGTTTCTTTGGCGCGCATTTTTTTGATATCATCAATAATTTTTTCCACTTGTTCGTCTTTAATTTCAATTTTTTCTCTCGCCAAGCGGATTTTAGAATAATCGCCGATTTTTACCTTGGGTAAAACCGCCACCATCGCCTTAAAAATAAAAGCGTTGTCCGGCGCCATTTTTTCCACCTCGATTTTCGGCTGGCCGACGGCAATAATTCCGTTTTCCTTCAAAACGGAATAATAACTGTGGGAGATAATCTCGTCCATCGCTTCTTCCAAAATCGCCATCTCGCCGAATTTCTGTTTGATGACTTCATAAGGCGCCTTGCCCGGCCGAAAGCCGTCAATTTTTGAATTCTGCGAGATCTTTACCGCCGCTTTTTCCAAAAACGGCCACATTTCCTCGGGGCTTACTTCAATAGAAATCTCTATTTGCGATTTGGCCAGTTCTTTAATTTCACTTTTCATAACGCCTTTTAAAATTTAAAGAGGCACAATTCGTTGTGCCTTTTTAAATTATCAAAAATAATTATTTTCGTCAAAATCCGTCAAAATTTTATAACATTAATCCTATTTGTTTATTTTCTGTTACGGTAGTCCGCTTGGCTTCTTTGTAATAATTCTTTACCAAACCCTGCGGCAGGTTGGGCTTTCTCTCTCGTAATAATTCCTCAACGGTTATAATTTGAATTTTTGGAAATTCCATTTTTCCGGTTATTGGCGTAGTAAAAACGCCGGCATCGACTGCCTCGCTAATCATCGGTTTAGTTGGTTTTTCTAAGGTAATAAAAATACCGGCGTCCGCCTTCTCCCTCTCCACGTCGCTTTTTAGGGTGGCAATTTGGTTTCTTTGAACGCCGCCGCCCTTGATTTGCACGATCGCCTTGCCATATTCCCATTTGCCGTTTCCGTTGCCGTTGCCCGCGCCGTTTCCGTTGCCGTTAATAATATTTTTATGGAAGGTTATTATTCCGTCTATTCCTTTATCAGCGCCCCGCATATTTTCTTTGCTTTTGCTTTGCGCCGGCATCGCGTCAACCAAATCCAGCGCCCAATATTCAAACTCAAACGGATCTTTTTTAAATAATTCTTTAGCGCCAGTCAAATCAGTCGGCAAACCATCCACAAAAATTTGCTTCTCACCCAAGTCAAATTGCTTTTTTATCCGATGTTTAATTAAATTAATAGACAGAGCAGTAATATCTATGCCGACCCAGTTTCTTTTTAACTTTTCCGCCGCCGCTACAGTCGTGCCACAACCGCAAAATGGATCTAATATCCAGTCGCCTTCGTTAGAGCTGGCTTTAATAATTCGCTCTAATAATGTTTCTGGTTTTTGAGTAGGATAGCCTAGAGATTCATCAGAAGATCCTTGTAACGGTTTAACTTCCGAATCAGTCCAAATATCAGAGACAATCAATCCGGGCATATCTTTTAAATATTGTTTCTTTTTTATACTGCCCGTCGATGTTTTATATAAAAAACCATTATCCCACATTTCTTGTAATTTATCTTTTGTATAAAGCCAAGGAGCTGTGATTCCCTGAAATTCAAATTCTTTCCTGCCTTCATATTTTTGTATACCAGCCGCAATTATCTCAATTAAACGAAATCTTCCTTTTTCATCATTATAAGAATAAGGTTTTAAATTTACTTCTTCTAATTGGCTATAAGTTTTATTAAATATAAATAAATCTGATTTACTATAAAATAAAATTATATCATGTTGACTTCCAAATTGTTTGGTTTGCGCCTTTGGACTGTTAGTCCTTTTCCATACAATTTCATTTCTAAAATTCTCTTTCCCAAAAGTCATGTCTAAAACAATCTTTAAATAATGACTGGCGGTCGGGTCGCAGTGAAGATATAAACTACCGATTTTTTTAAGGACACGATGAAGTTCTATAAGTCGCACCGTCATTATTGTGAGATAAGCCAGCATATCATTATGTCCGACCATCTTCTCAAAAGCCAACATTAGATTAGAAATATTCTCATTAGTTTTAGTGACTAAATAATCAAAAGTATGCTTGGCTTCCTCGGTCCAATGCCAAGAATCCTCAAAGGCCTGAATTTGCGCCGGACTGTCTTGTAAGCCCTCTTTAAACAGCACATTATAATTGCGATTGGAATTAAACGGCGGGTCAAGATAAATCAAATCAAAACTCTCATCAGCGATTTTCTGACGTAAAATTTCCAGATTGTCGCCAAAATAAAGCGTGCGATTCTTCATATAAAATTCTCCTTTTACTGTAATAATTTTCTCATTTTTAATTTTAAAAGTCAAAATTCCCAAATTTTTTACCTTATCAGCAATGGCGCGATGATAATGGAAATAATCGCCATCAGTTTGATTAAAATATTCAAAGCCGGGCCGGCGGTATCTTTGAGGGGATCACCAATGGTGTCTCCTACAATCGCCGCTTTGTGCGCCACGCCGCCGCGGCCGCCCAAATTTCCGGCTTCAATAAATTTTTTCGCGTTGTCCCACACGCCACCGCTGCTGATCATAAACACCGCGAGTAAAAATCCGACCAAAATCGCTCCCGCGACGAGCCCCGCCAAGCTTTCCGGGCCTAAAAATAAACCGACTAAAATCGGCGCTAAAATCGCGAGTAGGCCAGGCGCCATCATCTGCTTCAAAGCCGAGTTGGTGGAAATAGAAATACAACTTTTATAATCCGGCTCGGCTTCGCCCGACAAAAGGCCGGTAATTTCTTTAAATTGCCGCCGCACTTCCGCCACCATTTTTTCCGCCGTTTGACTGACCGCCTTCATCGCCAAAGCGGAAAAAACAAACGGCAAAAGTCCGCCAATAAGCAAACCAATCAAGGTATTCACCGACAGAAGATTGATTACTTTCAAATTGACCGCTTCGCCGAAAGCAACTAAAAGCACCAACGCGGTCAAAACCGCCGACCCGATCGCGAAACCTTTGCCCACGGCTGCGGCCGTGTTGCCTGAAGTATCGAGTTCCTCGGCGCGCTTTTTGGCTTCATCACTCATCCCGGCCATCTTGGCGATGCCCGCCGCGTTATCCATCACCGGACCATAAGAATTGGCCGCCAAAGTGATGCCTAAGGTGGAAAGCATGCCCACCGCGGCGATGGCGACGCCGTAGAAATCGCTCAACCGGTAGGAAAAATAAAGCGCCAGAGCGACGAAAAAAACCGGCGCGATCGCGCTTAGAAATCCAAAAGATAAGCCGGAGATAATATTCGTCGCCGAGCCGGTCTCGGCCGCTTCGGCGATTTCTTGCGCCGGCCTGTTCCGATCTGAAAGAGAATATTGGATTGACCGGCCGATTAGCATGCCCGCCGCCAAGCCAACGAATAAAGCGTAAAAAAATTTTAAATCGCCGATGATGAATTTTATCGCCAAAAACGAACCGACCACCATAATTAAAGAAGCCAACCAAACGCTGTTGTTCAAAACCCGCTGGAAATCTCCCTTGAGATATTTCATCAGGAAAATGCCGATGATGGAAGCGACGATGCCGATGCCCGCCAAGACCATTGGCAAGCCGACGGCGGCCGAGCCGAAAATCGGCAAAAACGCCATCCCTAAAACCATCGCCACAATAATTGAATCCACATAGCTTTCAAACAAATCCGCGCCCATCCCCGCGACATCACCCACATTATCGCCGACATTATCCGCGATCGTGGCCGGATTTCTCGGGTCGTCTTCGGCAATATTTTTTTCCAACTTGCCCGCCAAATCGGCGCCGATATCCGCCGATTTGGTATAAATCCCGCCGCCGACTCGCGCGAACAAAGCGACCGAAGAGGCGCCGAAACCAAAGCCGAAAATAATGGTCGGGTTGTTAAAAATCAAGTACAAAAGTCCGATACCTAATAAGCCGAGTCCGACAACCGACAGCCCCGTTACCGAGCCGGAAGAAAAGGCGACCAAAAAGCCGGCGCGGGAATCTTCTTGGCATTTTTCCGCCGCCCGCACATTGGCAATGGTGGCGACTTTCATCCCCACCAAGCCAGCGAGAAGCGAAAAAACCGCGCCAATCACAAAGGCAATCGCGATTTTCCAAGAGAGCGCGGGAATAACCGCGATGATAATCGCCACGATGACGACAAAAACCGCCAGTATTTTGTATTCCTTGATTAGAAAAGTCATCGCGCCCTCGCGGATAAAATCGGAAATTACTTGGACGCGTTTGTTTTGGACTGCTTGTTTTTTGATTTTCATCGCCAGCCACGCGGCAAAGCCCAGACCAGCCAAGGCGGCGATGATTGATGATAGAGTGAGAAACATGGTTTTTGGGATATTATGGATAAATGCTTCGTCTTTAATTTTAAAGGAAAGGGAGAAAAAAGCAAGCCAGTCAAGTAAATAATCACTAAAAGAAAAACGACCTTAGGGGGTCGTTTGTATTGGTGGGTGTCGAAATTAGCAATATAGGGGCAATTCATGAATTGCCCCTACACTTTCCGCCGACCTTATCTTTAACAAAAAGAATTTAGAGATTAAGTTGGCGATTTCACTAAAAACAATACTTGACCTTCTTTTACCTCCTGTTTATCTTTAACCAGTATTTCCACAATTACCCCCCCGATTTTGGAGTCAATAAAACTTTTACTTTTCATCAATTCAATTACGCACAAATTATCTCCCCTTTGTATTGTTTTGCCAACTTCTACTAAAGGCGGATAATCTTCTGATAGGGCTTGATAGAATATTCCTTCTATCGGCGCCACTACTTTTATTAGGTTTTCGTCGATCACCTCTGCTGCTTGTTCGGTTACTGGTTTTTCTTCCGACTTAGCTGATGTCGGAATAACCGCTTTTATTTGATGAGGTCGTTTAGACTGGCAGCCTTTAAAGTACTTTAAATGAAATCTGCTCCTTCCTTCCGTTATTTCTATCTCGGCTTCGGCCAAACCGGCTGCTTCTAACCAGCCGATTATTTCTTTTATCACCTCTATCTCCATCTAACATTCCCTCCCTAAAATTTTGTTTCATCTTACCAAACAAAAACTGGAATGAAAAGAGCATTCCCCTCCAGTGTTATTTTTAAGAAATAAACTTATTTTATTCTTCCGTCTTTTTTTCAACTTCTTCTTTCACTTCCGCTTCGGCGGGCGCTTCTTCGGCTGGCTGAACTTCCGCTTCTTTTGTCTTTTTCACCCTTTTCTTTTTTTCCGCTTTTTCTTCCTTTTCTTCCTTAATTTCCGGCGCGGTTTCGGCTTTTGTCTTTACTTCTGCCGCTTTTTCTTCCTTGGCCGCCATAGCTTCAGCGTCGGCGGCTTTCGCTTCTTCGGCCACTTCCGGCTTTTTGCCGCCATCGGACACGATGTCTATCTTCCAGCCGGTAAGTCGCGATGCCAAGCGGACATTTTGCCCGCCTCGGCCGATAGCTAAAGACAATTGATCGTCTTTAACTTTCACAAAAGCGACTTTTTCCTCGCCCGTTTCTTTGAGCTCCACCGAAGCCACCTTGGCGGGCGACAAAGCGTTGGTGATAAATTTGGCCGCGTCCTCGTCAAAGAGAATGATGTCAATTTTTTCGCCGCTAAGCTCGCCGATAATCGTCTGGATTCTCGCGCCGCGCTGGCCGACGCAGGAGCCGATCGGGTCGATGTTTTCTTCGCTCGTAAAAATCGCCACCTTGCTCCGGTTGCCCGGCTCGCGGGCGATGGATTTGATTTCAATCGCGCCGTTGGCAATCTCGGGAATTTCCGTTTCAAAAATTTTGCGGATGATTTCCGGATTGGCGCGCGAGATGACGAGCTGCGGTCCGCGGCTGGTCTGGTCCACCGACTTTAAATAGAATTTCATCCGGTTGCCGACATTGTAGCGCTCGCGCTCCACCTGTTCTTCGGGCGGCATAATGGCGGTCGCCCGACCGATATCCACTAAAACTAAACGGCCATCGCGGCGCTGAATCGTGCCGACGACCACCTGGCGCTCATACGTTTTATATTCGTCAAAAATATTCTGCCTTTCTTCTTCTCTGATTTTTTGAATAATCACCTGTTTGGCGGTTTGGGCGGCCATTCGACCGAATTCGCCCGGCACCGGCAAATCAGTCACAATTTCATCGCCGATTTTATATTTCTTGCTGATGGCCTTCGCATCTTTAAGCTGGATTTCCGTGCGGGGATTGAATCGCCTCATCTCCTCCTCCTCACCTTCCGCCACAAAAGCAGCCGCTCCTTCCGCCGGCACGACTGGTGTTTCTTTTTTGACCGTTTTTTTCTCCGGCTTCTTTTCTTCTTCCAGTAAGAGTTCCAATTCTTCTTCTGGCAAATCCTCCACTACTGTTTTCACGTCAAAAACTTCCAAACCGCCGGTTTTGGGGTCGAATTTAACCACGATATTTTGGAGTTTGTTGCCGAAATCCTTGCGGTACGCGGCCGCGAGCGCCAGCTCAATAGTCCGCAGAACTGATTCTTCGGAAAGATTTTTTTCTTGGCAAATTTGTTGGATTGCCGCTTGGATGGGTGATTGGGACATAATATTAAGTTAATCCTTAA
>JBBTQN010000028.1:0-5980 GCA_038065695.1 Patescibacteria group bacterium | reverse complement strand
CCTTTGTCCGCGCCGATGACCGAGTCGTAATAGCCGATCATGCCCGCGTCAGTGATATATCCCGTGCCATCGGCCAGTATTCGCTCGTCGCTGGTCGGCACGTGAGTGTGGGTGCCGATAACCGCCGCGATTTTGCCGTCAAAATAATTCGCGAAAGCGGTCTTTTCCGAAGTCGCCTCGGCGTGAAAATCAACCAGATAAATCGCCTTGCCGTGCTCTCTGATGATTTTTTTCATCATCTTGAAAGGATCGGCGACCCGGTCTTTGATAAAGACCTTACCCAATAAGTTTACCACAACTACCTTTTTTTTGCTAATTTTCAATTCTTTTACGCCAACACCTGATTTCTTGGCGGGATAATTGGCCGGCCTTAACACGGACGAATCTTTTTGGTTTAAAATCTCATCCGCGCCCGCCTTTTCCCAAGCGTGATTGCCGGAAGTGAACAAATCCACGCCGGCCTCAATCATCTCGGCTAAAGTTTTTCTGGTAAAACCGATGCCGTGCGCCAAATTTTCGGCGTTGGCAATAACTAAATCGGGATGATATCTACTTTTCAATTTCGGCAATTCTTTGATGACCGCCTTGCGGCCAATCTTTCCCACGATATCGGATAAAAATAATATTTTGATCATAAAATGACAATTCTTTAAATTCACGAGGTATCTCTTCATTCCTCCCCTCCTTGTTTTAAGGAGGGGTTAGGGGGAGGTCTTAAATTTAAGACCCCTCCGCCCTTTGGGCACCTCCCCTTAAAACAAGGGGAGGAAAATTTGTTTTTGTGTTTTAATGCTTTTGTGTTTTTATGTTAGCGAGCGTATTCCGTCACTCTTTTTTCCCGAATAACATTGACTTTTATTTCGCCCGGATATTTCAATTCGTTTTCAATCCGCTCGGCGATATCCTTGGCCAGTTTATGCGCGCCCAAATCGTCAACTTCATCGGGCGTGACAAACACGCGCACCTCGCGTCCGGCTTGAATGGCGTAGCTTTTTTCCACGCCGGCAAAACTCTTGGCGATATTTTCCAGCTCTTCCAAACGCTGGAGATAATTTTCGTAAGTGTCTTTTCTCGCGCCCGGCCGAGCGCCAGAAATCGCGTCCGCCACTTTAACGATCAAGCCTTCCAAGGTGGTCGGCTTGTCTTGATGGTGTTCGGCGACCGCCTTGATGATGTCTTCGCTGATTTTATATTTTTTGCAGATGTCTCGGCCGATTTCCATGTGCGTCCCTTGGATTTCATGGTCAACCGCCTTGCCGATATCGTGAAGCAGTCCCGCTTTTTTCGCGATGGAGACATCAGCGCCCAACTCCTCGGCGAGTAGCGCCGAAAGGTGCGCCACTTCCACTGAATGGTTTAAAATATTCTGGCTGTAACTGGTGCGGTATTTGAGCCGGCCGATAATCTGGACGAGTTGCGGATCAAGCCCGGCCACGCCCACTTCATAAACAGCGGCTTCACCCGCCTTTTTGATATCCAAAGCGATTTCCTGCTTGGCTTCCTTGATCGTCTCTTCAATTCTCGCCGGATGAATGCGCCCGTCAAAAATCAATTTTTCCAGCGCCTTTTTCGCCACCTGCCGGCGAATCGGGCTGAAAGACGAAATGGTCAAAGCCTGCGGCGTATCGTCAATAATCACTTCCACGCCGGTTAATTGCTCAATCGTCCGGATATTCCTGCCTTCCCGGCCGATGATCCGGCCTTTCATTTCATCGTTGGGCAAATCAATCACCGAGGAGGTGTTTTCTTGCGCGTGCGAAGAGGCGCAGCGTTCAATCACCACCGACAGGACTTCTTTGGCTCTTTTTTCCAACTCTTCCGACGCTTCACTTTCAAGCTTTTGGATCCTTTGCGTCAAATTGTCGGCGATGGAACGCTCGGTATTTTCCATTAAAATTTTCTCGGCTTCGCTCTTGGTGAAGCCGGCGATTTTCTCCAATTTCGCCACCTGCTCATCCCTGATCTTGCCGATTTCTTCTTTAAGATTGTTAATTTTGTCAGCCTTATCCGCTAAGTCCTGCTTCTTATTTTCCAAATCCATCAACTTCTGGTCAAAAAGCGATTCCCGTTTCTCGAGCCGCCTCTTGGCGATTTCGGTTTCCTGCCTGATTTGCTTGGCGTCTCTCTTTGAATCCTCCAAGACCTTGAGCGCTTTGTCTTGGGCGGCCAGCAAAACTTCTTTTTGTTTGGTTTTCGCTTCCGCCAGTAATTTTTCAATTCTGGCCTCAATGGTGCCTTGGCGATTTTTCGCCCATTGTTTTCTGGTGAGATACCCCGCGCCAAAACCGCCGAATAAGCCGACGACTAAAACGACTAAGATAAAAATTTCCATAAATTTCCTTTTATTGAAGAAGGAAATTTAACGCATGAAAAAAATTGCTTTTAGAAAAGCCAGATTATTTCTGTCGATTTGATATTGGTATATCAAGAGGGTAAAAATTCACTAAGTGGTAACTCATGTAAAATTGGCTTATTTTCCAAAATCAACGAAAATGCGCTAAGTTCCTGCTTTTGTTTAATAATTTATTAGTAATTTCATTTTAGCATGAAAAAGGAATGGCGTCAAATGGCGATTGTAACCAGTAACTGGTAATTAGTAACTGGTAATTTTTTTATTTTAAAAAAACCGCCGAACGAGTCGACGGTAAATCACTTTGGCCATTTGGGACATTCCTCTTCTTCTATTCCTGAAATTAGGGTCGGAAATCAGACCCTTCCTTGTTCTAATCCATATCCACCATCACGTCACAGATTATGCAGAAATAACCTCCTCCCACTGAACGGCTAGTGCCACAATCATGACGGCAGGGAATATGGACCCCGGCGGCTTTAGCCCTTTTTATGGTTGTTCTAATTTGCTTCACTAATTTTTCAATTTCCTCTTCCAACAGGGCAATTTCTCTTTTCCGTTGTGCCTTTTTCTCGGCTATCTGCGTCTCTTTCTCGGCTATCTGTCCTTTCAATTTTTCCACTTTCGCTACCGCGTCGTTACCTTTGGCGGTTTTCTTTTTTCCACTCATACGTCTATCCTCCTTTTTCTGGTTTTGGGTTAAAGCGCAACCTTTATTTGTGTTGACATTATATAGTATATCTTCTTTTCTGTCAAATACGAAATCAGGAGTTATCAGTGTTTATTAGTTTAATATTAGCGTCAATTAGTGGATTATTTCACCATCTTATCAATAATCCCGTAAGCGAGCGCTTCCTCGGCCGACATGAATTTGTCGCGGTCGGTGTCTTTTTCAATCTGCGACAAAGACCGGCCGGTGTGTTTGACTAAAATCTTATCCAGCCGCTCTTTGATTTTCAAAATGTGTTCGGCGCGGATTTTAATGTCAATCGCCTGGCCTTCGGCGCCGCCCATCACTTGGTGAATCATAATTTCACTGTTGGGCAAAGCAAGGCGCTTGCCTTTGGCGCCGCCGGCCAAAATAATGGCGGCCATACTGCCGGCCGTGCCCACGCAAATAGTGGACACATCCGGCTTGACGTATTGCATCGTGTCATAAATGGCGAGACCGGCCGAGACCGAGCCACCCGGCGAATTGATGTAAAGCTTGATGTCGGCGTTTTTATCCTCGCTCGCCAAAAACAAAAGTTGGGCAATGACCGTGTTGGCCACGCCGTCATCAATAGGCGAACCCAAAAAGATGATCCTGTCCTTCAAGAGACGTGAATAAATATCATAGGCGCGTTCGCCCAAATTGGTTTTTTCAATTACCGTTGGGATTAGATACATATGTTTTTAAGTCAAAAGTTAAAAGTTAAAAGTCAAAATAAAAAAACCAAAACTTTAGACTTTCGACTTTGAACTTTAGACTATCCCACACTTTACACCTTTTATTAAATTTTATCAATTGCAAAAATTAGACTACTTTTAACTGCCCGTTCTCCTCCACCACCTTCCACGGCACGGTGAATCCCGCCGCCTTTTGGTGCCCGCCGCCGCCAAAAAAAGCCGCGAGTTTAGACAGATCAAGATTTTCGCTCTTGGTGCGCAAACTGACCCGGGTATGATCGGCGTTAATTCTTAAAAACATCGACCATTCAACATCGGAAATTACATTTAAAAAATTGGTTAAGCCGTCAATTTCCTCCTCATCCGCTTTGCTTTTTTTAATCTCGTCTTCGGTGACATAAGTATAAGCGAGATTCAGTTCATGATTCACTTTTAGCCGAGACAAAATCTCTCCCCAGAGCCGCAAGCCGTCAATCGATTTGTGATGTAAGACTTTACCCGCGGTTTTATGGATGTTGGCGCCGTTTTTCATCAGCTCTCCCGCGATTCTAACCGACGCCGAGGTGGTGGCGGCATTAACTAATCCATTTGTGTCGCTTAGGATGCCATTTAAAAGACAAATAGCCATCGACTTATCTATCTTTACTTTCTGATCAATAAAAAATCGATGAATTAACTCGCCGGTTGAACTGGCGCGGCTGTCAATCAAGTTTATGTCGCCATAGTTTGGATTACTAAGATGATGGTCAATGTTGATAATCGTGGCTGATTTGAAAATCTTCGGGTCAAGGCCGGCGTGTTCCCAATCACTGTTGTCCAAAACCACGATCAGATCCCAATCTCTTTCCAAAATTCTGGCATTATCTTTCAATTCTTCAAAAAAGGGCAGAAAATCTAAATAAGAAGGAGGATTTTGACTGACATAGGCCTCGGCATTTTTGCCCAAAGAGCGGAGGTAAATCATTGTGGCCAAAAGCGAGCCGCAACCGTCGCCGTCCGGGTTTTGGTGAGTGAGAAGAAGGACCTTTTCCGCTTCAAGAAAACAATTATTAATTTTACTAAAAATTGGATTCATTCTCATTTTAGATTATCAAGTAGTCGATCGATCTCGGCCGCTTTCTCCTCTAAGTCATCAATTAAAAAATTTAATTTGGGAATAATCCTTAGAATAACTTTTTTATTGAGTAAGCGAACCAATTCATTCGCTTTCCCGGATAAAATTCTAATCACTCTTTGTTGTTCGCTCACTGGAAAAACTGAAATAAAAACTTTGGCCTGTTTCAAATCCGGCAATGTTTCCACTCGGGTAATGGTGGCCAGAGTATTTAGCGGAAATTCAATTTCTTTCGCGATGATTTGACCCAATTCCCTTTTAATCAACTCATCCACTTTTGGCATGCGGTCAGACATAAAAATTTAAAAATATAAAAACTTAAAAATAAATTTTGGCTAACTTTTTAATTAAAAATCGTTCGTTATTTTTATATTTTTATATTCTTGTATTTTTAAATCACTTCTCCTGATAAAATTCCAAAACATCCCCTTCTTGAATAATCGGATTGCCCTCGAAGGCGATGCCGCATTCCTGGCCGAAAGCGACTTTCTCCATCGGCTTTTTGACGCATTCCAAACGGCTGACCTTGCCGGAAGAAACCGCCTCGCCGCCTCTCGTGACAATGACGGCATCGGAAGTTGAAAGCGTCCCTTCAATTACTCGGCCGCCGACAATCATATTTTTGTTTTCCCGCCGGAAAATCTTTATCACTTCCAGCTTCCCGATCAGATTCCTAACCGTTTCTTTCACTTTCATGGTCGCGATTTGATTTTGGATATCTTCAATCAGATGATAAATCACCTCGTAATATTTAATCTCTACTTTCTTGTCCCGCGCCAAATTTTCAACATTGGTCGCCGGCTTGACGTGAAAACCGATAATTTTTGAAGAGGTCGCTTCCGCCTTTAAGACATCAGCTTCGCCAATCATGCCCAAACCCTTGCCAACGATTTTAATTTTAATTTCATTCGTCTCCAATTTCGCCAAACTTTCAATAATCGCTCCCACCGAACCCAAAACATCGGCCTTGATAATCAAGTTTATAAATTTGGCGCCGGATTTGTCTTCGCCGTTCTTGAATAAAACGGAAAAATCCCTCTCTTGGCCAGCTTGATTCTTTTTCGCGTCATGGTTGAGCAAATTAACATCTTCCGGCACCTCTAAAATGCTACCGACCGGCGGCGCCA
>JBBTQN010000027.1:11224-43529 GCA_038065695.1 Patescibacteria group bacterium | reverse complement strand
CCATGGTCGTGATATTTTCCTTTATTCTTTCCACTCCTATAAACGCCTATCCTAATATCAATTTTTAGTTTATCGCTTTCAACGGCGGATTTAAATTTATTGATGTTGAGATTTGATAGCAAATAAGCTTCTGTAAAATGGAACTTTTCATTTTTAGTTTTTCGCTCGCCTTTTGTTTCCGCAAAAGCCAATAGAATTTTATCTGATTTTGCTTTCAAAACATCATCAAAAATAGAAATAGGCCAATATACCGCTATTTTAGATTTATTTTTTAAAACAAGTTTTTCACCCTCAAAAACAACTTTGAATGATTGTGGATTTTTTCGCGAGCCGCAGACCGTAGAATGTAAATTATACTTTCCCTCTTTGTCTAAATATTTATATTTTTCAAACAAGACTTTATTTATTCCTTTTGGTTCTGGCGATTTTGTTGCAACAGTAAGCATACTGCCGGAATCTATTCTTTTAGCTTTTAATTCAACATCGCCAACATCGGGAAGGCGTAGATTATTTTCCTTAATGCCCAAAAGATCCTCAAGGGTTTTGCCAATACCAGTATCATGCGCTCTATGCGTTTTAACAAAACCCAACGCCTTAATTTTTTCTAATTGCTCTTTTAATTTTCTCAAAGTAATGGTCATATTTATTTCTTAATAAAATAATCAAATGATTTTTTATAAACTTTTGCAAATTCTTTTAACTGAACAACATCAATTCTTCTCTGGCCTGCCTCTATTTTAGAAATAAAAGATTGGGTTTCTCCCAAAATCTCCGCTACTTTTTCTTGATCGAAACCCGCCTCAATTCGGGCTTTTTTTAATTGCTCAACTAAATATCCATGATCTTTTGAATAAATTGTTTTGGTCATACTTGTTTTGTTAATAGTTATATGGTATATTCCATAATGTAATATGCCAAATTGGAATTTACAATAGGGAGGGCAGTTTGCGCGCGAACGGGAGGGAGGGTCAAGCGCAAATAAAATCAGCGGGCGGCGCCCCGATGCCCTAAGGCATCGGACGAAAAATCGGCGCCAGCCGGCCAGAGCAAAATTTGGATTTGGCGGATTCAAGGCCGTGGCGGACGGGCAAAAATTTTTACCCCGTAGGGTCGCAAAGCGACTCCTTCGGGGCCTTCCCCCCCAACCCCCCCAGTCATTTCTTGCCCGCTGGATCTCCGCCACGGCCTTGGGATTTCGGTTTTGAATTTTATAATTTTTCTTGAAAAAATGTTCGCACTTCGTTCAATATCCTCCGCATAAATAAAATCACCCCAAATTTTGGGGTGATTTTATTTATGCGGACCGGACGGGACTTGAACCCGCAACCTCGTCCGTGACAGGGACGCGATCTAACCAGTTGATCTACCGGTCCAAACCAAAAATTATCTTACCATAAATTTCCCTATTTAGCAACAAAAAACACCCCGCCAAAACGGGGCGTTTTAAAATGTAAAATTACTATCGCGTCAAAAGCGCCCCCAAAACAAATTTAATCACCGCGTAAGAAGCGAAAATCACGGCCATGCCCCAGACCGCCCAGACCATCGTCGTCTTGCCTTTGGTGATTTTAGCGGTATCGCCCGAGGCGATCATCCATTCCACCCCGCCGTAAATGAAAGCGATCAGCCCCAAAACCCCGACAATGCCCAAAATGTAATTTATTGCTCGGTTCACCACCGCCTCAAAAGTGGCGTCATTCCCGAGGGGGTTGTTGAGTGAGTTGGTTTGGCCGACGGGAGTCTGACCTCCAGTGGGCGTTTGACCCCCCGCTGGCGGATCAGCTTGAACGATAGGGACAAAAACAAAACTGAAACAAAGAAAAAAAATAAAGATTAAATAAATGGTCAATGATTTTTTCATATTATTTTAATTAATTCTTTGTTTTAATTATAATCCTTTTCAAAATTTAAGTAAAATAAATCGGCAGGGACTATCTCTAGCTCCTGCCGTGTTCTGATGTGCTAAGTCATCCCTGTGGGATGACTTTCACGTGGACACTTCCTTCTCCGGAGTGCCCAACGAGAACTATCTGCTGCTCATCATTGGCGACGAAAGTCATGTCCGACTTCACTAAATGGAAACCGTTATGAGACGCGTTCATCACTTTGAATGGCGCAGTTACCTGGCTGTATCTGATGATGTCCCCGGCTTTAGCCATAACGCCGGCTTCTATCGGCTGGCCGGGCACAATGGGGACAATCGCCTCGGTCTTTGAGAGCACCTTCACCACCGGCTTTGGCTTGGCCAATGGTTCATCGGGCAACTCCGCCGCCGGCTTGGTCGCTTCCGGCTTCGCTGGCTCGGCTGGCTTCATCGCGACGATTGGCTCTGGCTTACTCTTGCTCCAATTAAAGAGCGTGAGATTAACCAGAGCTTCATTACCGCCGATATAATCGCCATCCTTGCCTTTCATAATGATCCACACGATTGGCAAGGGACTCCCCATTGACGGCGGTTCTTTGCTAAGTCGCTGAACTATTTCCCCGGTCGGTAATTCTCCGACTTTTTCCAGCTCGTCATCCATCACGCTATAGAGATTTACTTGGCTTTTAGCAACTCCCCATTGGAGGTTGTTAAAAGCGATTTGATCATTGGCCGCCAAGTCAGCGCCTCCGGTGACCCGTTGGTATTGCGCCAAAATATACCGGCCGATTGGACAACCGTACAGATATCGGAGCAAATACTGTTTAGGTGTCTGCATCTGCCAGGCAACAACGACAATTGCCATTATTGCCATAAAGGCCAACACCCGACGCCAGCCATTACAAATCGTCTTCCCGGCACCATCTTTCTTGCCTCCGTAAACCGCGAGGTAACCAAAACCTCCGGCAAGACCGATAAGCAACGCTTCGAAAGCGAATAGTTTGGAATAATCAACTCCCGACTCTCCGCCATGGCGAAGCCATTTTGAGAATTGACTTGCCGGCATAGCGAGAATTGAATTGACGGCAATTGCGATAACGACAGCTATGGCCACCGTCAAAGCAACTTTGCCGTACTTGCGGATATAGCGTTTCAAAGCGCTTTCCGGCTCTAAGGCGATTGCCACAAACGACAATGTGCCGACAAACAGGACGAACGCTGCCGACTGCCAAAAACCGAGCAACCCGGAAAACCAAATGGCCAGGATTGCGCAAACGGCTACGCCCAGCCAGAAGCCGAAGGATTTCGGTTCTGCCGTCACAACCGGTGTTGCCGAAATCGTTTCAATTTTTTTCTCATTTTTCGCATCATCACTCATTGCTTTATCTCCCTTTGCGCTCAAGACGCTTTCTAATAAGGTCTGCCCCAAAGTCGGCGATTAAATCGTCCGACAGATATTCAAGCCACCACTTCCAGCTTAACCATTTGGGCAGAAACTTGCGTTTCTTTGGCTCGCCTGTAGTGCCGCTTGATCCAGCGGGTGTTTCTCCGCCTCCGGAAATCGCCGTGCCAGAAACAGTAGCCGATTTCCGTTTAAGCATGCCGGCTAAAACCACGAACCAGCCGATCACGTCATCAAAGAAGATGACGGTGAGAGAAATGAGCCACAATGGCCATGAGATGACCGCGGCCCACATCCAAATCCAAGAACTATATTTCCCGGATTCTTCCGCTTTTTTAGCCCGGCTCTTTTCCTTCTCGGCGACTTTCTTGGCCGAATACTCTTCTTTACTCTGCTGGGCAGGCAAATCTCCCATACCCATCAGATACGAGATTCTCTTCATTATCTGCCCGTCGCTCCACTTCTCGTCAACCGCTTTATTTTCGGTTCTTTCAACTAAGTTCGCGACGGCCGAAGGCAAGGACGATTTAAGTGGCTTGCCATTGCCGGCAAAAAACCACTCAACATTGAGGAGTATTACAACCACCGTGACAACAACTGCCCAGCGGTTATTCTTGATGCCTGACGACAGGTCACCAAAAAGGTTTTCGTACCAATAGGTAACCGGCTTAATCTTTAACCGGTTTGCGAGAAGCGGAATCGCCGCAAAAAACAAAGCGGCAATCCCTAAATTCAACAAAAAGAAACTCAACATCTTCAATCCTCCATACGGACTACGGGACTACAGTCCGAGGTTGTATCTTCTCCTTGCTTGCACCGCTTCTTTAAAAGAAGCCCCCGTCGGCCGCTGATATTCCGGGCCTTCAAGAGTACAATCATCTTCTTTTTTCCCGGTGTCTGCCTGACACCCTTGAACGGCGAACAACAACTTCACTTTCCGAGCACTAAACTCGGTAAAGCAAACTAAAAGCCCCTTCTTGTCCGTACTAACCGGATTTTCGGTATGAATCGGTTGGACACCATGAGGCAGAACATCGACGAGCTTTATTCTCCCTTCAATCAGATTGCCCGAGGGATCGTTTATCAGCAAGGCGTAAAGCCCGGTGACAAAGATCCCGTAAGATGTCCTGGCACTACCGTTTTTCGTCGCTTGGACTCGAACAGTTTGCCGACCTCTGGGACCGGAGACATGTGATACCTCAATATTCCATACCAATTGAGTCGGTGTTGCCGACGGCGGCGTTGTTGGCACCGGAGTCGGAGCGGGAGGTGTTGGTGTTGACGCCGGCGCCGGTGAAGGCGCTGGCGGTGTTCCTCCAGTTGCCGGTGTTGGCGACGGTGCTGGAGTGGGGGTAAGCACGGGAACAGGTGTCGGCGCCGGTGAAGGCGCTGACATCGCCTGACCGCAATTCTGACAATACTTTGACTTCGGCGGCGTATTTTCACCGCACGACGGACACGCAATCCATGGATTCTTTGGCTTAGCAGTAGCCATCTCTCTTTCTCCTTATTTTGAACCCGAATTGTCAACGAACTTTTCGGGATTTTTCCCTTTTTTACCGGTTTTCCCGATGAAAACTGGCAAATTTTGAGAACTATCCCCCATCTTCCTAACCTCCAATTATATCATATCTAACAAAAAAAGTCAATAGTTTTAAAATTTACAACAAAAAAATGGCCTATTTAGGCCAATAAATTAAGCACCAAACTCAAAATTACAAATCACAAATAGATTAAAAATCATAACAACCAAAATCAGCGCTCTATTGGGAATTTGGAATTTTGGATTTGTAATTTTTAAATATTACTAAGAAGAGAACCACTATAAAAATTACCAAACTCACCCATTGGGGCCATCTAAGTCCCCCAAAAACCGCCGTCTTGTCAATCCGCACAAACTCCATTAGAAATCTGATGACTGAATAGCCGGCAAGATAAAGAAGAGTGGCGAGGCCGGGACGGATAAACCTCCCCCTAACCCCCTCCTTCGTAAGGAGGGGGAAAACGAGGACAAAAAATAAAATCAAAAATAAAATAAAATCCAAAATTGATTCGTATAAAAACGCCGGCTGAAAATATTCAAATTGAAAAAATTGCGGCGGCCGATTTTCGGGGGCGATGAAAATCCCCCACAGCCAATCGGTCGGCCGGCCGAAAAGCTCTTGATTGAAAAAATTACCCCACCTCCCGATCGCTTGGCCAAGCGCCAAGGCCGGCGCGAGCAAATCGGAAATAGACCAAAAACTGATTTTTTTTATTCTGGACCAATTGAATAAGACGATCAGCCCGCCCAAAATCGCGCCGTGAATCGCCAATCCGCCTTCCCAAATTTTGAAAATCGCCCAAAAATTTTCGCGGTAATAAGAAAAATCCAAAAATACGGCATAAATTCTCGCGCCGACAATGCCGCCCAACGCCGCCCACAAGACAAAATCCAAAATATCGTCGGTTTTGAATCCCCGCTTCTTGCCCAAATAGACCGCCAGTAATACTCCAAGAAGTAGGGCCAGTGCGATTAAAAACCCGTACCAGCGAACGGTGATGAAGCCGTACTGGAATAAGATAGGATGCGGGTTGAAAGAATGAAAGAAGTTCATATTTCTATTATAGCTGAATAATAATAAAATAAAAAAATAAAAAACTTTAGACTTTCAACTTTAGACTTTAGACTAATAAAATAGCCCCGCCGTCAAAAAGACAGCGGGGGCGTAAATACCGAAATAAAACATCAAGGTCGAGAAGAACAAACGAGAGCTTGCTGGCGAGACAGGCTGATTCTCTTGGTGGCCGGCTTTGGGCCATTGCTGCTTCTTGCTTTTATCTGCCTTAAAACACCCCTTTTCACGCAAACTTGGATGATCCGCGCTTTGGTCACCTCCCTTTCCTCTTGAAGCGCTTTTTGCTTCTCTTCCAGAAGAAAAACGCGACTGGCGCTTTCGCGGAGAGTTTTCCATTTCCCATTCTTCTTAATCTCGAGCCTGTATGTTAACAGCGGCATTGTTTTCCTCCTTCTTGTTTTTTACCATTCAAACCGGCAATCTTGTTTCCTCAATTCCTTAATTACGGCGGGGGACGCAGATAATGGCGCATTCTCTCCCTCCTTTCTGATCTAAAAAGAACGAATGAATTTATGTTAGCAAACTTTCTTAAATCGGTCAATGCCCGTCAAATTGCTTCCACCTTAATGAAATTATTGCCTTTGAAAAATGGCAGACGGCGGCCGGCGCAGACAATAATGGTGTCGCCGGCTTTGGCTTTTTTGTTTTTCTTCAAAAAATTAAAAATCGTCTTCAAGGCCTCCGGATAAGACGCGCCAATCGCCGCTTGATGCGCTTCCACGCCCCAGCTCAAATTGAGCTGATTCTTCACCGCTTCGCTGGGCGTAAAAACAAAAAGCGGGACGCGCGATTTGTATCTGATAATCATTCTGGCGGTGTAGCCGCTCTTGGTAAAACAAATTATCGCTTTGGCTTTCATTTTTTCCGCCAAATCCTGCGCGTTAAAAGCGGCGAAATCCGCCATTGATTTTATTCTTTTTAATTTTTTCTCCAATTCCTGCTGGAGCTTGAATTCCGTCGGCTCCACTTCCTTCGCGATCTTAGTCATCGCTTCCACCGCTGCCAAAGGATAAAGTCCGGTCGCTGATTCGCCCGAGAGCATGATCGCGTCGGTGCCGTCTAAAATCGCGTTGGCGACATCGGAGACCTCGGCGCGGGTGGGCAAGGGATTTCTAATCATTGAATCCAGCATTTGGGTGGCGACAATCACCGGCTTGGCCGCCAAATTGCATTTTTTGATAATCTCCTTTTGGATTAAAGGCACATCTTCAAACGGCAGCTCTATCCCCAAGTCGCCTCGCGCCACCATAATGCCGTCAACCGTTTTTAAAATAGAATCAAAATTTTTGACCGCCTCGCGCCGCTCTATCTTGGCGATGATTTTGGTCTGGGGCGATTTTTCCCGGCGCGGCAAACGGCCAAATTTTCTTTCCAACGCCATTATTTTTTTTCTCAAATTGATGATATCTCTAGCGTCTTTGACAAATGACAAGGCGACAAAGTCAACTTTATTTTTAATGCCAAAAGCCAGATCCGCCAAGTCCTTTTCCGTGAGCGGCGACGCCTTGATGGCGCTTTTGGGAAAGTTCATCCCTTTGCGCGTCTTAATTTTTCCACCAGCTAACACGCGGCAAAAAATTTCCTTGTTTTTTATTTCTTTAACTTCCAGCCGAATGAGCGCGTCGTCAATTAAAATTAAATCGCCTTTTTTCAAATCGCGGTAAAGATTCTGATAATGAATAGGAATCAAAACTGGCTTGGTCTTTTTTGTCACCGGCTGATTGGAATAGAATAAAACTACTTCTTCGCCGGTCTTGACGCTGACGCCTTTTTCGCCAACATCACCGATTCTGATACGCGGCCCCTGCAAGTCTTGGAGGATGGCAATATTTTTGCCCTGTTTCTTCGCGGTGGCGCGCAAATTTTTCATCAGCATCAAATGGTGGCGATGGACATTGTGGGAAAAATTAAGCCGAGCGACGTCCAGCCCCGCTTTAAACATTTTGGCCATGGTCTTCGGGCTCTCCGAAGCCGGCCCGATGGTCGCCACAATTTTAGTTCGCTTCATAAATTGTTATTATTTCCCCCTCCTTGTTTTAAGGAGGGGGCTAGGGGGAGGTCTTAAGAATTAAAATTTTTACAATTTTATCATCTTCACCAGCCAATCCCCCAATTTCTGCGCCGTCCCTGACAGAATGGGCAATTCCCACTTCTCGCCGGTCAGTGCCTTAATGATGCCGACGATTACGGCGATAACCACCAAGATGTTAATAAACCAGCCAAACGGCGGGATCAGCATCAGAATCAAGGAGATAATAAAAAGCAAGAGTCCCTGATTGGCGTGCCAGCGGATAAAATCGTCCTCTTTTCTCGCCGCCAAAGCGACGATGCTTAAAAACCAAATGTAGCTGACCGCTCCCCAGATTTTTTGTTCCTGGGTGATTGATTGTTTTTCGGGCATAGATTTGTTTATTTAATTAGTGTCCCCCTCCCCTTGTCTTAAGGGGAGGGTTGGGGTGGGGTCTTAAAATAAATTCTATTTAAGACCACCCCTCATCCCCTCCTTAGAACAAGGAGGGGAAGTTTATTTTAATTTTATTTTTTAAACCCCAACAAGTAAACAATTAAAGCGGTAACCGCCGCTCCTAAAAGCACCAATAAAATCGTCTCACTGATAATATTAAAAAATTTCCAGACGGCGAGCCCGCCGAAAAACTGATAAAGAGAAACAACCAAGCCGATGACAAATCCGGCAATCGCGCCGGCCAGCGCCGCCACCGGCAAACTTAGGCCGAATCGACGTTTGACGAGCCAGCCGAGAATGACAAAAAAAACCGCGCGCCATACCCACGCCTGCCAATCAACGATAGAAAAACGCCAGTGAAGAAAAATTTCCAAAATTATCGCCGCCAAAATCGGCCATTTAACGAAAGAAAAATAAACCGTGAAATCAATCGGCTCCCAAGTTTTTGCGCCTCTGTCTGACATAACCTTATTATAGATTATTTTCAGAGATAAAAAAAGCAGAGCCGACCCCGCATTTGCGTGGTCGGCTCTGCAAATTTTGAAAATTGTATCTTATAACTTGGAATTTTTATCTGATAACTCTTTTGCTTGTTGCCACATCACCTTAAACTGGCTCTTCATCATCTCGGCCAATTCCGAACTTTCCACTAAAAAACCAAAGTTTTCTTTACCGGAAGAAGTAAATCTGACCGTATTGCCATAAATTGAATAACCTAAAGAAAAATCAATACCCAGGGGAGCAATCCGCACTTCCCTTTTTAAATTTTGATTAGCTAATAAAAAGGGGTATTTTTTTAAATCCGGAATTTGAACTTTAGGCCAAATCACTTTTAAGCTGATATTTTGTTCCAGTCGTTTTTGGTGAAATTCTTTGATAAAATCCGGACCTAAAAGTTCCAGCATTTTTTTAATCGGCCAATAAGCCATTACCGCGATATCACGATAAAGCAGCATATCTTTCATCATTTGCCGCAATTCCTTTTGACCGTCAAAAAGTTGAAGTTTGGGCCGGGAAAACTTATCCCGGTTTTGCTGCGTTTGCTTTAAACTTGTCAATTCCTCATTAGCAACCAAAATCTCTTTTTGTTTTTCTTCAATCAAAAGCTGAATTTTTTCCATTGAAGAAGCGACAAAAACTTTGACACCGCCTTTTAAGGTTTCACTCACTAAACCAACTTCTACCAAGCGTTTGAGCAAATCATAAACCGAAGTCCGGCTGATGCTGGCTTGCTTGGCTAATTGGCTCGCTGTCATTGGACCATTAGCAAAAAGCTGACTGAATAGTTCCGCTTCAATTGGCCTTAAATTAAACAAAGTTAAAATGTTATTGGGTTTCATAGAATTTTATAAGTGTTGTCGGATTTTCACGACATGGTTTACAATACTCCCTTCTTCGGGCAAAGTCAAGGAAGAAAGAAGGAGGGCGACATGCTCTTTACAACCAAAGGGAGAACAATAATGGCTAATGAGAAGATACGACAGAATATTATCACTCGGCTTCTACTTTGGGACATTCTGATCGACGTTCTGGATTTCCTAATTTTTGGCTCGATTATTTTTCTTTTGCTCGAGCCAAAAGAGTTGGTTAGACTAATGCTCATCCTATGGCAATTCCGTTTCCTCATCCAACTTTTACTAGGAGCAGGAATGCTGCTTGCTCTAGTACAAGTGATTAGGCGGATCCGGACAATCATCATTATCCGGCGGGAGATTACCAAAACGAACCGACCCAAAACAGACAAAGCCGATGCCAACATAAAGGACGGCGTTATAACGCCGCTACATCGTGCAGCCGGATGGAACTTAGACGAATATCCTTATCCTTTGGATGAGATTGCAGAGTGGGCGCTACACTGCATAACTGGCGATAAAAATCCCCTCGTAGATTACCGTGAAATTGAGTGTTTGTTTGAAAAGCAGGCAGTATCGGGATATACACGGGACAAAGCTGAGCGTAATCTGAAGCTTGCCGAATCTCTTATCGCCCAGGGAGCGGATATCAATGTAGTTGGAGGTGAAAATGGTGATACTCCGCTTCATATTGCCGTTCGTAATCATGATCTGGCCATGGTTGAACTGTTAGTAAACAATGGCGCCAGTCTGGATATCAAAAACAGGGTAGACGGACCGCTAGCCATGATAGGAGATGAAATCGGGCAGACGCCGGTTGAGCTGGCCGAATCCCTAAGCTACAAGCTTAGAAAGTGCGCCAGCGCGGCAATACTAAGCGATTATAATCTTCCCTTTCCTTTTGATCATGCTGAGCAGATTGTTACTTTCTTACGGCGACGTAAGGAATCGCTTCAGTCATAAGCAGGGAGGGACATCAGCAGAAAAGGAAATCTCAAGGGGTTTCCTTTCTTTTTTCCCTAGTCAACAGAAGTGCCAAAGAGATTATTTCTTTTTTTGTTAATTCTGTGGATTAGGAGGCGGTTCTTTGAAATCCAAAATGAGGACAACATGCTCTTTACAACCAAAGAGGAGAACGAAGATGTCAAAACTTAATCAGAAAAGTTGGGGTGTCAAGTACGAATTGAAATCCGTTTTAAAACCTATGGGCAATTACACTTTTTGTCCATACGAGCCCTGCGGCCATTATCGAAAAACTGGATTTCTTAGTTGCATTGTTGGCTATGACAAAGATTTTGACATATTAATTGTCAGATGTCCAGCCTGCTCACGGCACTCTAAGATACACGGACTAGAAAGCACCTTCCATCTCCTTGAGTTAAGAGCAGGCACTGGACAATTTGAGAAAGAAGCGGGCTTAGAATGGTTAGAATACCCTAAGACCTACGAAGCAATGCGTCAGTGCATCGAAGAAATACTTAAGGAATATGAAAACCTGCTTAGGCCTCACCTGGAAATGCTTAAGTCTAAGTTGGGTCGAATCCCGGCAGTTAACTCTGACTCTTCCTGGGATCTAGGAGATGAACAGCTGAATTGTTTTTCCAGGGCCAATAACCTTGAAATGTTGCAAGACATTTTGGAAATCTCTGACTTAGAAGCAGAAGAGATAAGAAGAAAGGTAACGGAAGAACTAACTTCTCCCAAGGAGGGATTATGACAAAATTACAGCAGAAAGAGATAATTGATCTCTGCGCAGGGGGGGCAGAACCATAATAAAGCCGAGTTTGAAGTCGAGACAATAACCCTCGGCTTCTTTTTTTCATACCAAAAGCCGAGGCGCCGCCTCGGCTTTGTATTTGGAATTTGGAATTTTGGATTTGTGATTTCCCGCGAAGCGGGCTTTACATCATCCCCATCCCGCCCATACCCGGATTCATGCCGTGGTCGTGGCCTTCTTTTGAAGGCAAATCGGTAACGGCGCATTCAGTGGTGAGAATCATTGCCGCGGCCGAAGCCGCGTTTTGAATCGCGCTTCTCGTCACTTTGGTCGGGTCAATAATGCCTTTCTCCACCAAGTCCTCATATTGGCCGGTCAAAGCGTTGAAGCCGATATTGCCGCTCTGCTTTTTCACTTCTTCCACGACGACCGCGCCGTTCGCGCCGGCGTTCTCGGCGATAAGCCTTAAGGGCTCTTCAATCGCTTTTCTTAAAATTTCCAGGCCGATTTTTTCCTCACCTTCAGCCGCCACGGCGTCAAGCGCCTTGGCCGCGCGAATCAGTGCCACGCCGCCGCCGACGACAATGCCTTCTTCAATCGCCGCTTTGGTCGCGGCCAGCGCGTCTTCAATGCGAAGCTTCTTTTCTTTCATTTCGGTTTCGGTCGCGGCGCCGACTTTGATGACGGCCACGCCGCCGGCGAGTTTCGCCAGCCGCTCTTTTAATTTTTCTTTGTCAAAATCAGAATCGGACATCTCTAATTCACGATTGATTTGACTGATTCTTTTATCCACTTCATTTTTATCACCGCGGCCTCCCACAATCGTGGTGGTTTCCTTGGTCGCGATCACTTTGTCAGCCGCGCCGAGCATTTCCAAAGAAGCGTTTTCCAGTTTGAGGCCGATTTCTTCGCTAACAACCTTACCGCCGGTCAAAATCGCGATGTCAGCCAGCATTTCTTTCCGACGATCGCCGAATCCCGGTGCCTTAACCGCCAGCACATTGAAAGTGCCCCGCAGTTTATTGACCACAAAAGTCGCCAAGGCCTCGCCCTCCACTTCATCGGCGATAATCACCAGCTCTTTTTGGCCGCCTTGCGCCAATTTTTCCAAAAACGGCAAAATTTCCTGAAGTGAAGAAATCTTTTTATCGGTAATGAGGATTTTCGCGTCGTCATATTCCGCTTCCATCCGTTCCGCATTGGTGATCATATATGGCGAGACATAGCCCTTGTCAAACTGCATGCCTTTGACGATTTCTTTTTCAATGCCAAAGGACTGGCCTTCTTCCACGGTCACGACGCCGTCGTTTCCCACTTCCGCCAAAACTTCGGCGATAGTCCGGCCGATTTCCGGGTCGTTGGCGGAAATCGCGGCCACCTGCTGCTTTTCTTCCAAAGAAGAAATCTTTTTGGAATTATTTTTAAGTTCATTGACGAGCGCGGCGACGCCTTTTTCAATGCCGTGCTTGACGATGATCGGATTGGCGCCGGCGGCGACATTTTTAATGCCTTCAGCGACCATCGCTTGCGCCAAGACCGTCGCGGTAGTCGTGCCGTCGCCCGCGACATCGCTCGTTTTGGACGCCACTTCTTTGATGAGCTCGGCGCCCATATTTTCAAACTTGTCTTCCAGCTCAATTTCTTTGGCGATGGTCACGCCGTCGTTCACGATTTGCGGCGCGCCGTAGCCCTTGTCCAAGACGACATTTCGGCCCTTCGGACCCAAAGTCACTTTGACCGCGTTGGCGAGCTTGTCCACGCCTGCTTTTAATTTGGTTCTTGCCTCCTCATTGAAAATAATTTGTTTTGGCATAATTTTAAAAAATTAAGAAATTAAAAAAATAAAAAAATAATTTTTATTCTATCACCGCGAGCACATCCTCATGCGTTAAAATCTTATATTCTTTCTCCTCGACTTTTATCTCCTCTCCCGCGTATTTGCCGAACAGCACTTTTTGTCCGACTTTCAAATCAAGCTTATTGATTTTTTCGCCGTTGCCGATGGCCTCAATCCGGCCTTCGGCCTTTTTTTCTTTGTCCACCGTATCGGGGAGGACGATGCCTGACTTGGTGACTTCCTCTTCGGTCACCGGGCTGACCAAAATCCGGTCGCCGATTGGTTTGATCGTCATAATTTTTAAGTTAAATTATTTATTATCGTTTGGTTTTAGAGTAAAATTAGCACTCTATAATTTAGAGTGCTAACACCTGTCCTTGGATATTCTATAATAATAAAACAACGGCTGTCAAGAGGGTAAAAAAATGGCTAAAATACAAATCAAATTTTTTTCTTGCCGCCAAACCGATTTCTAATTACTGTTTCAACTTCATATCCGTTACAGTGACTTAAAATCCCCAGATACGATTGAACCGCCTGATTGAATTTATTCTCGCAAAGTAAGTCGCCTCCAATCAGTCGCTCTTTCTGAAACAACTTCTTAAACATCCTCCTCCTTGTCTTGGCTCTTAGTATTTTGTAATGCGGCAAAATGACATAACCTAAAAAATCAACGCCTTGCCTAAATTTTTTAATACTAACTTTATTGGAGTGGAGCTCTAAAAGCAGCCGATTTTCCAAAAATTCCTCAATCTCTTTTAATTCTTCTTGTAAATAATCCGATTTGTTATGTACAATAATAAAATCATCCGTATATCTGAAATAATGTTTTATTTTTAATTCGTGTTTTGCAAATTGATCTAATTCGTTCAAATATATGTTGGCGAAAATCTGCGAGGTCACATTGCCGATAGGCAGGCCTTTAACTCTCTCTCTCTCTCTTTCTTTCTTTCTTTCTTTCTCTCTCTCTCTCTCTTTCTCTCTCTCTCTCTCTCTGAAATTTTATCCACAGGCGAGACAAAACTGCCAATAATTTCCTCAATCAGCCAAAGAAATTTTTCGTCTTTAATTTTTTTTTTTATTATCTCAAATAGTTTCTGGTGAGGCACGCTTTGAAAAAATTTTTTAATGTCGCATTTGAGAACGAAGGCGTTTTGACAATAATTCCGGCTTGCTTTTCTCAACGCTTTTTCAAGATTCATGACGGCTAAATGAGCGCCTTTGTTTTTCCGGGAAGAATATGAGTGGTAAATAAAACTCGGCTCAAAAATACGATAAAGTTCATTAAAGACAAAATGATGGACCAATCTGTCGCTCACCGCGGCTTTGCTGATTATCCGGTGCTTGGGGTCTTGGAGGTGAAAGGTAAAATATGGGCCGTGGCGATATGTTCGATTGGCTAAATCGTAATGAAGCTGGAAAATATTGTCTTCCAAATTGAATTCGAATTTTTGGACATCGGATTGGCGTCTTTTACCTCTCTTAAATTCATCCCAACAATCAAATAAATTATCTAAACCAATTAACAGATTAAACTCCATATGAATAATTTTAAAAATGAAATACCGATTATCACTAAATTTTACGAGGTGTATAAAATTTTTTACGGCTATTTGGAATTATTTCCCAAAAAAGACAAATATGCTTTGGGCGGTAAATGTGAAACTCAAATAATTCAAATAATGGAATTAATATTCTTGGCCAGCGCCGCTCCAAGAGAAAAAAAGAAAGAGATAATTAGTGAAGCCAGCGCTAAATTTGATTTGCTAAAATTATTTATCAGGTTGGCCAATGATTTGAAAATTTTGGATAGAAAAAAATATTTAATTATCCAGTCATACCTACAAGAAATCGGCCGGATGATCGGCGGCTGGCAAAAATCACTTTAAATCAAACAGGAGCTTTAATAAGCTCCTGTTTTAATAGGCATAACCCAAGGCAGGAGACCGGCGCGCAATAGTTGTCGTTCGAGTTGGACAAGTTGTCGGTGTTGTCGAAGTTAGCGTTGCTGTCGTTGGCGTTCCAGTTCAGCGAATAAGAGGACTGCCAATATTTCACCTCTTTTCGTCAAAAAGCACCAAAGCTATGGCTCTGATTTTGCCATACTGCTCCTGAATTTTATTCGGTCCTTGTTTATGGACGCTAAAAAGAGGCAAGTAGTGCCTATTTTTGAACGCGCTCTCCGCCAATCTTTTTTTTAAAAACCGACGAATTCAGGCGTTTAACCAAAAATGGGATTTCGGCGACTTTGATCTTTGTTTTTTAAAAAACCAAAATACATTAGCCTACTTTCTAAAATATTATACCATAAAAATTTCTAAAAAATAAAAAGAGGCGTGAACGAGTCACGCCTGACGTAAAGAATAAGAGTGATTTTGCGCCAATGGCCAAAACCAACGGCCAAAATCAAAGATCAAATGTCCAAAATCCAAATACCGGCACTACCCAAGGCAGGAGACCGGCGCGCAATAGTCGTCGCCCGAGCTGGACAAGCGGTCGGTGCGGTCGAAGTAAGCGTAGCCGCCGCGGGCGCTCCAGTGCAGCGAATAAGAGGACTGCCAAGAAAGAGCGGGACAACGAACGATTGGCGTCTTCTCATCTCTCATCAGCTCTTTGGCAAAGGCAATATAAATTGCCGCCAGATCAAAACCGCCGCCCAAGATGAGCCAATCCGGAATCTGTTTGAACGGCTCATAGTTGACAAAGGTTTCCCTGCAGGCATTGATGGAGTAACCGCCAAAAGGAAGCAGGGTAATGCCTACTACTGGTCTTTTGGCGACCGCCTCAACGATTTGCTCGTGCCTGGTGCCGGGGACAACCTTGGTCTGGCCGGCCAATTCATTCTTTCGATAGTTGGTAAAACTACGATTGGGATACGCTTCTTTATAGGCGCTCGCCACGGCGCTGACTAACTTGTCCAGCAGTTCGCCGTAATCGCCTTCCAATCTCGGCAAAACCCAAGGGAACCAATTCCCTTTGGTTTCTTTTTTGGTACACTCATCGCCGTCCAACTTCGCTTTAATGGCCAGCACTCGATCCTCAAACTCCGTCGCCGAGGGAAGCGCGATAGACGCCGTTTCCACACCCAGGCCAACGGCCAAATGCCGTCTATCTCGCTCCAAGATCTCTATATTGCTGCTTTCTGATTGATTGAAATGATATTTGGGATTCGGGTCGCAAACCGCGGCCTTAAGTCCGGGAAACGGGATGAATCGGCCGTTCTTGTCAAAGAGGGGGCGAACTACCTCCTCCAAAACAAAAGCACACCTTCCTAAAAGCAATTTATCAACTGCTTCATCACCCAGAATGTTTTGCAACGCCTCCAATTGACCAAGAGTCCTTTTACCATACTTGGCGTTTGCCGGATTCTTCCCGACAATAATCGCCTTGATGGCCCCTAGGCTCAATTCACGCGTCAAAATCGCCACTTCTTCAATATTCAAATCAAGGTGTCCCATCTTTTCCTCCTTCGACCTAAAAGGCCGACTTGTTTTTACCCCCAACCGAGGCCGGCACTCAATCTCCAAATAAGACGAGTATCCTAAAAACCACTTATTTGTTTTTTAAAAAACTCGCCTCATTTTGGCTAAAATTGAGTTAAGTTAATAATTTTTATTGGCAAAGTACTTTAATGTATAATTATATCATGCCTTAATAATTTTGTCAAATTTCGTCAAATTTCCATTCTACATTCTATATTTATCTATCTCGCACTCTGAAATGCAATATAATCGCTAAGACCAGCCAGAAAAAGACCAAGCCGAAATAACTGGTCCAGAAATAATGGTCAAAGAGACCCGCGATGAGCAATGTGACTACCAAAATGAATGGGACGGGATTATTTTTTAAAATTTTCAGCGATGTTATAAAAATATAAAAATATAAAAATATAAAAATAATGAATCCGACCACTCCCAACTCTGAAAAAATCAACAAATACAAATTATGCGCCGGCTGATAGGCAAAAGCGGGCTGGCCGGGATTTTTTTGATATTGATGATAAGTATAATTGCCGACACCGACGCCCAAGAGCCAATTTTCTTTTATCGTCTGTCCGGCCTCGCCAAGCGAAGCCACTCGCTCGGCTGACGATTTAATTTCCAGCCGTTCGGTTTGGGTGAAACGAGTCGTGACTAATGGTTGATAAATAAAAAATAAAATCACGGCGATGACTATTAGATAAACAGTTATTTTAACGAGACCGCGTAGAGACGCATTGCCATGCGTCTCTACATATTTTTTTTCCGCTGTAGAGACGAGGCGTCGCCTCGTCTTTACAATTATAAAAATCAAATACCCCACTCCCGCCGCCAGCCACGCGCTCCGAGAAAATGAAAAAAATAACCCGGCAAAAATCACCACCACCGAAGCGGCCGAAAGAATCTTTTTCCCGTGTTCCTCCCCTTGTTTCAAGGGGGTCGCGTAGCGACGGGCAGAAGCGAGCGAAGCGAGAGTAGACAATCGCGACCATGGGAGCGATTGGCTCTGCCCAGGACCGTTAGGAGGGGTCTTAATTTTAGACCTCCCCCCGGTCCTGGGCAGCGCCTGTCGCTCCTTATGGTCGCGACAGTCGGCGTTCAGCCGCGCTCCTTCGGAGCTTGCTTCACTGCTGCCCGTCCTTCGGACCCCCCTCTTCAAACAAGGAGGGGGGGTTGTATTGTTAAAATATAAAAACAAAGCGATTAAAAAACAAACGGCCAAGAACCCGCCCAACGCGTTCGGATGGTTAAAACTGCCGTAAGCCCTAAGCCAGCGATAACCATCATAAGAGACAACCGACGCCCCCAAATCAGCTGGAAAATGACTGGCGATGCCCAGCCACTTATTCGCCACGACCTGCTGGGACAAAAATTGCCAAACCGCCAGAACTGATTGAGCCACGCCGGACAATGCCAAAGCCCAAAAAAACTTTCGCCAATCAATTTTTAAATTTATCACGACAAAAAACAGCGCGACCGCTTCAAGGAGATGGAAGTACCAGTAAAAGGCGAGCGACTTGTCAGCGGACCAAATGATTGATAAGCCACTCCAAAGAATAAAAATATAAAAATATAAAAATATAAAAATATAGACTTTTGACTTTTGACTTTTGACTTTTGACTTTCTCTCTTTAATAGATAATACAAACCAAAATAAAATGATCAGCCATAAAAGGATTTCACTCCCATACACCACCATCGTGCCATATTCCCACTTCGCGCCGCCTAAAATCCCCTCTTGCCAAATCCAAGCCGTCTGCCACGGCAGGAAAAAAACAAAAAAATAAAACAAATATTCAATTGTTTTCTTAATTTTGAAAAGCATTTATAATCTGTTTAAAATTTTGTCTAAACTTATCATTAAAAATTTGCCTTTTATCGTTATAGTGCAGCTTGATCATCTTCTCGCTTAAAATTACCGCTTTGCCCGAGCCGGCCGCCTCTTTGGCTCTGGCTGGCAAAATTAAAAACTGGACTCGCCGGTAAAATTTTTCCAAAAAGAGGCCAAAAAATATTTCCATCGCATTTTTAAGCCAATGTTCGGAAAAAGATATTTTGTCACCAAACCAATACGGCTGCCAGTTGGGAAAACTATTCATAATGTGCCGATTATTTCCAAAAAACCGGCTTATTAAATCGTCATCGCCGAGCAAAAAAACAAATTGACTGTGGCTCGCGATATAATGAAAATCATTTTCGCCGTCAATTGCCGGCCCCAAATCCAAACTATCCTCATCAACTAAAAAGCTCAAACAAAATTTATCTTCGCTCGTCCGCTCATCGGGCCGCAAATTAAAAATTTTCAGAAATGAATTCAAAAAAAAGCGAGCCGACCAAACCCGTCCTTTCGCCGCGATGACGAAAAAATCAATATCACTCTCTTTTTCCGAGTTGAAGAAAGAAAGTGAGCTGTAAACCGCGATTGCTTTGACCCAAGGAAACCATTTGAAAATTTTTGCCATCCGCAAAGCCTTTTTCATTTTCACGGCCGAGACGGCGTAGCGCGACAGCCGCTTTGTCGCCGAATCTTCACCGCCGGCCAAAAAATAAAAACCATTTTCCTGGCCGATCACTCGGCGCAAATTTTCACCGCCCAGCGCCAAAAACAATTCGCTAAAATCCGCCCTTTGACCCAGCCAGCGATAAATCTCCATTATCGTCAGTGGCCGGCTTAAACCGTCAAAGTAGCACATTACCTTTAAAATTGATTTTTCCAAATCATTTAACATACTAACAATTTAACATAAAAAAAAAAATTTTGATATGCCGGATAGATTGACAAACGCACCAATAAAATCTTATAATTTAAAGGATGATTAATTTTCAATTAAAAAAACTGGCCGCCAAATCATTGGCTTGGTCGGTTAAAGTAATTGAAATGGTTTTTATTGGCCTCTTCTGGCTTTTTATCCCGATAAAAAGCCTGTTTTTATTTGTCGCCGATCTTTTTTTTAAATCCATAATCTTGCCGCTCTTCGGCCGATATTTGTGGCTAAAAAACAAATTTGCTAAAAAAGCGTCAACTGCCCAGGACAAAGTAATTTTAATTTTTACCAACCGCTATCTTATCCATATTATTGTCGCCTTCATCGCTCTCTCGGTGGTCACTTCCAACCTGCTCGCTTACGAGCAGAAAGAAAGCTACGGCCAGAACGCTTTGGTTTACAAAATCGTCGGCTTGGAAGACGAAGGGGTGATCCAAGACAACGCGCCTAGTAACAATGAATCTTTGGTTTATCGCTATGGAAGTGAAAATGCCTCCTTGGCGAGTGAACGCGCGACGCCGGGCCAATTTTTGGAAGAAGAAATCGTCCAAGGACAAATCGAGCAGGACATCGCCATGACCCAAGGCGGCAGTACCCTGCTTAAACCGGACTTGGCTTCAACCGAAGCCGCCAAAGTGACGCGTACCAGCGTCAAAGAATATGTGGTCGCGGAAAACGACACCATCAGCACCATTGCCCAAAAATTCAATGTTTCTATCAATACGATTATCTGGGCCAACAACTTATCTTTTAGCGCGATCATCAGGCCCGGACAAAAATTAAATATTCCGCCGGTGAGCGGCGTGCTTCACACGATTAAAAAAGGCGACACAATCGCCAAGATCGCGAAAAGTTACGACGCCGACGCTTCGCAAATCAAAAAATTCAATAACCTTGACGATGACGCTTCGCTCGCAGTCGGCGACACTCTGATGGTGCCGGGCGGCCGGATTATTTACACCCAAAAACCGAGAACCGCCGTGGTTTACACCACGCCGGCCATTGATTATACCATCCCTTCAACTTCTTCTGGCGGCGCGATGTATTGGCCCAGTACCTGCCGTCGCATCACCCAATATTCCCGTGGTTGGCGCCACCCCGGCGTGGATATCGCTTGCGCTTACGGCTCGGCCATTAGGGCGGCGGAGGGCGGCGTTGTCACCCGCGTTCAATACGGCCGCACCGGCTATGGTTATAATGTCACTATTGACCACGGCGGCGGCAAGAAAACTCACTATAGCCATTTGAGCCGGATTGATGCGGTGGTCGGCCAAGAAGTCGCTAAAGGCCAAGTTATCGGCTTGGAAGGCTCCACCGGCCGTTCCACCGGCCCACACCTTGACTTTGAAGTAATTATAAACGGGGTGAAAGTAAATCCGCTCAATTATATTAGGTAAAATATTCCCTTAAAGGGAATATTTTAAAGCACCAAATTCAAAATTATAAATAACAAACAATCCTTAAACTGACGTATTAAAATAAATAATCTCTTCCGTTTTTAGAGTAAATAAATATTTGGTATTTGTCCGCCAGCTGGCGGATTGGATTTGAAATTTTTTTACTCCGCCCTCGGCCGATATTGAAGCGCCTCGGCCAAATGCTCGACTGTAATCTTTTCGCTCGCGGCCAAGTCAGCGATAGTGCGCGCCACTTTCAAGACCCGATGATAAGCGCGCGCCGATAAATGAAGTTTCTCCACCGCCTGCCGCATCAAATTTTTTCCCAAATCATCCAAGGCGCAATATTTCTTAATCAGTGGCGCGCTCAATTCCGAATTATCGATTATTTTTTCTTCTTTAAATCTCTCACTCTGGATGTCCCGCGCCTGTTGGACTCTCTGGCGAACGGCTTGGGAGCTTTCGGCCAGCGCCTCGCTTTCTAATTTTTCAATTTTTAGCCGCGGCACTTCAAGGTGAAGGTCAATCCGGTCCAAGAGCGGACCCGAAGCGCGCTTTTGGTATTTGAGGACTTGCGATGGCGCGCAAGTGCAACTTTTCTCCGGGTCGGAGAGATAGCCGCAAGGACAAGGATTCATCGCCGCCACCAAAATGAACCGGGCGGGAAATTCCAAACTTCCCGCCACCCGAGAGACCGACACTAAGCCGTCCTCCAAGGGCTGGCGCAAATTTTCCAAAACGGTTTTGGGAAATTCCAAAAACTCATCCAGAAAAAGGACGCCACGATGAGCGAGAGAGATTTCTCCCGGCTTGGGCCAAGTGCCGCCGCCGACCAAGGCCGGCCCGCTAGCCGTGTGATGAGGCGAACGAAAGGGCCGCGTTCTAATGAGCGGCTCCTTGTCCGTCACCAAGCCGACCGAGCTGTAAATTTTGGTCACCTCCAAGCTCTCGGCAAAAGTCATCTTCGGCAAAATGGAAGCCATTGCTTTGGCGAGCATGGTTTTGCCTGAGCCGGGCGGACCGGACATGAGCAGATTGTGGCCGCCCGAGGCCGCGATTTCAATCGCCCTTTTGGCGTGCTCCTGCCCTTTGATATGACTCATATCGGATTCAAAAATTTCCGGCTCGCTCTCTTCAAATTCCATTTTTTCCGCCGGTTTAATCAGGTTGCTCCCAAAGAGATGAGCGGTCAGTTCGGCCAGATTCTCCGCCGGATAGATATTAATGTCGCCGATTAAAGACGCTTCGGCGGCGTTTTCTTTTGGTAAAAATAAATTTTTTATCCCTTTATCGCGGCAAAGAATGGCAACGGACAAAACGCCGGGCACCGGCCGCAACCGGCCGTCAAGAGACAATTCGCCGATAAACAAATTATCCGAAAAACCTTCTCCCAAACTCAATTGGCCGCTTTGAATAAGACAGCTAATCGCGATCGGCAAATCATAATGAGTGCCGAATTTTTTAAGGTCGGCCGGCGCGAGATTTATCGTCACATTGCCCCGCATAAAATCAAAGCCGGAATTCCTAATCGCGCTTCTCACCCGGCTCTTTGATTCGTCCACCGCCTTGTCCGGCAGGCCGACAACAAAAATCCCCGGATGTCCGTACGGGGAATTGTCCACTTCCGCTTCCACCAGTTCACCGTTAAGTCCGACAATCGCGGCCGAAAGAACTTTGGCAGGCATGATTTAAAAATATAAAAACTTAAAAATATAAAAATAAAAATGACAATTTAACCAATTTGACTATTATCAATTCTTATCTGTTCTAACTATCCTTTATTTCTAATCCGATTTTCCAAACTCCTTTTTCGCGAAAGGCCGGAATCGTCTGCCGCTTGGCCTTATTTAAAAGTATTATAGCTGATTCTTTTTTCATGTCGGCAAAATCAGCCAAGGAAACTATTTTTTCACCCTTCAAATAAGCGATTCTTTTATGGAGGGACTCTAAAAGCGCCAAAGACACGACCTTTTCCATGGTGGCGGTCTTTTTTTTGTTGCTGCTGCGATATTCGCCAAAAGATTTGTAATAGATTTCTTTTTCCTTATCGCGAATAATAATCGGCGGAAATCCTTGTTGCATCAATTGATAATTAATCAAAACCCGACCGATCCGGCCGTTGCCATCGCAAAACGGATGGATATGTTCAAACTCCAGATGAAATTTGGAAATTTTTTCAAGAAAATATTCCGCTTGGCGGCTTGAATACTCCAAAAGCGCTTCATCAATCATCGCCCCAATATGTTCCGGCGCCGGCGCGATATGTGTTCCCACTCTCACATATTCATTTTTCTTTCTAAATCTCCCCGCGATATTTTCATTGATATTGGAAATCAGCATTTTGTGCAAAAGCAAAATCAATTCTCGGTCAATATTTTTCGTATTGATCTTGTTTTTGATGTATTCAAATACTTGCGCCAAATTTTTGGCTTCAAAAACTTCTCGGACGGAGACACTGCGCGACACTTCCAAATCCAAAAGAATCCGCTCGGTTTCGGAAATCGTCAAAGTGGAATTTTCTATGGCATTGGAGTTGTAGACCGATTCGGGAAGCTCCGCTTCAAAAACAATATCCAAAAGAGATTCCTTGTCTTTTCGCAAAGAATCGTATTTTCGCTTTAAAATATCGATTTTTTCCTTAATACTTTTTGATATGGCCATAATAATGAAGGGTTATGAATCTATACCAATAGTATAGCAAATTCACGATAAAATGTCAATATACTGTGAATATTGTCAAAAAATGGCATAAATTCACGGTGTTTTTATAGTCAAGGCCGACGACCGCGGCCGAAAAAACTTTGCCGGGCATGGGGGTGCTAATTTCCAATTTCTAATTTCTAATTTCTAAATAATGATAGAATGATTTAATTTTCAATTATGGTTGTTCGGGGTTTTGGTTGGTTTCTGGCAGATTCTTTTTTTCTAACTCTTTTTTTATTTTTGCACCGGTATCTTTACCAATCTTTTTGAATTCTTCTATTCTTTTTTTAGCTCTTTTTCCTTCTTCAGTATTGGCATTTACTCTTCGGTATCCTCCGAAAAGACTTTCATCTTGATTAATCGAGTCTCTTGTCCATGGACCACCTCCAATTCTCCCCGCACCATCCCCGGAACGATCATAACCTGCAACCGCAACTATTAATTTGAGCCCTAATTCTTCCATTGCAGCTTCAAGAGCTTGTTTGGAGAGTCCTAAAGTCTCAGAATTTCTAAAATAATATGATCCCTTTTGGGGCTCGTACAAATTTTTTCCATTTTCAACCCCCCCAAGGAGTTTCTTCTCCTTTTAGTCTATATCCGGCATTTTCATCAACAACCGCTATATTTCCATTAATTCCGTAATGCTCTATCTTTTTTATTAGCGATTTTTTAAGTTTAATAAATTCCGGCCAATTTTCATTAGCTAATTGAAGAGAAAATCCTGACGGAGAACCCATTCCACCGTAATTAATATAACTAGATCCATTTTTAATATTTTCCATATCTATAAGCTTTTCTTTTTCTATCTGAATTGCCCATTTTGCCTGTTCAATTAGACCTTCGCTTGCAAGCTGATTATTATCGATCATTTTTTGTATAGCATTGATTCGCTCAAGTGATTGTTCTGGATTAAATCCTCGCGTCGATAAGTGTCGCCTATTTTTAATAAACTCATAACCAGGGTCGTTTTCAGATAGTATTCTATGATTATATTTATCTTTTATTTCATTAACATTAATAGTAAGGATTATTGGCACCTTTTCATTCGGCCAAGCATTCTTCCATGCTTCTTTTATTGACCAACCCAATAAGGTTGCCGAGGTTTGAGTCATAAATATCGCCTCAGGATGATATCGATCATGCAATTCTTCAATTAACTTTTTTAACCTCTTATCAACATGCTCCACACTATTTTCATAAGCTGATTCATTTTCTTTATCATGCTCACCCTGTGGCAATTCATTTGAATTGGATGATTCTATATTTTTCATATTTTCATTTTCTGTTTTCCTTTTTACCTCGTCGTAACCCTCTACTTCCCCACTTTCAACTTTTTGCCTCATTTTTTCGGCCTCTTCTTCAGCCTCATCATGAGACATTAAATTTTTTTCCGGTGATTTTGGCATAAATTTATTTATTATCCTTTTTAATCATTAAACTCTTTTCGTCATTCCCGCGGAGGCGGGAATCCAGGATTTGCAATATTAAGTCTATAATACCACATAACCCACACAATTTTGTCGAATTAATTTATAGCACCCTGGATCCCCGCTTTCGCGGGGATGACGAATGGGTGTGTTCTGCAATTTTAAAAAATAACAATTTAACCATTTAACAATTTAGCCATTAACAACTTTATTTACCGCGATATTCCTTTAATTCTTAATATTTTTACTGCTATTAAAAATGTCCCCGCCGTAATCATCACATCCGCCAAATTAAAGACGGTGAAGTGCTTCAAATCCAAATAATCAATCACGCCGCCGGAATAAATGCGGTCCAGGATGTTAGAAAAAGCGCCGAAGGCGATAAGTGAAAGAGAAAAGGCAAAAAAATATTTCTTGGCGATAAAAAATTTGACCAGAAAAAAACACAGAATTAAAAATATAAAAATACAAGTATACAAAAATATCAAATTGTTTATGCCATCACCGAGGCCGAAGGCGATGCCGCGATTGAGAGTGAATTTATACTGAAAAAAATCGCCGATTAAATGAACACCGCCCGCCCCCGCAAATGCGGGGCGGGCGATATTCATAAGAATATGTTTGATAATCCGGTCAATAATAAACAGAAAAATTACCGGCAAAAAAATAACTGTTTTTTTGAGAAGTCTGGACATGGTAAAATTATCTGCCTTTAATTTTATTTTTGCATTCCACGCAAGCGCTGGATTCGGGCCGGATTTTCAATCGTTCCGCCTCAATTTCCTGGCCGCAAAAATGGCAAACGCCGTATTCGTTCTTTTCAATCCGATAAAGCGCCTTCTCCACATCGGCCAATTGTTTTTCCAATTCTCTTTCCAAAGACAGATTGGTGGTGTAATCCGCCACCTCCACCGCGCTGTCCTCCAGCGATTCGCCGTATTGGGGAAAATCAGCGTCAAAATTATTCTTGCCGACCCCGGAACGATGGCCGATCTCGTCCAATTGCGCGATAGTCTGTTTCTTCTTTTCTTCCAGTTTAGTTTTAAATTCTTCCAGATGTTCTTTATTCATAATATAAGTTAGATTCTTTAAAACACTTGACTTAACTATATCAAACTTTTTCTCCAAAAAAAAGAGGCGCATCTCTGCGCCCCTTATATAAATAATTTAATGGGTGAGATGCGCCTACAGCTCCCGGAACCTGTTTTGTCTTCGTCTAACTGATGATGTTGGACAAAAAACAAAAAATTCATAGTTCCAGAAATATGGCTCTTCAATTGGACTAATATGTCGAGCCGCTTAAGGTGCGACCCTCTACCCCAGTAAAGGCCGATAGCCAAGCCACTCTTTGTTGGGACTTAAGCACCGACCAAAAATGTAACTTTATATTTGTTTACCGAGTAAAAGGTAAAAAATTGCCTTAAATTAGCCAATTTAGGACAACTTTCTAAAAATGTTTTATTGAACAGAAATCAACCTTATAATCATTATATCACATTTTTTTATCTAAGTCAATAGCTGCTTTTTATTGAATTTTAAATAAAAAATATCAAGCCCTTACGATTGTCCCCTAAAAGATTATGATAATTTTGTCAATTTATCCACTTTTTATGCACAATTGGCTAAATTTAAATAAAAACGCGGGCTCAACTAAATTTAGAGAGTCCGCGAGTATCTTCGGCACATCAAATGATCCGCCGACCATTTGTACTGCCCTAGCCCTCCTCCAGGACATCAGAGGAGAACAAGAAAGACTGAGATCATACACACAATTATGTGCGACTCCGCCGATGAAGGTATCCCAATCACGGGCGTCCTTTTGACCAACTTTCTACAATTATAGTCCGCAGGTCAATCTTCCTATATCCTTTATATCACACCCAATAAATCTTGTCAATAGCCGATATCTAGTATTTTTATATAATTGGCTAAATTTAGATAAATTATTTTAACGAAACCTCTCCATTCAAAAACTCCACCACTTTAAACCCGACAAGATATCGCCAAAAAGTATTGATCGGCAAAAGCTGGAACTTAATTTTTAAATAATCCCAATTTACTGCGCTAAAATCGCGTCCCAGCAGATCAAAACTATTGCTAATTGCCAGAAAATTGTCGGTTTTCTGGTAAAAAATCTTGGTTTGGCCGTCCGGCGAATCGATGGCCTTCACCCCATTCTCATCAGTAAAAGAAAATCGGCTGATATCCGGCATTAGCTCAACAATCTTCGTGCCATCAGACAAAAAAACCGCTTTTTCTTTTGGATAAGACCAAGCCATTAACTTTTTTAAGACTTCTTCCATTTCTTTAACCTCATTTTCGCCCATTGGCTGGCTCAAACTGAAAGACAAATAAAATTGGCGGGAAAAAACAGCTGGTAAAAAAGAAGTTGCCCTTGGGCTAAGCAAAAACAACATCTTCCCCCTTTTCAATTCATCAGCCAAACTGCCACTTAAGTCAAGGCCATAACGGCTTTCCCCTCTTTTGATATAACTTTGCCAAATCAGACCCCAAAAAGAAGAGTCAGCGGCGCTTCCCTTTAATGGTTTCAAAATTTTATCAAGTTCATTAGTGGAAAAAATCAAATCAAAATCGCTTTGAAGAGCAACCGGCTTGCTTTTTTTGGGTTTTATCTTTTTTTCTCCCAGCGAGGTAATTTTTAAACCGCCATTTTTTGCCCGCGCGCTCAAAAAAAAGTCATCGCCCGTCGCCGGCAAAAATCCTATAACCGATTTAAGTAAATCATCGTCAAAATAACCGACCGCTTCACGACGGAGATAAATTCTTATCGTCTCAAAATTGGAAAATTGATTTTTAGTTTTGATGGCAATTTGATTTTCTTTGCCTGCTTTGAAATCCGCTGACAGATCTTGGCTCAAGAGCGCCAAGTCGGAACGCAAAAATTTATAATTAAGCTTTTTATCATTTAAAAATTCCGCCAATCTCTTTGGCCGATCAGTGCGAACTAAATAACTAAAATTCAACTTATTATCTTTTATCCGGCCGACTATACCAATCTCTCTTTTTATGTCATTAAGAGGAAAATCAGCCAAACCGGCGTCAGCGAGGATTTGGTGAACTAAATTTTCAATACCGACGGACCGGTTGAGCTGGGGTAAACTTAAATGAAAATAAACCGCCGCATCGCTCGGAACAAAATCAACCAGTGTATCTTTCAGATATTGGCTCCGGACGGAAAAAAACAAGAGCAATAAAAAAACAACCCCGATAATAGATAAAGCGATAACCTTACCTTTAAAGGGGATGTTTATTTTTTGAAATTGATCTTTAATAAACATGATAAAATTACAAATTCAATCCGCCAGCTGGCGGACAAATTCCAAACTGTTTCTAAATTTTGGATGTTGGAATTTTAAAAATTATTTGTGATTTGTAATTTTGAATTTGGGGCTTAAAGATTTTACCGCCGAAAGCCGAATTTCCGTCTCGGCCTCTCGCCGCCGCGGTCAAACCGGTTGCCGCCGCCACTGGGACGGCCACCCAAACCGCCACGGTCGCTACCGCCGTTTCGCCTCGTGTCTTTTGACGGGTCATAATTCGGGTCGGCCTGTTTGACCGAGAGATTGATGCGGCCTTTGTCGTCGATTTCAATCACTTTAACTTTGAGTTCAGCGCCAGTACTCGTCGCGTCCGTGATGCGGTTTATCCTTTCATTGGAAAATTCGCTGATATGGACCATGCCTTCTCGGCCCGGCAGGATTTCCACGAAAGCGCCGAAATCCATCAGTCGCGTCACTTTGCCCACGTAAATCTCGCCGACCGCTACTTCTTTGGTCAAATCCTCAATCCATTTAATCGCTTTAGCCACGCCGTCAGGATTGGTGCCGGTAATCGCCACCAGACCGTCGTCTTCAATATCAATTTTGACGTCGCAAACTTCAATGATTTCATTGATGATTTTTCCGCCCGTGCCGATGACATCGCCGATCTTTTCCGGATCAATGCGCATGGAGACGATGCGCGGCGCAAAAGGCGACAAATCCGCTCTTGGTTGGGGGATGGTTTTCGTAATCACCGCTAAAATTTCCATTCTCGCTTCCTTGGCTTGCGACAAAGTCTTTTCGCACAATTCCAAAGGCAAGCCGTGGGTCTTGGTATCCATCTGAATCGCGGTAATGCCATCAGAAGTGCCCGCGACTTTGAAATCCATTCCGCCTTCACCGTCTTCAAAATCCTGCAAGTCGGTAAGGATTTTATAATTCTTGCCGTCGGAAGCGAGTCCCATCGCGATGCCCGCGACTGGTTTTAAAATCGGCACGCCGGCATCCATGAGCGACAGAGTGGAGCCGCAAGTAGAGGCCATGGAAGAAGAGCCGTTTGAACCCATCACTTCGGAAACGACCAAAATCGTATAAGGAAAATCTTCTTTTTTGGGGAGGACCGGCAAAAGCGCTCTCTCCGCTAAAGCGCCATGGCCGATTTCTCGCCGACCCGCGCTTCTAAAAGGCCCAGTCTCGCCGTAGCAATAGGACGGCGCGTTGTAATAATGGATGTAAGATTTCTTGGTTTCGGATTCAGTCATCTCATCAAGAGTTTGGGCGTCGCCCGGCGCGCCTAAAGTGACGACGGAGAGCACCTGCGTCTCGCCGCGAGAAAACAGCGCGCTGCCGTGAGTGCGAGGCAAAAATCCGATCTCAATTGAAAGCGGCCTAATTTCATTGAGCCGGCGGCCGTCAATCCTCTCGTCGCGCTCCAAAATCGCCCGGCTCGCTTCGGCTTCCAAGTAAAATTCAAAATTATCTTTGACGTATTCAATGACTTCTTCGTGTTTGCCTTCTTCTTTTAGTTTTTTCACGAATTGATCTAAAAGCTCTTTGGCGATTTCTTTCCGCTCGCGCTTGGTGCCGGATGATTTGCCAAAAAGATATTTGCCGACTTGCGGCGCGAAAAACTTCTTGGCCTCTTCAAAAGCCGCTTTTCTCTCTTGAACCGTCGTCTCCTTGTTTTCGTCAATAAGTTTTAAAATCTCTTCTTTATTTTTCTTTTCTAATCCCGCTTCCTTCCGGATCGATTCAATGAATTCCAAAAGCGGCTTGGCGCCATCAGCGCCAAAACGCAAGGCCTCAAGGATTTCCGCCTCGGAAATTTCCTTGGCCTCGGCGTCAATCATCAGCACTTTTCCGTCCGTGACGGAAAAAACCAATTTAAAATCCGACTCCAAAAGCTGGCTTTCGGTCGGATTGAGAATTAATTTGCCGTTCACCCGGCCGACGGAAATGCCGGCCAAAGGCCCGTCCCACGGAATATCAGAGAGATGAAGCGCGATTGAGGCGGCGGTAATCGCCAAGACATCAGCCACGTTCTCTTCATCATAAGACAGGGTGATGGTCGCAACTTGGACTTCGTTTCTCAATTCCTGGTCAAAGAGCGGCCGGATGCCGCGATCAATCATCCGCGCGTCCAAAACCGCGTTGTCCGTCGGCCGGCCGTCGCGTTTGACGAAACGCGAGCCTTTGATCTTGCCGGCGGCGTACATTTTTTCCTGCATTTCCACGGTGAGCGGAAAAAAATCAATTCCTTCTCTCGCGTCTTTACTCATCACCGCCGTCGCCAAAATTACCGTGTCGCCGTATCTGACGAGGCAGGAGGCATTCGCCTGTTTGGCCATTTTGCCGGTTTCCACCGAGAGCTTGCGGCCGGCAAACTCGGTCTCAAACTTTTTTTCTTTTAACATAGTTTTCCTTTCTTTTGGAATCGGCAAAAGGCAAATTTATTTGAACGCAGCCGGCGGCCTGTTTTTTTAAGAGTCAGATTGCCGATTGACTTCAAATAAAGCCCGTGACCAATTCCTGATTAATTAGTGATTTTTTAGATAACTAAAAGCGAGGGGTTGATTTAAACCTCCTCGCCGGTTGTTTCGACAACACCGCTTTCAACCAGTCCTTCCGTCTCACCCAATTCTGCCGCCAAGATCTTTTCCGGTTCTTCCTTCTTAAATACTTTGAGTTTTAATTTTTGCACCAGCTCGTTGAAGCTTTCCAGATTTTCCCGCTCCAAATAGCGGAGCAGTTTGCGCCTTTCCGCCACCTTGCGGAGTAGCCCGCGACGAGAAGAAAAATCCTTCTTGTGAAGCTTTAGGTGGTCGGTCAAATTTTTGATTTCTTCAGTCAGGAGCGCGATCTGCACCTCCGATGAGCCGGTATCATTTTCGTGAGTGGCAAATTTTTTGATGATTTGCTGCTTCTTTTTTTTGTCGATCATTTGATTACCTTCCTGGACGCGCGTCTCCCAGCCGCCTCACTTTTGTCAGCCGAGAAACCGCCTTAATAATTAACGCTGTTATCTTAGCTTAACGGACAAAAAAAGTCAACAGGACGACGGTAACTGGTAACTAGTAACTGGTAACTGGTAACCAGTAATAAAAAAACAACCGCTCGGTCAGCGATTGTTGTTCTAATTAGGAATCGAGCTTCCCGTCTCCGCCGAACCATTAAAATTGATTTCAATCGGCTTTTGATATTCAAAATAGACCCAAACCCAGCAGATAATTGAAAAAATTAAAAGCACGCCGATTTTTACCAAGTCGCTGGTTTTAATCGCTTGCTGAAAAATAGTTTTTCGGTTTTCTTTGATCATGGTTTAATAATAGCAAAATTTTTAAACAAAAGAAAAAGGTGTTGTTTGCGGCTTAGCAAACAACACCCTCAAAAACGATTTCCAATTGGCGAGGGACTATTTCCTCGCAGTTTGGGCACACCGTTGCCCGAAGCGGGTCATCATACCCGCAAGAACAGACGGTGCTGATGGGTTGGACGACCGGGGGTGAAAATCGCGACTTTTTCTGCCGCTTCTTCCGCGGTTCTATCGGCGTCGCGACTTCCGCTAAAACAGCAACAAATTCATCAAAGCGATATCGTTCTCTGACAATCCGTTTTACAAAGAACCCAACCGCTTGATCGTCGCTGTAAGCGCTCACTCGTCCAGAAAATGCCAGAGACCCATCAGACTTGTTGAATATCCGGTATTTGTTTCTTGGCTTTTCTTTCCGCTTCAATTTCTTCCTCCTTTCTTGCCGCTAAGAGCGTTGATAGACGCCAAATGAAAAACTCGCCACCGCAAAGACCCGCTATCGCCTCGGGTAGTATTTCACTGATATGAACCGGCGCTTTTCCCACTTTCCAATCCTCCTTTTAGCTATTAGGTGCTACCTATAATTATATCATATAATCATTATCTTGTCAATACCTATTGACATTTCCCTAAAAAGGAGTATAATAAAAACACTTATTATTAAGGTTTTGTTAACTTAATCTTTCAAT
>JBBTQN010000027.1:0-11124 GCA_038065695.1 Patescibacteria group bacterium | reverse complement strand
ATTTTTGATAGTTAGGTTCAGCAAAGCGAAAAGGTCATTAAAAATGAGAAACGACGATTCGTTCGGTCCGCGCCAAACCTTTCAAGGCAATTGGACTTGCTCCAGTTGCGGCGCCGCAATTACCGAACTGCCTTTCGAACCGGACGGCTCCAAGCCGATCTTCTGCCGCGATTGTCATCGCCAAAGGAGAAACGACCGGCCGAGAAGGCAAAACAATTTTGGCCCTCGCCAGACATTCCAAGGCAATTGGACTTGCTCCGGTTGTGGGACGGAGATTACTGAATTGCCATTCATGCCGAATGGCGAACAGCCAATCTTTTGCCGAACTTGCTATCAAGAAAAGAAAGGAAATCGATATTAATCGATAAAAAAATCCCCCGCGAGGGGGATTTTTTGATTGGATGTCATCGCGAGAGAGTCCTGCCCCGCAAATGCGGGGCTGGACGACCGTGGCGATCCCATGGATTTTTATTTTCCTCTTCGTTTAAGAGGGTCTTGGATCTTATTTATATTTCTCATTCTTTACCTTGCTTTTATCAAACTCTTCTTCGCTGTGTTCTTCAATTGATTTAGCGGGAACGCCGATGGGCATCAGGCACAACACCCGGAGTTCGTCAGGAATACCTAAAATATTTCTAACTTCTCTCTCGGCGTTGTCATTGCCTCTGATTTGCACCCAACAGCTGGAAAATCCCTGGTTGATAGTTTCCAGCCAGAGATGCTCGGCGACAATGGAACAATCCTCCACCCAGTCGCGGCTCTCGGCTTCGTGACCGACGACCGCGATGACTACCGCCGCGTCTTTGATGTGCGTGGACCAAGGGGTTACTTTCGACAGTAAATCTTTTGTCTCCAGCCGCTTCACCACTACCAGTTCCCAAGGATAAATCGCGTTGGCTGATGGCGCGTAAATCGCCGCCAAAATAATTTCCTTCATTTTTTCTTCCGGAATTTCTTGGGCCAGATATTCGCGCACCGCCCGGCGCTTTTCAATTGATTCAATCATATGATGATTATTACCTTCGTAAGGATAACAAAATTATGAGTAAAAATCAATTGACTTTTTTGTCTTTTAATGATATGATAGAAATTGAATTTTTATCTTAATTTCCTAACTTGTCCCCGTAGCTCAACGGATAGAGCGCTAGCCTTCTAAGCTGGACATAGGGGTTCGATTCCTCTCGGGGACGCCAACAGAACCCGTCCCTATAGTTTAATGGATAAAACACGGGTTTCCGGAACCCGCGATCCAGGTTCGATTCCTGGTGGGGGCAAAATAATTTTAAAATTAAACCATCGTTTAAAAATTAAAAATTATAAAATTAGAAATTAATCGCGCATGGTGCCTATGGTGTAGTGGTTCGCACACGACTCTGTGGCAGTCGTGGGACCAGTTCAATTCTGGTTAGGCACCCAATCATATGTCTAATCCCGAAAAACCAAAAATTATCACCCCTGAAGGGGAGGAAATCGTCGGCAATGATCGTCCCGAGGATGCCGAAGAAAAACTAAAAATCCAAAAAAGAAGAGACGCGATGATAGCGAAAGCGCTTCAAGAAGGCGACTCGGAAAGAATCATGGCGATTAGAGAGATGCCCGACGAAGCGTTTCAAAGAGAAGAAAAAATCATTGAATTTCCAAAACGCAAAAGAGGAGAAAAAGAAGAAACCGCTTAAATTTTGACGGCTTTTCAAGTCGCTTTTCTAATGCTATAATGAAGGCACTTGAAATATGCCTAAAATCACCAACGAAATCGCGTGGCTGATTGATGTCTATCGCCACGAGAGCGCCAAACCAATACCCGAAGACGTGGCCAAAATCAAATTGAGCCAGCTTGTTTCCAAGCTTGGCTTTTTTTATGAAAAAATCAGAAACGCGATTGAATACAACGAAGAACACCTCATTCGCCGCAACTCGGTGGAACGGATTTTGCGCCGACAAATTCTGTTCTTGATGGAAAAAGACCCGGTAAAAATCAGCACCGCGATTATTCACGAATTTATCCGAGCGCGATATCTGCCAAATGACGCTCTGCCGGAAACGATTATTGACGAATTAAGCAAAACGATCGGAAAATACCTGACCATCCTGTCAAAACTGCCAAACAGCCAAAAATTAAGCAAGTGGATCGTCGGCATCGCGGCCTGCGAAATCAATGACCAGCTCAACCCGATCGAAAAAGAGATGGCAGTCGCCAATTTGATGTACTCTCACCTCGTGGATAATCTTCACTTCACTAAAAACCACTTAAACGAGAAGGAAAAAAACCTCCAAATCTATCTCGCGGTGCTCCGGACCCTCCTCAAAGCCGACTCCACCACTCTGCGTTTTGCCCTCTTGAAGCTCTATCTCCCCAACTGGACGAAAAACGAGCCCACTGAAATAGAAAATTTCTGCCAGAATTTCTCAAATGTCAGAAATAAGATTGAAAAAAACATCGCTCATCCCTTGGGTTTCCAACTAAGCCGGGCGATTCGGCCGCAATCGGTTTTCTTCAATGTTCTAAGGGAGATGCTGGACAAGAATAAAGAAAAATTAGAAGAAATTTTCACTCAACCGGAGATTTTGGCGGAAAAAATCAAAGCGGTCGCCCAAGAGAATTACCAAAAGGTGCGTTCAAAATTAGTCGGCACGATTTTCCGGGTGATCATCTATATTCTCTTTACAAAAACCATCTTGGCTTTCATTTTGGAATTGCCGTATGATTATATTTTCATTGGCGTCGTCAATTGGCAAGCGCTCACCATTAATGTCATATTCCATCCGGTCCTGATGTTTATCATCGCGATGACGATCCGCGTGCCGGGCGCGAAAAATACCCAAATAATTATCAATGAAATTAAAAAAATCGTCTACGGCGAAGAAAGAAAATTGGTCTTCAAACCGAAAGGGCTGATGAAACGAGGGTCAACCAGCTTTTTCGTCTTCAATGCAATTTATCTCGTGATGTTCGCGGTCTCTTTCGGCATCATCCTGGCGATACTTAAAAATCTTCACTTCAACCTGATTTCCGGCGTTCTATTTATCTTCTTCCTGACGATTGTCAGTTTTTTCGGCTTCCGGTTGCGCAATATCGCCAAACAATTTTCCGTCATTCCGAGAAAAGACAATCTCGCCAACTTCATTGTTGATTTTGTTTCCCTCCCCGTCATTCGCGTCGGCCGATTTTTCTCCACTAATTTTTCCCGCATTAATATCTTCCTCTACATTTTGGATTTTATCATTGAGACGCCATTCAAGGCGTTGGTGGAATTTTTGGAAGGCGCCGTGAGTTTCATTAATGAAAAAAGGGAGGAAATTAATGATTAAAAACATCATTAAAGAACTAAAAAAATCAGCCGACCCAAAAAAGGCGGCTGTTTTAAAACGATTTTTTAAAACCGGCAAGGGCGAATACGGCGAGGGGGATAAATTCTTAGGCGTCATCGTGCCCGAGCAGAGAAAAATCGCCAAAAAATATTCCGAGTCGTCTATAAATGATTTACAAAAATTGTTAGACAGCGAAATTCACGAGTATCGTTTGACCGCGCTTTTAATTTTAGTAGATATTTATCCTCAATCACCAAAAAAAATTGTTAATTTTTATCTCAAAAATACCAAAAATATAAATAATTGGGATCTGGTGGATTTGTCCGCGCCTAACATCGTCGGCGATTATTTCTTAGACAAAGACCGAAAGATGCTGCGTCAACTGGCCAAATCAAAAAATCTTTGGGAAAGACGGATCGCCATGGTCGCCACTTACGCTTTTATCAAGCGCAGCCAATTTGCTGACACGATTAAAATCGCCGGGATGCTTTTGGGCGATTCTCACGACCTGATTCACAAAGCCGTTGGCTGGATGCTTCGCGAGGTCGGAAAACGAGATAAAAAAATTCTGCTGAATTTCTTAGATAAAAATGCGGCCAGAATGCCGCGAACCATGCTCCGCTACGCGATTGAAAAATTGCCGGAGAAAAAAAGAAAAAAATATTTAAAAAAAGAATTTCTCCCCTTTTCTAAGGGGAGATTAAGAGGGGTTATGAAGCTCACTTAGAATTAACTGCTTTTTAAATTTTCCTCCCATGTTATTTTCCCAATCAAATTACAACCGGAGCAATAAAATCACCACGATAAAAATTCCGATTTCCCAAGAAGCGATTGATTTGGCAAATGCGCTCAGTAGAGATAAGGCGACTGTTTCCGCGCGACAACAATTGGGCGAAGCGCTCTTGGATGAGCTTTGCGACGCGGCCAAAATAGACATTATAAAATTAAAAATTTCCGATGCCAATCAATACCACCGCAAACGCGACGGCAAAGTGGTAATAAAAAAATACGGCGTCTACCACCCAAAAACAAAATTTATCAGTATTGCCAACCGGACGGCCGTGCGCGGACAAACGCTCGCCGCCAAAACCTTTACCGATACCCTGCTCCACGAATGGCTTCACCACTATGACACTTATAAATTGAAATTACGCTCAATCCATAGTAAAGGATTTTATCTGCGGCTGAATGATTTGAAAGAGAAGTTGAAAATAAAATAAAAAGCCGAGGCACAATAAACCTCGGCTATTTGTTACAAACTACAAGAATCTATGCTTTTACCGGCCTCCAACCGCGCCTAGCGCGTAAATCATTGATGGCTTGGACAGCGGCTCCCATATCCACGGGTCCAGAAAAATGGACTGCATTTATGCCTAATCTAAGTTTCCTTAATTCCCTTTTAAGGAAATCATGGACATTCTTGGGTATGAAGGGGCTTGCGAGTCCCCGCTTGACAAATGGATCTATAGCGGCCAACGCCCTTAAATCTTCAGGTAAATCAGCCGGCAAATCTGACAAATCATCAGTTGGTTTTTCCATTTCAATGGAGGGTAAATATATTTCTCTGTACCACTTCACAAATTCCCTAGCATCACGTAATGTTATTCTTTTCTCCGGCGATGACACTTGCACATCGTGCCCAAGATGCTTTATGAGATATAGCCTTGCCGCCTTGGTCATAAGTAAAGGCCTGCCGCGTCCTTTGAGATAATCACTTTCCGTCGGCATTGCTTTTATGTCTTCCCATGATGTTTCAAAAATATCCGGTTTAGATTTTTCCTTTTTCATACCTCTATCCTCCTTTTTGTTTTTAATGTGCTTTTTATGTTTTATTCATAGAGACGCCGCAATGCGTCTCTACTTTCTATTTCTTCACCGCTCGCTTAAACAATTTCTTTCCTCTCTGGAGCAACAACCCTTCGGCCGGAATCACCAATGCCAAGTTTTCATTGGTGATTTTTTTATCGTCAATAATTATCGCGCCTTCTTTGATAAGCCGGCGGACTTCGCTGTTAGATTTGGCGAGGCCGGCTTTGACGAATAAATCCAAGACACCGATTTTGCCATCTTTATCCTTTATTGCCACTTCCGGAATATCTATCGGCTTTTCTTTTTTTTGGAAAACTCTTTTAAATTCCATTTCCGCGTGACGCGCCACCGGCTCTCCCAGATAAACTTTGACTACTTCATGGGCTAATTCCATCTTGAGGTCGCGCGGATTCTTGCCGGACTTTAATTCTTTTTCTTTTTGCTTAAAATCAGCATCGGTCAAAATCTCAAAAGCGGGAATAATCATCTCATCCGGCCAGCTCATCACCTTGCCATACATATTTTCGGGAGAATCAACGAGAGTAATCATGTTGCCTTCGCTCTTTCCCATTTTTTTGCCGGTCGGGTCTGCCAAAAGCTTGGTGGTCAGGACGAATTTTTCTTTATTCTTCATTTTTTTCATCAAAGTCCGGCCGGCGAGCATATTGAACATTTGATCGTTCCCGCCGATTTCCAAATCCACATCCATCACCACGCTGTCATACGCCTGCATCAAAGGATAAAAGAATTCGTGGAGATATATAGGACGGCCGGCTTTGATTCGTTCCTGAAACATATCCCTATCCATCATCTGCTGGCCGGTAAAATGAGTGGCGGCAGAGATCATATCCTTGAGCGTCAACTTGCCGAGCCACTTAGAATTGAATTTAAAGACAACTTTATTGGTGTCAATAATATTTTTGATTTGTTTTTTCCAACCTTTCAGATTTTTCAAAACTTCGGCGTGAGTAATTTGCCTTCTCGCGCTCAATTTGTCCGGGTCGCCGATCTGGCCGGTAAAATCACCAAACAAAAAGATCACCTCGTGGCCGAGTGTCAAAAATTTGGCGAGTTTCCGGATGGTAATGCCATGGCCAATGTGAAGGGTCGGCGAATTCGGATCATAGCCGCAATACAGCCGGATTCTTTTACTACTCATCAAGAGTTTTTTGAGTGATGCCTTGTCCGGATAAATGTTCTCCACGCCACGAGTCAAAATCTCGTCGATTAATTTTTCATTGGTGATAATTTTCATAAATTATTTTTTAACTTCTCCAATTTCTCCTTCTGCCCGGCCAATTTTTCCTTTTCTTTATCCACGATGGCTTTGGGCGCGTTTTCAACAAATTCTTTGTTGGCCAATTTGGCTTCAATGGTCTTAATATAATTTTCAGTTTCGGCGATTTCTTTTGCCACTCGTTTCTTCTCGGCTTCTACATCAATTATACCAGACAAATCAAGATAAATCTCGGCGCCGGTGATGATGGCGGAGATAATGTTGGCGTCCTGCGGAGACGGGGCATGCCCCGTCTCTACATTCAATTCTTCCAGACGCGCCAATTTTTTGATAATTTCCGTTTGAGATTCAATCAGGTCTTTTTTATTTTTGGAAACAACTGTGGCCTTGACTAATTTGGCCGGTTCAACTTTGTTCTCGCCGCGCAAATTGCGGATGGCGGTAATAATGGATTGGATGAATTCGAAATCAGCAACATGGGATTGCTTCGTCGCTTTGCTCCTCGCAATGACAGTTTTAGGCCATTCCTCTATCATCAACAATTTATCACTATTGAAGTGGCTCCAAATCTCTTCGGTCACGAACGGACAGAACGGATGCCACATTTTTAAAATATTCTGCAAGACATAAAGCAAAATTTCGTCTTTGTTTTTTTCAATTTTGGCGATTTCAAGATACCAATCAGCAAAATCATTCCAAGTAAACTGCTCTAAGGTTTCGCCGGCCAAAGAAAATTGGAACTCATCTAAATTTTTACTCACTTCACTGGCGGTTTTATCAAGCCGGTTCAAAATCCACTCGTCGGCCAGAGTTTTGACGGCGGGTTTTCCTTTTATTAATTTTAAGTCCCCCACTTCTTGAATCACAAAACGGGAAATATTCCAAAGCTTATTGACGAAGTTCCGGTAGCCGGCGATTTTTTCATCATACAATTTAAAATCATTGCCTGGAGTGACGCCGAGTATCATGGAGAGACGCAAGGCGTCGGTGCCGTATTTTTCAATCACTTTTAATGGGTCAAGAGCGTTATCAAGCGACTTACTCATTTTGGCGCCTTCGTCGGTCCTGACCATACCGTGCAGATAGACGACTTTAAAAGGAATATTATTGAGGCAGTAGGCCGTCATAATAATCATCCTCGCCACCCAGAAAAATAAAATATCATAGCCGGTTTCCATCACACTAGTGGGATGATAAAGTTTTAAATCATTGGCTTCGCCCGCCGAAGCTTTAGCGGAGGCGGGCCAGCCGAGCGTGGAAAAAGTCCAGAGTCCGGAAGAGAACCAAGTATCCAAAGTGTCTTCATCCTGTATCCATCCTTCACCATCTGGATTATTAACTCCCACGTAAATTTCCTGTTTTTGTGTTTTTGTGTTTTTGTGTTTTTGTGAACGTTGCCACACCGGAATCCGATGACCGTACCAAATCTGGCGAGAAATACACCAGTCGTGGAGATTTTCCAGCCAATGGAAATAAACTTTTTCAAATCTTTCGGGAATAATTTTTATTTTTCCTGATTTAACGACATGAATGGCAAGTTCTTTGAGGGTCGCCGTGTCCTTTTTCCAGCCGAGCTTAGATTTGTCTTTCAATTTGAACGGCTTGTCCACGGCCACAAACCACTGGTCGGAAGTCAGGGGTTCAACCGGCGTATCACAGCGATAACAGACGGATAAATTATTATCTATTTCTTCTTCTTTAATAAACAAACCGGCGGACTTCAAATCATTTAAAAATGCTTCGCGGCATTTTTCCACGCTCATACCGGCGTAAGGTCCGGCATTTTCCGTCATCTTGCCGTCTTGACCAATCACTTGAATGACGAGCAATTTATTTTTTTCCGCCATTTGGTAGTCAACCTGGCTGTGAGCCGGAGTCACACCGACCACGCCGGTGCCGAATTCCGGATCAACGGCTTCGTCGCCGATGACTTTGACCTGGACTTTGACCTTGCCAAAATCAACATCCAACTTTTGGCCGATATATTTTTTATATCTTTTGTCTTTTGGGTTGACGGCCAAAGCGGTATCGCCGATTTTGGTCTCGGGACGGGTGGTCGCCACTTCAAACAGGCCGTATTTAAAATAATACAACTTGGCTTTTTGATTTTTGTATTTCACTTCATCGTCGGCCAGGGTGGATTGGCATCTCGGGCACCAATTGACAATGCGGTGGCCGCGATAAATCAAGCCATCGTCGTACATTCGAACAAACGCTTCTTTGACTGCCCGCGTCAGCCCCTCGTCCAGCGTGAATCTTTCCCGCGACCAATCGCAGGACGAACCCATTCTTTTGGTCTGCTTCCTGATTATGTCGCGCGAATCAGCCACGAATTGATCCACTCGCCGCAAAAATTTTTCCCGCCCCAACTTTTGGCGGCTTAATTTCTCTTTGGCTAAAAGTTTTTCCACTTTAGTTTGAGTGGCAATGGCCGCGTGGTCGGTGCCGGGCAGCCAGAGCGTTTTTTTGCCTTTCATCCGATTGTATCTAATCATCAAATCCTCAATCGCCAGCATCGTAACATGGCCGGTATGGAGGATGCCAGTCGCATTGGGCGGCGGCATGGAGATTGCAAATGATTCCTTCCGGTCGCCGGGCAAATTATCGGGATTAAAAAAACCGGACTCCTCCCACTGGCGGTAAATCCCGTCTTCCACTTTTTTGGCGTCGTAAGTTTTCGGCAAATCAACTTTTTTCATATTAAAATAATACAATATTATCAGCTTTTTGGCAATTATTGACATCCCTCCATCAATCGGATATGATAAATCATTAAGTTAAAATTGGGACAGCTAATTATCTCGCAAAGAGTATGGCGCTTACCGCGACCCAGCAAATTTTTGAACTGATTAAAAAAAGCCAATCAATTCTGATTGCTTTTAAAAGTGAATGGGCGGGCGACGACCTGGCCAGCGCTTTGGCTTTGGCTGAATTCTTTAAAAAAATCGGCAAATCAACGGAGGTGGTCTGTAGCGGTTTCAAACCGTCAGCCGAGCTTTCCTTCCTGCCGCTTGAAAAGGTCAAAAGTCAGCTGGGCAACTTGGAAAAATTCGTCATTACGGTTGAAACGGCCAAAACGCCGATTGGCGAATTTTATTATGAAAAGGGTGAAGACCAGTTGCGAATATATCTGACTCCGGAAGTTGGACAGCTCCAGCCGGAGAATATCTCGGCTAAATCGGGTGGCTTTAAATATGACTTGATTTTTATCGTCAATTCGCCGGACTTGGAATCACTGGGCGAAATATACGAGAAGCACGGCGGATTTTTTTATGCCACGCCGAAAGTAAATCTTGACCACGACAGCCGCAACGAGCGTTTCGGCAATGTCAATCTAGTGGATTTGGCCAGCGCCTCAACCGCCGAGATTGTCTATCGGCTGATAAAAGAATATGATGAGGGGCTGATGGATGAAAACATCGCCACTTCGCTTCTTTCGGGCATCATCTTGGCCACCAAAAATTTCAAAACGCCGGAGGTGACGCCCCAAACTTTAAATGAAGCAAGTTTGCTTATTTTGGCCGGCGCGAAAAGAGAAGAAATTATCAAACATCTTTATCAAAACAGATTCTTGTCCACTTTGAGATTATGGGGACGGATTCTCTCGCGGCTAAACAGCGACTTGGATGGCAAGCTCGTATGGTCATCGGTCGCGAGCCAAGATTTTGTTGAAACCGCTTCCAGCCCCGCCGAAGTGACTGCTGTTATTGATGAATTGATTACTTCTCTTCCTAAAACCAAAGTGGCGATAATCTTCTGTGAAAAAATCGGCGGCGAAGAAAAAGCCGTTGAGGGGATTGTTTACTCCGCCGAAAATCTTGATTCGCTCTATCTGGTAAAAAAATTCCAGCCCGAGGGAAACAGCGACCTCGCCAGATTTTCCCTTCCCGCCTCACTCGCCGAAGCGGAGCGGATGGTGATGGAAGAGGTGAAAGATAAATTGAAAGTGTAATCCTTGTTTTTTGACAATACTTCTGCTAAAATGAACTAATAACCCGTGCTTATTAAAACGGTTTAATGGTTCAATTATGGCTCGCTTAAAAGACCGCCAAAGGGCTTTGATTTTAAGGAAACAAGAAAAAAGCTATAGTGAAATAAAAAAAATTTTAGGAATAAGTAAAAGCACCTTAAGCTATTGGCTAAGGGATTATCCCCTATCAAAAGAGCGCATTAGAGAATTAAGAGATTGTAATGAAGGAAGAATAGAAAAATTTCGGAACTCAATGAAGAAAAAAAGAGATGCTCGACTTGAGCAGATCTATAAAATTCAAAAGAAATCAATACTCCCCCTAAGTAAACGAGAATTTTTTATTGCCGGTTTGTTTCTTTATTGGGGAGAGGGAACAAAATGTAAACAAGATGGGCTTTCCGTTTCAAATTCAGATCCATCCGTTATTAAATTTTTTATGCGATGGCTCTATGAAGGATTGAAAATTCCAAAAAACAAAACAAAGATCGGACTGCATTTATATAACGATATGAATATCGACAAAGAAATGGTATTCTGGTCAGAAACATTAAAGATTCCACTCTCGCAATTCACTCGTCCATACATTAAAAAAACCTCCAGCGAAAGAATAAATCATAAAGGAAGTTTTGGCCACGGAACTTGCAATGTGAGGATAAATAATACACCTCTGGCAGAAAAAATTTTCATGGGTTTAAAAGTAATAAGTAATCGTTACTAAATAAAAAACGGGCATGTAGCTCAGCGGTAGAGCGTTTGACTTATAATCAAATGGTCCCGGGTTCGAATCCTGGCATGCCCA
>JBBTQN010000026.1:0-17465 GCA_038065695.1 Patescibacteria group bacterium | reverse complement strand
AGAAAAAGTGATTTTTTGGAGCCGCAACCAGACGCCGGAAAAGAAAAAATTGAATCGGAAGAAGGAACGGATGAATTATTGAGTTCATGTTTGGATGTTCAAAAAGAAGCCGAATTAACTATTGATGCTGGCCGGAAAGAATTAGAATTAGTAGAATCAAAAGCGCGTGCGATTGGCTTGACTGAAGAGCAGATAGAATCGGTCAGAAAAGATGCGCATATTCGGGAACAGTTGGAGCAGAACACCAATGAGATTAGACAATTAGCATCAGAGACAATCAATAAGATCAGGTCGTTGGTAGAAGTTTTAAATGATGACTTATCCGATGATGAAATAGAGAAGATAATGGAATCTTATGGTATAAATCCGGAAGTTATCGGTAGTGGCGCCTTTTATGACACTTTTGAAATCAACCAAGACGAAGTTTTAAAGGTATTAAAATTGAATTATTTATTCAATCAGGAGCAGGCGGTTAGGATGTTGGCGCGCCATAGTTTTGAAGCTAAACGTCTGCGTGAAAACTTTGGCGATGAATTTATTGCCCAAACGGCATTTATTTTTCCGGAAGAATTAAAATCAGTTTATGACAAGGAATGGGAAAGAGTTTCAGGTGGCGGCATATCTTTGTACAGCTTATCTGCTTTTATAAAAATCCAATTAGATCGTCGTTTGCAGAAACGATACTACAAACATGATGTTCCCACAAAAAGGCAAGGAATGGATAGAGTTTTTGGCCGGCTTGGAGAGGTGCTACGTGATAGCTCTGCTTTTAGAAAAGAATGTGCTGGCGTAATGGTGGAAGAGAGAATAAATGGAATCACTTTTGGAAAATTAATGGAGAGAGGCCCCAGAGGTGGCGATTGTAAAAATTGGGAAAAATTAAAAGGAAAGGTTAAAAAGTTTATAGAAAAATTAAGATCATTTAATGAAAAATATGCTTTTTTGTGGCATTGTTTTGATAGCGATAATATAATGATTGAAATAGACGAGCAAGGCGAACCGACCGGCGAAATTAAAATTATTGATTTGAATTTCACCGAGAAATCATCCGAGATAATTCGTAGAGCGTTGGTAGCTAAGATGGAAGAGAAGATAATTAAACCGCTTGAAGATTATTTTGAATTATAATAATTTTTATGATCCGTGAAAAATCAGCTGGAATAATCGTCTTCCGCCAAAATCCGCGAGATGGCTTGCAGTACCTCGTTTTATATCATCGGGGCAGTTATTGGAATTTTCCCAAAGGTAAGGTGGACGAGGGCGAGAGCGAAATGGAGGCGGCCTCTCGGGAGTTGAAAGAAGAGACGGGAATTGATAAGATAGAAATCATTGATGGCTGGCGCCAGCAGACGCAATTCTTTTTCAATGAAGGCCGGGAAGGCAAAAAAGAATTGATTAAGAAGGATTTTATCATTTATCTGGCCAAGTTGCCGGAAGGGCAGGAAGTAAAAATTTCTCATGAGCACAATGGCTACGGCTGGATGGACGCGAAAACCGCCGGCAAATATCTGCGTTTTAAGAATTTGAAAGAGATTTTAGCGGAGGCGGATTCGTATGTGAAAACAATTAAAAAATAATAAATAAAAATGACGAAATTTTATGCCAGAAACACAAATCGGCAAAATCACTCACTACTTCGGCAAAATTGGCGTGGGCGTGATCGAGCTTGACAAGGGCGAGCTTAGCGTCGGTGACACCATCAAAATCAAGGGTCACGGCGACAAGGAATTTGAACAGGTAGTCACTTCCATGCAAGTGGAACACCAGGAGGTCACCACGGCTAAGCCGGGCGAAGCCGCTGGTCTCAAAGTGGACCAGCCGGTCAAAGAGGGTGACTTGGTGTTTAAAGTGGAATAAATTCATTAATTCCCCAATTCCCCCTCCCCTTGTATTAAGGGGAGGGTTGGGGAGGGGTCTTAAAATAAATTTTATTCAAGACCACCCCCTCGCCCCCTCCTTAAAATAAGGAGGGGGGAGTTAAGGAATAAAGATTCACATGCCGAAGTTGTTACTCCATTCTTGCTGCGCTCCTTGCAGCGGATTTTTGGCGCGCGAGCTGTCGCGCGATTTTAAATCGCAAGCCGTCAAAATCCGCGGCGCGTATTTTGACGAGACCGATTTATCCCGCCTTTCTGGAAGAAGGGCGGGATGCGAAGCCTCGGCCGTTAGGCCGACTGGCTTCGAGGTGGCGATATATTATCAAAATTCCAATATCTGGCCGGAGGAAGAATATCAGAGAAGGCGAGATGAAGCAAAAAAGTTTTTTACGCGGGAAGGGTTTGAATTTTTTGAAGACGATTACAATCACAGCGACTGGCTGAATTTTATTAAAGGCCTTGAGAGTGAGCCGGAAAGAGGCAAAAGATGCGAAGAGTGCTACCGCTATCGTCTCGCTCGGGTGGCCAGATTCGCCAAATCGCGCGGTTTTGATTTTTTCGCTTCCACTCTTTCAATTAGTCCGCATAAAGACGCTGAACTGATTAATCGCTTGGGCGAAGAAATCGCCAAAGAAAAAGGCGTTGAATTTCTATCCGGCGACTGGAAAGCGGGTGGCGGATTTGACCGAGCGTCGGCGCTAAGCCGCCAAGAAGGATTTTATCGGCAGAATTATTGCGGCTGTGAATTTTCGAGTGGGACAAAGTAATTAAAAAAGTGGTATAATAAATTTATGCAACCCGACAAATGGCAACAACTCAAGGGCCAGCTTCAAGATACTTTCAAGGACGTTGAGATTAAAGTGGAACCCTTAGGGGAAGGTCCAGGCGAAAAAGAAATCGTTTTATTCACCGGCCCTTTAGGCAAGATGAAATTGGAATATACCACGCGGCCGATGGTGGTGGATAAAGTGACCCACGGTTCGCGCCGCATCGGCTCCCAGACGGCGGTGGAATATATTTATTCGGACAGCGAATTTTCCCATCAGCTCAAAGCGTTTAAGTGGGACGACGAACAAAATGATTGGCTGGAAATAGATATGAAGGAATCGTTTAAATTGGATTAAAAATAATTATGTCATTTTTCAAAATCAAACAAGAAAAAAAGTCCGAGGTGATGCTCGCTGGAATTTTAACCGGCATTATTGAAGTCTGCTACATTTTTTTAGTCGGTTATTTTATTATGAGCGCCAACGCTTTATTTCCGGCGGCCGGCAACACGATTTTTGCCATTGTCACGATGCTGACTTTACTTGTCATTAGCGTGGTAATTTCCGGCGTCTTGGTTTTCGGCTTGCCGGTTTATTATTTCATCCAAAAAAAGAATCGGGAAATCGTCTGGTCGCTGGTCTCCACTTTCGCGACGATTTTTGTCCTTTTTGTTGGCATAATTTTTTGCTTATTATTTTTATTTTAAATAAATGTTTACCGAGATAAAAACTTCTTCAAAAATCGGCTTGGGGGTAATTTCGGTCGCCATAATTGCCGTGGTTGGGTTTTTCGCCTTCACTTGGTACCAGAACAGTTCCGTCAAGCCGGAAAGATTGCCGGTGGCGGTTGATTTGGCAAAGCTTCAAAGCGATTACCGGGCGTCTTTTACAAAAATTATCGGCGATTACTTGTCGCAAGCCGAAAAGGAAAGCAATTTGTTAAGCCCCGGATTTTTAGAAGAAACGAAAAGCGTTGAGGCGAAATTCCTGGCGCTGCGGGTGCCGGCTGACCAAAAGGACACGCACCTCGCCGTCGCCTTGGCTTTGGCGGAAATCGAGAAAAATATCAACAAAGGCGATTTGGAAAAAATCTCGCCGCAGCTCGGCGTGATTAGAGGTATTTTGGCGAAGTTTTAATATTTTTTACGCATGGTTTTTTTACTCAATCGAATCCTGCCTTTTGTTTTGCCGCTTTTATATTTTTTATCTTTGAAATTTTTATTCGTCTTCAGCGGCTATTGGCATGTTTTTTTAATCCTGATTCTGGTCGGCGATTTTATTTTTTTCTTTTTTTTAAACAAGAAAGTAAAAGACCGGAAAGTATTTTTAGTTTTTCTCCATTCGATTATTTTTGTCTTAGTCGGCTTCGCTTATGTCGTCATTCTGGACAGTCGTCTTCTCATCAATCTTTTTGTCGTTTTTTGGTCGGTGGTCTATCTGATCTATTTGGAATCGATTTTCCATTTTTTTTATCGGACGGACAAAGTCATCTTGATTGATTTCGCCAACATTGTCGCTTATGTCAATCTGGCTGCTTTTTTTCTGATGATGGTCGTCTTAGTCAACTTCAAGATTTTTTTGAATCTGGCTTGGTGGTGGCTGATTTTAGTCGGTTTTATCGGCGCCTTTGTCTTTTGTTTCAACCGTTTTCTGGTTTTAAACATTGACAAAAAGATAAATTTGCTTTATTCTCTGATCATTGCCGCGATTTTGGCGGAACTGTCGTGGGCGCTCCTCATTCTGCCGGTCAGTTTTTTCGTTTCATCTTTGATAATGGCGGTCGCTTATTACCTTTTCAGTTCTTTGTCCGCTTTAAAATTTCAGGAAAAACTGATGCGGCTGACAGTTTTAAAATATTCAGTTTTTGCTCTAATTGTTTTGATTTTAGTGCTGGCAACAGCGGTGTGGATTTAACATTAAAATAATGAAGAAAATAAGCAGCCAAATAATTATTATCATCGCTTTACCGATTGTTTTCGGTTTTCTCTCGGGTATCCTGGCCTTTTCTCTTTTCGGCAATTCGGGGCTCAACTTGCCGTTTCTTGGCCGAGTCAATATTTTGGGCGTTGACATTGACCGGCAAATTGTCATTGACCAGCCGAGAAGCGTGATTATAGAACAAGATTTGCAAATCAGACAGATGGAAGACAATATTTTGCCGGCCCTGGTGAGTCTTTATCCTGTTAGAAATGTTAATAATCCTCTAAATCAAGCTTATTTGCCTTCGGAGATAATGGGTCAAGGGTTTATTCTGACCGCCGACGGCTGGCTCATCACGACCAAAAGCGCGATTCCCAGTCTCACGGCCGAATATTCGGCGGTTGGCTATCAGAACAAGGAATACCAAGCGGGCGGTTTTATTGAAGACAAGACGACGGGAATAGTTTTTGGCAAAATGGCTGGCGCCTCCGGACTCACCGTGGCAAAAATTGGCGCTTCTAAAAATTTGTCGGTCGGTCAGACGGTTTTGGTCGCCTCAAAAAGAGATGAATTATCTTTGGCGCACATCAAACGGATCGGCTATGAAGTAAAAGTCCGCCAGGATTTAATCCAATCGTCGGATAAATTAAATAAAGAATTTTTTCTTGATATTGATTTGGGTGGTTTGGAAAATGGCGCGGTCGTGGCCAATTTGAAAGGGGAAATTGTCGGCATCGTGGACGGCGGCCGGGTGGTAATGGCTGATTACTTCAGTGGTTTAATCAATCAAGTTTTAAGCAATCAAAAAATCAGCCGGCCGGTTTTGGGGATAAATTACATTGATTTGGCCCACACGGACGGACTGTTTGGCAGAGGCGAAAAAGGCGCGCTGGTTTTGGGCGCTCCGCCAAAAGGCGCGCCGGCTTTCGGCTTAATCAAAGACGGCGAGGTGATCAAAAAAGTCAATGATGTTGAATTGAGTTATTTCACCAGTTTGTCCGAGGCGACGAGCGGCTTTAAGCCGGGCGACAAAGTGGATCTCCTAATTTTCCGCGCCGGCAAAGATGAGGAAGTTCAGGTGACTTTGAAATAATTTTATACTAATTTTAGCTGGAAACATCTGGCAAGCATTAAGACCTAATATTTTTTGGGTGGAAAGGAGGCCAGATGTTCGCCAAGAAGAAAAGCGGGCCGAAGTCGGCGACCGCGCCATTTGACCAGCAAAGGGAGAAGGGATTGACTATTGTCGAGTTTGTCGGGCGGATGAAGCAGACGGCGGGGGACGGTTATTTGGCCGCCGCTCTTTCCGAGTTAAGACGGATGTACTGCGGGGACGCGAGTTTGAACCCCAAGAAAGGAGGGCCTTGCTCTTTGAATTGGCGGGACATCTCTTTGAAAAGTCTCACTCTGGAGCAACTTGGAAGATTGCTCAATTCGGCTGATGGCTACGCGACTATTAGACTCGGCTGGTTTGGCCGGAAGGCGGTAATTTCTCGGTTTTTCCGAGTTTACCATCGAAAAAAGAAGTAGCCCGTCTTGTCGCGGCTTTGGCTTCTCGCCATCGCCGCTTTTTTATCCCGCAGTGAAAATTTTTTTTCCGCCTCTGGCGGATAATCGAAATTCTACTGCGGGATTATTTGTTTTTTTAACCTTAATATTATAAAATATAGCAGAGAATCCAGACCTCTCCAGGAGAGGTTTTTGGCTTTATAATAATTACCAATTACCAGTTACCAGTTACCGCCATGTTCGTCCACCTCCACACCCACTCCCATTACTCCCTGCTTGACGGCTTGGGCAAGATTGACGAATTGGTCAAAAAGGCGGCTGATTTGAAAATGCCGGCTTTGGCTTTGACCGACCATGGCGTGATGTACGGCGCGGTGGAATTTTATAAATCCTGTAAAAAGGCAGGCATCAAGCCGATTATCGGCGTGGAGGCCTATGTGGCGAGAAACGGCCACTTGGACAAGCGGCCGAAAATCGATGAGAGGCCGTATCATCTGATTTTGCTCGCCAAAAACGAAATCGGCTATCGTAATTTAGTAAAGCTCACGACCATCGCCCATTTGGCAGGATTTTATTACAAGCCGAGAATTGATTTTGAATTGCTTGAAAAATATCACGAGGGGCTGATCTGTTCCACGGCTTGCCTCGTCGGCGAATTGGCCAATAACATTATTGGCGGCAACTTGAACGCGGCCAGGGAGATGATTATTAGGTATCAAAATCTTTTCGGCCAGGAAAATTTTTATTTGGAAGTTCAGCATCATCCCAGTCTGTCGCATCAGCTTTTGGTCAATCATCATATTTTTGAACTGGCGAAAGAAACCGGCGCGCCGGTCGTCGCCACCAACGATGTCCATTATCCGAACAAGGACGACGACTTCGCCCAAGACGTGCTCCTGTGCATTCAAACTAAAAAAGTCTTATCCGAGACCGACCGGATGTCGTATGTGGGGGTGGATTTGTCTTTCCGTTCGGCCGAAGAGATGAAGGAAGATTTTAAGGACCACCCTGAAGCGGTGGAAAATACGCTCAAAGTCGCCGAGCTTTGCGATTTTGAATTGCCTCTCGGCCAGCCGATTTTGCCGAATTTTCCTCTGCCCGAACAGATGACGGCCGATGATTATTTAAGGCAGCTTTGCGAAGAAGGCATCATCAAGCGTTTTGACGGGCAAGTGGCGCCGGCGATTAGGGAGCGGATGGAATATGAGATCTCGGTGATTAAAAAGACCGGTTACGCCGGCTACTTTTTGATTGTCCAAGATTTTATCAATTGGGCGAAAAATAACAGCATTGTCGTCGGGCCGGGACGCGGTTCAGCCGCCGGCTCCATTGTTTCTTACCTTACCGGCATCACCAATATTGATCCGATTAAATACGATTTGGTTTTTGAGCGGTTTTTGAACCCCGAACGCATTTCCATGCCTGATATTGACACCGATTTTGCCGACACGCGGCGCGATGACGTTCTTAGATATGTCTCGGATAAATACGGCCAAGACCGCGTCGCCCAAATCATCACCTTTGGCACGATGGCGGCGAGAAACGCCACCAGAGACGTCGGCCGGGTGATGGGGCTCCCTTACAACTATTGCGACCGCGTCGCCAAGCTCATTCCAATGAAGATGAATTTGGACGAGGCCACGCAAAGCGTGCCGGAATTCAAAGAAATTTTGGCCGAAGAAAAAGGCCAGAAACTGATCCAGATCGCCAAGCGATTGGAAGGCGTGGTGAGACATGCTTCCACTCACGCTTGTGGCGTGGTCATCACGCCCGAGTCTTTGGACAATTACAGTCCGCGCCAATTCGGCAGCCAAGGCGAAGAGTCCATCGTCATCCAATACGAAATGCACGCCGTGGAAGACCTGGGGCTGTTAAAAATGGATTTTTTGGGACTGGCCAACTTGACGATCATTGAGCAGACTTTGGAAATCATTGAAAAAATCCACGGCCTTAAAATAAATATTGACGAGATTCCGCTTGACGATAAAAAAACTTTCAAGCTTTTTTGCCAAAGCCGGACGACCGGCGTCTTCCAATTTGAATCTTCCGGCATGAAAAGATATTTGCGGCAACTCTTGCCGACCGAGCTGGAAGACATCATCGCGATGGTCGCCTTGTATCGTCCCGGTCCGATGGAATACATCCCCGATTTTATCGCCGGTAAGCACGGCCGCAAGAAGCCGAGCTATCTCCACCCCAAGCTTCAGCCGATTTTGGAGCGGACTCATGGCGTCGCCGTCTATCAGGAACAACTCTTACAAATCGCCCGCGACCTCGCCGGCTTCACTTACGGCGAAGCGGACATTTTAAGAAAAGCGGTCGGTAAAAAAATCAAAAAACTTTTGGACGAACAGGAAACTAAAATGGTTGACGGCATGGTCAAAAACGGGATTGACAAACCAGTGGCGAAAAAAATCTGGGAATTTATCCTGCCTTTCGCCGCTTACGGCTTCAATCGTTCGCACGCCGCCTGTTACGCGCTCATTGGCTACCAGACCGCTTATCTTAAAGCCAATTATCCGGCCGAATTTATGGCGGCTCTCCTTACCGCCGACCAAGGCAATACCGATCGCATCGCCATTGAGGTGGAGGAATGCCGGCAAATGGGCATTGAAGTCATGCCGCCGGATATTAATGAGAGCTATTCCACTTTTACGGTGGTGGCGGAAAGTTTGAAGACCGAGAAGCCGCGCGTTCGTTTCGGGCTTTTGGCGATTAAAGGGCTGGGTGAAAATATCGTCCGGACCATTATTAAAGAGAGAAAAGAAAACGGCCATTTCAAAGATTTGGAAGACTTCCTTAGCCGCGTCAAAACCAAAGACCTTAACAAGCGCTCTTTGGACGCGCTCATCAAGTCCGGCTGTTTGGACAGCTTGGGCGAAAGAAATCAGCTCCTTTTAAATATGGACAAGCTCCTGGGCTTTATCCAAGAATCAAACAAGAATTCCTTGAACGGTCAAGATAATTTATTTATGGCGATGCCCGAGGCGGACTTTAAGAAATTAAGATTGGAAAAAGTGGATGAGCTTGATAAGAGGCAGAAATTAAATTGGGAAAAGCAGTTTATCGGCCTTTATGTCTCCGAGCATCCGATGAAAGAATTTGAGGAGCATTTAAGCGGCCAGGTGGTAAGCTGTTCCATTTTGAAAAATTGCGCCACCGGCGCCGAGGTGCGGGTGGCGGGAGTGATCACGGCGATAAAAAAAATTCAGACGAAAAAAGGCGATTTTATGATTTTTGCCAAAATTGAAGATAGCGCTGGCGAAGTGGAAATTCTAGTCTTTCCTAAAATTTTGGAAAAAAACATTTATCTGTGGCAGGTGGACAATATTATCGTCTGTTCGGGCAAGATTTCCGACAAGGACGACGAGGTGAAGATTTTATGCGACCAAGCCGCGATTTTAAGCCGGGAAAACATCGCTGAAGTTTTCAATAATTTTGTCGGCCGCGGCAATAATGGCAGCAGTTTTAATCATCAAGAGCGCCAAGTGATCGTCAAATTGGACGAACCGCTTGGCTACGAAGCGGCCAAAGCAATGAAAGATGTTTTTTTGCGGCACCAGGGGAATTGTCAGGTGGAATTGTGGGTTAATCGGGCTGATGGCAATCGGCAAAGGATAAAAACCAGTTTTCGAGTGGATAATAATGAGCGGTTTTTGGCCGAGCTGGCAAAGATTTTGGGGGACGGTCGGGTGGTGGTTGGCTAACCCTCTAATTTCCCCTCCTTGTTTTAAGGAGGGGATAAAAGGGGAGGTCTAAATAATTGTATATTTTAATGCAATTTGTTATAATATAAGCATAAACATAATCCCGTTTTATGGCGGGAGAAAGGTGACAATAATGGAGATATTAACTAATTTTTTATTTGTCGGGCTTTTTTTAGCCCTGCTTTTGGTGGTGTGGTATTTTTTTTACGGCCGGGCTGGCAGTGGCGGCGGCAACACGGCTTCCATGCCGGTTTTAAATCGCTATGGCCGCGATTTGACCAAAGCGGCGAAAGAAGGCAAGCTTGACCCGGTGGTCGGCCGCTCGGAAGAGATTTCCCGCGTCATTCAGGTTTTGTCCCGGCGCACCAAAAACAACCCGGTTTTGATCGGCCGGGCCGGCATCGGCAAAACCGCGATTGTGGAAGGTTTGGCCTTATCAATCGCTAAAAGGCAAGTCCCGCCGGTTTTATTTACCAAGAGAGTTTTGGCTTTGGATTTGGCCGGCACTTTGGCCGGCACCAAGTATCGCGGCGAGTTTGAACAGCGCCTTAAAAAAATTACCGATGAAATTGCCGCGGCGAGAAGAATGATTATTTTATTCATTGATGAAATCCACATTTTGGCGGCGGCCGGCGAAGCGGAAGGGGCGCTCAACGCGGCGGATATTTTGAAGCCGATGCTGTCGCGCGGCGAGCTCCAAGTCGTCGGCGCGACTACCCGGGAAGAATACGAGCAGTATATTAAAAAAGACAAGACCTTGGATCGGCGGCTCCAGCCGATTTTCGTTTCCGAGCCGACGCCTAAGCAAACCGAAGCGATTTTGAAAGGCGTGAAAAATGTTTATGAAGATTATCATCAAGTGACGATTTCCGAAGCGGCCATAAAAGAGGCGATTAGCGCGACTAAAAATATCAAGAATCGGGCTTATCCGGACAAGGCGATTGACGCGATTGACGAGGCCTCAAGTAAAGTGAGTTTAGAAAGAGCGTCGGGAAAGAAAAAAGGCAAACGGCTGGAAGTCGGTCCGGAGGATATCCGTGAAGTGGTGGCCGAATGGCGGAAAAACAGCTACAATTGATTAAATCCCAAATCCAAAATTACAAATCCCAAATAAAACTTAAAATTCAAATAATCAAAATTAAAAAACGGTTTATATTTTAAATTGTAAAAATTGTTTTTGTCAATCGGCGGATTGGAATTTGAGATTTTGGATTTAGAATTTAATATAATTTTATGCCGAAAATCAATCTTTACCGCAATATTTCCCTTACTTTTGTCGTTTTTACGGCGATGCTTATCGCGGCCGTGTTTTTGTTTTTTTACCGTCAAGCGACTATTATTATCACTCCCAACGAACAGCCGGTGAATTTAAGCTTCAATGTTGAGGTCAAGAAAAATCCGACTGCTGATGAATTGGCAGAAAAAGAAGTGGTGACTGGCTCTCTGGTTTCCGAGCCGATGGAGGCCACGAGCACTTTTCCAGTGTTGAGCACGCAGACAGTAGAATCGGTAAATGTCGGCCGGGTTAAAATCACCAATCAATCCAGTCGCAGCCAGCCGCTCGTGAAGACCACCCAGCTCCAAGCCGGAAGCGGCGTGGTGGTGAGGACGGTTGAGAGCGTAACGGTGCCGGCGGGCGGGAGCGCGGTGGTGGAGGTTTATCCCAAAGACCCGGCTGATTTCTCGGATATCGCCAAAGACAGCAAGTTGACCATTATTAAATTAAATCCGGCTTTGCAGGACCAGATTTTTGGCACCGCTTCGGATGCCTTGACCAAAGAGCCGCACGAAGTCAAAGTGCTTTCCGAGAGCGACATCAATCGCGCCAAAGACGAAATCAGTAAAAAGATTTTGGCAGAAGCCAAGGCCGAATTGAAGCCCGAGAGTGATAACGAACTGACCGTCAGGATTTTAAATTTTAAAATTAATAAGAAAATCGGCGATCGAACGGATGATTTTATCATGACTGTTTCGGCGCGCGCTGATTTACTTCAGATTGACAATAGCCAATTAACCGATTTGATCAAGCGGAAAATCGCCAGTTTGAATTTGGGCGGTTTGAAATTTGAAAATATCAATCCGAATAATTTAACCTATACTATTTTGGACCCGGATCTGGCGGGGAGCGCTCTGGTCAAAGTTGAATATGCCATCAGCACCATCATTGACGAAAACAATGAAATTTTTAATCGGGAAAATCTGGCGGGCAAGACCGTGGCTGAAGTCAAAAATTATTTCAGCCAGTTTGAGCTGGTAAAAGAAGCGGAAGTTTTGGTTTCTCCCTATTGGCAGAAGACCTTGCCTAAGCAAGCGTCAAAAATAAAAATTATTATTCAGCCATAATCATGAAAAAAATAAAAACCAAAATCAAATCCGGCGTCAGAGTGAAAAATGTGACCATCGGCGCGGCTATTATCGTCGGTTCGGGAGTGATTTTAGGCACGCTTTTGACGATTATTTTTAAGGGATAATAATTTGTCATGGCGAGTCCCACAAATGCGGGGCGTGGCAATCCCAGGTCTATTAATTGACATTTTTCCTTTAAAAATTTATTAAGTATTATGTATCTCTATTTTAGGCAAAATAAGGCATTTAAAAGTGAAAAATATCCGGTTTAAAATTAGTATCGGGGCTTTAATTGCATTAATAGTTGTTTCAGGATTAATTGTTTATTTTGTGTTTAAAACTCCTGATGTAATAAAACCAAAATGTGGCAATGGTATTTGTGATATAAATGAAAACTGGAAAAATTGTTTAAATGATTGTGCTAAACCTGCAAAAGGATTTTGCGGAGATAAAGTTTGTGAATCAAAAGAAATTACTAGTTGTTTAGCAGACTGTCTAAAAAAAATAGTTTGTGGAGATGGAATTTGTAGTTTGAATGAGAATTGCAAAGAAGATTGTGAAGAGTCCCCCGTAGCTGAACTTATCTGTGGAGATAAAATTTGTAATAATAATGAAACCTGTTCATCTTGCGTTCAAGATTGTGGAAGCTGTCCTGCTGGAAATGGAGATTATATAATTGGGCTTTCTAACTGGGGTGGCTGGTCACCAGACCAAACTTATTTTGATTATTTAGATGGAATACAAACTGATTGGAGTAGAGCAAATTTTTTAGATGTTACTTCAAGAAGAGTTAAAAATATAACTGAAAGAGAGTGGTGTGAAAGATATTGTAATGGAATAAATTGTGAAAATTTGCAAGTTGGGCAATCATATATTTGTAACTTAAAGGTTTTAAGAAGTGAAATATTTGAAAATGATAATGTTTATGATGATGTAAAACTAACTATTTCAAGGGGCTTTAATCTTGTTGGCGAACTTGATGTAGATAGTTATAGAGATGAAACTTCATTTAGAGCATTTGTAAAAGATAGTGTTGAATATTTTGATGAAATAAAATATTGGGAAATAGGAAATGAAGTTGATACTCATCTTACTGGACAGGTATATGGAAACAGAGTGAAAATAGCTTATGAAGAAATAAAGAAAGTTTGTCCAGATTGCAAGGTTGGAATATCCACTGCAGGAAACGACCCAACAGTTTTACCAAAACCAGGTAGAGAAACTGGCATTAAAGATATTGCAGATACTTTATTTTCAAATTTTTGTGGATATTTTGATTTTGTTGATGCTCATCTTCTTGATATGTTAACTGAAGCACGCTTGATAGAATTAAGAGGACGTGTCGCAAGTTGGAATCAGTTAGCAATTGATAATAACTGTGCAGTAAAAGAATTAATTTCAACTGAAACAAATGTTGCAGATACAAATTTTCCTTTGGGTGAAAATTCAAGAGAGGGGCAAGCAAGAGGAATAATAAAACTTTATGCAATGGGTTTTTATGCTGGATATAAAAAAGTATTATATAGAAGTATGTTTGATGAACCTGACCTTCAGGGCCCTAATGCTGTTTGGGCATTTGATGGATTAATAACAAAACATCCAGAGAATGAAATTAAACCTGCTTTTTATGCTTTTAAAACTTTGACTGAAAAAATTGGTGGTTTTTCTTCTGTCGCCAAAATCACCGACACCCAATACAAATTTACCGTAAACGGAAGGAATGTATATGTCCTCTGGTGCGCTTCCGGCAGCTGTACTTTGCCCTCGGAAATCAGCGGGCAGGTGACAGTCACGGATTATTTGGGCAATGAAGAAAGGCGAAATGCCAATCAGATTACATTGGCCGACAGTCCGGTTTTTGTGGAGAATTAAATATTTAAACTAGGTAATATGAAAAACAAAAAATTACTTTATGGAATTTTGGGGGCAATTTTGGTATTATTAGTTGCAGTGGGAGTTATCTTGTTTTTAGAGCAAAAAAATCAGACGGCTACTGAAAAATTTGATCTCATCCTCGTGAAAAATCAATATGTAGCCGAATTGATGGCTATTGACGGTGTTGTTGGTGTGGGGATTGGAGAGTGTTGGGGTGAGCTTTGCCTGAAGGTATATTTAGAAAATAATTCTTCGGAGTTGAAAAGACAGATACCTAAACAACTTGATGGATTTAAGGTAGATACGGATGTGACAGGAACAATCCGAGCATATTAATTATTTTAAATTAATTAACAGTATGAAAAAAGCTAAAACATTAATTATGGTTGGAATGGCGCTTATTGTAACAGGTTTGCTTTTGTATCTTTTGTCGCCGTTTTTTGCGTCTTACTGTGCCACTATGTCAAACGAATGTATCCAGGCTTCCACGGAAGCGCAAATTAATTGCCGCGAACTTTCAACTTTAAGACTGAATTGTGCCGATTTTTACCAGTACATCGCGTTTTATTTGGTCGTTATTGGAATATTACTTGTCATTATTGGCATTATAAAGAGTAAAAAAATAACTGGGCCCAAAAAAATGAAAAAAGAGATTAGTAGCGCCGTCAGAAAAAAAATTTATCTCTCTATTTTTATTATTTTAGCCATTGTTTTGGTTTTTGCGGCCGGCTTCATTATTTCCAAAATTTTTTATCAGACTTCATGTATCAGTACCTTTAAGATATGTATTAATGATAACTTTTGCGATACTGATGCTGGCGAAGGTCCGTTTTGTGATGACTGCAGCGGTATCGTGACTTATGAAAGAGCAATCAAGCGGTTACTGCCGGCGTCATGGCAGGTAACAACCGAATTTAATTCAATACCGCCTGGCTGGTTGGGAGCTGACGAGTGCGAAGATGTCAGGGCGGAAAATCCGACCGAGGTATACATAGACCGGAATGGGCATAATTATAATGCTTTTCATCAATTTTGGTTTTGTCCCCCTGACTGGGATGGCGAGCCGGATCCGGTAGTTGGTTTCGCGCCATTATCTCCTTTAGTCGAGACGCCGTTTCACAAGATATTTTATGATTCATGGGGCGAAAATTCCCAAGCCAGTTTGCCGGATCAAGTAATACGATTATTTGCCAAATAATCTTGTCTCTGGAGTTGGGCATAATTAATTTTTATTTTTTAAAACTATGAAAAAATTTATGACCCGCATCTTAAAAAAAACCAAAACTAAAATTAATGACAAAATTGTTTTAACTACCACGCTTGTCTTCGCGGTAGTTTGTGCTGTTGTTGTCGGCGGAGCGGTGTTATATGCCACCGTTTCCGTTTCTACTTCTAGTTCTAATACGGTGCTGGTAAGCGAACTTTCAACTTTTTATCCGTTGTCAGTTTTAGCCGGCGCTCAAGACGCGGCGGTTTTCGGTATTAATATCAGACCGCAAAACAGCCGAAGCCAGAATGTAATCCTTAGAAGTGTAATCTTAAATGTCAATAACTCTCACCTCACCACTCTTAGCGGCGCCATTTTTAAACTGGTAAATTCGCAAGGCGCTATTCTCGCGTCGGCTTCACCGGCTGGCGCCAATAGAAATAAAACCGTTAGTTTTAGCAATTTAAATGTACCTATCAGTCAGGCGGGAAATGATTTTACCATCAAAGCCAGCCTCCTTCCAACCGATAGCGGTGCTTTTGCCCTTCATATTCCAGACAGGAATGTGAAAGTTACCATTAATGACCGGAGAGCCACAGTTTCGGCGCAAAGCGTTTATTTAGGCCCCATTGTCATCAGGAGAGAAAGTAATTTTGGCATCGGCGGCGCGCCACAATTTGCCGATGAAATGATAGAGGCGGGGATTGAAATCACCAGACAATGGATAGATTGGGATAAGATTGAGCCGGCCAACAATAGTTATGACTGGACGGAAATGGATGCCACGATTAGGGCCTATAATGACGCTGGGATTGAGGTTCTGGGTTATTTTATCGGCATGCCGGTTTGGGCAAGAGACACTTCCAACCCAAGATGCGTTATTGATGAAAGAAAAATGGGTGACTTTTGCGTTCCTAAGAATTGGGCTGATTATGAGGACTTTGCCCGGGATGTTGCTAGAAGGTATAATGGAACACAATATATTTGTGGTGTAACTGGAGACCAATATTGTGGAGTAATGAAATATATCGGCGTGTGGAATGAAGTCCAATTATTCAGCAGTATGACCGCTGAAGAGTATGCCCCATTTTTAACAAAAGGATATGCGGCGATAAAGCAAGGTAATCCAAATGCAAAAGTTTCAATTGGTTCATTCCTCGACCCATATGAATTTTCATATTCAGGCGCATTTATTGACGTGATATTCAGGGATTATTCCAATTATTTTGATATTACCGATTTCCATGTGTACAGGAAAGAAGCGGGAGCCAGTGAAACTTCCCGATACATTAAAGAAAGGATGGATAATTTCGGCATTGACAAGCCGATGTGGATTACGGAAACGGCGACTAATCTGGCGACGATTCCCTGCAACCTTGATTGGTATGATGATATTGCGATTGATGTTGTTAAAAGATACTCCCGAGCTTTTGCCGAAGGGGTTGATAAAGTATTTTGGTTCGCGTTCATAGTCAATCCCGTAAAACAGGAGAATGCTGGGGGTATCGCGTGTGGAGGGCCTAGTAATTTCAATACCGGATTTTTAGGCTGGTCTTTGAAAGGGAGCACAACATTTCATCCTCGCCCTGCCTATACCGCTTATAAAACAATGACTTCAAAATTGGCCGGGTTTAGCGAAGTTGTAAAACTATCAGATACTGGATACAGATTCAAAGTTGATGATTTAAGCACGACCTCGGTCGGCAATACTCAATATAATGAATCATATGTATATGTATTATGGTGCGATAGTGGAACTTGCTCTATCCCATCCGAGTTATCAGCCGTGCCTTCGGCGGTTTGGGTAACGGATTATTTGGGAAATCGGCAATTAAAAACTCCGAATCAAATCACCTTGACTAATAGTCCGATTTTCGTAGAGACATATTTGTTTTATTAATTATTCTTGCGATTGTCTAAAATAACTTAAATCAAATCGGAAATCTGCGGCAATTATTACTGCAACACTAATGCCGGAGAAACACGCACCAATTGTGCCATCGATTGTGGTAGATAAGGTGGCATTATCCAAAAATTATAACAGTTCCATCCGTAAAATAAAAAATTTATGGAATTAGTTAAAACTAAGCTTAAAATCAATAGTGGAGATAAAGGTTAATTATGAAAAAATTACTAACTTACGGAGTAGTCATGGCGACGATTGTCTGGTCTTTGGGGCTCTCGGCGGTGGTGCCTTTGGCTACCGCGGCTTATACGCCGACTGCCGGCGACCTCATCAAGACCGCGACCAGTGCCG
>JBBTQN010000025.1:0-6246 GCA_038065695.1 Patescibacteria group bacterium | reverse complement strand
CATTGTTAAAAAAGCTAAAATTTGTTTTATTTTTAAGCAAAATTCTGGCTGTCTGGGGAAAACTCCAAGCGGCCGAGAATTTTATTTTGTCTTAAATGGCTAAATCACAAAACAGCACCCCTAATTCCAAAGATTTTTTGGAAGTGGACGGCGAAGTGGTCGAGCTTTTTCCCGCCGCGAGTTTTAAAGTGAAGCTGGAAAACGGCCATGAGATTTTGGCCCATTTGTCGGGCAAGATGAGGATGTTCAACATTCGCATTCTTCCCGGCGACCGGGTCAAAATCCAAATGACGCCTTACGACCTAACCAAAGGGAGAATCACTTATCGATATTAAACGGTAGGTTGTAGCTTTTTAGCTTCTTAGCTTATTAGGAAAGACAAAATCCTAGACTTAAGAAGCTACAAGCTAATAAGCTAATAAGCTAAATAATGAAAGTCAGATCGTCAGTTAAAAAAATCTGCAAAGATTGCCAAGTTATCCGTCGCAAAAAGCGCGTGGTGGTCATTTGTAAAAATCCGAAGCACAAACAGCGGCAGGGTTAGATTAGTCGAAAGTCAAAAGTCAAAAGTCTATTATAAAAATATATAAAATAAAACTTTCGATTGACTTTAGACTTTTGACTTTTAACTTTAGACTTAAAATTATGGCAACTAGAATCGCGGGCATAACTTTACCAAACGACAAAAGAGTGGAAATCGGTCTCACTTATATTTTTGGCGTTGGCCGGCCGCTGTCAAATAAAATTTTGGCCGAAGCGAAAATCAGTCCGGACATCCGCGTCAAAGATTTATCCGAAGAGCAGGCCAACACCTTGAGAAGTATCGTGGAAAAGAAATATCGCGTTGAAGGCGAGCTTAAAAGGGAAGTAATGGGCAACATCAAACGGCTCAAAGAGATTAAATCATATCGCGGTTCCCGCCACGCGAAAGGTTTGCCCGCGAGAGGCCAGCGCACCAAGACGAACAACCGCACCGTGAGAGGCAATGTGAGAAAGACGATGGGTTCCGGCCGAAAAGACGCGGCGCAAAAAACGTAAAAATTTAAAAATACAAGAATATAAAAATATAGAAATATAAAAATGGCTGAAGAAGTGAAAAATATTACTGCCGATGAAACTCTCGCGACTACTCAAGCCGCAGTGGCTGATATTGGCGAAGCCAAGACCGAAGTTAAAACAAAAGTGGCGAAAAAGCGCGGCAAAAAGAATGTCGCCGCGAGACAAGTCGCTTCCGGACGGGCTTACATCAAATCTAGTTACAACAACACTTTAGTGACTTTGACCGACCAAAGCGGCAATGTTTTGTCTTGGTCATCGGCCGGCCAATGTGGCTTCAAGGGCCCGAAGAAATCCACGCCCTACGCCGCGACTTTGATTGTCAAAACGGTTTGCGAGAAAGCGAAAAAATACGGCTTGAAGGAAGTGATGGTTTATGTCAAAGGCATCGGCGGCGGCCGCGAATCGGCTATTAGGGCTTTAAACGCCAACGGCTTGGCTGTCTCCGGCATCAAGGATGTCACGCCGATTCCGCACAACGGTTGCCGGCCGAAAAATCCGCGTCGCGTCTAAATTTTAAAAAAATAACTTATATTATATGATGCTAATATACGAATAAATACCAATTATACTAATGAATGCGAATAAATTGGAAAAAAGTCATTTGTAACCATTCGTATCATTGGTAAAAATTCGTATATTGGTATCATATAAGTAAAATTTTAATAAAAGATAATGTCACTGACTGATTCACAATGCAAGAAATGCCGGCGGGCCGGTGAAAAATTATTCCTTAAAGGCGAAAAATGCAATTCCGCCAAGTGTATTTTAGTTAAAAGGAATTTTCCGCCGGGCGTCCACGCCGCCAAAGGTTTTGGCAAATTGACCAACTACGGCAAACAGCTGAAAGAAAAGCAAAAAGCCAAGAGGATTTACGGACTTCGCGAAAAACAATTTGAGAATTATTTCCATAAAGCTTTCAAAAAAACAGGTAATACCGGCGAATTGCTTTTTCGCGCTTTGGAAACAAGATTGGATAACGTGGTTTTTCGCCTTGGCTTCGCTCGTTCGCGGGAGGAAGCGAGGCAGCTGGTGAGTCACGGCCATTTTTCCGTGGACGGCCGGAAAGTGGATATTCCTTCTTGCGCCGTGAAAGTTGGCGATTTGATCACCCTTCGGGAAAAAAGCCAAAAAATGAAACGGTTTGCCGACATTAAAGAAGAAGTCGCCAAAAAGCAACCGGTTTCCTGGCTGAATATGGATAAAGAGGAATTAAAAGCGAAAGTGACCGGCCTGCCTAATTTGGGCGACGGCGAGATGAATATTGACTGGCGCACGATCGTTGAGTTTTATTCTAAGTAAATATGATACCAATATACGAATGAATACCAATCATACTAATGGATACAAATGGAGCCGGAAAGAAAGTCATTCGCAATCATTCGTATCATTGGTAGAAATTCGTATATTAGTATCATATATCCAACAATCTAATTAAAGAATAATCCCCTATATGAAAAACATTTCTTTGCCGAAAAAATTCTTGGTTGAAGAGTCGGAAAAAGGAAAAAAGGCCAAAGTGACGATTGAGCCGTGCTTTCCCGGCTATGGTCTTACTTTGGGAAACGCTTTGCGGCGGGTGATGCTCTCTTCACTCCCCGGCGGCGCGGTGACGGCGGTAAAAATCAAAGGCGTCAGCCATGAGTTTTCCACTTTGCCCGGCGTCAGCGAAGATGTAATGGAAATGATTTTAAACTTGAAACAGCTAAGAGTAAAAGTAGAAGTTGACGAACCAGTGGTTTTGCGTCTGAAAGTCAAAGGCGAAAAAGAGGTGACCGGCGCTGATATTGAATCATCCAGCGACGCCGAAGTCATTAACAAAAATCTTTTTATCGCTTCTATCAACGGTCCGGATGGAGAGTTGGATATGGAGCTCACGGTGAAGAAAGGGATTGGTTATGAATCAGTGGAAGAAAAAGAAGAAAAGAGCCAAGAAACGAAAGAGATCGGCGTGATTGCCATGGACTCTTTATTCTCACCGGTGACAAATGTCGGACTCAACGTGGAAGCGACTCGCGTCGGCGAAAAGGTGGACTATGACCGGATTATTTTGGACATTGAAACCGACGGGACGATTTCGCCGGAAGAAGCGGTGCAAAAAGCGGCGGAGATTTTAGTTAATCAATTTAGCTGGATAGTGGAAGGCGGCCGGGAAGAAATCCAAGAAGTGGATATTGAAGCGCCAGTGATTATACCGGAAAAGCCGGAAGAAGAGATAGCGCCGGCCGAGGAAGCGCCTGCCGCTTCTGAAGAGATTGAAGAAAAAAAAGAAGAGGCAGAGCCGAAGCCGAGAAAGCGGGGCCGGCCAAGAAAGACGGAAGAATAAAAACCATAAGCCATAAGTTAAATTATGAGACATCGAAAGAAAGGAAAAATTTTTGGCCGGGAAAAAGCGCCGAGAGAAGCGATGCTTCGCAATTTGGCGACCAGTTTTATTATTTATGAAAAAATAAAAACCACCAAAGCCAAAGCCAAAGCCACCAGGCCGCTCGTGGAAAAATTGATTACTTTGGCAAAAAAAGATACTTTGGCCAATCGTCGGCAGGCGTACAAATTTTTGTATATCGACGGCGCGGTCAAGAAGCTTTTTGAGGTGCTCGGGCCGAAATTTAAAGAAAGAAAAGGCGGCTATACTAGAATCGTGAAAATCTCTCCGAGAAAAAACGACGGCGCGGAGATGGCGATATTGGAATTAGTGGAATAAAAATTATTTTATTTAAATGAAAAAAATAGAGAGAAAAACTCACCAAATTGACGCCACGGGAAAGATTCTCGGGCGTTTGGCGACGCAAATCGCCATTATTCTTCGCGGCAAGAATAAAGCGACTTTTACGCCGAATTTGGATGAGGGCGATTTTGTGGAAGTGACCAATGCCGGTAAAATCAAACTTTCCGGCAAAAAACTGGAGCAGAAAGAATACATCCATCACAGCAATTATCCGGGCGGTTTAAAGAGAAAAAAAATGAGGGATGTTTTGAAGGAAAATCCGGGCGAAGTCTTGCGCCGGGCGGTCAACGGCATGTTGCCGAAAAATAAATTAAGAGACGCGATGATAAAGCGGCTTAAAATAAAATCCTAATATGGCGGAAAAAGAAAAAAAGACAATTAAAAAATCAGTTCGCCAGCCGGCGGAAAAGAAAGCGGAGAAGAAAACCGAAGTCAAACCGGAAAAAAGGAGCTTGAAATACATCAACGCCCGCGGCGCGAGGAAAACCTCCGTCGCCCAGACGCGCTTGTATCCGAGCGGCAAAGGCGAGATTTTAATAAACGGCAAGCCGTACGGCGAATATTTCCCCACTTTGGAACAAAAGAAAATTGTTCTGTCTCCTTTGGAATTGGCCAATTTGACCGGCAAGGTCAATATTTCAATTAGAGTCAAAGGCGGCGGGATTATGAGCCAAGCCGGGGCGTGTCGGCACAGCATCAGCCGGGCGCTTTTGGTTTTGACGCCGGAATTGAGGAAGGTGCTTAAAGCCGAGGGATATTTGAAGCGCGACCCGAGAGTGAAGGAAAGAAAGAAACCGGGACTCAAACGCGCCAGACGCGCCCCACAGTGGTCCAAGCGGTAATTGTAATTTGTATTATAATATTATCAGTTGTAGAGACGTGGCGGTGCCACGTCTTTGTGAAATAAATGTAGAGACGCATTGTATGCGTCTCCGCAACGACTATTGGTCTTTAAAAACCCAAAGAGGAGAGAATAAATGAAAGACAGAATAGTAAATTTTCTGAAAAGCAAAGGTGAATTTGCGCTTTCTGTGATGCTCGTTGTCTTGGCAGTATCAGTGGCTCTCAAAATATTTTTCGCCTTTCTTTTCTTCAAAGATGCGGAAATATGGCGAGGGCTGGCAACTGTCGCCTTGATCAGCACTGATGTTCTTCCGGCTTGGTATTTCAACCGCCGATCCGGCTGGCCGTTTAGATACAGGATAACAACCAATGAAGGAGATGCGTCATGAAGCTGAAAAATTTCGTCCACTTTCTAATTATGAGGATTTTTGCCTTGATTATGATTGCTCTTTCAGTGATCATAATCCTCTTTATCCAGACGGGAGTTGAAATTTTCCTTATTGCCATCTCTCTCGCCTTTGTCTGTTACGTCATTTACCGGATCTTTAAATGGCTGTTTCACGCCGCTTGCAAGATCGGAGATGAAATAGGTGGTTTTTTCTAAAGTCGGCTAACCCCGACTTTTTTCTTTCCCTAAATTTCTGTTAAAATATCCTCATGTCCGAATTATTAACCAATCTCAACGAAGCCCAAAAACAAGCCGTTCTCCACGACCAAGGCCCGCTTTTAATTGTTGCCGGGGCGGGCACCGGCAAGACCGCCGTCATTACCAGCCGCATTGCCAATTTAATTATTTCCGGCAAGGCCAAAGCCGACGAGATTCTCGCCCTTACTTTCACCGATAAAGCCGCCGGTGAGATGGAAGAGCGCGTTGACCGCCTGCTTCCTTATGGCTATGTGGATTTATGGATTTCCACCTTTCACGCTTTCGCTGAAAGGATTTTAAAAGAACACGGCTTGGAGATCGGAATTCCTAATGATTTTAAATTGCTTAACACCACCGAGCAGTGGCTGCTTATCAAAAAAAATCTGGAAAAATTCAAGCTTGATTATTACCGTCCCTTAGGCAATCCAACCAAATTCATCCACGCCCTCTTGCGTCATTTTTCCCGCGCCAAAGATGAAAATATCTCGCCTGCCGATTATCTAAAATATGTGGAGGATTTGAAATTAAACAGCGACAGCGCCGAATTCATTAAAACTGCCATTAGTGAAGAAGAAGCTAAAGAATTGTCACCGGCCGAACTTAAAGAATTTTTAGCTCAAGAAATCATCAAGCAGACCGAAATCGCCGAAGCTTATCATACTTACCAGCAACTTCTACTGGACAATAACGCGCTTGATTTCGGCGACTTAATTAACTATGCCCTCAAACTCTTTAAAGAAAAAAAAAATTTGCTCTTGAAATATCAAAAACAATTCAAATATATTTTAGTGGACGAATTCCAAGACACCAATTTCGCTCAATATGAGCTATTGAAGCTTTTAGCCGAACCAAAAAACAATATCACCGTCGTCGGCGACGATGACCAGTCCATTTACAAATTCCGCGGCGCTTCCATTTCCAATATTTTGAAATTCAAGGACGAATATCCGAGCGCCAAAGAAATATTTCTTAA
>JBBTQN010000024.1:0-8418 GCA_038065695.1 Patescibacteria group bacterium | reverse complement strand
CGACTTGTAAAGATTTTCCAAAATAGATTATAATCCATAAACAATTTAATAATTAACTCATGATTTTATGAAAAGTAAATTTTACAAAAAATTGTTTTTTCTATTGATTTTTGCGTTCTTATTTTTTGCAATTGGCAATTCTGTCTACGCGGCGACGCGGTATGTCAATTCTGATTCAGACGGAAGCGCCAGCCATCCAACGCTGGCTTTTGATGATCCAGCTTATACTCCCAATGACTCCTATCAAACTCTGACCGCGGCCTATCTGGCGGCGGTCGCTGGAGACACGATAGAATTTTCCGGTGGGACTGACGGGAAATCATATGTCAGTTATGCCGGCACGATCAGTAAAACGCTCACCTTTCAGGGGTCGTCAATTAACGGGCACAATGGTCCGGTAACCATCACTCGCAACCCGAATTATATCTTGACCATGAGGTTGGCCAGCCCCAATATCGTGTTGCAAAATTTGGAATTATCCGGCTCCTATGCCGGTCGCATTCTTAGGATTGATAAAGACAATATCACGATAAAAAACGTCGTCTTTAAAGAAAGAGGGCAGGGACAGGCCAGTTATGCGATTGAATTTTATACTCAACCGACGTATGTCACGACGCTAACAAATGTAATTGTTGAGGGTAGTGGTAATGATAATGGTGTGATGATGAATATTAATACCGGCACAGCCAATTTTAACAACTGCGTAATAAACGCCAACGATTATCGGGCGGTACTTGTGTCTATCGGTGCCACGGCGAATTTTACCAATTGTGCTTTTACCAATAATGGGACAAGTTATTATACAACCTTCGATACTGACACCGGGACAGTTAGCACCACGAATTCTTTTGTCCAAGGACCTTTAAACGACCCCCATGAGCAGATTCAGGCCCATGAGGGTACTTGGAATTCAACCGATGATATTATTAACGATTTTCCCTGGTATAACAAAAATGCAGCCGATTTAGGTTTTATCGCTTTTTCCACTGATGATATAGATAATAATGAATATTTTGCCACCCTGGCCAATTATGCGATGAACACTTACGGCATTCCAATGACTTTTTTTGCCAATGAAACCAATCTCATATCTCCTGGCGACAAAGTAAATTTGCAAACACTCTTCAAAGCCGGCCACGAAATAGGCGTCCACACCAGACATCATTCAAATTTGAAATATACCGATGCTTTTAGGGTAACTTATTCCGGAGCTAACACCGATATGATTTTGACTGTCTCCGGCAGCGGCACCTCTTTATCAATAACCGGAACTGGCGATACTTACGGCCCGATTGACTTGACCAACGCTTCTTTTGACACTCTCGGAGAATTGTGCACTGACATTGACGAGCAGGCGAAATTCGCTTGCTCCTTGATTCCCGACGGCGCTGATGATGTTTTGTCAAACAGTTTAGACGATGCCGCCACCAATTTGGCTGTCGGCGTGGCCACCAATATTCCTTTTGATGACGACACCGGACCAGACAATCGTTATTATAAGGAAGAAATCGCCAACGCGATAACTGATTTGGAAAGCGCTTTGCATGAAGATCCGGCTTGCGCTTCTTATCAAGCTAAAACAATGGCTTTTCCCTATAACGAGGCGAATGAACGGGTGATCGCCTGGGTAAGAGATAATACCAGTTTAATCGGCGCTCGAAGCAATACTTTTGTGGGAAGCGGCTTTAATAAAAGTTCCCTTAGTCAGTTGAATGTTTTTAATGTTTCTTCTAATGCCACTTTTAGCGGCCTGAAAGGGTCGGATTATGATTCTTTGACGGATGCGGAAAAAAAATCCAGAATGGAGAGGGCCGCCAGAGTAATGGCCACCTATGCCAGCAACGGAACATTCGTGGCGATGTTGAGCCATTATGCCTGGCAGATTTCCCTTCAGGATTTTACTTGGCTGCTTGATGAATTGGTTAAATACCGAGACGCTTATAATCTAAATATTAATTCTTTCGGCAACATTATTAACGAGGTCAGAACCTCCGGCGATTGGACGGCCAGTTCGACGGCGGCGGGGTATTACGAACGAACATTTACGGGCGTGGATGATTTCTCGCCAAGATTCAATTCTCCCTTAATTGACGCCGGCGCGACAGTGGCTGGCAGGACGGTGGATGTCTTAGGCAATTCGATTTACGGCGCTCCGGATATTGGCGCTTATGAATACCAGCCGCCCTATGCCATGGGAGTGGACAAAATCCCGACTACCGCTGCGGTCAGAATTTACGGCGATGAAAAATTCAGAAATAAGACGGCGACTTCTTTCGCCGCTGTCGCCGATTTGTCAATTTCCATTCCCGGCGACGACACGACCCAATGGCTGGATGCGGAAATTTCAACTTGGGACAATGCCGGTGTTCGGCATAAGGTTTGGACGGAGTCATCAACGGTTTTTGGACTAACTAACACTATTCATATAGTCGGAGATTTGGAAGCCGATAAATATTATAACGTCGAAGTTAGTGGTGTTTTAGGGCAAAACATCTCCGGCGACAATTGCGTTGGCGGCGCTTGTCTCTCGGATTCCCAAGGCCGAATTACTTTCACTTATACCGGCGATTATTCTGATATTACTTTTAATGTTCAGGAAGGAGATAATATTGCCCCGACCGTTCTCACCTACTCTCCGGCCAAAAATGCTGCTGGCGTCGCTACCACCGCCAATCTGATTCTGACCTTTAACGAAGCGGTGAACGCCAAATCAGGCAATATTACCATTTATAAATCAGACCATACGGTTTTTGAAACGATTGATGTGGCCTCATACAATGTCGCCGGTTCAGGGACGGCCAGCATCACCATTAATCCCTTTTCTATTTTTAATTACGGCACCGAGTATTATGTCAAAATTGATCCCACGGCTTTTGATGATGCCACGGGCAATAGTTATAAGGGTATTAATGATGAAATAACTTGGAGGTTTTTTACCGTTTGTCCGGACAATATCCATTTTAGGGATCAGGATGATTGGGGCAGAAAGAAACGTTGCAACAAATAATTTATTTACTTCGGCAATTACATGATTTATCATGACAAAGTTTATGGCGAATTAGAAATAGACGAACCGGTAATTCTTGAGCTAATCAATTCGCCTTCGCTTCAAAGGCTTAAATATGTGGACCAAGCCGGTTATTTGAAGCCGTATTTTTCCCACGAGACCGTAAAAAGGTTTGATCACTCGGTGGGTGTTTTTTTATTACTAAAAAAATTCGGCGCTCCCCTTGAAGAGCAGATCGCCGGCTTGATTCACGATGTTTCTCACGCCGCTTTTTCTCATTGTATTGATTATGTCCTTGATGCCGGCTCCGAAGCCGAACACAATCATCAAGACAACGTGTTTGACGCTTTTGTCCGCAAATCGGAAATTCCGGAGATTATTAAAAAATACAATCTTGATTTGGATTATATTTTAAACGACGACAATTTTCCGCTCAAAGAAAAAAATCTGCCTGATTTATGTGCCGACCGGATTGATTATGTTTTGAGGACCGCCGTAGATCTTCAAGAATTAGGTCAAGAACAAGTCACTTATCTGTTGGAAAATTTAAAAACCCAAAATGGCAATTGGTTTTTTAGTGATTTTGAAAGCGCCAAAAAATTCGCCGACAATTTTTTTCTCATGAATCAAAAGCATTATGCCGGCCTTCGATCTGCGGTGATGTTCCGCACCGTCGGCGACTATTTGCGCCACGCTATAAAAAATAATTATATCACCGAAGCCGACCTCTACACCACGGACGACGAAGTGCTTCAAAAAATCTCGTTTTATTTTGAAACAGATGAAAGATTGAAATATTTACGCGATCGGATGGATGGCAAAATAAAAGCCATTGACAGCCCAGATGATTTTGAAGCCAAAGTGGCTGTCAAATCCAGAGCCGTTGATCCGTATTTTTTAAGCGAAGGCGGGCTCAAAAGATTGTCCGAAGCGGATGAAAATTGGAAAAAAGTTTTAGCTGAAGAATCAAAGCCCAAAGAGTATTTTCTGAAGTTTTGCGATTAGGTATTGATTTTTTATAAGAGATTTGCTATACTAATAGTGAGTTCAATCCTCGTTTAGAAATTGCTACCGTGCGAGACGTTTTAGAATAATTGTATTGTCAACCGCAAAAAAGAACTAAGGAGGGCGCGATAATGTTTGTCACTTTGTTCATTGAAAGCCCAACTAAACAGCCGTATGTTATTGCCAGAAAGACGATTCAACGGCGAGAAGGATTTTTTGTTTTCGTCGGAATGGGATGGCGTTTTTCCTATCCCGAAGGAAGTTTAACGGTTCCGATTCGTGCCATTACTCACGACGAGAAAAATGATTCTCTTCTTCTTTATTTTGATTTTTGCCGAGAATTGAATTGGATGATCTCTCACCATCAAACCGATTGGGAAATTTTGGAAGACCAAGATCACCGAGAGGAAATCTTGAAATGGCAAAAAGAACAGGATACCCCTGCCGAAGGGGAATGAATTTTAATTTAAGGGACTTAAAACAAGTCCCTTTTAAATTTTATAAAAATTTATTATACTGGTAGCAGTTCTTTGGTATTCAAGAAAGGGGAAAGGAGGTTGCTATGTCAACAGCAAGGTCAGCGAGGATTCCTATCGCAATCTATTTGAAGGTGCAGCAAGAAGAGGTGGATAGTCCGCTCAATGTCCAAGGCGCGATTGAGGAATTCGGCCATAATCCGGATCGTTCGGAGAAGTGGCTTCATTATATCCACTGCGGCCGCGCCGAAGAGTTCGCCGCTATTCACAGCGATGAGCATATTTATTTCACCGGCCTGGCCGCCGACTGCGACCCGATGGCGCTCTCCGAAGAACAGCGAGAGGCATTACTTTTGGCGACTTGGGAAATGTGGCGAGATCTCTTTGCCCGCTATTCCTGGCTGCGTGAGCGGTTGTCTGGCGAGGGCTCTATGATTTAGAGCCCTTTTAAATTCTATTGACTGAATAAAACTCTCGTATTATAATGAAAAACAGCGTTAATATTTTAATTAAAATTCAATGAATCAAATAAATTCACCTTCTACTTTCCCCTCCTTGTCTGAAGGAGGGGATGAAAGGGGAGGTCTAAATCACTTAGCCATCATCATGGACGGCAATCGCCGTTGGGCCAAAGCCAAAGGCAAGTTGGCGGCTTTCGGCCATTTTGAGGGCTACAAAAGATTCGTGGAAATCGCCGAGCTCTGCCGACAAAAAGGCATCAAGATTTTGACCGTCTACGCTTTCTCCACCGAAAATTGGGGACGAGAAAAAGAAGAAGTGGACGCGCTCATGGAGCTTTTAGCGACCGCCTTGAAAGACCAAGCGGATAGATTGATGAAAGATAATATTAAATTAAAAGTCATCGGCCGAATAAGCGACTTGCCTCAAAATCTCCAAGTCGCCGTCAAACAAGCCGAAGAAAAAACTGCCGCAAATACCAACGGAATTTTAAACATCGCTTTGTCTTATGGCGGTCGCGCCGAAATCGTGGACGCGGCCAAATCCTTGGTTGCCGATGGCATCAAGCCCGAAGAAATCACGGATGAGGCCTTAGCCAGCCGTCTTTATACCGCCGGCCAAATTGATCCGGATCTTATCGTCCGTTGTGGCGGCCACAAACGGCTTTCCAATTTCTTGCTTTGGCAATCGGCCTACAGTGAAATCTATTTTACCGACACTCTTTGGCCTGATTTTGACGAGAAGGAATTGGACCAGGCCATTGAATTTTTTGATTCTACCAAAAAGAATTTTGGGAAATAAAATCAATGAAGGCGACACGTCGACGTGTCGCCTTCATATTATTTTGTAGAGACGAGGCGTTGCCTCGTCTCTGTAACGTTTTCATAAATTGTAACCGTGTAGAGACGCATTGCTATGCGTCTCAAATAAACAACGAAGACGCATTACAATGCGTCTCTACGATTTTCTCAAAAAGAAAACCGCTCAACGTAAGTATGCGTGAGCGGTGTTTTTGTTTATTTGGTGTGCCTCTTATTCGAAAAGCGGCACATCCTGTTCAGAGCCACTCTGTTGTTTGGTCCAAAGAGGGTCGTCCTCTTTGGGGTCATGACCCATGCAGGCGTCCATGGGCAATCCGCACTGTGGGCATTTCGTCGTTGACCACTTGATTGGTTCCGACACTTTACATTCCTCCTTGTTGTTTACGAAAGTGAATCCCGCTATGCCAAGAGGGCAGGCGGTTGATGATCCAGCAAAGCGCCAGACAACCGATACCGATGCCGCCGGCGATAAGATTGTTGGTCAAGTCGTGGCTTTCCCCGCCCGCCAGAATGAAGGCGGGTATAGCCATCGCGCCGACAACCCAACCCCAATTCCTTTGGCGGTAACGATTTATCGCTACTAATCGGCGATAGAACCGGTACGCCACGTCCGAACATAAGGCGAGAAAGGCCGCCGCGCCGGTACTGCAAATCAAGCAGATCGCCACAAAGCGCGCCTTTTCGTGTCCCGTGTCTGAGGCAACCAGACCGACCACTGTCGCTATCAAAAGAACAGTAATCATTAGCTTCGTTGTCCAGTGCATTGTTTTTCTCCTTCTTTTTTCTTTTTTCTCTTTTCAACGCAAATCCCGATTGCGCCGAGGATGCCGAAGCTGGCCAACACCACCAACATGGTGATTATGAGCGTTCCGGGGTTGACGCCCAAGATTTTTGCCACGTCCTCCAATATTCTGACCGGGAACAGAAGGACATCAATAAGCAGTTGCCGCATACCTTCAATCGTTTGTGAAAGAGCCATTGTCAATTTCTCCTTTTCTTTATGCCCCAAAATAGGGCGTTTTTCCACTTTTCCACCAAAATCACTTACATCTACTATTATATCACATCCATCAGATTTTGTCAATACCTGGCCAAAATCGCTTCATTCCGTTTAAACCTTGAAGGTATTTAATGATAAGTGTAAGATACTCGTATATGAATCTTTTCAGCTCAAAATTAAGCCCTCAAACGGCCTCGGAAACCCCTTTGGCCGACCGTTTGCGTCCCACGGCTTTAAATGAATTTGTGGGCCAAAACCAAGTCATTGGCCAAGGCAAACTGCTCCGCGAGCTCGTTGAAAAAGACGAAATTCCGTCCATGATTTTTTGGGGCCCGCCCGGCTCGGGCAAAACGACTTTGGCGCGCATTATCGCAAATATTACTCATGCCGATTTTGTTTCCTTTTCCGCCGTTTCTTCGGGCGTCAAAGATTTGAAAGAAATTATTGTCGCTGCCACGGAAAAACGGCGCTACGGTAAAGCCCGCACGATTTTATTTATTGATGAAATCCATCGTTGGAACAAAGCCCAGCAAGACGCGCTTCTGCCTCATGTGGAAAAAGGCCTCATCACGCTCATCGGCGCCACCACTGAAAACCCGAGCTTTGAAGTCATTTCGGCGCTTCTCTCCCGTTGCCGCGTTTTTGTGCTTGAACAGCTCACCGAGGAAAATATTTTTGAAATTTTAAAGCGCGCTTTGTCCGATAAAGAAAAGGGCTTGGGAAATTTGAAGATAAAAATCAGCGATGACACCTTAAAATATTTGGCGAAATTATCCAATGGCGACGCGCGTATCGCTTTAAACGCGCTGGAGTTTGCCACCAAAGCCACAAAACCGGATAAAGATGATATAATAGAATTAAAGATTGATACGGTCAAAGAGTCGCTTCAAAAGACGCATTACCTCTACGATCAAAAAGGCGACCAGCATTACAACATTATTTCCGCGCTTCACAAATCGCTTCGAGGAAGCGATGCCGACGCCGCGCTCTATTGGCTCGGCCGGATGCTGGAAGCCGGCGAAGACCCGCTCTATATCGCGCGCCGTTTGGTCCGATTCGCGTCTGAAGATGTGGGACTCGCCAATTCGCAAGCGCTGGTCCAAGCCGTCGCCGGTTATCAAGCGTGCCATTTTATCGGTATGCCGGAGTGTAATGTGATTTTGGCGCAAGTCACGGTCTATCTCGCCAAATGCAAGAAATCAAATGAGCTTTATGTCGCTTACGGCAAAGTTCAAAAAGATGTGAAAGAAACCATGGACGAGCCCGTGCCCATTCATCTGCGAAACGCCCCAACCGATTTAATGAAAGACCTCGGCTTTGGCCGTGATTACAAATACAGCCCGAATTTTAATTATCAAGAAGAGCAAGAGTATTTACCGGAGAGTTTGAAAGGAAAAAAATATTTAGAAAATTTATGATCAAATCAAATAAGCAACAATTAAAAGCGGCGGTTGTTGATGAATTAAAAGCAATAAAAAAAGATTATAAAAAGAAGTTGATTGTTTTGAAAAATGAGCAATCAAAGATAATTTCCCAATATGATGATTGCCTTAAAGCAAAAATAAAAAAATAATTTTATGCCCGAAAAATTAGGCAGAAAAAGTGATTTTTTGGAGCCGCAACCAGACGCCGGAAAAGAAAAAATTGAAT
>JBBTQN010000023.1:0-5382 GCA_038065695.1 Patescibacteria group bacterium | reverse complement strand
AATTCAAAACAAATTTCCGGCACTCGTTTTTTTACTTCTTTCGCTTCCATTTTTTTTACCGCGTACAAAACCGCCGTCTTCAAACCGGAAAAACTAAAATTAAAATCATCGCTTTTTATCATCGGCCGGGGAAAAATAATAGAACAACCCCCTCCCCTTGTTTCAAGGGGAGGGTTGGGGTGGGGTCTTAAATTTTTAGACCTCCCCTTTATCCCCTCCTTAAAACAAGGAGGGGAAATTTTTAATGTTAAAAATTTTTCCGCTTCAGCGGAAACGGCTGGTCCCCCCGGATACCCCAAATTTAAAAGTTTGGCTACTTTATCAAACGCTTCTCCGGCCGCGTCATCAACCGTCTGGCCGATTTTTTTGTATTCAAAATAATTTTTCAGATAAACCAATTCCGTATGTCCGCCGGAAACTACTAAACAGACGGCAGGAAAAACAATCTCGGTAAAAAAATTCGCCGCGATATGCGCGTACATGTGATTGACCGAAATGAGCGGTTTTTGCCAAGCGAAAGCCAAAGATTTTGCCGTCTCCACGCCGACCATCAATGAAGTGACGAGTCCCGGCCCGGAAATCACCGCCATTGCGTTGATTTGTGTGGGCTTTATTTTCGCCGAGTTAAGTGCTTCATCAATCACCGATAAAATATTTTCCAAGTGATGGCGCGCCGCCACCTCCGGCACCACTCCGCCGAATTTTCTATGAATATCTATTTGTGAGGAAACTATATTAGATAATAATTCCAAACCTCCCCCTAACCCCCTCCTTCGTAAGGAGGGGGAGGTGTCGGGTGTTTTCAAAACCGCGGCGGAAGTCTCATCACAAGATGTTTCCAAAGCAAAAATTATCATATTTAAATTATTATAAACCATCTCCAATAAATTTTCAAGCAATCAAAAAACCGCCAGATAGCGGTTTTTTGTATTTCAGTTAAGAAAATTTAGACTTTTGAAACTTTCACCGCTGACGGGCCTTTGGGGGTGTCGGCGATTTCGAAAGAGACGGCGTCGCCTTCCCTTAAATCGCTGAAACTGATTCCAACCAGCTCGTTAGCATGAAAAAACAAATCTTTGTCTTGACCTTCTTGAGAAATAAAACCGAAATTTTTATCGGTCAATCTCTTGATTGTTCCTTGCATAGAAATGTAGAAATAAAGTGAATTAAATTCGCGATAGTTAGTAGAAATTCGACTCTATTTCCAGGGTAACTATGTGAGGCAAACAGCAGACAAATCGCCTACTATTTACTATATTCAGCATAGCACACTTAGATTAATCTGTCCAGTGGGGATTTTTTCCTCTTTTTTTGATTATTTGACAAATTTTTATTTATGGAATATAATACATTATTCTTTAAACAGCAGAAAAGGCACGAGTCCAAACCAAGAAAGGAGGACAAAATGGAGAACAGCATCTTGGAATTTCTAACAAATGGCGGTGACTTAGTTTCTAAGGAGGGGCAAAAAGTCATCGCCGACGCCACCACCGAAGAGATTAAGGAAGCGGCAACAGACCAGCAATATGGTAGAGAAATTCTTTCGGTATTTGACAAATCAACCGATGTTTTTGCCAGGAGAAACCTTCTATTGGCGCTTGGTGAGTATATCCACACCTGACCCAATCAAACCGTTAAGTCCACAAGGACCTCTGGCGGTTTTTATTTTATTTAAAAGCACCCCCCGATTGGAGTGCTTTTAAATTATCTAGTACCCGATAATTAAGATAGTTCGAACGCATTTTCGGGCCGCCGCAGGCGGCCAAGGAAAGCCCACCAATAATTACCCATCAATACATTCTAAATGACAAATTTTGGGTTGCTTTTTTTCAAAATCCCAAAGGTGTATAGATCCGCCCAAGCATTCTTCCCAATATTGACACTCCCAGCATTTATTACAAGAAGTCCGATTTTTATCGCGAAAAAAATCAAACTTGTTATTCCACACTTCTGAAAAATTATTATTTCGTACATTGCCCTGGATTAATTCCGGCTTCCGTGGCACGTTGGGGCAGACAAAAATGTCGCCATTATATAGAATGCTGGCGGTGGTAATTCCCGTATTGCAGAAAAAATAGTGGCCTCTGACTTCCCTTTCCAAATCATAACCCAAAAACCCGGCACAACCGTATTTTATTTCAATTTTTTTATTATTTTTCCTCTTTACTTTAATAAATTCCAATAATTTTTTTAACTGATCCGGTTTTAAAAGCATATTCTCATTGTTTTCCGCCCGGCCGATTGGATCAACATTTATTACTCGCCAAGAATCAATACCCAGAGGCAAAAAAGCGTCATACATTTCTTCCAGTTGAAAAAAATTACCTTGATGAATTGAGGTAGTGATCTGTAAATCCTTTAGAAACCCCGCCTTTTTTAGTAGCTTGACAGCGTTTATCGCCCGATCATAAGCGCCGGGCATATGGCGAAAATTATCATGCGTATTGCCTATCCCATCAATGCTGACCACCACCGTGGACATCCCCGATTTTTTCATTTTCTCTATAATATCTTCATTAACGAAATAACCGTTGGTAACCAGGCCCCAATTAAATCCCAACCCATGCGCGTATTCCATCACTTCGAAAATATCGGATCGCAATAGTGGTTCACCGCCGGTAATGGCCAGCATGATTTTACTTGGATCAAAATCATTAGCAATTCCTTTAAAAGCAGTTTTAATTTCTTCGGTGGAAAGCTGATTAGACGAATAATCCGCCTGACCGGCCCTGCTGCCGCAATGGTCGCACAAAAAATTACAATTTAAGGTGCATTCCCAAAACAAATAATAGAGGGGATGTTCTCCCCTCAATTTTTCCTTGGTTTGAGACCATAATCTAAGCTCTCCGGTTTTGAGAATTTTTTTTAGCATCTGCTTTCTTTTTATTTTTGCGCCACTTACTGATAGCGACTATCAGGCCGATGATAAAAATAATCGGCACCAATATTATTGCCCATACTATCGGATTGTCTGCCGGGTTTTTCAATGAGAGTATTATTTTTTCATAAAAAGTCATCAGCGCAAAATTGGGATTGACTATCTGGGCGCCATACAATGCTTGGGCGGCATACTCCGCCTGGATATTGGGTGGCCCGTATTTCAACTGCATGGCTTGAGCCAATCCTGAATTAGCGACTGCGGCCACGGCTCGTTCAGTAAAAAGAAAAATTGCTGAACCTATGCCGATAAAATAAGCGAGGAGTTTTTTCATACTTTTCAGGTTAAAAATCTTCTATAACTTGATTATATACAAAAAAAGAGCCTGGCGCAAGCCAAGTTCTCTTTTACCCGAATGTACCCGATAATTAAGATAGTTCGAACGCATTTTAGGCCGCCTTTGGCGGCCAAGGACAGCCCCCCAAATAATTAATTCGCCCGCCTCTGGCGGGGGCAAAGCCCGCGATCTTTGACAATTTCCAGTTTTTCTAATTCGCTCCTGGCGAATTACTCGGCCCAGCCGGGTCTGGCGGCAAATTATTAATGGCTTTATTTTTTTTGATTGAATAAATTAGAAATGATACAAAAACTAAAATTCCAATTAATATGCCAACTACATACCACAAAAAATTAAATTTATTTGCTGATTTATTTTCCGGAGTAGTCGGCGGAATATTATTTTTTGTTTGTTCAATAATAGAACCCAATCCAAAGACTGATGTATATTCTTGATATTTAGCATTTAAATCTTCATTAGCGGAACCACTAAAATAAAGGTTGGAAGAAAGCATAGTTGCTAACTGATCAGGAATACCATCTTTATTAATATCTCCAGCAAGATCATAAATAACCGGAATCGTAGTAGTGCTTTGATTTGGCTGGGGAAGTTGGTAATCAACTGTCTTTAACGCGTATTGCTGGCTTTGTTGCGAATTACCAGACATATCTACTGGCTCAAAAGTATAATAGTATGTTTTTCCTGATTCTAAATACACTTTGGGCACGGTATTATTCTCCCATGTGTCATAAGCATAAAAATAAACGCCACCATATGATTCATCATTATCAAAGGGGGCGGCATTTCCAATCCATTCGCCCAAGTTACCCGCTACATCGGAACGATAAACCTTTAAACTTTCTATGTCTTCATCTTTGATATTGTCCCATCGAATATAATGGGCAGGATATTGACCATTTAAAAACCCGGACATTAATTCAATATTCTGCGGCAAAGATGGCGGAATTTTATCATCCTTAATTCTATTTTTCCATTCCTCATTAATGGTAATACTATATTGGTCCGTATTACTCGATTCTTGCCCGGCGCGATTATAAGCTCTAAGCGTGTAATAATATGTTTTGCCTTTAGGTAATCCTTCTTCATTTTTGCCTGTATCGTTTATATTGGCAGATAAAAAATCTCCCAATACGCCACCGGCCAACATGTCTTGTCCAATATCTTTTTGTTGTATTAATTGACCTAATGTGCTTGAAGCTTCCGATCGATATAATTTTACTCCTTTAAAATCTCTATTTTGTGGAGGAATAAAATAAATTACGACACCATTAAGATTAAAAAATCCGTCTTCTTTAACCTTCATGACTTTGGGTGGGTCAACTACTGAATTATTTTGTGATGGAGTTACTGTAATATTTTTAGAAAAAGTATTATTACTATAATTTGTCTCCTTAAAAAATTTATTTGAAACATTGTTGGGATTAATCTGACCAGTTTGAAAATTTGTATCACAACCAATACAAGCACTTATTTGATATTCACCAGATTTTTCGTAATAAAAATTTGTAGAAGTGACTTCAAATGTCTGAGTTTTACCTGCTGAAAAAATATTTTTTGAAGAAATATAATAATAACCGCTTTGTGCATTACCTATACCCCAACTAAAAAGCATCTCAACTGGGGTAGTAGCTCCTTCAGCTACATAAACATCACCGGGACCCTGATTTTTTATTGTTATTTTATATCCAATATTCTGATAAGCCACGGGGTTACTGGGAATTGTTTCTATATCGGTTATTATTAAATCGCCCAAACTTATTTGATTATGCGGAATATCTATAACTTCGATTATCGATCCTGCCACGTTGGGTGCGGTTAAATTTAAGCGGCTACTTTCTTTAATACGCGCTAAAACTTGATATTTATGCCGAGTACTGGTTCCATTATTCAAATTCACGGCATCTAAATCCAAAGCGAATTTCGAGGTCGCCCCTTGAACCCAATTATTTTTTGTATAATTCCAAATATTAGCATAAAGAGAGTCATCTCTATAAATCATGTAGCCATCAATATTGGGAGTTGTTGAAGGATCCCAAGTGATCGCTACCGTGCCATTATCCTGATATCCAACTTTCACATTTTGAGGCGGTTCAATATAGGTTGTTTGTGCTTTAACAGAAATTATAGTACAAAAAAATATTAGCAA
>JBBTQN010000022.1:0-8296 GCA_038065695.1 Patescibacteria group bacterium | reverse complement strand
GGATTATCAATTTCCTGAAAACGGATTGAACCGGTGAATAACGCCAAAATTTGCCGGTCTTTTATTTTTCGGGTTTTGAAACGGACATTCAGCCGATGGCTCATAATAGAAGGCCAACGGGAAAGAATCCAGAGGCAGCCCTTGATTTTTTCTTTGAACCAGCCGTTTTTAAGGGAGAATAAAATAATCCCCAATTCCATGACGAGTAGCGCCGGAGAAAAAATCAACAGCGTCGCGAGGCGATAATTTTGGAGCATGACAATCCAGCGATTTCGCTCCATGTAATAGAATTTGTATTTAGCTTTACGGTAATTATATTTGTGATAAATGACGGCCAGCGGATTAAGCATTGACTTGTAGCCGGCGAGACGCAGCCGCCAACCCAAATCCACGTCTTCGTGATACATAAAAAGCCGATCGTCAAAAAAACCGACTTCATCTATTGCCGAGACCCTAAGGAGGCAGGCGGCGCCGGACGAATACGGCGTCTCAAAAGGCTGGGTGATCCCCTGCTGGTCTTTTTCTTTATAATAATTACAATAAGCAAAACCCAAAAAATGAATACTGTTGCCCAAACTGTTGATTTTGTCTTTTTCCGGATAGAGTAAGATTTTCGGCTGAACCGCGGCAATTGTCTCATCGCTTTCAATCAACTTGACCAAACGCGGCAGACAGTTTTTTTCCATAATCGCGTCTTGATTGAGAAGCAGAAGGTAATCCGCGCCCCACTTTTTCGCCAAGAAAAATCCCTGATTGTTAGCTTCGGCAAAACCATGGTTCTTTTTATTTTCCACGATTTTTACTTCGGGATAAACCTCTTTCAGATAGCCGACCGCGCTGTCGGCTGAATTATTATCAATAACAATGACTTTTAAATTCTCTTTGGGATAATCAGAATTAAAAACACTGGCCAGGCAATCAGGCAAATGATGCCGGCCGTTGTGGGAGACGATAATTACTGCCACCTTCTTGGACATTGGTAAAAATTTTTAATTTTTAATTTTATAAATAATTTTTAATGATTTAATTTTTAAAACTATCCGTTCCGCCATTAAAAATTAGAAATTAGATCATTATTTAAAAATTACAAAATTAAAAATTAAAAATTGGACTACCAATCACTCTCCTGATAATATTTATCCGCCACCGGTGAAGTGATTTTTTTAATAGTGGAAATCTCTTCCTCTGAAATATGTTTCTTCCAATTTTTTATCAGCGACCGACTGTCGCGCTCCAACACCAACGATTTGTCACTGGAAACATCTATCGGATTTTTATCGCTGGAATAAATTTTTATCACTTGCTCAATTTCCGGCGTAAATTCCAAACTGAACTTTTGATAAATATCTTTAAACTCAACGAGCGGATTCAAAGAAATATCCTCATGCCTTTTGACCACCCAATCAGGATTTTTTTGGATGAATTTGTCCAAAACATAATTGAGGTAAAGCCACAGGAGGCCGGCTTCTTCGGCGAATGATTTGTCCGGCTTTTTCATCTCGTCGGCAAAGGCAAAAAGATAATCAGCCATCAAATCCTTTTGCTTCAAAAAATTTTCAAAATCAAATCGCCAATTGACCCTTTTTAAACTGGCGTAAAAAGCGACCGGGTGACGGATAATCACTAAAACCTCCAGATTAAAATTCTTGGCGAGCCAGTCAGCCGATAATGAAGCGATTGGATCTTTCAAGAGCGGCCTTTTTTCGCCCAGCATAAAACCAGTGGCCCAATATTTTAAAGCCGGCAAATTTAATCGGTACCCTCCTCTGAATTTCAAAAGTTTTTTTATTTCAGATAAATATTTGTCTTGATTTTTCTCGCTTATATAAGTGAACCAATCGGTAAAGATTTTGAGGCCGGTTTTGGGATTAAATGGCTCACTCAAATAGACTACACCTTTCGCTGAAGAAATCATCTTGCCGATCCAAGTGCTGCCGCTACGATGAGAACCAATAACGAGAATCGGCTTATCTGTTGTCATCTTCTTCTTTTTTAATGGCAATGGCCCGAGTAATTTTGGTAATATCTTTTTCCATTCTTTCAATTCGCATTAGCAGCCGGAAAAAAAGATAAAAGATAACGATAATAGAAATATAAATGACCAAATCAACGCCGCGGCCGACGCCGACATAATTTGCCAGAAAACTGGTGAGTTTGGGATAAGCGACGATGATGATGGCGATAATCCAAATCGCGAGCCAACCGAAAAATTCACCGCCGCCGATTGATTTTTTCTTGAATTGAAAAAACAACCGCGCGATGAAGATTAAAATTAAGATTATGAGGAGGAATTGGATTATCATAGCTTTGAATTTTGGATAACACACTACCGTCATCCTGGCGAAAGCCAGGATCCAGGGTGCTATAAATTAATTCGGCAAAATTGTGTGGGTTATGAGGTATCAGAAACTTACTCTTGCCTGGATTCCGGCTTTCGCCGGAATGACGACGGAGTGAGTTACTTCTTGATAATTAAGTCCCACAGAATATTAAACGCGTTCAAAATACTCTGCCCTTTTTTCTTGGAATAATCGGTGTAAGTAATAGTCACTGGAATTTCAATATATTTTAGTTTTTTTGCCGCAATTTCGTGAAGAATTTCCGAAGCGTAAGCCTGGCGATCTTGAATAAGATGGATTTTTTCCAACGCCTCTCTCTTCCAGGCCTGAAAACCATTATGAACATCAGTAATCTTTAAACCGGTCGCCAAACGGGTAAAAACCAAAGCTAATTTTAAAGTTAATAATTTTTGGAGCGGAATATTTTCGGCTCGACCCAGAAAACGCGAACCCAAAACGACATCACACCCACCATTTTCCAATGGTGAAATCAGCGCGGATATTTCTTCGGCTTTCATCTGGCCGTCAGCGTCAAAAAAAACAATTACTTCGTAATCATTTTTAATGGCGTATTCAATACCGGTCTTTAACGCCGCGCCTTGTCCGCGATTGATAGGATGGGAAATTACTCTGGCGCCCGCTTGTTTGGCGAGCTCACTAGTATTATCATTTGAGCCGTCATTAATTACCAATACTTCAAAACCAGCGTTTTTCACTTCTTTTATCACTTTACCGATTTTCGCGCTTTCGTTTCGGGCGGGAATAATAACGATGATTTTCATTTTATTGCCGTTTGCGATTGATTGGCTTTAAGTATTTCTATTTGACGCTCCAAAACATCAATTCTCTCCTTTAATCCAACGATCATATTGGCTAAACTATTTGCATCTTTAAAACTCCTTTCAGAAATTTTTTCCAATTCCAATTTTATCTCCTCTATTTCTCTTTGAAGAAAAATCAACTTTTCCTCCAAGCTATCCAACTTGTCAAAAACTTGTTCAAATTTTTTATCAATCGCTTCAAATCTTTTGTCAACTTCTTCAAATCTTTTGTCAACTTTATTAAAACCAGTTTTCATTTCTTCATGAACTTCATCAAATCCTTTTTTAACAATTATCGCTAAATCATCAATTGTCGCGTGGACTTCCTCAAATTTTTTATCAAAATTATTAAAGCCGTCTTTTACGATAACGGTTAACTCGTCAAGATTTTGGGGATTATTATTTTCCATATTTTTATTTTTTTTATTTCCCGGGTTCCAAAAGATTCTGACTCGCCCGGAGATAGTCAATCGTCTCTTTGAGCCCTTCGTCAATGAGAATGATCGGAAACCAGCCCAGCTTTTCTTTGGCGAGCGAAATGTCCGCGAGCGGCTGATCGGCGCCCCAATCCGCTTTTTCGTATTTAATCGTTGAATTTGAACCGCAAAGAGTGATAATTTTTTGGGCCACTTCGGTAAAAGTAATTTTCCAATCGGAGCCGATATTAATCGGCCCGGCTTCATTACTTTCCATCATCTTAGTCAGGCCCTTGATTAAATCGACGACATAAAAATAAGAACCAAAACTTTTTTTATCGCCGTAAACTACGAGGTCATCGCCTTTTACCGCGTTCTTGATCATCTCGGGAATCATCCGGCCGTCATCAAGCTTTTGTCGCGGGCCGTAGCAATTGAAAATCCGGACAATTTTGGCGTCCAGCTGCTTGGTTTTCCGGTAGCTGTCAACCAAAGTCTCGCCAAAACGCTTGGCCTCCGCATAGCACGCGCGCGGCCCAAGCTGATTTAATCGGCTCACAAAATCCTCTTTGACTAACTTGCCGCCGGCTTCCTCGCCGTAAACCGAGGGACTGGAAGCAAAAAGCAATTTGGCTTGATATTTTACCGCCAATTCCAAGGTATTTTTAAGGCCGATGGAATTGGCCAGGAGCGTCTCAATCGGATGGTTTAGATAAAATTTGGGCGAATCGGGCGAAGCGAGCGAATAAATCTCCTGAATGCCTTGAAAATTTATTTTGAATTTGACTAGTTCCGGCAATTTCTCCAAATCAATCGCCGAATTGATGTCGTGATTGACGAAGACAAAATCGGAATTTTGATAAAGATGCGAGATGTTGCTCTCGTCGCCAGTCAAAAAATTATCCAGGCAAATCACTTTGGCGGTCTTGATCAGCTCGTCGCACAGGTGGGAGCCGATGAAACCGGCGCCGCCGACGACTAAAATGTTTTTTTTGTCAAAAATCGCTTTTTTGGGCATACATTTAAGAAATTAAGAAATTAAGAAAATAAGAAATTAAATAACGATTTTTATGTGTATATCTTAGCTGTTACTTAAAAATAAAACAAGAGAGATTTAGTTTCCGATATCCGACATCCGACTTCCGACATCTGACTTCCGAAAAGTCCACCATTTATTCAAAGAAAAATTAAAAAAAGCGACGATGACAGCCACCATCAATTTGGCCAATAAGTCATAAACTTTAAAAACATCAACCAAGAGAAAAAATAAAAACAAATTCAGGACCATACTAACAGCGTTGGCGACAAAAAATTTTAGGTATTGATTAGTCGGATTGCCGGTCAAATGGCGAAAGGTCCAGCGGCGATTGAAATAAAAACTCCAGCTCACGGCCACGATAAACGAGCAAACCGCCGCCAGAAGATAAAACAAATTGAAAATTCTGGTCAAAAACCAGTAAACCAAAATATCCAAAATCATATTCGAGGTGCCGACCAAACAAAATTTGACGAATTGCTTGCTGACCGGATATTTTTGGAAGAGATAAAAATTATTGGCTCGTTCGCGAATCTTTCTGATCATAGGTGATAAATGAAAATATTGTCTTCAAGCTCAGAAACAGTCTTGCCGGTATTGAAGAAAAAAGTCTGGCTGACATTTTTGATGATAAAACTTTCTTTGAATCCGTTGGCGGAAAACGCCGCTGGTTCAACAAGTCGCTTATTACCGTTTTCCAGATAATAGATATCGCTTGAATCGGCATATTGAATAAGCGAACCGTCGGGATAACTTGAATCAGTCAAGTCGCTGCCGCGGCTGTAATCGTTTTCAAAACCGTCTTGAATCGTCACGACTCGTTTTTGATAATCACTGCCGTAGAGCTTGGCGGCGACTAAATTGGTTGCGTAGCGGATGACAGCGTTGGGAGTGACGGCATAAAACCGCGGGCTATTTTCAAATTTAATCAGATTGGCGCCCGGGCGAATGGTCACATTCTTGCCGACCAACAGATTATCAAATTCATTTTGGGAAATGGTCTCGATTTTTTGGTCCGACCAAGTACCGCTGTACCAGCTCCAGTAAGTCGGCTCGTTGACGAAAAGATGGCGATTGTCGGAAGAGTCTACAAAATAGACAGCGCTCCGATTGGCTAATTTCACCAAACGACCGATCTCCAAGCTGATTAAATCGGAATTAAGCGTCCGAGCGGCGTTGAGCCGACCGCCTAGCTGCCCCACATAAAGCGGATTTTGGCTGTTAATATTGTCGGCTTCATTATCCAAGGTATAGATTATCTGGCTGGGCGTCAATGATTTTTGTTTTGATTTTAAGAGCGCGGCCACGCCCGAGACCAAGGCGGTGGAAAAAGAGGTGCCATTCCAGTTGTAAGAATAATAATTTTTAAAATTATTATCGGCGGGATAATAATAAGACAAGCTGGTAATATCTTCTCCGGGCGAGGCGATGTCAATGCAAGTCTTGCCATAATTGGCAAAAAGCGATTTAACGCTGTTTTGGTCAACGGCGGTAACCGCCATTATCCGATTATCAGTTGAGTTGTTGCCGTAGCAAGCGGGATAAGCGGGAGTGACATCAACATTTATACCTTTAATATCAGAGTCGGTATTGCCAGCGGCGGCGACCACGACGACGGCTTTTTGATAAGCGCGTCGGATAGCGTCGGCCAGGTTGGCGCTATAATCATAACCAACCAGACTTAAATTGATAATGTCAGCACCGTTATTTACGGCGTAGTCAATCGCTTTAACCAAATCTTCAACATCGCCGGAGCCAGTCGCGTCCAAAATTCTAAGCGGCATGATCTTGGCATTGAAAGCGACGCCGACAATGCCTTTGTCGTTATTGGCGGCGGCGGCGATCAGACCGGCAATCGCCGTGCCGTGATTAATCGCGTCTTTAGCGTAGCCTTCTTCTAGCTTTGGCCGCGGGTCAGGGATATTGCTGACAAAATCCCAGCCATTCAAATCATCAATATAGCCATTATGGTCGTTATCAACGCCGTCATTGAGAACTTCATTAATATTTTTCCAAATATTAAAACTTAAATCTGGGTGGTCAATGTCAACGCCGGAATCAATTACCGCGACTACCACGCCGTCGCCCTTGGCCACATCCCAGGCTTGCTCCACGCTGATTTGTTTGAGATACGACTGCTCTCCGTACATCGGGTCGGAAGGCAAATAGGCTTGGACCGGGAAAGCGATGATAATAGCCGTTAAAATAAAAAAAAGTTGCTCTATTTTTATTCGCATAAATATTGAATGTTAAATATTAAAATATTGTTTTGCTAAAATTCTTATTTTCCCCAAGATAATATTCAATATTCAATATTTTAATATTAAAGCAGTCCGTTTAATCAAATTAATTATATCCTAAAAATCGTCCTTTGAAAAGCCTTGTTTTTATCTTTAAATTATGATATAAATCAAGAGAAAAATATATGCCGAATTTACTCATTCGAACCAAACAAATCATTCTACTTTTGGGAGACCTCGTTTCATTATATTTGGCGTTGTATCTCACCCTTTGGGCGAGGTACGGTTTTAGTCCGGAAAAAGTCAGCTGGGAAAGGCATCTCTCTCCTTTTTCCTTATTATTTTTTGCTTGGCTCTTGGTTTTTTTTATTAATGACTTTTATGATTTAAGAACCAGCTATAACACCAATAATCTCATTAATCTGCTTTTTAAAATTTTCATTATAAACGGGATTATCGCGGTAATTTTGTTTTATTTCTTTTCCCCCTTCATTGACTCCATCAGGCCGCAAAGAATCCTAATTATTGATTTGATTTTTTCTTTGGTTATTGTTTTTTTCTGGCGAAAAATATTTTTTAATTTTATCAAATCGGAAAAAATCACCAACCGCGTTTTAATTATTGGTGATTCGCCTCTGGGCGATCTGCTGTTTGAGGAAATCAACCGGCGCTCGCAGCTTGGATACACCACAGTTAAAATCGAACAAGCGCCGGATGATTTAAAAGCTCACTGTCTCGCGAATAATATCAATATCTTAGTCAGCACCAACGACTTAAAGAACGACGAGAAAACCGCCAGAAAAATTTTTGACTGTCTGTCTTTGGGAGTTGAGGTTTATAATCTTAACAGTTTTTACGAGCAGATTACCAACCGTATACCGGTAGAACACATTGAGCATAGTTGGTTCTTGGAAAATCTGACTGAACATTCCAAAAAGTTTTACGATATTGTCAAAAGAGCGCTGGATGTTTTTTTGGCGATTATTGGACTGGTCGCCGCCGTCCCGCTTTCGCCGATTATCGCTTTGATTATCAAATTGGAAAGTCCGGGGCCGATAATTTTTAAACAAATCCGGGTTGGTAAAAACGGCAAAGAGTTTCTGGCGATGAAATTTCGGTCAATGGTGGACGGCGCGGAACAAAACGGTCCGCAGTGGGCGACAAAAAACGACCCGCGGATGACTCGCTTCGGGTCGCTGATGAGAAAAACGCGTCTAGACGAAATTCCTCAACTTTTAAATATTTTGAGAGGCGAAATGAGTTTTGTCGGGCCGCGGCCGGAGCGGCCGGAATTCGTGTCGCTCCTTTCGGAAAAAATTCCATTTTATCGCGAACGGCTCTTGGTCAAGCCAGGACTCACCGGCTGGGCCCAGCTCAACGGACCGGCTTACGGCGGCTCGGAACAAGAATCGCTGGAAAAGTTGAAGTATGACCTGTACTATAT
>JBBTQN010000021.1:0-31431 GCA_038065695.1 Patescibacteria group bacterium | reverse complement strand
GAGGAAATAAAAAAAGGGGATTTTCCGCCCAAGCCAGGCATCATCTGCCAGTATTGCGATTATAAAAGTATTTGCGAATTTCGAAAATGATTGTCATTGCGAGGGAGCCACTAGGCGACCGAAGCAATCCTATGTATTTTAAAAGAGATTGTTTTCCTCGGCTTTCGCCATGACCAAAGATGTCCGTAATGACAGTAAAAAATAGGTCTTGACAAGCTTTTTTAATCTGCTATAATGAAGATGGTACATTGAGATGGCTACAAAACTATTTTGTTTATAAATTTAGGATTTTTCGAGCGAGGCGAGGAGGGCCAGTAAAAAGATTTGAATCGTAGCCGTGCTACGCTGAAAATCTTTTTACGCCAGTCCGACGAAGCCGCAGCCGAAAAAGACAAATTTAGAGAAAATATAGTTTTGTAGCCATCTCACAGAGAATCAGTTTTGTAAGGGGCGGGAGAGACGATTCTCCTTTCGTTTGGTTGATTGACGCATAGATGACCATTTGGTCACGATTGTCTCACATGTTGACAAACACACCCATTCCCATTGTCTCCCCGCCTCCTTCCTCTATTCTCACGCACCACTCCCGGCAAAAGCTCGCTTTTGCCGGTTTTTTTGTCTCTACGAATTACGAATATTTACGAATATACAAATAAAATTGTCATTGCGAGCGAAGCGAAGCAATCCCTAAAATTGCTAAATTTTGCTGTTTAAATTAAATAATAATTTTATTTTAGGCCAAAATTAGCCATTTTTCAATATTTTTGGCTGTTTTGCTATTGACAATATTTAATTGATATGATATAATAGGGAGAGTAAAAACGAACCTTAAAACCACCCATTAATTTCTCCCCCTTGTTTTAAGGGGGAGATAAAAGAGGGGGTCTAAAACTTTCCAAATTCCAGGATAGGGGCGATGCCTTGGTCATCCAGGCGTATCGCCCCTATAACCCGGGATTTGGAGAGAAAGAACAACAGAGACGAGGTGTTCTCGTCTTGAAACAAGGAGAGCGATGATGTATATAGTGCAGACAAGTATTGACGGTGGTGAGAGTTGGCAAGATGCCGCCGAATGCAAAACTTCTCGCGAGGCGGAAAATGCCAAGCGAGACATCGACATAGTCGCCTATCTCGGCGGCACCGATAGTAAGGTAGTCCGCGAGTAGGGCTATCCGAAAAACCGAGGAGAGCTGGTTCACCCATCTCTCCTCCCCAAAACCCTACGAATAAATCGTTTGTTCGCAGAGAGATTGGGAATGTATATTCAACAGGAGAAAAAACCATGGAAACAGCAGGGAATATATTTCTGTCGTTATTGATAGAAATTCGCAACTTCTTCTTTGACTTCATTTTCCGGCCATACGAAATCGGTCGGTCACTGGTAGTCGGAAAAGAAGAGCGTCACGATCCTCCTCCGCCGGGATTGCTCGGTGGTGGCGGTATGGGAACAGGAACGCTCTCATACCATCTCATTATATCCGTGAATGCTGGCAATGGCCGTGGCGACGTCAAAGTAGCGAAATGGTTTTACGACCTAGTCGCTACCGGTGACGCACTCGTCATTAGATATCGCGTCGGACGATTCACCGTCGATATCCAGGCCAAGTTGGCCAACTAGAATCAGAGGAGAGACAAGTTTGTCTCTCCTCCCCAAAACCTTGCGAACAAACGGTTGTTCGTAGAGAAGTTGGGGAATGAACCTTACAAAGGAGACGGATAATGAGTTTAGCTAGTGGGTTATTCTGGTTCATTTTGGCCGTGATTTTCGCGGCCATTGAGATTGAATCAGAAGGCATATATGGTTGGGCGGAAAAAATGCCCACCTGGTATCGGACCACGGGTTTCTGGGGCAAGCTTTATGGCTTGGCCATGAGTAAGAAACCGCTCACCGGCTACCACTCATTCATGTTTTTTCTGCCGGTGATGATCTTCCACGCCCCGTTTTTCAGCGGCGTGGCCTGGTCTATCTCGGCGGAGCTTTCCACGATGGCGCTTTATTTATTGTGGTGCCCAATGTGGGACTTTCTCTGGTTTGTTCTTAATCCGGAATACGGGCTAAAGAACTTCAAGAAGGATAAGGTCTGGTGGCATGCCAAGAGTCCTTGGGTGTTAGGGATACCCTTGGATTACATCAACGCCGTGGTGATCTCCATCGTCCTGGCAGGACTGGCCGAAAAGAAAATTCCCTATGGCCACCTGTACCTCGTAGGATTCTTCCTTGCTTGCACAACTGTCACTATCTTTCTCGCGCCGATTTACCACAACTGGTATCGCTGGATGCGCAGAAAAGACGACAGAAGTGAGGCGGGGATCCATCATTAACAAGTCGGGAAGTCATCGATTCATCGACGGCTTCCCCCCAAAACCTTATTGATAATGATTTATCAACAGAGTTGTGGGAAAGAACATTACAAAAATAAATAAAAAATTCAAATCAAATTCCCCTTCTTACGAAGGAGGGGTTAGGGGAGGTTTTGAAGCTTACACTATAATCATGGCTTTCATAACCCCTCTTAATCTCCCCTTGGTAAGGGGAAAAATTAACAAAAATTCCAAGCGGTAGTTTAGAGGAGGGAGAGAGCTTGTCAAACAGCCAATCGGCTTTCTCGGGTTCGCCCGAAATCGCCGTGGCTCCAGTGACGGCTGGTAAGTTTCAGGTCACAAATTTATATTTAGGACCGAACAGAAACTTTCCGCCATCCTCTAAATTGCCGTTTGGAATTTCTCCCGGACGGCATTCTGTGACCATTTGGGTCTCTGGCGGGTTCCCTGTGATGGAACCCGCCACCTAATTTCAGGAAATAAACATTTTTGTTAACTGAAATTAGGAAAAATCATCTTTAAAATGATACGAAGGAGGCGCATGCTTGATATCTCAAGCCGAACAAAGCTGGCTCTTAAACAGTTCTTTCCATAGACTTCAGCCATCACTTATGTTCCGCTTTATTCGTATCGTCGTGGAGAGGATTAGAAAAATAAAAAGGAGAAAAAGTCATGATTTTTAAGGTAATATGCCTATGTTGTGACGACGAAAACACAGTTTGTGATTTTGAGAAAAATATCGAAGCGACAACGATAAAGGAAGCAATAAAAAAAGCTTCGAGATTTCATAAAGGTAGTATTGTGGTTGGCCCTACAATTTTTCGGCCGTGTTTCAATCCTCGTTTAGGCGTAACGGATTCGTGGTCGTCAAGAAGAGTGAACCCTCGCATTGGGCGGGGTAAAAAATAGGAGAAACGGTATGAAGAAGCGGAAGGTAATAACAAGGAGACCGGCACTTTTTATCGGAAGCGACTGCGTCGTGTGCACGAGCCGCGACGAAGCGCTGGAGGCCAAGACCAAGTAGGCCTCCATTGTGACAAGGGCAAGCGCCGTTCCCCAACGCTTGCCCACCCACTTCAGTCAATAATTATTTATTGATTGAAGTGGAAAATGTTCTTTGGAAAACTGGTAGAGACGCTGCGTTGCAGCGTCTCCAGGAGAATATTATGAAAGTTCAATGTTGCTACTGCAAAAAATTTCGTCAGGATGGCGAATGGGGCGAAGATCCTCGTCCGGAAAGTAAGGAGGATGTTAGCCACGGAATTTGCCCGCCCTGTAGCGAGAAAGTTCTCGCTGAAATCGAAAAAATTTCTCGACCAGACAAAGGACAAACCAAAGCGTAGTTGCCGCGGTTTGTCCTCTTTTTATTTTTACCCCGTTAAGTAGGCAGCTTCGCTGCCAAAAAATCCTGAAAGGATTTTTTACTTAACGGGGTAAATTTTTTATTTTTTTCCACACCTCACTCTTGACAAGATAAAAATTATTGTTTTTGATTTTTTTTATTGTTATAATTTTTAAATGGGGAAGGAATAAGTTCCGGATGATTACCAATCGCGACTTCCTAAATTATTTTTAGGACTCACTCTCTCCCAAATGCGCGGTTAACAATTATCCGGCTCACCCTTCTCTAAATCCCGCCCTCGCGGCGGGATTTTTATTTGTCAAAAAAAATGGTATAATAAATTCGTCATTCATAATTCACACATGACCCTCAAACAGCTTCTCATTATCACTTCCATCGCCACGATTATTTTCTGGCTGATTTGGACGTATGTTTTGGTAATGACCGATCCGACTTCAAGCGGCTTCGTTGGCTTGTCCATATTTTATTTGAGTTTATTATTCGCTTTAATCGGGACCTTTTTCCTCGCCGCTTTCGGCTGGCGCAAAATTTTCAACAAATTTTCTTTAGAATATCGTTTAGTCGGCGCGTCTTTCCGCCAATCAGTTTTCATCTCTATCCTGATTGTCGGCATTTTATTCCTGCAAAGCTTGAATTTTTTGACTTGGTGGAATTTGATTCTGCTTGTCTTGGCAGTGACGATTTTTGAATTCTTGTTGGTGAGTCGGAGGAGGGGAGTGTGAAAGGAACTGTCATTGCGAGCGAAGTCCCGTTGCTCGCAAGCAACGGGACGAAGCGAAGCAATCCCATCTCTAACTAAATATGTCTCGCTATTATTATGTCTATATCTTAACTAATAAAAACAATAATGTCCTTTATATCGGCGTAACAAGAGATTTGCTAAAAAGAGCGTGGGAGCATAGAAGTGGCATTCATCCGAACAGCTTTACTAAAAAGTATAATTTAAACAAACTGGTTTATTACGAATACAGCGAATCAATCTATGCCGCGATTGCCAGAGAAAAACAATTAAAAGGCGGCTCTCGCCAAAAGAAAATATATTTAATCAATCAATTCAATCCCGAATGGAAAAATCTTTATTTGGAGATGGCGGGAGAGAATGACGAGAATTAGATATGGGATTGCTTCGGTCGCCTGCGGGCTCCCTCGCAATGACAATTAAAAAAGAGGCTGGAGCCTCTTTTTTTGACTTTCCCCCCAATTTAGTTTTATAATAAATCTCATGAAAGACCAGTTGGAATCCATTAAAAAAGACTTTTCCACTGCCATAGAGAAGGTAAAATCGCTGGCGGATTTGGCGGACTTGGAAAATAAATTTTTGGGGCGCAAGAACGGCGCGCTCACTTTGGCGATGAAAGAACTCAAGAATCTGCCCAAAAGCAAAATCGCCGAAGCCGGCCAAGCCGCCAACGAAATCAAAAAAAACATTGAATTAAAAATCAAGTCGCTTAAAGCCGAATTGAGCCAGACCGGTTCAGACGGCTTTTTTGATTATACTTTGCCGGGCCAAGAATCACCCTTGGGCCATCTCCATTTGGTCACCGAAGCAATTAGGGAAATCGCCGCCATTTTTGAACGCGTTGGCTTTGAGCGGATGAGATATCCGGAGGTGGAATGGGATTATTACGCTTTTGAATCTTTAAATATGCCAAAAGACCATCCGGCCCGCGACGAATGGGAAACATTTTTCATCGACAAATCGCCGATTAGCAAAAAATTTGGCTTGCCCGCCAAAGCTTCAGCGACGGCGGGACAAAGAGTGCTTACTCCTCACACTTCCAACGGGCAAGTCCGCGACATGGAGAGGGGAAAACTCCCCATCCGGATGATGAATATTTCCAAGACCTATCGCCGGCAAATGGATGCCTCGCACACGCCTATGTTTCATCAGTTCGAAGGATTGGTGATAGATAAAGACATTAATATCACCCACTTGAAAGGCACAATTGATTATTTCGTCAAAAATTTTTTCCTGCCTGCCGGAGAGGCAGGCGGCCCGGATCGCGAAATCCGCCTGCGTCCGCATCATTTCCAATTCACCGAACCCAGCTTTGAGATTGATGTGAGCTGTGGCGTCTGCGGTGGCAAGGGCTGCAAACTCTGTAAAGAGGGCTGGTTAGAGCTCGCCGGCGCCGGCATGGTTCATCCAAATGTGCTCAAAGCCGGTGGCATTGACCCGAATAAATATTCCGGCTTCGCCTTCGGCTGGGGCGTAGAGCGTTGTTATATGATGAAATCCGGCTTAAACATCGACGACATCCGTCTTTTATATAAAAATGATTTAAGATTTTTAAGACAATTCTAATATGGATAAATATACAATTTTATATTTAATAATTGTATTCGGAATATTGCTATATTTTATATCCGTATTTATTGTTAGAATTATAAATAAAAAAAATGGGCTCAGAAGTGAGTTACTTCAACAACTTAATTTAAAAAAAACCAAAGAGGTGCGAGCATCTAAGTTATCTGAGGCATTAAAAGATGAAACTAACTGGGTTGACGAATTTAGTGGTATCTATAGAAAGAAAAAAATTGTTATAAAAGACCAAATTTTATATAGTAATACATTACTAACAGCAGCAATGTCCGGTGGACCTCGGCGAGTGACTCTTATTTTTGTTGATGGCGAACAGATATGGCCCAAATATTCAACTGCATTTAAAAGCGCATATAACAATGACCCGACTGGAGAAATTTTTGGTATAACAAACAAAAAAATCAAACCACTAATAGATGACTATATAAATAATGGATTTATTGATTATAAAAAATATTACCCCAATAAATTAAACTTAAAAATTTTCATTTTTATAGTATTTATGGTTTTTTTTATTTTATTTTTATCATTCTTTTTTAGCTTTATTGGCAACAATTTCTTAAAATGAACTTAAGCTTATCCTACAACTGGCTCAAAGAATATGTCGCCACCAAAAAAGACGCACGCGAACTTGCCAAAGAATTATCTTTGTGCGGGCCGTCTATTGACCGCGTCCGTGAAATCAAGCCGAATTTTAATAAAGTAGTAATCGGCGAAATCTTAAAATTAAAAAAACATCCGGACGCCGACAAACTTAGCGTCTGTGAAGTCGGCATCGGAGAAAAAAAACCGCTTCAAATCGTCTGCGGCGCGTCAAACATCAGAGAAGGCCAAAAAGTTCCGGTAGTTTTAGTCGGTGGCAAAGTGGGAGATATGGAAATCAAACCGGCCAAACTCCGCGGCATCGAAAGCCAAGGCATGATGTGCTCCCAAAAAGAATTGGGCTTGGGCGAAGACCACACCGGCATCTATATTCTGCCTGATTATGTCAAAGTCGGCTTGCTTTTGGAAAAAGTCATGCCGTTGGAAGATTTTATTTTTGACATTGAAGTCACTTCCAATCGCCCCGATGCCATGAGCGTCATCGGCATCAGCCGCGAGGCCGCCGCGATTTTGGGCGACAAATTTCTTTACAAAGAACCGAAGCCGAACCTCTCCCGTCATCCCGAGTCCCTCGGTTTTACTCGGGATAAACTCCGCGAAAAAAAGATGGGATTGCCGCGGTCGCTGCGCTCCCTCGCAATGACATTAAAAGTCGCAATCAAAGAGTCCAAACTCTGCCACCGCTATCAAGCGGTCGTCATGACCGATGTCAAAGTCGGCCCGTCGCCTTTGTGGATACAACAACGATTACTTTCTTCCGGGCTTCGTCCAATTAACAATTTAGTAGATATTACTAATTATATTTTATTGGAATTCGGCCGGCCCATGCATGTTTTTGATTACGAAAAATTAAAAGGCGGAAAAATTATCGTCCGCTCGGCCAAAAAAGGCGAAAAAATCTTGGCGCTTGACGGCAAAAATTACGAGCTCAATGACACCAATTTAGTCATCGCGGACGCGAAGTCACCGGTCGCCGTGGCTGGCGTGATGGGCGGCGAACTTTCGGCCGCTACCGGTGAAACCAAGACCATCGTCATGGAATCAGCCAATTTTGACCCGGTCTCGGTCAGACGCACCGCCAGAACCCTAAATCTTCATTCTGAAAGCTCTGATTTGTATGAGAAGGGTTTGAGCCCGGAGGGCACTTATCCGGCCATCCTGCGCGCCATAGAGCTCGTGATGGAAATCGCCGAAGGTAAAGTCGCTTCGGAGATTTTTGACGAAAAACCGGTGAAATACAAAGCAAAAAAAATTGATTTTAAAATAGAAAATATCAGTCGCGTGTTAGGCGTGGAAATCAAATCGGAAAAAGCCAAAGAAATTTTGGAGCGCCTCGGCTTTGAGGTGTCGGAAAAAGGGAAAACGATGTCGGCGGTCGTGCCTTGGTGGCGCGACGGCGACATGGAGGGGGAGCATGACATTATTGAGGAAGTCGCTCGGATCTATGGCTATCACAACTTGCCGTCAAAGCTGATGATTGGAGAAATTCCGATAAATTTTGAGACAAGCCGAGAATTTTATTTTGAAGACAAAGCGAAAAATACTTTTGCCGCGCTGGGTTATGCCGAGAATTACAATTATTCTTTTATTTCCGAAAAATTAATCAAGGATTGCGGCCAGAATCCGAAAGATCATCTTAAAGTCGCCAATCCGCTTTCTGCCGATTTTGAATATATGCGGACATCGCTCGCGCCGGGAATCTTACAGAGCGCGGCGGAAAACGAAAGCTTTGCCAAAACTTTTAAAATTTTTGAATTGAGCAAAGTTTATTTGCCGAAAGACAATGACTTGCCGATTGAAAAAACCAATTTAATCGCGGCGGCGATAGGCTACCAGAATAGCGACGGTTTTTATGAGCTCAAAAGCGACCTAATTTCCTTAGTCAATACTTTAAATATTAAAAAAGTAGAATTCGCGCCGACAGACGCCTTGAATTGGTGGCAAAAAAATAAAACCGTGGCGATTAAAATCGGCGATGAAATTATCGGCGCTCTGGGATTTATAAATTCCGACACTTCTCATCTATTCGGCTTCAAAAAATCAATCGCTTTGTTTGAGCTTGATTTTGAAAAGTTGATTCATTACGCCAAAACGAGCCCATCTTATCGGCCGATACCGAAATTTCCAGGGATTGAACTTGATTTGTCAATGGAAATCGGCCGCGATGCTTTATATCAAGATATCATCAAATCAATCAGTGGTTTAGACAATTTAATTGAGTCAATTTCTTTTCTGTCGGTTTTTGAAGACGACCTAAAGTCATCCGACGGGGCAAGCAAACTACCCGAAGGCAAAAAAGCTTTGGCCATCCGCCTCACTTATCGCGACAATAAAAAGACCTTGAAATTGGAAGAGGCGCAAAAAATACATAACAAAGTTGTCGTCAAATTGAAAAAAGAGTATAATATAAAAGTGAGGTAATAAGTTTATAAAGTTCATAAAGTTATAAAGTTCATAAAGTTTTTTGTCTTAGACTTTTAACTTTACAAACTTTATAACTTTATAAACTAAAAGTATTCCCATGCTAAACACATCTCAAGATCTTTTTTGGTTAGTGCTCTCATTTGTTGTTTTTTGGGTCGGCATCACCATCGGCTGGAGCGGCATCTATGTCGCTCTGATGCTTCGCGACATAAAGAAAGTGACCGGCAGTTTCCGTAAAAAGATGGAGATGATTGATAATATCTTGGACACCATCAAGAAGAAAGTGGAAGCGACCGCGAGCTATCTGCCGCCATTACTAGACGGCGTCGGCAAGATCGTGGAGCATTTCCAAGAGAAAAAAGAAAGCAAAAAGAAAAAATAATTTTCAATCACACAACAGGAGGGTGATTACCATGATGGTAGTTCTTTTGATAGCCAAGTGTTTGGTCCTTTCCCTGCTCTATTTGGCGGGTGGATTTATCCTGATGTATTTTTGTTTTTCCGTCGAAATTTCCTATACTGATTGGAAACGGATGGAACAAAAGCATCAGAAAGGATTGGGGAGAATCGGCTTTTTGCTGTGCCAATACATTTTCAGCGGGATTGGAATAGAAAAACCAATTCCGAATCTGATCGATCTGTTTTCGCGGTTTCTGTTTTGGCCACCTTTTGTCGCTCTCGGCTTGGTTCTCCGGCCGCTTCTGTATTGGCTTAAGCCGCCGTCGGCCAAATATCTGGACGCGTCAGACGTGTCCGGATTGTGATGGTTTATGGCGACGCGACTCGTTTGCTAGAGTAGTAAACGAATCGCGTCTTTTTTCTTTTTCATTTTTATAGAGACGCATGGCAATGCGTCTCTACACCCGTTTATTATCCCGCTGTTTGCCAAAACAGAAGAAATTAGATAAAATTAAATCAACTTTAAAACTTATCCTATGCCTCAAAAACCCTACGAAGACGAAGCGACTATCCGTCTCAAAAAATTGGAAAATATCAAAAAAGCCGGTGTTAATCCATATCCGGAAAAATTTGATAAAAAGCAATCTTTGGCCGAGGCTAAGGCCGCAAAAGAGGGGACTGGCGTCAAAACCGCCGGCCGGATTATGTCTATCCGCTTGATGGGCAAAATTATTTTTTGCCATTTGGAAGATTTTTCCGGACGCTTACAGATCGTCGTCAAGGCCGACAAAGTAGGGGAGAAGCAATTTAAATTTTTTACCGATAGTTTTGATGTTGGCGATTTTGTCGGCGTGGAAGGGGAGATGTTTGCCACCCAAAGGGGCGAGATTTCCATCGCGGTCAAAAAATATGAGCTTCTCGCCAAAGCGCTTTTGCCTTTGCCGGAAAAATGGCACGGCTTAGAGGACAAGGAGATTAGATATCGTCAGAGATATTTGGACCTCATCGCCAATCCTGAAGTCAAAGATGTTTTTATTAAGCGGTCGCTAATTATTGATAGCATTCGAGATTACTTAAAAGAAAACGACTTTATGGAAGTGGAAACGCCTTTGCTTCAAATCCTTTACGGCGGCGCCGAAGCCCAACCGTTTATCACTGAGCTTAACGCGTTGAAATTAAAACTTTATCTCTCCATCTCGCCGGAGATTTACTTAAAAAAGTTGCTGGTCGGCGGAATAGAAAAAGTTTTTACCATTTGCAAAAATTTTAGGAACGAAGGCATAGACAAATGGCACAATCCCGAATTTACCATGTTGGAGGCTTACGCCTCGTATTGGGATTATAACGACATAAAAAAATTAACTGAAAATTTATTGGAATTACTGGCCAAAAAAATTACCGGGAAAACCGAAATAAATTATCAAGAGACGAAAATCAACTTTAAAGCTCCATTTAAAATAATCGGGGTCAAAAAAGCGATAAAGGAATATGCCGGCGTTAATCCAGGGAAAACCGAGGAATTAAAAAAAGAAGCCAAAAAACTCGGGTTTAAAGGCACTAATGACGAAATTATAGAAAAAATTTTTGAAGAAAAAGTCGAGTCAAAATTAATCCAACCGACATTCGTAGTGGATTATCCGAAATCCCTCTGTCCTCTCACTAAAGAACATCGAGAAAAACCGGATGAGGTGGAAAGATTTGAATTATTTATTAATGGCGTCGAAATCGCCAACGCCTATTCGGAATTAAACGATCCTCTGGAACAGGAAAAACGATTGAAAGAACAGATGGAAAAACGAAAAAAATCAAAAAAATTCCAGCCTCATCTCGAAGCCAATATATTAGATAAAGATTTTATTACCGCCTTAAAACATGGCATGCCGCCGGCTGGCGGTATTGGTATTGGCATTGATAGATTAGTGATGCTTTTGACCGACCAACCCTCGGTCCGGGATGTGATTTTGTTTCCATTTATGCGCCCGGAGAAATAAATTTTACCCACTTTTGTCATTCCCGCGAAAGCGGGAATCCAGGGTGCTAATAATTAATTAGACAAAAATGAAGAACAAATTAATTTTAGCTTCAATATTTTCTATAGCCGTTTTATTATCCGGCTGTGGCACACAAACAGACAACAATAACAATGCCGCTCAAAACACAAACACTCAACCGGAAAACACCAATCAAACTCAATCAACTATGCCAGAAAACATAATCGATCAAACCAAAACCTACACTGCCGTCTTGCACACCGAACAGGGCGACATTGAAATTGCTTTGGATGCCAAAGGCACGCCCATCACCGCCAACAATTTTGTCTGGCTGGCCAAAAAAAGTTTTTATAACAATACGGTTTTCCACCGGGTAGTTAATGGCTTTATGATTCAAGGCGGCGATCCGACCGGCACTGGTATGGGCGGCACCGGCTACAAATTCAATGACGAACCGTTTACCGGCGAATATACACGTGGCACCGTGGCCATGGCCAATTCCGGCCCAAATACCAATGGCTCGCAATTTTTCATTATGCAAAAAGATATGGCGCTTGAAAAAAACTATGTCATTTTCGGCCATGTCACCAAGGGTATGGAAGTGGTGGATAAAATCGCCACCGCGCCCACCACTCTCGGCAGTGATGGCGCCATGTCCAAACCCGTCACTCCCGTCAAAATTAATTCCGTGGATATAATTGAGAAGTAAATAGAATACCCATATGCTCGACATTAACAGAATTCGTGAAAAAAAGGAGGAAGTGAGAAAAGCCCTTTTAAAAAGAATGGCGCCTGATGTTTTGGATGCGGCCTTGGAAAATGTCTTAAAGCTTGACGACCAACGTCGAGAACTCATTCAAAAATCCGACGAACTCAAAGCCGAAAGGAATAAATTTTCCAAAACCAAACCGACCCCGAAAATTATTGAACAAATGAAGGGGGTAGGGGAGGAGGTCAAAAAAATAGACGACGAACTTCGCGAAGTGGAAGAAAGATTCAAAGAAGCCATGTCAGAGCTTCCCAACACTCCGGCTGACGATGTCATGCCCGGCGGGAAAGAAAATAATAAAGTCGTCAAAACTTTTGGCAAAAAAACGGAATTTAATTTTGAACCGAAAGACCACGTTGAATTGGCCACTTCACTTGATATCATTGATTATGAAAGGGGAGTCAAAATGTCAGGCGCGGGCTTCTGGATTTACAAGGGCCAAGGCGCGCTTTTGGAATGGGCTCTTTTAAATTATTTTCTTGAACTCCACCAAAAAAATAAATACACTTTTATTTTGCCGCCCTATCTCTTAACCGAAAAATCCGCCTATACTTCCGGCCATTTGCCGAAATTCAGAGACGACCTGTTTTGGACGCAGGACAAATCCTGCCTCAATGCCACTTCCGAAATGATGCTGGGTAATTATCATCGCGACGAAATTATTGATGAAAAATTATTGCCTTTGAAATATTGCGCCTACTCCGCTTGTTTCAGGCGCGAAGCCGGCTCTTACCGCAAAGAAGAAAGGGGAATGATCCGCGGCCATCAATTCAATAAGATTGAAATGTTTCAATTGACCAAACCGGAAGATTCCCCGGCGGCTTTGACAGAATTAATTAAAAATGCCGAAAAACTGGTTGAGGATTTGGGGCTCCACTTTCAAACCGTCCAGTTGGCCGCCGAGGATGCCACCTCGGCCATGGCGAAAACCATCGATATTGAAGTTTGGATTCCGAGTATGGAGGTTTATAAGGAAGTTTCGAGCGCTTCCAATGCCTTTGATTATCAAGCCAGAAGGGGAAACATCCGATTCAAAGACGTCAAAACCGGCAAAAACGAATTTGTCCATACTCTTAATGCTTCCGGCTTGGCCACCAGCCGATTATTCCCGGCCATTTTGGAACAATTCCAAAACGAAAACGGCACGGTCAATGTGCCCAAGCCATTGCAGAAATTTTGCGGGTTTAAAATTATTAAGCCATTAAAATAATTTAAAAAGAAAAAGCCAGAAAGCGCTTGCTCTCTGGCGTGAAATCTTAATAAGCTGTCATTGCGGGGGAGCCCGCTGGCGACCGAAGGAATCCCATTTTTGGGACGCTTATATTTTGCTAATCTTGGCGTGGCGGAAGTTAGTCGTTAGCGGCTTTTTTTCTCCGGACTATTGGGAATTCCACCGGGCTTAAACCCTGCAATTCCGGCGCCTGTCGATCTTCCGGCGTAATCGGACTGCGGCTGTTCAAGCCGTTAAACATCCCCTCGACTTCCTCATGGATGGTTTTTTGAAGCACTTGTTCCGCCGCTGCCTTTAACTGCTCTTTAATATTGGCTGGGATTTTTTTACTGATTTTTCCCAAAAAAAGAGCCAGTTCATTAACCATTCCCAAGCGGAGAATTTCACCAAAGATAATTTTTAATTCTTTGGTGATGGCAGATACCATTGGCGGCTTCTCGGAAAATAGATGGTTGATCAACATCCTAATTGCCCAAAAAACCTCCCGTCTTTGTACTGATAGCTCCTCTTTCTCCGTGTCCTCCACATCCTTGGCCTTAATCACTCCACTCATAGCTTTTCTCCTTTTTGCCTATTCACTCAACCAAACCAAATGTACTCTGTGTTTTCAATTTACCATAAATACCCCCTGCTTGTCAAATGACGATTAATAATTATACCAACCCGAGTTATCGTTCAAAAATCAAGATTAAAAAGGATTATCAAAAAAAAGAATTTGTTAATCCTTATTTTAATGACCAAAAAAACAGGGGGTTCAACACCGGATATTATCTAAAAATCATCGCCGTTTGTTTTATTGTTTACATCATCGTCTACAGCGATTTGTTTAAAATTAAAAAAATTGAAATTGAGGGCGCGGACTTTATCAAGCCAGAGGAATTGCGCCAAACCGTAGAAAACCAATTAGCTTCTTGGCGTTGGTATATTTTACCCCAAAAAAATCTGCTTTTTCTAAGTAAAAAACGGTTAGAGGAGGGGATTGTCGCCAAATACCGCCTGAATAAACTGGAGATTGATAAGGGCTGGCAGTCGTTAAAAATAAAAATTGAAGAAAAGATTTCTAATTTAATAATTTATAATAAAAAAACTTTTTATTTTGCGGATAGCGATGGCGTCATCACTAGTGAAATCAGTCAAGATAAAGTAGGGGAGTATTGGACGCGTTTTCCCATCTTTAATGTTGCCAATGAAAATATTAACATTGGCGAGCAAATTATTGACACCCAAAAAATGGATTTTATTTTGAAATTAAATGAAGAATTAAAAAACACCCTCGTCAAAATTGCCGGCTATGAGAGCAATGATAGGGAAGAGGTCACCTTGGTGTCCAAGGATGGTTGGCGAGCCTATTTTGACCTTAACAGCGATATTAAAAAATCAGTGGAAAATTTAGCTTTGGTTTTGAAAGAAAAAATTCATAATCCTCGTCTTTTAGAATATATTGATTTAAGATTTGGGGATAAGGTGTATTACCGGTAACGGTTGGGGATAAGTCGTTTGCCTCATTTATATTTCTATGATAAACTGAGTATAATATCCCTTACACTCAGTAATATCAATATGTTAAAACATATAGACGATTACCTCCTCTATCTCCAAACCAACAATTACTCTGAGGAAACAATTTATAATTACGAACGAGACCTTTTAATATTTGAAAACTATTTAAAAGACAATAAAATTATTTTTGAACATCTCAATAAAAAGGATATTGAGATGTTCAAGGCCTACCTGTCATCAAGAGACCGGAAGACTCCCGGGGCTCTCTCCCCTACCGAATACAAATTATTAGCCAGGTCAATAAATCGCATTTTGTCAGTCATAAGAAGTTATATCAGATATTTGATAGATATGGATTGTAAATATCCTTTGGCGCCGGAAGCGATAAAGCTGGTCAAAACCGTCAAAAAACATGCTCAAGTGGCCGAACTTGATGACTTGGTAAAATTAATAGAATCCCCTACCGAACTGGAAAAAAACAAAATTATCGGCCTGCGCAATCGCGCCATGCTTGAATTATTATTTTCTACCGGCATGAGGATATCGGAACTGGTAAATTTAAAAATGATCCAAATAGACAATTCTGGAAAAATTTTTATTTTAGGAAAAGGAAAGAAAGAAAGATTTGTCTATATGACGCCTAGGGCATTTAAATACCTAAATAATTATCTCAAAATCAGACAAAACAATTCAAAATACCTCTTTATCCCCTACCGCGGCCTCAATTCGTCGGTTGTAGATAAAAAGATATCACCGAATTATCTACAAATGAAAATAAAGCAATATCGGGAAATTTTACATATTAATGTTCCTACTTCCGCACACTCTTTAAGGCACGGCTTCGCCACCTATTTAGCCGAATCAGGTGCCAATCCGGCAGCGATTCAAATCCTTTTGGGTCATGAGTCATTAGATACGACTACCCGCTACGTCCACGCCTCCGACAGATACGCGGAAAAAACCCATCACAAATTTCACCCATTAAAAAATGACTGAAAATAATATCACTCCCCCAACCTGGCTTAAAACGGAAAATTCAATTGCGGAAGAAATTAAATGGCTTAAAAGTAATATAAAACCATACCAAGATAATAAAAATATCTTGAATTACCATGACGATATTTTTTACCGGCTAATCGCCATTTTAGTCGTCTCTGGAAAAATAAAAGCTACTGAATATAATTATACTTATACGGAAGAACAAATAAAAATATTCGACAAAAAACATGGTGGCGATTGGCATAATAATATTATAAATTATTTGTCATCCCATTTCTTAAAGTATAATTACAAGGTTGACTTTAATGAGCCACAATTATATTACGGCCATGCGGATTTAAAGATTATAAGAAATCAAAAAACAGCTTATTTTGAAATTGATACAGTTAGTATTTTCAAGTTATGGATAAATCTTTTTATTATGAAAAACATTGAATTAATCATTATAAGTTACTCAGGAAAAATAATAAAATTTTCTTTATGAAAGAAATAAAATATTTTAATGAATTTTTGGCGTATTTAGCAGAAAATAATTATAGCACCGCCGCTATAACTTCTTACTCGGTTGGATTAAAAAGATTTAATATTTTTTTGATAAATAAAGGACTCTTAATTAAATCATTAAAATTAAGTGATATAAATAATTATACAAATGAGCTAAAAAATAATTTGTCTCTCGAAACAGTTAATGTTTATTTAAATGGAGTAAAAAATTATTTTAAATATTTACAAAAAAATTATAATCTTAAACTAAATTTTGATATTACACAAATTAAACAAATAAGGAGACAAAGAAAAGCAATAAAAAATATTAATTTTAAAGACATCTATGAAATTTTTAAAACAATTAAATCTGGCAATACTTTAAGTAATAAAAGAGATTATTTAATAATTCAGTTGATATTAAAAACTGGTATCAGAATATCTGAATTAGTTAGAATTAAAAAAGACGAGATATCTAAATATACATTGGATAATCACTTGTTAAAATTAATAAATAAATTTATTTCAAAGACTAATAATAAATCAGAGTATTTTTTTACTCCCCTATCATACCATATAAAAAATAAAAAATATGAAAACCGTCATCTAACCCCCAGAAGTATTGAGATAATGATTAAAAAATATTTTAATGGAATTAGTTATAATGATCTAAAATTAAGTTATTATAAACAACTAATTAATAGACTACCTGATATAAAAAATATTAATCATCATATTGAAAATAAACGATTAATCAGTTTAAAAGAGATTATAAAGATAATTTAAAAAGTTTCACGGCGGGAATAAGTGAAAAAAACCGCTCCCATTAAAATGAATTTTTATAGAATAAATCAAGAAATTATAGTTTGCTATTCAAAAAAAGAATTAGTTGATATTTTTAAAAATTATGGTAAAAAAGATTTAAAAGGTAAAGTTTCAATTGACGTAGAAAGGTTGAAAAAAACTTTAGAAAACTTTTCTAAAGTACTTCGTAGTAGAGATAACCATGAAATTTTTATAGCAACTTTTTCCTTTTTAGATTTTTTTGAATCAAAAAGTGAAGTTTGTTTTAAATTAGAAAATTTTAATACAAATAAAGACAGGGCTAACACACTTGAGGAATTAAATAGATTTAGAGCTAAAACACCTGATTTTATTATTAAATCAGGCGATAAACTATTAAGACACTTTGAACTTAAAAGATATAGAAATAAAATAGACACAGAAGAATTATTTAATTATATTAAAAAAACAATTAGAGAATATGGAGACAATATCGGAAATACTAATATTATCTTTTTAATACAACCAGAAAAACCCTTCATGCGAGTAGAAATAAATTTTCAAAATTTATACCAAAATATAAAATCCCTAAATTATAAATTTAATGGACAAATACTATTAAACTGGAATGAGAACTGTGATCAAAATATTTTAGTACAATTATATCCAAAACTTACAAAACAAAAGATTGATTTTAAACTACCAACTCAGCAATTAAATTAAGGAATAAAAATAGTCAAAAATTGAAATTTTTTAAAATCCAAAATCTAATATCGTTAAATAATAAACATTATAAATAAAAACTCCCCCATTTCTGGGGGTTTTTAAACGGATTTTTCCCTCTCTTTACATTCACAAACACAGCCGGGATCACAGGAACAACAATGATAACAAACGTTAGGTTCGCCAAGAACAAGCCATCCCCTCTCCCAAGGTCATGGAGCATTTTGAACATTGTTCCATAAAAAAATTATTAATAATAAAAATTACCAATTACCGGTTACTAGTTACTGGTTACCGGTTACTTTCGTTTCCCCATCGCCTTCTTCGCCACGGCTCCGCCGATGACCAAAGCGGCCACGCCGGCGATACCGGCCAAAATTTTCTTTTTGGTCTTGGCATCCAATTTGTCGTATTTACTCTTGATGACCTCCATTTTTTCCTGGAGCTCATGGCCGATTTTTTTTATCGACTTCCCTGCCCCGCCATAACTTTTTTTCATAAATTTTTATTTTTATTGATTAATTTTTATATTAAATTAATTTCTTAATTTCTTGATTTACGGCAGATAGCTCAACGGATTCACCGGGATGCCGTTTAAACGCGTTTCAAAATGGAGATGCGGACCGGTGGAAAAGCCAGTATTGCCACTGTAGCCAATAATCTGTCCCTTTGTCACATACTGGTCAGCTTTGACCGCGGCGCTGGAAAAATGGGCGTATAAAGTCGCCAAATTATTACTGTGAATAATCATCACGTAAGTGCCATACCATCTAGTGCCGACGGCAACCTTGGCCACATAGCCGGATTCAGCGGCTCTGACCGGCGTGCCGCTGCTCGCTTTAATATCAATGCCTGAATGTTCAAATAAATTGCGGAAAGGATAATCCGGGTCGCGAAAATAAACATTAATCACGCGGCTATCAGTCGGCCAAGCCAAAGCCGCGTCGCCTAAAGTGTTGAATTTTTCCTGCGCGCCTTTTTTAGCCAGCTCCTCTCTCAATTTTTTTTCCAAAGAAGCGATTTGGGAGTTGACCGCGTTCTGCGCCTGCTGCAACTCGCTGATTAAACTCTTGAATTTTTTCTCTGATTTTTTGGTCTCGGCGATGAGGTATTTCTTATCCTGCTTTTGGCCGGCCAAATTTGACTTTTCATTTTCCATTTTTTTCAATAACTCCGATATTTGCTCTTTTTTGGCGTTCAAGTCGCTTTTCTGCTCGTCCAGTTTTGTCACCAATTCTTGAAAGCGGTTTAAAGTTTTTTGCAAATCGCCCTGGATGCTCTCTAAATATTTAACTTGGTCAAAAAATTCCGAAAACGAGTCATTGCCCAAAAGCACGGCAAGATAGCTTTTCTCGTCGTATTGGTCAAGAGTTCGGATGAATTCGGCAAGTTGCACCTTGTCTTTTTTAATGGAATCTTCGCTGGTTTTGATTTGCAGTTCGATTTTTTCTATTTCCAATTCAATGCCTTTTATCCGCTCTTCTTCGGCTTGGATGTCCAAATTGGTCTTGGCGATCTGATTGTCCAAGATATAAATTTGATTTTGAAGCGAAGTCGCCTGGCCTCTCGCCGTTTTGATGTTTTCGTTGTATTTATCTATTTGCGCCGACAATTCGTCAATTTTCGCCCGCTGTTCGTCAATTTGAAGGTTTAAATCATCAACCACCGCGCTACCGCTGTCTTGGGCCGAGGTTTTGTTTAAGAATAAAAAAAAGCCGCCCGCCAGCGCGGCAAACGCCAAAACAAAAATAAAATAATACCTAATCTTAGGGGTTTTTATGGCAAGCATAGGACACGGAAGTCTAAAGTTTAAAGTCTATAAAGTCAAAAGTTTTATTTATGGTTATATTTTATCAGAATATTGACGAAAAGCAAAGGATTTTAACAAAATCTATTACAATTTTTTAGCCATAAACACTATCCAACATTCTATCAAAAAAAGGAGCGTCATATCTGTCTTGATAATATTTTTTTAGTTCTCCTATTACCTCCTCTTTTGTTACTCCCATATTTTTTGTGGATTGGAATTGTCTTTTAAAAGCATGCTGCTCCACTTTATTGTTTGGATAGGAAATGGGAATCTTTATGATATCACCGGTTGACGACTCAAGCATATTTTTTAGATATGCGATCGCCTTTTCATCACCACCGTGTTCCGTAAGTTGACTAAGTTCTAATTCCAATTCTTTTCTGGGAGTGTCTGCGTATGTCACAATATCCTCAAAGGCGGGTGTTTCCATATCTTTAAAATAAGTTTCCGGTGAATCTAAAAATTTTTGGCAGTGCCCTATTTCGTGAGAAAACCACTGAACTCGATCTCGATTTTTTTCATCTTCAAAATATTCCTGATTAATAATAATTAATCGTCTGTCTGCGTGTGATTCTGATGGTTTCCATAATTTTGGGACTATAGCAATGCGTAAGCCATCTAATCTTTTATCATCAAAGGCCTCAAATTGTTTTTTGTAATTATCCGGTAATTCGTTTGGTTTTAAAATTTTAAATTCTGGCACTTCCTCTATTCCTTGTTGTTGAAAATAGCCCGCTAAATACTCTTGCAAGTTAATTGAATTTTCAGGAGATCTTTCGCAAACATATTTCACTTGATGAAACTCATCCTCATATTTTTTATCGCTTACTCTTTTAGCTCCCGGCAATTTTTCCGTGGCTCTTATAGAAGCAATATTATCGGTATTAATTGTTACTGTAATGAAAGGAAGATTTAATTCATCCATAATGCGTTTTTGAAATTTGGCGGAGAGCCCTTGACCTCGGTATTTTGGATCCACCACTACATGAATGACATTTTTTAAATCAACTTCAGGCGCATCATAAACCGCAATAATTCCTAGTTTTTCTCCGTTGGTGCCAAAAACAGTAAAATACTTTTGATTTTTATAATCTTGTTGATATTTCTCTTGGCCAATGGCAATCCAACCATCTTCTCCTTGAAGCTCTTGAAAATATTGCAAATCAAAGTCACCGAGATTTTGAATTTCAACCGGCTCTTGTTCGTGATTTAGTGATTCTAGTGACTTTTCTGGTTGCGGTTTGATTGATAGTATGTCTTTTTCGATATTCATATATTACTTTTTAATTTTTCAATAGCATTTTTTAATCTCTCTAAAGTTTTTTCTTTGCCTAAAATATCCGCCACTTCAAACGGCGTCGGTGATTTTTGGAGTCCAGTCAAAGCGACGCGCATCGGCCAAAGGATGCTACCGTTATCCAAATTTTTTTCTTTGATAAAATTTTTGATTTTTTCCTCCAGTTTATTTTTATCCCACTCCCCGGCCGGATAACTTTCTAATTCTTTAATTAGCGATTCCAAATTTTCCGCTGTTTTATTTTTTGCCAGAGGCGAATCCGCCTTTGGCGGAGATTTTTTCCAAACTAAAATTTTGGCGTCGTAATCCAATTTTTCCGTAAAGAAAAATTCCATCCCCTTCCCCACCTCGCTTAATTTGCTGATGCGGGTTTGCTCAAGAGCAAGAATTTTTCTCACCATCTCTTTTGTCATCCCGAGCGGAGCGATGGCATTAGCCATCGCGAAGTCGAGGGATCCCTTCGTCAACGGACGAAGCGATTCCTCCACGCGCCTTTCGGGCTTAGTCGGAATGACATTAAGAAAAAACGGCATCGCCAATTCCACAAATTTCTCCAATGGTAGCTTTTTGATATAAACGCTGTTCAGCCAATCCAACTTTTCTCGGTCAAAAATCGCGCCGGCTTTGTGAACTTTTCTCAAATCAAAAGCTTTAATGAGTTCTTTGAGGGAAAAGATTTCTTGCTCCGTGCCTGGATTCCAACCGAGCAAAGCGGAATAATTTATCAAGGCCTCGGGCAGATATCCGTCGGCGCGATAATCTTCCACCGTCACATCGCCTTGCCGTTTGGAAAGCTTGGAATGATCCGGATTTAAAATTAAAGGCAGATGAATAAACTCCGGCGGCGTCCAGCCAAAGGCCGCGTAAAGCAAAATATGCTTGGGCGTGGACGACACCCATTCCTCGCCACGAAGCACATGCGTGATTTTCATTAAATGGTCGTCAATCACAACCGCCAAGTGATAAGTCGGAAAACCATCCGACTTTAAAAGTATTTGGTCGTCAATTTCATTGGTGTTGATTTTTACCGTTCCGCGCACCCAATCGGTGAATTCAACCTCTTGATTTTCCGGCACCTTGAGGCGGATGACGTATTTTTCGCCTTTATCCAATTTGGCTTTGACTTCGTCTTCGGTGAGATGGCGGCAATGCCAATCATAACGAGTCGGTTTCTTAGCCGCTTCTTGCTCTTTTCTCAAATTTTCCAGCCGCTCGGAAGAACAAAAGCAATAATAGGCCTGGCCGGCTTTTAAGAGTTTTCGGGCGTATTCTTGGTAAATTTTAAGCCGCTGGGACTGCGTGTAAGGCCCAAAATGCCCCCTTTCAGCGGCTTTCCCGCCGGCATTGAGAAAAACACCCTCATCCAGCGCCAAACCCACCCATTTAAGGGTTTTAAGCAGGCTCTCTATTGCGCCCTCAACTTGCCTGGTTTGGTCGGTATCTTCTATGCGCAAAATGAATTTGCCGCCATTTTGTTTGGCGAAAAGATAATCGTAAAGAATGGTCTTCAAACTGCCGAAGTGAAGATAGCCCGTGGGCGACGGAGCGAAGCGAGTACGGACTTGGTTTTTTCTCCAGAAAAACATAATAAATAAAACTAAAGGTAAATTTTTAATTTTTAATTTTGTAATTTTTAAATAATGCTCTAATTTTTAATTATCTAAAACCGTCGGTTATTAAAAATTAAGACATTAAAAATTATTTATAAAATTAAAAATTGGAAATTAAAAATTTTTGCTTTATAATTCTCCACCCAAAAACTATCGTCGCATTCCAAATCCTCCCAAATCTCCTTGGCTCTCGCATCAACCGATAAAGCCATTCCAATCCGAGCCGCCGCCAAGTTTCCGGCGCTCGTTTCACTTTGCCGGAAAGGTAATCAAATGTCCCCCCCACGCCGATGGCGACTTTAACGCCCGGCATTTTGGCTAAATTTTTAGAAATCCACATTTCTTGCTTCACTTGCCCGAAGGCGACCAAAAGAATATTGGCACTACCTGCGTTGATTTGCCTGATCAGCTCATCATTATTGTCTAATAAATAAGTGTTTTCGTCAATTCTCCCGCCGGCTTGGGCGCCGACAATCGGACTATCGGGAAATATATTTTTTACCGCTTGGGCCACACCTTCAGCGCCACCGAGTAAAAAAAATTGATAATGTGACAATGTAGCAATGTGACAATGTAGCAATTCTTCCGCCAAATCCACCCCTGTCACTCTAATTAGTTTCTCGCCGCGCAAAAATCGTCCCGCCCAAACTAAACCGGCACCATCGCAAATCGCCAAATCCGCCTCATTTAAAACTTTTTTGAATTCTTCGTTTTTTTGCGCCGCCAACACAAATTCCGGATTGACCGTCGCGATATAGCGCTGGCCATCAGACGACAACCACTCGGAAATCTTGGCTAAAATTTCTTCCAATCCGATTTTATTTATACCAATATTTAAGATATTTATTTTCATAAAAATTATTGGCTATACGGGTTACCAGTTCCGCCGTTAAGGTAATTCACTTTTATTTCCGCCGCCGTGGAAGTGCTCCCCTTTTTATCGCTCAAAGAAATCGTGCCGAAAATCCCGTCTTTCCAAAAACCCAAATTAATCTGGTAATCAGCCAAATTTTCATTAAACTGAAAATCAGCTTCAGCCAACTTTTTCTTGTAATAGGCGGCTAATTGCTCTTTGGTTTGATTCAGATTATCCCACGAAAGAGAAACGGCTTGAATTTTTTCCACATCGGTCGATGCCAGCGTCTTTTTCAAATCCGCGGCCGTAAGATTTTGCGGGATATTCAGCTGGCTGCCGAAATTCTGGTAAGCTTCATTCTTCATGGCTTCCGAAAGCCAATTTAAAACTGGCGCCGAGAGCCAATCGGGCGCGGCTTTAACCAAATCAATAATTTTCTTTTTGCTTTCATCAGTTTGGATTTTTATTTGCGCCTGGTCCGGCTGATAAATTGAAAGTTCCTTGGGAAAGTCGCCCGGCAAACCGCTGATGGTTTTTATCGCCGGTCCGACCGCAAATCTCACCGCCGCCGCGACGATGATTATTAAAACAATAAAAACAAAAATCAGGCCGATTAAAGTTTTGAGGCAAGAATGTTTTTTCCTTTTCCGCCGGCGATGAAATCCCAATTCCTGGCCGCTTTCCGCTTCTTCATAAATCCGCCGCTGAACTTCTTCTAATTTTTTTTCATCTAACATAAATTACATCTTACCAAAATCCGCTGGATTTAGCAAAAAACTACGCTATTGACAATTATTTCAAGAGATGTATAATAGATGTGCCTATTGCTTTTGTTTGGTGCCTTAATCGTTCTTGGGTCCCTCACCCCTGACGATGACATGCTCCTACACTTACAAAAGCTTTATGGCGTTTCTCCTTCCGCGGCCGAGAGGGTTCCCCTGCTCTCTCGGCTAAAAATTCCTTCCACCCTCGCCCCGTTAAATAAAAATCCTTCTGGGATTTTTAGCAACGAAGTTGCCTATTTAACAGGGTAAAGTGGGAGTTAATGATCCGGAATTGGCTAATGCTGGTTTTATAACATCATCGCCTAACCGGTCATACCGTTTCATAAAGGCAGGCATCCTTCGGGATTCCTGCCTCTCTTTTTTTATGACGGGATTATCCCCAACGCCGCCACTGGTAAAATAAAAATAAAAGTTTTATTATTAATAGTGATAGAGAGGATTCCTCACCTCTCTCTTGCGCCTAGGGTTGAGTGCTGCAGCTTGACCCAAGTTTCGGAGGAGGCCACCGATTGACCGTACCGCCTCCTCCATTAAAAATTGTTTTCAGCCGCGCTTTTCGCATCAGCGCGGTTTCTCCGATGGTGGAAGCGGCTTTAGATGTGTTTCACCGTTTCCACCATTTGCTCTTTCGAAGACCGTTCTCACGCGGTCATGCTCCTAATTGGCGGAGTCGTGTCCACTCCGCCAAAACCGGCCTCCGCTCGTTTGTCGGGCGGTTTCGGATAAAAGGGAGACAATCCAACTTGATTGTCTCCCGCTTTTTTTTGTTTAAATTTTAAACTATAATCAAAGCATGGAAGAGGCCTTATTTTATGAAAAATTCACCCCGTTAAATAGCGCCTCCGGCGCACCTTCGCCAAAAGCGAAGGTATTTAACGGGGTAAAAAATAATTCAGTCCGCTGCCGATTATGCCATCATTTCTGCGTGATCGCGCCGGATAAATTCGGCATTTGCCAAGTCCGAAAAAATATCGGCGGTATTTTATATTCCACTAATTACGGCAAAATCATCGCGAGCCACCTTGACCCAATTGAGAAAAAACCGCTTTATCGATTTTTGCCGGGCACCCTCACCTATTCCATCGCTTGCGCCGGCTGTAATTTCAAATGTCTCCATTGCCAAAACGCCGACATTTCCCAAATCGGCGACAAACTTTTAAAAATAAATGATTCGCTGGCCGAATCAACGCCGGAAGAAATCATCATGGCCGCCGAAGCCAATGGCTGTCCTTCTGTCTCCTACACCTACACCGAACCGACGATTTTCGCCGAGTTTGCCCTTGACTGCATGAAACTGGCAAAAGACAAGGGCTTAAAAAATATTTGGGTTTCAAACGGCTATATGTCGTCGGAATGTTTAAGCGCGATAGTCCCCTATCTTGACGCCGCCAATATTGATTTGAAATTTTTCAAAGATGAGAGTTATTTGAAAATCTGCGGCGCTCGGCTCCAACCCGTTTTGGATAATTTAATCTGGCTTAAAAATCACGGCGTCCATTTGGAAGTGACGACTTTAATTATTCCAACTATAAACGACGGTGACGAAGAATTAAAATCCATCGCCGAATTTATTTTTAAAAAATTAGGAGCGGATACGGCTTGGCACGTCTCGGCTTTTTATCCTACTTATAAATTGGCGGATTTGCCGCCGACGCCTCGCGAGACGATTTATCGAGCGCAAGCAATCGGCAAAAAAGCGGGGCTAAAATATGTGTATGTGGGAAATGTATAGAATTAATAAAAATATAAAAATAAAAAAGTATTAAAACAAATCTCCTCCCCTTGTTTCAAGGGGAGGTGCCCGAAGGGCGGAGGGGTCTTAAATAAAAATTTATTAAGACCTCCCCCTAACCCCCTCCTTAAAACAAGGAGGGGGGATTTGTTTTAATGTTCTGGTATTTTAATATTTTTTCTTTTTTGATTTTTTAATTTCCTGATTTCATGCTATACTAAATAAAAGGAAAAATAATTTAAAAATCATGCCATTTTTAAATAAGATGCGTGTTTTTGTGCTTTTTTGTTTTTTTATTTTTTTGACAATGCCCGCTTCCGCCGCTACTTTTGATCCAAATTATTTAATTGCCGACACGGAAATCACCGATTACAATGCGATGAATCTGACTGATATCCAAAATTTTTTGGACAAAAGAAACGGCACCCTCAAAAGCTACATCACCGTGGATAAGGAAGGCAATTTCAAAACCGCCCCCCAAACTTTTTTTGAGGTCTCCCAGACTTGGATGATCAATCCGAAATATCTTTTGGTCTTGGTCCAGAAAGAACAGAGTTTGCTGGACGACACTGCGCCCTCGCAGGGGCAATACGATTGGGCGACTGGCTATGGCTGTCCGGACACCGGCGGTTGCGACAGCAGATGGCAGGGATTTTATAAGCAAGTCAATTCCGCCGCCGCCCAAACGCGGTACTACATGGACAACATCAATGAGTTCAATTTCCAGCCGGGAAAAATTTCCATCATTGACGGCCAATCGGTCACGCCTAAAAACACAGCAACCGCCGGACTTTACAATTACACGCCTCATCTTCACGGCAATCAAAGTTTTTGGAATTTATGGAACCAATATTTCGCCAAAAAATGGCCGGACGGGTCGCTTCTCCAAGCCGACGATGACGATAAAGTTTATTTAATTGAAAACGGATTGAAGCGGGAAATCGCTTCCAAAGCCGTCTTCGCCTCGCGCTTTGACGCCAAAAAAATCATTATCGCTTCTTCAACCGACATCCTCTCTTATGACGCGGGCGTGCCCGTCAAATACCTTAATTTTTCTTTTTTAAAAAATCCGGCCGGCGACATTTATCTGATTGTTGACGATCAAAAAAGAAAGTTTGAAAATCTTGATGTTTTCAAAGCCGTCGGGGTAATGGAAGACGAGGTGATCAGTGTCGCCGACAATGAACTCGCTTTGTATAAAAACGGCCCCAATATCACCCAGTATACCCTCTATCCGGCCGGCGCGCTGTTTCAAGACAATAAAACCAACGAAATTTTTTACATTATTTCCGGCCGCAAAAAATTAGTCGTCAACAAAGAAATTTTAAACGGCAACTTCCAAGGACTGCCGATAAAAAAAGTTCCGCCTACTGACCTGGAAGGTTATCCGTCCGGCGACCCGGTGGCTCTGCCCGACGGCAATTTGATAAAAATCAAAGGGGTTAACACGGTCTACGTGATTTCCGGCGGCAAACGGTTGCCGATTTTCAACGCCAAAATTTTTACCAATATGAGATATGATTGGAAAAATATCATCACCGTCGCCAAGCAAACTTTGGAAGTCCACCCGTTGGGACAGACGATTACGGGAGAATGGTGACGAAGTCGAAAGTCTGTAAAGTCCGTAAAGTCGAAAGTCAATATAATTTTAAGACTTTTAACTTTATAGACTTTATAAACTTTAAGACTAAACTATATGCCCTTAGTTTTTTCCGCTATCACGCCGCATCCGCCGATTTTAATTCCTACCATCGGCAAAGAAAATTTGGAACAAGTCAAAAAAAGCAAAGAAGCGATGGAGCAATTGGAACGCGACCTTTATGCCGCCAAACCGGACATCTTGATAATCATCTCTCCGCATGGTGAAATCCATCATGACGCTTTCACCGTCAATTTGGCCAATGAGTTTGAAATCAATTTTGAGAGCTTTGGCGATTTCGCGACTAAATTTAAAATCAAAGGCGATATTATTCTTTTCACCAAAGACAAAGAGAAAATAAACGCCAAATCGCCTTTAAATATCATCTCTGAAGAAAAGCTTGACCATGGCGTCGGCGTGCCGTTCTTTTATCTCGGCCAGCATTTGCCCGACATCCGCCTGATCCCGATTTCTTTTTCGTTTTTGGACAACCAAAGCCATTTGGAATTCGGCAAAAATCTGAAAGAGATGATTATGGCGAGCGAAAAAAGAATCGCGGTCATCGCTTCCGGCGATCTGTCGCATTGCCTCACCGAAAACGCGCCGGCGCCGTTCAACCCGGCCGGCAAAGAATTTGACGAGAAGCTGATTGAACTGTTGAAAAAATCGGACCCGCAAAGCGTGGTTAATTTAGACCCCAAACTCATAGAAAACGCGGCTGAATGCGGCCTCCGCTCCATCCTGATTCTTTTGGGGATTTTGCACAATATTAATTTCAAAACCGAAATTCTAAGCTACGAAGCGCCCTTCGGCGTCGGATATTTGGTAGCGGAATTGAAATTGATGTAACCAGTAACCCGTAACGCGTAACCCGTAATTTTTACTAATTACCGATAAAAAAAGCCCGGGGCGGTTGCTCCGGGTTTTATTTTCTTTTATTTTACTTACCGCGAAACATTTGATTTTCGGTGTTATCAATAAGCGGCAATTCCCTCCAACCATTTTTCCCAATCAAACGACGAAAGCTGTTAATATAGACCCGAGCGTCAAGACATTTTCCTTTTGATATGATAACTTTTCCACTCTTATCTTCAATAAGCACAACACAATAAGCATCGCGCTTATATCTCGTTGTTTCGTAAACTTCGATTCTTACTTCGGTTCCTACTTTTTTTGCTTCTTTCGGCTTTTTTAGCATTTTTTCATCCTCCTTCTTCCTAACCATTCTTTTTTGCTTTCCGACTATATGTGTGTGAAGAGTCAATGGACGAGAGAATGCCTGCTCTCCAGTCGATGGTGGCGTTTCGTCTTTTTTTTGTTTCATCTTTACATCCTCCTTTCCTGTAAAGGTGCTAAACCATACACAGATTATCAATTAGTCTATTTTTTGTCAAGTTTATTTTTATTGTCAATCACCTTAAAAAAATATTTCCACCTTTCCCTCTGGGCCAATTCTTTTGTCTCATTCATCGCTCTTTCCACCACTGACTTGGGTAATTCTTTACAAATTTTAAAAACAGCGCTTTTTTTGTATCGGGGGATGCCGAGTTCTTTAATAATTCGCAAAGCCAAATCCTGCCACTCGTAAGCCGGCGGCTTAATTATTTGTCTGTTTTTGAGTAATTCCCTAATTTCTTTAGGGCCAGTATTTTGTTTCATAAATAAATAATACTTGCTCCAAAGTTAAAAGTCAAAAGTACAATAACTTTATAACTTTATGAACTTTTAGCTCCGCCTTGCCTTGACTATTTATCTTTGTCATAATATAATCAACCACTATGTTAAAAGTCCTCACCCATCCCAATCCAACCTTAAGAAAAAAATCACGAGAAGTGGCTGATGTTTTTAGTGGTGGAATAAAAAAGCTGATTCCAGAAATGATTGAAACAATGAAAAATTCCGATGGCGCCGGCTTGGCCGCCCCGCAAGTGGGTGAAAATATCCGACTAATTGTCGCGAGCCACAAGGACCAAACGCTGGTAATTTTTAATCCCAAAATTATCAAGAAATCAATTCTTAAGGAATGGGGCGAAGAGGGCTGTCTGTCCGTGCCGAATACTTTCGGCGAAGTCAAAAGATGCAAAAAAATCACCATTCAATTTTTAAACAAAAAAGGGTTAAAAGAAAAACTGAAAGCCGAAGGGCTTTTGGCGCGCGTCATCCAGCACGAAATCGACCATTTAAACGGAATTTTGTTTATTGATAAAGCCAAAAAAATTAAAAAATTATGAAAATTATCTTCGCTGGCACTCCCGTCTTCGCCGTTCCATTTTTTGAGTCGCTTCTTAGTGACTCTGATTTTGAAATTGTTGGCATCATCACCCAACCCGACAAACCGGTAGGCCGAAAACAAATCCTCACTCCTTCGCCGGTAAAAGAATCAGCGCAAAATTATAATCTCCCGATTTTCCAGCCGGAAAATTTTCAAGATGAAAAATTAATCAATAAATTAAAGAATCTCAAACCGGACTTAATGGTTGTCGTCGCCTATGGCTTGATTATCCCCCAAGAAGTTTTAAATATTGCCAAATCCGGCAATATCAATGTCCATCCGTCTCTCTTGCCGAAATATCGCGGCGCTTCCCCGATTCAAAACGCGATTTTATCGGGTGATCAAAAGACTGGCGTCACTATTATGCTAATGGATGAAAAAATGGACCATGGCCCGATTTTAGCCCAAGAAGAAATCAGATTAAACGGCGACGAGACCGGTAAGACGCTTCCTGACAAGCTGGCGAAAATCGGCGCTCCCCTACTTATTCAAACAATTAAAAATTATTTAGCGGAAAAAATACAACCGCGAGAACAAAATCACAATGAAGCCACCTTTTGTCGATTAATCACCAAAGATGAAGCCAAAATTGACTGGTCAAAGCCAGCCGAAGAAATCGAAAGGAAAATCCGCGCTTTTTATCCTTGGCCGGCGGCTTGGACGACCTTGGACGGAAAAAGATTGAAAATCTTTCCGCCCGCCGTCGTTCTCCCCCTGCCCGAGGGAGTCGCTTTGCGACGGGCAGAAGCGAGCAAAGCGAGCGTCGCTTGTTGCGACCATAGGAGCAACAAGCGCTGCCCTGGAATAAAAAAAATCATGCCGCCAGGCATGATTTTAGAGGGGGTGGGAGAAAAGGACAAACTTTTAATAAGTTGCGACCAGAGCACGCTCGCCATTTCCCAACTCCAGTTTGAAGGAAAAAAACAAATGTCCACTTCGGAGTTCCTTCGCGGGCAGAAAGATTTAGCGGGAAAAATTTTGACATAAAAAAAGACCGACGCGAGAGCCGGTCAAGAGAAAAAATAAATATAGTTTTTGTCGTTCTTACCACTCTCCGGGCAGAGAACGAAATTCAACTGTTCGCCCGGCCGCTTTCGCCGCCGCTATCCCAATCTTCATTCCTTTAGATATACCCAAATTAGTATAAACGGCAATCAAATCAGCGTGCTTTGCCCAAGCCAGTCCCGCCTCTATTCCCAATTTTCTTTCTTTTGGATTATTATCGTCAAGCGCTCCTTCTTGAGTATAAAGAAGATGGGAGGCGAAGGGAAATTCGCCGCGAAATAAACTATCCCTTAAACAAGCCCGGGCATAACAAATATTCCTCCTTTGGTCGCCGGCAAAGGGGCTTTCAATTATAACTAACTTCTTATTCAAGGTGCTTCCCTCCTTTTTCTATCTCCATTAATCCTAATTAATCCTACACTAAAAATCAATAATAAATCAAGATACAATTCCGGACGCTGGAAATAATTCGTGTAAATGGACATTATCGCGACAAAGCTGAAATAAGAAAA
>JBBTQN010000020.1:0-56731 GCA_038065695.1 Patescibacteria group bacterium | reverse complement strand
TTAAAATCTCGGAAGGAAAATCAAATTTCGGCTTGACCACTTCCAAATAATACCGGCCTTCATTGACTAAGAAACTGTATCGCCCGTTTTTATCGGTAACGCGGGAACGCAAAAGTTTCTTGCTGTCGGCCTGATAGAGCCGCACCACCGCCAAATCAATCGGCGCCTTGGTGATGGAGTTATAGACCGTACCCCAATTTTTCCGGCGCCGGCGGAAGAGGAAGGCGAATGGCTCGGTGAATAGATAGGTGAGATATTGGATAAAATTCCACCAAGGAATGGCAAAGGCCGCGTTGATGGTGATGGCGGTGGCAACAGCCGGAGAAGTATATCGATTTGCTTTTTGGGTGAGCGGGTTTTGAATCAATTTTTGAATATTCTGGACGACCTTCGGCATTTCCGTCAAAGTGATCCGATAATTGACGAGATTATTTTCCACGCTGATTTCCCGGCTGTACGGCCAATAATTTTTTTTGTTTATTTTCAAAGTGTAGCGGCCGTTCGGCGCCATAAAGCCGTATTGACCCGCCTGATCCGTTTCTTGCGGATTATTGATTTCATATTCGCCCACCAAAACGCCGTCTTTATAAATGGAAACGGTCGCTTGCGGCAATGACTCTTCTTCGCCTTTCGGCGTCTGATAATATACCTGCCCCCAAGGGCTGACCACCACTTGCCAATTTTGAACGACCGAGGAATCATCTTCATAATTGGTTTTAATAACCAAAATAAAACTGCCTGGATTCGTCGGCATTTTTATTTTTGCCTGATAAAAATCCTGGCTTTCATTTAAAACCAAAAAATAATTTTCCTGATTAAAAGTGGCGGCAATTAAAGAAGCCGGTTTGGGCAATAAGCTTTTGATGGTCCTGATCGTCAAATCATAGCCGCTCAAAATATAAAGCGAATTCTGGACGGGAAAAATTTGGAGGCCGCCACTCACATAAAAATAATAAACGGGGTATTGTTGGGTGGGGCTGTAGCCGGGCGGCGGCGGAGGGAGAATCGGCGGCGGAATGCAACTCTCGCCTTCGCAAGGAGGGGGTGGGGGTGGGGGAGGAGGCGGACAATCTTCTCCTTCGCATGGCGGTTGGGGCGGCGGAAAACAATCATCGCCTTCGCAGGGAGGTGGCGGCGGAGGCGGAGGAGGCGGAGGAGGGCAATCATCGCCTTCGCAGGGAGGTGGCGGCGGAGGCGGAGGAGGCGGACCGCCGCCGCCACAACTATTTACCGTACAACTTGAAGAACAGGTCGCTGAACACACGCCATTACTGGCCCCGTTATCGCAGGCCTCGCTGCCCTCAATTACGCCATTGCCGCAAGCAACCGAGGACGGCACGGTCGCCGTCACATCCACACTGCCGGATTGGGTGTCGGCGAAAACGAAATGGCCAAAGACCACGAAAGCGATCAGAATTATTGATATAAATAAAAATTTCTTCATAAAGTCGTCCCTCCCCTTGTTTTAAGGGGAGGGTAGGGAGGGGTCTTAAGATAAAATTATTTCAAGACCTCCCCCTCGCCCCCTCCTTAAAACAAGGAGGGGGGATTTTTATTTTCTTGATCTAAAAATCTTTCTAAAAATAACAACTATAAATAAAATAATTCCCGCCATCAGAATTGTCCGCCACGGCACCACCCAGAAACTCGCCTCGCCCGAATATAGCCGTTCCTTTTTCGCGCCATAATCCACTTGGACCTGGGCCGTATACCGGCCGAGGGAAAGTCCGGTGATTTCCGCTTTGAGGCCTGGCCAAAAGCCGCTGCCGCTATTGCCGCCCTTTGACCAAACCGAGTCAAATTGCTTTTTGCTTTGCGGTAAAATATATCGGCCGTCAGAATTAAAAGGGATGCTTGCCGCCACCCGGCCGAAAATATTTTTAATAATCACCAAACCCGTCGGCTTCAAATGGACATTGCCGGTATTTTCCAAACGGGCGTAAAAGTTCACCGGCAAACGGCGGTAAAAATTTTCGCCCCAGAAAGGACTCGCGCCGACGGCTTGAAAATTCAGAATCGACAGCTCTTCTTTCGCTTCGCCTTTGACTCGGATGAGAAGCAAAACGCCGACCCGGCTGTTAATTTTTACTTGTTTTGTTTGGTCAGCCGGAAAAGCGGACGATTCCCACATTGCCGCGACATAGTAGCCGCCGACCGGGATGTTTTTGGGAATAGTAATTATCACCGGCGCTTCAACTATTTCGCTTGGCTCCAAAGAAACTGAATTTAACGGCAACTTCACCCAAGATAAAACCTGCCCGCCGATTTCCGGCGGCAAAATTTCCACCTCTCCCCTTTCCCCCTTTGGTTTGAAGAGCTCCAAATAGCCCTTGACCGCGATATCGCTGTCAGTCTCGTTAAAAACTTTGATGGTTTTAGTAACTGACTGGCCGGGGTCAACCTCGACTTCAATAATGGGCGGAGAAATCGTCGCGGCGGAAACGGAAAAAATTGAAAAAAAGAAAACTGAAACAAAACAAATCAAGAAAAATAAACATTTTCTATAGTTTATAAAGTTCATAAAGTTTATAAAGTTATAAAGTTTTTATCAAACCGGACAATAATTTTGAAATTTCCACGGATAAATCGTAGCTTCCTTTAAATTGTTTAGAATTTATATATTCTAATTTAAATGACAAATAAAGTATTGATCTTACTTCACCACAAGAACCTTTTGCCATAAAAAGAAAATTTTTAAAATCTTTATTTGTGCGTCTTTCAAAACCCTCAGCAACATTATTCATTATTGAAACTGCCGCTCTCTGAATTTGATCCCTTAAACTAAAATCTCTACAGTTTTTAAAATTTTGATAAATAGTATATGACAATTCCCCGGCTTTTTTCCAAGCGATTATATCTTCAAATTTTTCTATCTTCATAAAATAGCTTTATGAACTTTATAACTTTATGAACTTTATGAACTAAAAGTTAGCGGTCGCGGTGTAAGTAATCGTGGTCGTGTAAGAACCGGCCGTCTCCGACCCGCTGATATTGGCCAAATAATTGATATTAAAAACAGCTGATGAAGCCATCGCCGAGGAAGCGCTGATAATTTGGGCACCGCTGTTAAAAGCGTACTTGGCGGCGTCGCTGTATTGAGCGGTAGCCGAGGGCGTGGTATCGCCGCTGGAATAAATCGAGTTTAAACCGAACTGGCTGGTGCCGACTGAAGAAGCAACCGCCGTAGTACCGATGCCGGTAACTGTATTAGTACCACCGCAACTTGAGCAAGTCAAAGTGGCGCCCGAATAAGTGACGCTCAATCCCAAATCAGAATTGCTTTCTACTGTTAAAGTGTGCGTTCCCGTCTTGGCGCTGGTCTGGCTTAGTGTCCCCAAAGCCACCGAGGCGGCTCCCACGCTTAGGGAAAGAACGCCGTCTTTAATCATTTCCCGAAAACCGATGCGAGCGCCGTAATTGGTGGAGGAAGCGCGGTCAATTGACTGTTCGCCGAGCGTGTCACGCAGATTATAACTCGTGGAGCTTGAAATATCATCGCCGCCAACCGAAAAAGTATCCGCCCAAATCTGATAGTTGGTGGAATTCATCGCGGCAAAAATCCCGCCGCCGGAAACGAGGAAAATCAATAATAAAATTGAGGAAAATATCGCCTTTTTCATGACTTTATTTTAACAGAAAGCGCGAAAAATTAGAAATCCAAATACAAAAAAACCCCGCATCTCTGCGAGGATTTTAATTAAAAAATATTCCAATTACCAATTACCAATTACCAGTTACCAGTTACCGACTACTGGCTGGGAGTTGCGGGTTAAACCCCGTCCCGGCCGGAATGAGCCGGCCGATGATGATGTTTTCTTTGAGGCCGGAAAGGTCATCCACGCGGCCGGTCACCGCCACATCAATTAAAACCCGCGCCGTCTCTTGGAAAGACGCCGCCGCCAGCCAGCTCCTGGTGGACAAAGAAACTTTGGTAATGCCCATCAGTAGCCGGTCAAAAATAATTTCTTTTTTACCGCGCTTGACCAATTCCGCGTTGGCGTTTTGAACATCAATGTATTCCAACACTTCGCCGGGCATATAGTCGCTGTCGCCGGCGTCTTTAATATAAACCTTGGAAAACATCTGGCGGATAATCACTTCCACATGTTTGTCATTGAGCTTCTGGCCTTGGGAAGAATAAATATGCTGAATTTCTTTAACAATATATCTTTGGACGAAATTCTGGCCTTTAAGCCGATAAATCTGATGCAAATCCAAACTGCCTTCGGTCAAGGCGTCGCCGGCTTCAACAGAATCGCCCTCGCCCACTAAAATAAGTTTGCTTGACGGAACCACATATTCCTTGATCGCCAACTCTTCGCCAACGATCAAAACAGAGTCCAAATTAATTTTTACTTTGCCTTCCACGGTTGAGTTGATTGCGCCACCGTCTTTGTTTTCAAAAACCGTCTGGCCGACTTCCACTTTCGCGCCGTCTTTCACTTTCAGCTGGATTTTGTCTTTTTTCGCGCCGAAAGGAATCTTTTTTTCCACGCTATTTTGATAGCTAACTTGGATAACCCGATCCCGGTCGGAAGCGACCATAATGCTTTTGCCTTTAGCGTCTTTGATTTCCCGCTTGCCTTCCTTAATACTGACCAGGCCGCCCTCTTCGGCGATGATCGCCTTGGCCTTGGGCGCGCGCGCTTCAAAAATTTCTTCCACCCGCGGCAAACCTTGGGTAATGTCGCCCTCGGAGGCCACGCCGCCGGTATGGAAAGTTCTCATCGTGAGCTGGGTGCCCGGCTCGCCCACGCTTTGGGCGGCAATAATGCCGACGGCCGTGCCTAAAGCGACCGGCTTATTGTAAGCCAAATCATAACCGTAGCATTTGCGGCAAACGCCGCGGGCGTTTTTACAAGTCAAAACAGAACGAATGGACACATCGTCCAAATCCAATTCCCTAATATCTTTAATTTTTTCTTCATCCACCAATTCTCCCTTACCGACCACCGTCTTGCCGGTTTTCGGGTGCTTGATCGGCTCGATCACATAGCGGCCTAAAATCCGGTCGGCCAAAGTCTCATTCATCGCTTCACTTTCCGCTTTGGTTAGTACCAAACCCACAGTGTCGCCGCAATCTTCGCTGTTGACTACTGCGTCCTGCGCCACATCAACTAGACGGCGAGTGAGATAGCCGGCCGAGGAGGTGCGAAGCGCCGTGTCGGTCAAGCCCTTTCTCGCGCCGTGAGTGGAAATGAAAAATTCCAAAACGTCAAATCCTTTTTTGAAATTGCCTTTGACTGGCAATTCAATAACTTCATAAGCCGGGTTGACCACCGGGCCTTTCATGCCGATCATCTGGGACAATTGCCCCCAAGAACCGCGGGCGCCCGAGTCAATCATCGCGAAAATCGGATTGTCCGGCGAAAGCGATTTTTTGACTTTTTCCAAAATCTTATTGTTAACGCCAAGCCAATTGTCAATAATTTTTTGGTGCCGTTCATCTTCGGTTAAGAGCCCCATCTGATATTGCTGTTCAATCGCGTCCAATTCCTGATTGCCTTGCACAATTAATTCCTCGCGTCCCTTTACTTGAACCAAATCACCCATGCCCAAAGACTGGGCCGAATAAGTGAGATATTTGAAACCTAAATTTTTTAAATTATCAAGGACTCGGACGGTCTCTTCCGGCCCGAAACGATAAAAAATATCACCTAAAATTTTGCCTAATAATTTTTTATTAACTCGTTCATTCACGAATTCATAATCCTCGGGCAAAACCTGATTGAAAAAAATCCGACCCAAGCTAGTTTCCAAAATTTCGGCTTTGGGCGCCGCTTTGGCTGATTTCCGCCTTTTCTTTTCCGGATGCTTGCTGAATTTAATTTTGATTTTGTCCTGCAAACCGATGATGCCTTTGTCCCAAGCGATTTGGGCTTCACTCACGGAAACAAAAGCCTTGATTTTTTTCGCCTCTTTCAAATCGGTCAAATAATAACAGCCCCAGACGATGTCCTGGTTCGGAGTGACGATCGGCTGGCCGTGCGCCGGCTTGAGCAGGTTGTGGACGGAGAGCATGATTTCTTTCGCTTCTTTAATCGCGCCGGCGGTCAAGGGCACATGGACCGCCATTTGGTCGCCGTCAAAGTCGGCGTTGAAAGCCGAACAGACCAAAGGATGGATCTTGATCGCTTTGCCTTCAATTAAAATCGGTTTGAAGGCCTGAATGCCCAACCGGTGGAGAGTCGGCGCGCGGTTCAAGAGGACATAAGCGCCTTTAACCACCTCTTCCAAGAGGTCCCAAATTTCGTCGTGTCCCGCCTCAATGTATCTGTTCGCGCTTCTCACATTGTGGACAATCCCGCGCTGAATCAATTTTGAAATAATGAACGGCTTGAAAAGTTCCAAGGCCATGATTTTCGGAATGCCGCATTGGTCAAGCTTCAAATCCGGACCGACGACAATGACGCTCCGGCCGCTGTAATCAATGCGCTTGCCGAGCAAATTCTGACGGAAACGCCCCTGCTTGCCTTTGAGCATATCGGCGATGGATTTGAGCATCCGTTTCTGGCCGGTGGAAGCGACCACGGTCTTGCCGTGGCGGGCATTGTTGTCAATTAAAGAATCAACCGCTTCTTGAAGCATCCTTTTTTCGTTTCGCGTGATGACTTCCGGCGCGTTGAGCTCCAATAGCTGTTTGAGCCGATTATTGCGGTTGATCACGCGGCGATACAAATCATTCAAGTCGGAAGTGGCGAAACGGCCGCCGTCCAAGGGCACCATCGGCCGCAGATCAGGCGGGATGACCGGCACCACTACTAAAATCATCCATTCCGGCCGCAGCTGGTTCTTAATCAGATGATTGAAAAATTTAATCCGGCGAATCAATTTGTCGCGCCTCGCGCCAGTCGCTTCCGCCATTTGAGATTGGAGCTCTTTAATCGTCTTGTCTAAATCGATTTTGGCTAAAAGGTCGCGGACGGCTTCCGCGCCGTTGCCGGCATCAAAGATGTGGCCGTATTTCAAAGATAAATCATGAAAAATGTGTTCGGAAATAATTTTAAGCGGCTTGATTTCTTTCAGCTCGGCTTCCGCGGAAATCATCGTGTTTTCCAATTCTTTGAGTTTTTCTTCTTTTTGATGGACTAATTTTATCACTTCCTCGCTTACTCCTTCGCCTTTGGCTTCTTTAATTTGGTTGATTTTGCGGTCAAAATCGTTTTCAATCTGTTTTTTGTACTGCTTGTATTCGCTTCTTAATTGGCCTAAGGTTTCATTTTTCAATTCTTCATTGACGCTGATGATGATAAAGCTGGCGAAATAAATCACTTTTTCCAAGGATTGGACCGACAAATCAAGCGCCAAGCCGATGCGACTCGGCACGCCGCGCAAAAACCAAATATGGGAAACCGGCGCCGCCAATTTAATGTGCCCCATCCGCTCGCGGCGCACTGATGACTTGGTCACTTCCACGCCACACTTGTCACAGACTATTCCTTTATAGCGGATTTTTTTGTATTTGCCGCAATAGCATTCCCAGTCCTTGACCGGACCGAAAATCCGCTCGCAAAACAAACCGTCCTTTTCCGGCTTCTGCGTCCGATAGTTTATCGTTTCCGGCTTCAACACTTCGCCGTGCGACCACGACAAAATATTTTCCGGCGAAGCCAGCCGCAAACGAATAGCGTTGAAATTCAGATTTTGTTCGCGATCGTCAAACATAATAATTAAGTCAAAAGTCTAAAGTCGAAAGTCTAAAGTTATTGTTATCTTTTTAAAAAATTATCTCCTATTCTCTTCCCGATCCACTTTTTCGGCAATCACCTTGCCGTTGTTTAAAAGCTCCACGTTAAGCCCTAATCCTTTGAGCTCTCGCACCAAGACATTGAAACTTTCCGGAATATTTAAATTATTGATCGGCTCGCCTTTAATAATGGCTTCATAGGTCTTAGAACGGCCGATAATGTCGTCCGATTTTATGGTTAAAATTTCCTGCAAGGTGTGAGCCGCCCCGTAAGCCTCGAGCGCCCAGACTTCCATTTCACCGAATCTTTGGCCGCCGAATTGCGCTTTGCCGCCCAAGGGCTGTTGGGTAATCAAAGAATACGGGCCGATGGAGCGCTGATGGATCTTATCTTCAACCAAATGATTGAGCTTCAACATATAGATATAGCCCACGGTCGTCTGGTTGGCAAAAGGATTGCCGGTGCGACCGTCATAAAGCTGAATCCGGCCGTCTTCGCTGTAACCCGCTTTTTTAAGTTCTTCCCGAATCTGATCTTCCGACACGCCGTTAAAAACCGGCGTCATCACTTTATATCCCAGCGCTTTGGCCGCTAAACCCAAATGAGTTTCCAGAATCTGCCCCAAATTCATGCGGGAGACGACGCCCAAAGGAGACAAAACAATGTCCATGGGCGTGCCGTCGGCCAAGTGCGGCAAGTCCTCCATCGGCACCACGCGCGAAATCACGCCTTTGTTGCCGTGCCGCCCGGCCATCTTGTCGCCGACCTGGACTTTTCTTAGCGAGGCCACGGTCACCTGAACCATTTTGATCATTCCCGCCGGCAATTTGTCGCCGTTCTCGCGAGAAAAAATCTTGATGTCAATCACTTTGCCCGAAGAGCCGTGCTCCAAATACAAAGACGAGTCCCTCACGTCTCTCGCTTTTTCGCCGAAAATCGCCCGCAACAATTTTTCTTCCGCCGAGAGCTCGGTTTCTCCTTTGGGGGTGATTTTGCCGACCAAGATATCGCCGGATTTCACATTGGCGCCGATTCTGATTATTCCTTCCTCGTCTAAATCTTTTAATTTCTCTTCACTCACATTGGGAATGTCGGAGGTGACCACTTCCGGACCAAGCTTGGTTTCGCGCACTTCGCAGACATAATTTTCAATATGAATGGAAGAATACCGGTCTTGATGGATTAAACGCTCGGAGAGAATAATGGCGTCTTCATAATTTGAGCCCTGCCAAGGCATGAAAGCGACCAAAATATTCTTGCCCAAAGCCAGTTCGCCATGGTCAGTCGCCGGGCCGTCCGCCAAAATATCGCCCTTCTTCACTTTCTGGCCCTTTTTTACGATTGGAGTTTGATTGATGCAGGTGGAAGCGTTGGAACGGATGAATTTATTCATCCGATAGACATCCAAACGGTTCAATTTATTCAAGACTTCAATTTTGCCGTCGCCGACGGAAACGACTTCGCCGTCTTCTTTGGCGATTATCAAGTGTCCGCTGTCATAAGCCGCTTTCGCTTCCATGCCGGTGCCCACCAAGGGCGCTTCCGGCCGGATGCAGGAAACCGCTTGCCGCTGCATATTCGTGCCCATGAGCGCCCGGACGCCGTCGTCATGCTCCAAAAAAGGCACGAGCGAGGTGGCGACCGAAACAATTTGGTTGGACGCCACATCCATATAATCGACTTTTTTCACTTCAATAACGGTCGGATTTAATTTTACTCTCGCTTCCACTTTTTCTTCCAAAAAATAACCGTCTTCGTCCAGCTTGACGGTAAAAGGCGTGGTCGTTACTTTGCTTTCTTCAAACGCGTCCAGATAAACGATTTCAGCCGTCACCTTGGCGCGCCCGTTTTCGCCTTTGACGATTTTATAATAGGGCGTTTCAATAAAGCCGTATTCGTTGACTCTCGCGTAAGAAGCCAAGTGGCCGACGAGCCCGACATTCGGGCCTTCGGGAGTCGCAATCGGGCAGATGCGGCCGTAGTGGGTCTGGTGCACGTCGCGCACTTCAAAGCCGGCGCGCTCGCGCGACAAACCGCCCGGACCCATCGCCGACAATCTCCTTTTGTGCTCCAATTCCGCCAACGGATTCACTTGGTCCATAAACTGCGAAAGCTGGGAAGACATAAAAAATTCCTTGACCGTGGAAATCACCGGCCGGGCGTTGATGAGCTTGTTGGGCGTTAAAGTGGTAATATCCAAAGTGCTCATCCGGTCTTTGATGATTCTTTCCATTCTCGCCAAACCGATACGGAATTTGTTCTGGACCAGTTCCCCGACCGCCCTGATTCGCCGATTGCCCAAATGGTCGATGTCATCGGCTGCCTCTTGGCTGTTGTTGAGCCGGATGATTTCTTTTAAAATATTGACGATGTCGTCTTTGAGTAAGACTCTATTTTTTTTGTTGATCAGCATCTCTTGGCTGAAACGTTGATTAAGCTTGTACCGGCCGACGCGGCCGAAATCATAACGGGAAAAATTAAAAAACATATTATCAATCAATTGCTTCGCGTTGTCCGGCGTCGCCAAATCCCCCGGCCGGATGCGCTTGTACACTTCAATCAGGCCTTCGGGCTCGCTTTTGGTAATATCTTTTTTAATCGTCGCTTCGATGTAGCGCGTGCTCACATTGTTATCCGTGTCTTTGAACAAATCCAAAATCTCTTGGTCGGTCGCGAAACCGAAAGCGCGCAGGAGCGAAGTCGCCGCCACTTTTCTTTTCCGGTCGATTTTCACCCAGATCACGCCGGCGCCGTCGGTCTCAAATTCCAGCCACGAACCGCGATTGGGAATCACTTTCGCGCCGTAGAGGTTGCGGCCGACGCCAACTTGCGAAGTAAAAAAAACTCCCGCGGAACGAATCAGCTGGGAAACGACGACTCTCTCAATGCCATTGACGACAAAAGTGCCGCGGTCGGTCATAATCGGAAAATCACCCAAATACACTTCCTGCTCGATATTCTGTCCCGTCTTCTTGTTGACGAGTTTCACATTGACGCGCAGGGGCGATTCAAAGGAGATATTTTTCTCTTTGCTCGTGACCTCGTCGAATTTCGGCTCGTCCAAAACATAATCGCCAAAATAGATTTCCAAATCGCGGCCGATAAAATCGGTGATGGGGGAAATTTCCTCAAAAAGCTCGGCCAGGCCTTCATCCCAAAACCACTGGTAGGACTTTTTTTGCAGTTCAATCAAATCAGGCACCGGCACGATGCTCTTTCTAGCGGAAAAGCTTTTTCTCTCGTGAATTGTTTTTTTTGTTTGAGCGGACATAAAAAAACCCTCATTCTTTCTGATTTCCCCGCTTAGTTGGGCCTTAGGTCAGGCGGCAAAGCCGAGAAAAAGAAATGAGTTTATTCTAATTTGAGTTTTGATTTTTTCGTTTACCCACTATCAATTGAGGTTATTAACCCAATGATTTCTATAGCGGGATTTTGGTAATTTTTTTTGAAAAATACCGCTAAAAACCAGATAATCCAATATTAACACAAACCCTGTTGAAAAGTCAACCGTAATCCGCCAGCTGGCGGAAAAAAATATTTTGGTTGTCAAATTTAATTATATTTTGGCTAAATTTAGATATTTTTTTAAAAAATTATTCCTCTATTTACGACTATTTCTTGTTTTTAATTATTTATTATCCATAGGTTATCCACACCGTCACAAAAACACAGAATTAATTTTGTGAGTTGTTTTGTTAATCTAAGTTGATTTAATATACCCAAATGCGACTCTCATTTTATTAAAATACAAAAAACATTAAAACAAGAGAGTGTTTTTATGCTTTTATGCTTTTGTGAAATATGCTACCATTCCCTTACAAAACCGACCCGCCTTCGCCCAAGGGCTATGGCGAGGCAAGCAAAAAACCAAAAGAAGGAGAACTTTCATGAAAAGATTCAGGTTTAGAATGATTATTCCGGCCTATCCGGATTCCGGCAATATTTACAGTCACGTTGCCAGAAGAACAACCACTCTTGGCGCGATTGTTATTGCCACCATTGTCAGTAGATTACTCGGCTGGGAGGTGGAAATAGTTGATGAAAACAATTGTTCCCATCGGTCGCGCCGCAAAAGCAGATTTGGTCATTTTTGTCCGAAAGACAAATTTGGCCGGCCGGACCACTTAAAGCTTCAAGAAATGAGGCCGGCTGATGTCGTCGGTTTTTATGGTTCTTTAAGCTCCACTATTCCTCGTCTTTTCGAGGTGGCCGCTCTTTACAAATCGCTTGGCGTCAAAACTATCGCCGGCGGCAGCCATGTCAGCAATTTGCCCGAAGAAGCGCTCTCAAACAATATTGATGTGGTTGCTTATGCTTACCATGAGAAAATAGACGGCGTTGAAGTAGCCAACAGCGGCGATGGTGAAGAAATAATCAAGGAGCTTTTATCGGCTTGGCAAAATGCCGGAACGATCAATCACGTTAAGGGCGTTGCCTATCTCGACAAGGACGGTCAAATGGTCAAGACCGAGAAGAGGCCCCCGATCACCGATTTCAGCGCTTACCCGTTCCCCGACTTTGGCCTGCTTATGTATGCCAAGGTCAAAATTTTTCCGGTCAGTTGGTGGCGCGGTTGTCCGTTCAACTGCGAATTCTGCGCCGTCAAAGGCAAGCCCAGGTGCTCGCCGGCGGAAAGATTATTTGAAAATATCGTCTACTTGGTGGAAAATTTCGGCGCGACAAAATTTTTCCTCGTGGATGACCAGGTCGGCGGCAATCACCAACTCACCGACGATATCCAGGAAACTATTAAGGCCTTTGAGCTGATCGCGGGTTATGAGAAAGAAACAGGCATCCGTCTGTCTTTCACGGTCCAAATCCGCCTCTCTGGGTCTGACCATTTGGATCTCCTCAAAGCCATGAGAAAAGCCGGCGTGGATAATGTCTGCATCGGCTATGAATCGCCTATTGACGAAGACTTGAAGGCGATGAGAAAAGGACTTCTCGCCAAAGACATGATTGACCGGACATTGGTCTTCCACCGTCTCGGTTTTAATATCCATGGCATGTTCATCATCTTCTACCCCAGAAAAAAAGATGAACCAAAAACGAAGCTGGCCGTTGATGATGTGGTGCGGATCTATCGGCGATTCATTAAAGACGCCAAAATCAGAACCGTCCAAGTGCTGTTCACCATTCCGCTTCCCGGCACTGAACTTCGAGACCGCTTGATGGCTGAAGGACGGATTTATCCTCTTAGCCAAATCGGCTGGAAATTCTATGACGGGCAATATCCGATAATCCCTCCTGATGATGGCGCCTTGCCGGAAGAATACCAAAGAGCGGTGATTCGGATTATGGCCGGCTTCTACAATCCCGTTCATCTGGTCAAAATAATCGACAGTTTCCTGCGCTTTATGGTTATTGTCCCTCCCTCTGTCCTGACCTTGCCCACCCTGAAAGTTCGGTATATCACCACTTCTTTCCGAGTTTGGCGAAGAAAATTCTTCCAAACTTCAGCCATTCGCTTTGGCGGTTCGCTTATTGTCAGAAATTGGCTCAAGAAATACGCCGAGGGCGATTTTCCAGCCCGGCTTCGCGCCGCGGAAGCTGAACTGAAAAAACAAAACAACAATTTAGGATCTTAATGATCCCTCAAACCCAAAAGGCGATTCCGTTTTTACGGAACCGCCTCTTTTTTTAATAAAAATTGTAGAGACGCATTGAATGCGTCTCTGTATTTTGCCTTTTGTTTTGAGACGCATGGCAACGCCCCGTCTCTACATTTGCTACAACCGTTTTCGTGGTGCCGTTGTAGAGACGGCCCGCTGGGACGTCTCCCTTGTCTATTGTTAGACGCCTAAATAAAAAAACTCACTTCCAATTTTGGAAATGAGTGTGACAAAATAACTTAGCAACAAAATAACTTAGCAAAGATTTACGATTTGTTGAATCGCACTATCAAGAGTGCCAGTTTCTTCGCCAACATCAATTAATGTTATTTCCAACTCGGAAAACATGCCCGATTCCTTCATCGACTTCGAGAAAACCTCGCCCTCTTTGACGCTGTTGCGAATCTTCTTAATGGCCTCTTTAAGGAGGTCTTCACAATGCGCCGAGGATATCTCTATCGCCGACAAGATGGGCACGCCGCATGAAAGAAGCTGATGCAAATCGGTCCAAAATCTCTCATACTGCGAGGCCATGGTCGTCATCTTTCCTGAAGCAATTCTACTAATCACTACATCCAGCATGCCACCAATTTCTCCGCCCCGAACCATATTGAGTTCCACTTTGGAAAACATGCGCGTTTTCGCCATCTCCGCAGATAAAGTTGAGCCGGTATTTAACCCTTCTATTATAGACTTAACGGCCCTCCCGACCGGACCGCCGCCTATGCCTTCGGTCAAAATTATCAAAATAGACGATACTGGCACGCCCAAATTGATTAACACCGCGAACGAATTCCAAAATTCTTTAAGCTGCCTTGATACTGTCATCATCTTTCTTTCCTCCTTTTATTAAATTGTCCAATGTTCTATGAACTAAGACTATCAAAAACCAATAAATATGTCAATATATTAAAAAATTGGCGTTCATCATTTAAAAATTAGGTTAATTAGAAATTAGAAATTTTCAATATTTCTCTCACCACTCCCCTCTCATCCCACGGAATCTTTTTTCCATCGGCCACGCAAATCGCCTGTTCCGCGCCTTTGCCGGTGAGAAGCACCAAATCGCCCGGCTTGGCCAAGCTGATCGCTTTCCGGATGGCCTCGCGCCGGTCTAAAATTTTAAACAGATTTTGTCCTAAAACCATGCCTCCTGATAGTGCCCCTGAAGCCACCTGGTCAATAATAATGGCCGGATCATCGTCATATGGGTCTTCATTGGTGATTATGGCTATATCGGCCTTCTGGGCTGAAATCTGGCCTAAAACAGGCCTTCTGGAAATATCCCTACCGCCCCCACAAGAGCCTAGGACATGAATTATTTTCCCTCCTGCCGAAAGTTGATGGTCCGCAATTGCTTGGTAAAGTTGCCTCAAACTTTCCGGCTCCGGCGCGTAATCAACTAAGATTTTGAAAGATTGTCCGGCATCTATAAACTCCATTCGGCCCGGCACCCCGCTCACTTTTTCCAAAGCCGATTTACAAACTTCCAAACTGACGCCTTGCGATTTTGCCACCGCGATAGCGGCCAACGCGTTATACACATTGAACTTGCCAAATAATTTTAAATCAAAATTAATATTTTCAACAACAAAAAAAATTCCTGTTTTTTTAAATTCAATATCTTTGGCGATCAGTAACTGGTAACTGGTAACCGGTAACTGGTTATTATTATTCAATCCAAAAATAATTTTCTCATCTACTTTAAAGTTTAAGAACTCGCTCACATATTTATCATCGCCATTAACGACAATAGTTTTTTTGATTTTTTGATTTTTTGATTTCTTGTTTTTTTGTTTCTCCAGCTTCTCAAATAATTTCAATTTCGCTTTTTTATAATTGGCAAACCCGCCATGCGCTTCCAAATGCTCCGGCGTTAAATTGGTAAAGACGCAAACATCATAGTGGATGCCTAAGTGACGAAATTGTTTGATGCCTTCGGATGAAGTTTCAATCACGGCATACTGGCAACCGGCGTCAATCATTTGCTTTAATAATTTTTGCAAGGCGAATCGGCCGAGCATCGTCATTTTTTTATCATTGAGCCATTCGTGCTCGCCCACTTTAAAAATCACGGTGGAAGTCGCGCCAACTTGGTGTCCCGCCTCGGCCAAAATCTTGGCGATAAGCGACACCGTCGTGGATTTGCCGTTGGTGCCGGTAACACCGATGACGATTATTTTTTCCGACGGCCGGCCAAATAAAACATTCGCCGCGATTGCCAACGACTTATGGTAAAAACCCAAAACCGATTGGGGGATGAATTTTTTGATGATATTTTTTATCATATTATTTTTAACTAAGAAACTTCTCTCTTTTTCCCCCTCCCCTTACGAAGGGGAGGGTTGGGGTGGGGTTAAAACAATAAAAAACCCCTTAACCTCCCCCTAACCCCCTCCTTCGTAAGGAGGGGGAATATAGTTTCATAATTCAAATCATGCTACTATCTTGGCACATTCTAACAAAAAAACTCCCGAAAATCAATCGGGAGTGGTTTGCTTGTTTTGAGCGATGGCGGTTTCTGTCGCCGCCGCTGAATCGCCGACAATGAGATACCTCCCCGCGCGCTCAACCGGCTGCCGGTCTTTGCGGAGCAACCAAGAAGGTTTTTCTTTCTCCGCCTTTTCATATTCGGCGTCAATGATGCCGAAATGGTCCAAAAACTTGTTGAGCTTGGCGGTGATTCTGACGCAACCCTTAGAGTCGGGTTTGCCCAATCTCAATTCGCCTTGATCCGGATCGGTCGCGTGCAAGAGAAGTCGAATCGTCCGCTCTTCCAGCTTGCCTTTTCTCGGCTTGAATGTTTTCTGCCAGCCGAAATCCCAAACTCGGCTGCCTTTCGCGCCGAGCCCTCGCCAGCCCTTGCTGTTTTTCGTGCCTCGCGCGCGATAGCCGACATTGTCCGTCGTGTTCTCAAAAATCCCCGTCGGCGTCAGATGGTAATCTTTGCCGTGTTTCGGATCACCGGTGGAAATCTTGTCCCAGCCGATAATAGAAATATCCCGACTGCCGCTGTCCCAAAAACCGACCAGAATAAGCTGCTTCTCCGGATTTCTGTCGGCATAGACAAAATATTGGCTCTCCGACCAACCACTCACCTGGCTTAAAATATCCTGCTTAACAAACTGAACATAATCTTCTTCCGGCTGAAAATCCGATACTTCCGAAGTGAAAATCTCGCTCAATTGTTGGATCTCAAAAGTGGGTTCATTTTTCTCCAAATTGCCTTCGCCGCCATCGGCTGAAAAAACCAGACAAAGAATCATCACGGCCGCTGAAATACTCATCTTTTTTCCCTCCCAAGTTGAAAATAAAAAGTGCTATTCCTTAACTCAATTAGAATTTAACACTAATTCAAAATTTTTTCAAATAATCTTGACCGCTTGACATTATTTATTTTTTAGGGTAGGGTAAAGCCACAATATTTTTGGACATTAACAAGGGAAAAACAAAGGAGGAAAGAGTCATGAAAGAGAAAACTAAAAACGCCTTAGTGGTACTAATATCAATACTGATATTGGTAGGAGGAGTGGGGACAGCTGCTTACTATCTTCACAAAATAGACGCAGGTCTGGAAAAAAAACAGGCTGCCTTGGAAGAAACACAAAAACGAATCAAAGAGAAGCAACAAAAACTCGAAGCCATGAAGCAGGGGAGTGAAGAATCAGATCTGTCCATGATGGTGGATTTGAAAATACTGGAGCAGGCAATTACCGACGTCTTAAAAGACGATCCCGATGTCTTGACTCTGATCAGGGCCAAATACAAGCAGGCCAAGGAAGCGAAGAAATCCATCCCTGAATCATTTGAGATTGCGATGACGGATAAAGAAGCTGTCCAACTGGTTTGCGACAAAACGATCCTGGCCATGAAAGACAAGGAATCCGGCATGACCGAAGACGACATCCGGCTGATGACGCCTCTCATAATGATCAGCATTGCCCAAGCCCTTTGAAGACACAAAAAGCCGCGTGAGAATAATATCTCCCGCGGCTATTTAATTTAAAAATTTATTTTCCGCCCAAAATCTTGAGCGCTTCTTTCACTTTATCGCCGATATCTATAGATTGGCATTTTAAGAGCGCTTCGCGCGCTTGATAAGCGCTGTAGCCCAGGCCGATTAAGGCCTCCAAGGCCTCGCCAAAGCCGTTTTCCCAGCCGGAGACATCGCCGTCAAGGCCGCCGAATTTTTCTTTGAGCCCCGAGACGATTTTTTGCGCCGTCTTCGGCCCGATGCCCGAAACCTTGCTTAAAATATCGGCGTTGCCCGTTTGCGCCGCGCTTTTCAAATCAGCCACTTTGGCTTTGGCCAAAATATCCATCGCGCTTTTCGGCCCGATGCCGGAAAGGGAAATCAGGACGCCGAAAAATTCCAATTCTTCGCGAGTCGCGAAACCGTATAAATCCAAGACGCCCTCGGCCACGTGAGTATGAATGAAAATTTCCCGCTCCTCGTCCTCTTTGGCTTTTTCCCAAAATGACGGCGAGACAAAAACCTTGTATCCCACACTATTCGCGACCAAAACCAGCCAGGCGTCTTTTTTGAGCGCGGCTGATTTGGATTTAATTTGGCCCTTTAGGTAAGCGATCATGCTTCTATCTTAATCTTTTATCGGTTTTTTTTCAATGACTACCAATTCTCTTATCTTTTCCTGAATTTTATATCCTCGACAATGTTTTAACAAACCTAAATACGATTGGATTGTTTGCCTGAATCGCTCTTCATTTAGTTCTCCATTTTTTACCGACTTGCTCTTGACAAACAATTTTTTAAACATTCTCCTTTTGGTCTTCGTCCGCAGTGTTTTATAACGCGGCAAGACGACATAACCCAGAAAATCAACGCCTTGCCTGAATTTTATAATGATAATTTTATCAGGATGGATTTTTAAGCGAAACTCTCTATAATTTCCTCAATCAGCCAAAGGAATTTTTCATCCTTGATTTTTCTTTTTATTATCTCAAATAGTTTCTGGTGAGGCACGCTGGCAAAAAACTTCTTAATGTCGCACTTGAGGACAAAAGCTGATTGGCGATAATTTCGGCTGACTTTTCTTAGGGCCTTCTCTAAATTCAGAACTGCCAGATGGGTGCCTTTATCCTTACGAGATGAATATGAGTGGTAAATAAAACTTGGCTCAAAAATATGATAAAGTTCATTGGAGATAAGGTGATGAACTAATCTGTCCCTGACTGATGCCTTGGAAATCTTTCTGGGCTTGGGATCACAGATATTAAAGGTGTGATAAAGGCCGTGGTGATAGGATTGGTTGGATAACTCAAAATGAAGCTGAAAAATATCATCCTCTAAATTGAATTCAAATTCTTGGACATCCAACTTTTCCCTTTTGCCTTTTCTAAATTCTTTCCAACATAAAAATAAGTTTTCTAAAGAAATAATATCTTTAAAATTATGTCTAATAATATTCCTCTGATTCATAAGATAACTGATTTTTATAAACTAATTTATCAAAATAATAAGCAAATAAACAAGAGGGATCGTTTCAGTCTTGGCTTAAAGATAGAAAATATGTGTCTGGAATCGCTGGAGCTATCAATCACTGCCGCCTATTTGCCGAAAAACGAAAAGTCAGATCATTTAAAAATTTTGCGCATAAAAATTGAGGTGCTAAAACAATTAGTACGGCTAGCCAATGAATCAAATATTATAAATGGAAAAAATTATCTTGGCCTTGAGGGCCGGCTGATTGAAATTTCCAAAATGAATACTGATTGGCTCAATTGGATAGCAAAAGAAAGTCCGAAATAGGACTTTCTCTGCCGGAAACTTCGAGGCGAGCCCGCAAATTGTCGTTGGCATTGTCAGAGTTGTTACAATTAACCTGAAACTTGTCGTCGTTCCAGTTGACGTTCGGGACATTGCCATCAGAGTAACGCGAACCACTTATATCATCCAATTCCATCATTCGCACCGGCAATTTTATATAAAATCGCCTGGGTTTTCCGGCTCTTAGCCGGCTCTGTTTGGGACTGACTATTTTAAAAAATAGCTGTCCGCCAGAATTGGATAAGCAGTTTCCTAAATTTAAAGGTAAACCATTGTCCTACCCTTCGCGAAGGGCAGGACTGATTATATTAACCTTATTTTATTATAAAAGAAAAGTGCCATATTGAAAAATCAACACAGCACTGTGGTTTAGGGTTAAAGTTAAAAAGGGAACGAAGGGTTAGGAAACTGCGAGGCGAGCCCGCAAATTGCCGTTGGCACCGTCAGAGCTGCAACAATAAACCCGAAACTTGCCGTCGCGCCAGCCGACGTGCGGGACCCTGCCATCAGAGCAACGCGAACCACTACACAAATTCCAATTGGCCACATTGAGGTGCTGGCCCTTGGAACGGGAGAAATACCACGGCTCCAGAAGCAACGCCTCCAATAAGGTGTTGCCTGCTACGCCATAGGCCGCCAGTTGATTGGCCGAGAGTTTTTTTAGTTCTTCGTCAGGTTCCGCGCGGTCGCGAAGCCAGACGGCATAATGCTCGATCGGCTCGCGGTCGTTCCTGCCCTTCACCGCCGCGTCCAAATCCGATATGTATCGGTAGCAAGGAAACATTGACTCGCAAACCGCGTACACGGCGTTGGGAGTCAATCCCTTGGCTACAAACATCAGCCAGTTGAACCCGCTGAAATTTGTGGGCACAACCGGCACCCGAACTTGCGAGAAGTCAGCGGTTAGGCCGAACTTGTCGCGGTAGAGCCGCTCCCACTCCTCGGCGAATTGACCGACGACACTGTCGGCATCCAGTACTGCCATCGATCTTTCCGGTTCTGATGGCATCAGTAATTGCCGCACGCCGCTTTTGAGAAAGCGACTGCCAATACACTTCTGAGCCAATTCCGGGGACATATCCCAAGGTATCGCCTTAGTCATCGCCAGACCCAACTCCAACTTCTGCTCCGGACTCAACAGGACATTTCCACTTTTCTTACTCATGGACGTTTCCTTTCCTTTTCTGAAACGAACATATCTCCTTTTTCAACCCGGAGATGAAGGTTTTCGTCTCTCCAAATGAGACGAACGTTTTAAAAGCCAATTTGACTTCCAAAACGCTCGGCTCATTTATAGTATCTTTAAAAATAGGGATTGCCACGCTCTGCTTTGCAGGGCTCGCAATGACGAAAAAAAGGATTTTTTATTCAACTTACAATTATAGCACATCTTAACTATTTTGTCAATAATAAAATTATTTTCTCGCCATTCACCCCGATCTCCTTGCCATCGTTTTTTTGTTGGGTAAATTCCTCGGCGATAGTCGCGCGTTTTAACTCTTCAACTAATTTCTGGTCGGCAAAAACTTTTTTAATCAGTTCGCCGTCGCTGTGCCAATGGATTTTCACTTTATCGCCCACGGTCAACCCCTGCTTCTTCCTTAAATCGTTGATGGAGCGCGCCAATTCGCGAAGCACGCCTTCCACCTTCAATTCTTCGGTTAAATTCAAATCTAATTCAATTTCTTCAATTTCTTTAGAGAAGATAATCTCCTTAATGTTGAGCTCATCTTTAATAAGAGAAATAAATTCTTCCTGGTTATTTGGAATTTGGAATTTTGAATTTGGAATTTTGAGCGTAGCGAGTGGCTGTCGGATCTTGATCCCCGCCTCGGCGCGCTTGGCCAGTCCCAGCTCCACGATTTTTCTCACTTCTTCCATCTGTTTTAAAACATCTTCATCTATCTTTTCCGCTTTGGGCCACGATTCCAAATGGACAGATTCAAGCTCTCCGTCAATTTCACGATAAACATGCTCGGCGATAAATGGCATAAACGGCGCCATCACTTTTGAAAGCGAGAGAAGCGCGTAGCGGAAAACGGCCAAGGCATTATCTTTATCCGCGCCCTCGTTTTTAAATCGGTCGCGGCTGCGGCGAAGCCACCAAGTGGAAAATTCATTGATAAATCCGGCAATCGGCCTGGTCGCCCGCGGCAAATCATAGGCCTCCATCGCTTTGGTCGTTTCTTTGATGAGCGAATTCAGCTTGGCGACAAGCCAAAGGTCTAAAACATTATCAACATTAAATTTTGAATTTTGAATTTTGAATTTTAAATTTATTTGTAATTTGTAATTTTGAATTTGTAATTTATCTTCGTACATCTTATAAAACTTCAAAATATTACCCATGAGCATCACCACATTCTGAAACGCTTCTTTGACGCCCGACTCGGAGAAATTAAGATTTTCCGCGGCCATCACCGGCGAAGATAAAAGATAATACCGCAAAGCGTCGGCGCCATATTTTTCCATCACCAAATCCGGCTCCGGATAATTTTTCAGTTTTTTCGCCATCTTCCTGCCGTCTTCGGCCAGAACAATGCCGTTGGCGATCACATTGGCAAAAGCGCGGCTATTTTTTATCGCCGTCGCGATGAGATGGAGATAGTAAAACCAAGCCCGCGTCTGGTCCACGCCTTCGGCGATGAACTCGGCGGGGAAATTATGCTCGAATTTTTCTTTATTCTCAAACGGATAATGAAGCTGGGCGTAAGGCATTGAGCCGGATTCAAACCAACAATCAATCACATCGGGGATTCTTTTCATTGACTGGCCGCACTTCGGACATTTAATTTCAATCTTATCAATGAAATCTTTGTGAAGGTCAAAAACTTTTTCTTTTAATTCTTCAATTTCACAAAAATCCAATACTTTCTCGCGGCTGAAAATCTCGCCGTTTTTTAGTCCTAATAAAACGCCTTTTAAAGCGCGCAAAGTGTCACCGTGCGAAACTAATAAAATGTTTTTGCCGGCGTATTTCTCATCCAGTTCTTGCCAAGCGGACAACATTCTTTCTTCCACATCTTTTACACTCTCACCCTCTTCCAGCCTTTTATCATATTCCATTTTCCATTTTTGGGTGAAACTTTTTCCGTCTTCGTCTAAATACGGCTTTCCTTCCCGCTTTCCCAAATACACTTCGTTTAAGCGAGGATCAAACTGCGCTTCCAAACCCAATTCTCCCGCGATAATCTCCGCCGTTTCTTTGGCGCGCCGGAGTTCGGAGGAAATAATCAAATCAATCTTTAATTTTTTCAGTTTTTTAGCCGCTTCTTCCGCTTGTTTTCGGCCCTTCTCCGTCAAGGAATACGCGCTGTCTTTCTTGCCATCAAAAATGCCAAGGATGTTCTTTTCCGACTCGGCGTGGCGGATGAGAAAAAAATTATTTTTGGTTATTTTTTCTTTTTCCAATTCGGCAATGGAGCCGATGACTTTTTTCTCGCCGCACTCGCAGCGCCAAATCGGGATGACTGAAGCCCAAAATCTCTGGCGGGAGATGGACCAGTCGCGGCTGCCCTCCAGCCATTTGCCGAAACGGCCCTCTTTGATATGCGCCGGCGACCAATTAATATCTTTGGCGAATTTTATCGCTTTATCTTTTATTTTCGTCACGTTCACAAACCAAGACGAAGTCGCGTAATTAATGAGCGGCGTGTCGCACCGCCAGCAATGCGGATAACTGTGTTCGTATTCCTGTTCGTCAAAAAGCAAATCATTATCTTTCAAATATTTGATGATTTTTTTGTCGGTTTCTTTGGTGTGTCCGGCCGGCTTCACGTGGAGGCCTTTGAAATCCTCCACTTCATTGGTGAAATGACCGCTTAAAGTGACATTTTGGATGAAGGCCAAATCTTTTTTTTTGCCCAGCATCAAATCTTCCTCGCCATAAGCCGGCGCGATGTGGACCACGCCCGTGCCGTCTTCGGTCGTCACGAAATCCGCGCTGACCACCAAATATAAATTTTCTTTATTTTTTAAATCTTTATCTTTATAGTATGGAAAAAGCGGCTGGTATTTTTTGCCAATCAATTCTTCGCCCTTAAATTCCTTTATAATTTCATAATCATCTTGTAAAACGGAAAATTTTTCCTTGGCTAAAATAAAATTTTCTTTTTCTTCGCCTTTTTCCAAATTCTTTTTTTTAATCATCACATAATCAATTTTCTCTCCCACCGCCAAGGCCACATTGCCGGGAAGCGTCCAAGGCGTGGTCGTCCAAGCTAGGATAAAAGTGCCGGGCTCGTCCACGAGCTCAAATTTTGCCGTGAGAGATAAATCCTTGATGTCGCGGTAGCCCTCACTCACCTCTGATTGCGATAAAGTCGTCTCGCAACGCGGACAGATGTGCATGGATTTGTATCCTTCATAAATCAAACCCTTATCCCAAAGCTGTTTAAACACCCACCAAACGCTTTCCATAAAATCCAAATCCATCGTTTTGTAATCATTTTCCATGTCCACGAAGCGCCCCAAGCGATGAATGGTTTTTTTCCATTCTTCCACATAAATCAAAACTTTTGATCGGCACTGGGCGTTGAATTTTTCCACGCCAAAATCCTCAATATCCTTCTTGCTTTTAAATCCTAATTCTTTTTCTACGATATTTTCTATCGGGAGTCCGTGGCAATCCCAGCCCCAGCGGCGCTCTACATAGCGTCCTTTCATCGTCTGGTACCTCGGGACGACATCTTTCATGATACTCGCGACCAAATGTCCATAGTGAGGCGTGCCGGTCGCGAATGGCGGACCATCGTAAAAACTAAAAGCTTTGCCGCTTTTGGTGGCCTCAAGCGTCTTTTCAAAAATTTTATTCTCTTCCCAAAATTTTTGAATTTCTTTTTCCTTGTTGATGATAAGATTTGACTTATCCATAATTATTTTATGAATTCTAAAATTTCCGGTAATTCTTTTACCCCATCTTCGGCGTTGAAATGCCCTTTGTTTTTATAAATTATTGTTTTTGCGCCCAGAACTTCTTTTATTTTTTTCTCATTGTCTATCGGCACTACCGAATCATTGTCGGAAAATAAGGCAATAATATTTTCGGTCGCTCTCTTTACTTTTTCAAAATCAATGGGTGTTTCAAGCCAAGGTTTTGCTATCTCTTCTTCGCCTTCTTCCAAATTCATTAAGCTAAACCAAGGAGCAACCAAAATAATACCCACTACTTTTGCCTCTTCAAACGATCCTAAATATCTCATTATTGTCTGACAACCGATACTATGCCCGATGAGATATGTATCTTCATCAAGTGGGGACAAATTATCCTTTAAAAAATCCACCCATTCCTTAATTTTCGGATTATCCGTATTGGGCATCGCGGGAACAAAAACCGAAAACCCCCTCTCTTCCAATTTACCCTTGAGCCAAGGAAACCAGTCACTATTTGGATCCGCTCCCCAGCCATGAATAATAACGACTTTTTTCATATCTGATAATTAAAAATTTCTGAAAATTATAAATGTATCTTACAAATTTTGGCTGTTTTTGTCAAAAAGATAAGACGCCCCAACGGGGCGTCTCTACATTATTTTATTAATTTTTTAATTTCTTAATTTTTTAATCCTATTCCCAACTAATCGACTGCGTCGCGCAAGAAGCAATCGCTTCGTCAATTTTGGCTTTTTCCGCTTCGTAATCCGCAGCTAAAACTACGGCAATCATTTTGCCGTCTTTTTCCTCCACTTTAAAAACTGCGGGGCAAATCGCCTCGCAAGTACCGCAAGCAATACAAGTGTCATTCACGATTGGTTTCATAATGTTAGCTTCTTAGCTTTTTAGCTTCTTAATTTTTTAGCTTTTTAGGATTTGTTTTCAACAACTTTTATAAATATCCCTAATAAGCTAACAAGCTACAACCTAAAAAGCTACGCTAGTATTTCCTTGACTCTTTCCACCAATTTAGTCGGCACGTAATCGGTCTTGATGAGATAACCGTCGGCGCCCAATTTTTCCGCTTTCTTAATCTCGCCGTTCTGCGCCAAATTACTCCAGACATAAACCAGGATATCTTTGGTTTTTTTGTCTTTTTTAATCCGAGAGAGCACTTCATAGCCGTCAATTTCCGGAATAACCAAATCTAAGAGAACCAAATCGGGCTGAAAACTCTTTACTTTTTTCAAAGCGCTTTCGCCATCCATCACGATCTCCACCTCAAAACCGGACTGCTTTAAAACCGCCCCGAAAATATGGATCAGTTCGGGCTCGTCTTCAACGAGTAATATTTTGCGAGGATTAGGCATATGAGTATATTATAGAAAAATTCCCACAAATCTACAAATCAAATTCCCCTCCTTTCTAAGGAGGGGTTAGGGGAGGTTATGAAAGTCACGAATTATAGAGTGAGTTTCAAAACCCCTCTTAATCTCCCCTTGGAAAGGGGAGAAATTTAATGAATATTTATAATTTGGAATTTATTTGGAAATTGTAATTTGGGATTTGGAATTTAATAAAATATTTTCAATATTTTATTTATTACATCTCCTCCAAGGCGTCAATCCCCAAGAGCTCCAAGCCGTTTACCAAGACCTGCCTCACCGCGGCGCATAGCGCCAAACGGGCATATCTCGTTTTTTCTTCAGCGGATAGAATCGGCACTTCCTGATAAAAATTAGCGAATAGGTGCGATAGTTCAAATAAATATTTCGCCACCTCGCTCGGCTGATAATTTTCCGCGGCTTCTTTCACCGCCTCCGGAAACTCGGCGATTTTCAAAATCAATTCCTTTTCCAATTCTTCCTTCAATCTGCCGAAATCCGCCGACCCGACGGTGACAAATTTCGCTTTTTTAAGAACGCTCATAATTCGGCTGGTGGTGTATTGGATGTACGGTCCGGAGAATCCGTCAAAACTCAACGCCTCGTCAATGTCAAAAACAATTATATTACTGTTGCCGACTTTGAGCAAGTTGAATTTGATGGCGGCCAAAGCGATTTTTCCGGCGACCTCATCAATCTTCTTGTCCGGCCAGTCGGTGTGCCGCTTTTTAGTCTCGGCTTTTGACTGCGCCAGCACTTGGGCGTAAAAATCTTCAAACAAGACAACGTTGCCGCTTCGGGAGGACATCGCGCCTTCTTTTAGGGTAACAAACTCATAAGGGATATGAACCAATTTTTTACCTGCCCCGTGTTTATCACTGGGGTTGAAACCAATTAGTTCTAACGTCTTAAATAATTGTTCAAAATAAAAATTCTGGCGTGAATCGGTGACCACTAAACTTGCTTCAATCTTGTATTTTTGGAATTTCAATTTCGCCAAAGCCAGGTCTTTAGTGGAATAAAGGGACGAACCATCTGACTTCAAGAGGATAAAATTTTTCAGGCCGTATTTTTCCAGATTGACGATGACCGCGCCGTCTGATTTCTCGGCGATATTTTTCTCCAAAAGTTCGGAAACGATTTTTTTGCCCGGTTTCTCCACTTCGCTTTCAAAAAAAACCCGCTTAAACGAAACACCGAGCAACTTGTAGATCTCATTGAATTCGTCCAAGCTCCATTCTCTCGTTTTTTTCCATAAAGCGATAAAATATTTATCGCCATGCTCTAATTTCATCAGCACCTCATCCGCTTCTTTTTTAAACTCCGGATTGGCTTCGGTCTTTCTGACCGCTTCACTGTAAATTACCCCCAGGTATTTGCCTTTGTTTTCCGGCGGCTTCTCGTCTTTATGGAACCGATTAAGCGCCCAAAGGCATTTCGCCACGTGAGCGCCGATATCGCCGATGTAGTTGACCGGCACCACCTTGTATCCCGAAAAACGCAAAACATTGACCAAACTCGCGCCCAAAACCGCGTTGCGCAAATGGCCGATGTGGAATTCCTTATGAGTGTTGGGCTGGGAATATTCCAGCATTATCTTTTCCGCCGCCAAAGCGAGCTGGCCGTATTTTTCCTTCTTTTTAATTATTTCTTTAATCGCTTCCCGGCCGAAAATTTTGGCGTCAATAAAAAAGTTAAGATAAGGCCCGACGGCTTTAATTGATTTGATGACGCCGCCCGGATGGATTTTTTCTTCCAGTTCCAAGGCGATCTGGTTGGGCGAACGGCGGGATAATTTGGAAAAATAAAAACAAGGGACGGCTAAGTCGCCCAGCGAAGAATCCGGCGGCACGGTGATTTCCAGTTGTTTTCGGTCCGTCTCCGGGCCGAACGCCTGCGCCACCAAATCAAGGATTTGGAATTTTAACTTTTGAATCGCGTAATCTGACATATGGCTTTTAGCTTATGACTAATAACAGTTTAGCGGAAAATTACAGATTTGTCATATAAATTCACTTAAAAATAAAAATCGGGCGGGTTCCTTTTCTTTGGAACCCGCCCGTTTAACTTCAATAGACGATCATCTTATTGATCTCTTAATTCTTCTCGACGACGCGTCTTGCCTCGGTGCCGTGTCGCACGAGCTTGCCCAATACGCCCTTTGGTCTATCGCTGTTGGAATTGGAACTAGTCGGATCCAACGCTTGCGACCCGAGCGAAGCGCCGGCACCAACCATGACCGCTTTTTCCCATTTATGGTTTAGGTGACCGGCACCAAAGAGAGCGCGATGATTATTTTGCGCTACCCCAACGACCGCCCCGACAAACACTCCATCGGCTATGGCTTCGGCGACCGGACCGGCGTCTCGTATGGCCTGATTCAACTCGCCAACATCATCAAGAGGCGTCGGTTCTACGCCAAAAGGCGAGGCGAGGAACTTTGCCGCGTCAACCGGCGCGTCAAAGACATCTTCCCGTACTGACCGGACCGCGCTATTCACCCAGCGTAAAGGCGTGCCGCCGTTGTCCACCACATTTTTGATGGCGAAGAACGGCGCCAGCAATGGACGGCCGACCAGAGTGAAAAAGCTCTTGACCACATTGTCCGCCCCGCCTCCCTTTTCGGCCTTGGCTTCTTGCTTCGCTGGTGCCTTTGCCTCCTTGGCCATCGCCACCGGCATCAAAAACGCTACCAAAATAAGCATCGCCAGAGTGATCGTCAAAAAACGTTTGCTTCTCATTGTTTTGTCCTCCATTGTTGTCTTGGCCCAATGCCAAGGTTTTTCCAAACCAACTTTCACTTAAGCTATTTTTTTTAAGTCAATCACATCCCTCCTTTCCTCTCTTTTAAACTCTTTTCAGAGTTTTGACTATTCAACCAAAAAATTACATATCCACTATCTTTTAAAAGACCAAGGTATTATACGAACATCTTAAAACAAGACGAAACAAAGGTCAAGAGCTTTATCCCCAGGGGGAAAATTATCAATTAGACAATAAAATCCCCACCTTTCCTTAAGAAAGGTGGAGGATAAAAAGAGGGCGGATTCCTTGCTTTGGAATCCGCCCAATTGGTATTATTATTGACCGCGATTGCGGTTTAATCTTCGTCGGCGGTTGAGCCGATGAGGTCAGACGCCGCCACGCCGGCCGCCGTCCACGCGCCTATCTTCCAATCGCGCAGATGATGAAAGACCTGGCTTTCGTAATGAGAGTTATGAAGCGCGACGCCCGTGCCGACGCCGTACAAAATGCCGTCAACCAACCAGTCCACGCCCGCGTCGGTGATCGCCGTGTTGAGCTCGCCCATGTCTTCAATCGGAATGGGCTCATCGCCGGTTGCGAGAAGGAGAATACCTTCGCCGATATCGAATCCTTCGCGACGCACGTCACGGAGGATATTGAAAACCGCCGCCGGCCTCTGGAAAGTTATTGTATCAACCACATCCACAAAAACCTTCCCACACGCCTTGAGCGGTCCGCAGATAAGCCGACCGACGCTCTGCTCGCGATTACTAAAAGTCGGTTCTGCCTTCTTCGCCACCTTCTTAGCCGGCACCGTTGCTTCCGCCTCGGGCTTCGCTTCTTTCTTCGCCTGGGCGACGACCGTCGGCGCCTTGTCTTTCACCGGCACCACCGTCACTTCGCTGCCGTGCCGCACGACCTTCACGTCCCTCGCGAACGCCGCCGGGGTCACGAACGCCACGATCATCAACATAACTATCGTCATCAAAAACAGCTTGCTTTTCATTTCAAACTCCTCCTTATGTTTACTTGGCCCAATTGCCAAGTTTTCACCTTTTGCCAATGTTTTCCAACGGAAATTGCCTTAGAAACTCCTATTTCATCAGGTCAAGCTCATCCCTCCTTTCCTTGTTTTTGCTTGTATTTCCCTTGTTTTTTCAACAAAAACGCTAAACCGCTAATTGATAAGAACCAATAACTACCCGCATTTTAAATAAAAACCAAAGAAAAGTCAATAGCCGCCGCCTGAATTTAAAAAATTGACGGAAATAAGCGAAATTGATAAGATAATTATATGATTTTAAATAATAAAATTTCTCCCCTCTCCAAGGGGAGATTAAGAGGGGTTTTGAAAGTTATTCTGTAATTCGTGACTTTCATAACCTCCCCTAACCCCTCCTTGGAAAGGAGGGGAAGACTAAATTTATTTATAAAATTAAAAATTTTAGAATATGCCTCAAAAACAAAATAAGCTGGAGATTATCCGCCATTCCACTTCGCATATATTGGCCTACGCGGTCAAAGAGCTTTTTGGTGATAAAATAAAATTCGCCATCGGCCCGACTATTGAAGATGGTTTCTATTATGATTTTGATTTGGGAGATAAAACCTTTTCCGCCGACGACCTGCCGAAAATTGAAAAAAAGATGGCGGAGCTGATTAAAAAAAATCTGAAATTTGAAAAAACGGAATTAAAGATTGAAGACGCGCTGAAGAAGATGAAGGGCCAGTCATACAAAATTGAATTAATCAAAGAGTTTCAAAAAGCCGGCGACCCCGGTGATAAACACGGGGCAAGAAAAAAAGTGAGTTTTTACACAGTCGGCGATTTTGAAGATTTGTGCCGCGGGCCACACGTGGCCAGCACCAAAAAATTGGGAGATTTTAAGTTGATGAAAATCGCCGGCGCTTATTGGCGCGGCGACGAGAAAAACAAAATGCTCCAACGAATTTACGGCACGGCATATGAGACCAAGCAAGAACTGACTGATTATTTAAAACTTTTAGAGGAAGCCAAAAAAAGAGACCATCGCGTCATCGGCAAAGACCTTGACCTTTTTGTTTTTTCCGAACTCGTCGGAAAGGGCTTGCCGCTTTTTACCGAAAAGGGCTCTATCATCCGGCGGGAATTGGAACGATTTATCGTTGACGAAGAAATCAAACGCGGCTACCAGCATGTCTACACGCCTGATTTGGCTAAAGTGGATTTGTACAAAAAATCCGGCCATTATCCATACTACAAAGATTCAATGTATCCGGTGATGAAAATCGACGATGAAGAACTGATCTTAAGGCCGATGACTTGCCCGCATCATTTTGAGCTGTACTTGAGTCGGCCGCGCACTTACAAAGAGCTCCCCTTGAAAATCGCGGAGTTGGCCAAACAATTCCGTTATGAAAAATCCGGCGAACTCTCGGGCCTGATGCGCGTACGTTCTTTCTGCCTGGCCGATTCCCATATTGTCTGCCGTCTTGACCAAGCCAAAGAGCAAATCAACGAAGCTTTGGATTTGATCGAATATGTCGCCTCGGTCATGGGGATTAAAAAGGGAGAAAATTTCCGTTATCGCCTCTCTCTCGGCGACCGGAAAGAAGAAAAAAAATATTACAAGGACGACAAGGCCTGGGACAACGCGGAAAATATTTTGCGAGAGGTTTTGAAAAAACGCCGAGCGCCATTTTTTGAGAGTGAAGGTGAAGCCGCTTTCTACGGCCCGAAAATTGACATCCAGATAAAAAATTTCGCCGGCAAAGAAGACACCGCTTTTACCGTCCAATACGATTTTGTCATGCCAAAGCGATTTGAGCTCAACTATATTGATGAGAAAGGCAAAAAACAAGAAGCGGTTGTCATCCACCGTTCTTCCATCGGCGCGATTGAAAGAGTGATGGCCTTCTTGATTGAATATTACGCCGGCGCCTTCCCGACGTGGCTCTCGCCGGTTCAAGTCGTTATTATTCCGGTCTCGGAAAAATTCAATGATTGGGGCGAAAAAGTCCTATCAAAATTAAAATCAACCGGCATCCGCGCCGAACTAGATGATAGCGACGAATCACTCGGCAAGCGCATCCGCAATGCCGAGAAACAAAAAACCCCTTACATTTTGGTGGTCGGGGAAAAAGAAACTGTTTCAAAATCGGTGGCAGTGCGTAAACGGGGCGAGGGAGATTTAGGGGCGCGGAAATTGGAAAAATTTGTGGAAGAAATTAAAAAAGAAATCCAAGAAAAAAAATAATTCACAAAAAACTCCCCTGCCTTGGCGGGGGATTTTTTAAAATAAATTACGCGCCTGCTTAAAAATACTCTCAATAAATTTAAAATATTCTTTACTCTCTTTTTCCGAGAAAGACAATTTGCCACTGTATAAATCCAAATTCCTTTTTTGTCTTATTTTATTGCCTATTATTCCAATATCTTCGTCTCCCACAATTAAACTCATTTTTTCTATAATTTTGATATGATGTCCCGGCGCGCTTCTCACTCGATATCCCTGCTTAGCGATTAAAATAATACCCAATTTTATCATCGCGTCATAAGCAAATCTAAAAACCACTTCGGGAATATCCGACTCTTTGGCGATTGATAAATCCCTCTCTGCCGAGTCAATATATTCTCCAATCTGCTTAGCATCAAAATTCGTCAACCGGAAATAATCGTCTTCAAAAATTATCATTTTATCTTGATTGTTTTTTGAGAAAAAATATTCTTTAAAAAACCATCCCCTCTTTTCTTTCTAAGTCTGAATTCCGATTCATTGAAGTCAATCACGTTTATTTCCCGTCCGATTTCTTGCTGGATTTTATTAAACGCTTTATGAAGCTCAATTGAAGAATGGCTCCCTATAACCAATAGATCCAAGTCGCTTGAAGCATCCATTTTGTCAATCGCGTATGAGCCGAAAATATAAGCCGATTTTATTTTTTTATTCATGGCCGCTATTTTCTTTAATCGCGCTTCCAACCCGACGGTTTGAAAAAAAATCGAGCGATACTTTTTGGTCAGCTGATTGTCAGAATCCAGAAAAAAATACCTCTGCCGGCCCAGAAATTCGCTTTTTAAAATTCCCCGTTTCTCCAATTCCACCAATTTGCGATGGGTATTTTTGGGGTCAAGAACCAAAATTCTCGCCAGTTCATTGATATAATGCCTCGCCTTGGAGTTGATAAAAAAATAATTCAATATCTTATTTTCTGTCTCACTTTTAAAATTCATAAAATTTATAATTACCATAGTTATGGTATAATATTACCATAATTATGGTAAATAGTCAAATGCTCATAAAAATTAGCGACTATCGCTGGGGGGCAGAAGTTTTTATTTTCTTCGATTGAGATTTGTCCGCGAGCGGCAAACTAAAAGCGAACTTACTCCCCTTGCCCTTGCCGGCGCTCTCGGCCCAGATGCGGCCGCCCATATTTTCCAAAACCATGCGGGCGAAATAAAGCGAGCTAACCGTTAATAAAATTCATTATTAATTTTATGATGACCTCCTTCTGTTTCGCGTCGCTTTCGGCAATCAGTAGCGCCAAAGCGACCAAAGCATTGTCATTTATTTTCTTTTCCCCGTTCTTTTTTAGAAGATAATTATTACGCGCCAAAAATAAAATAAACAAAAATGAACCGATCCGTTTATTGCCGTCAATAAACGGATGATCTTTGATGATAAAATACAACAAATGCGCCGCCTTCTCCTCAATACTGAAATAAAGTTCTTTGCCGCCAAAGGATTGGTATAAATTTCCAATAATACCCGAAAGCGACTTGTCTCTTTCGACTCCGAACAAATCGGACGCTATCCTTTTGGAAATAAGCTTGTCTTTAAACTCAAAAATGGCATTCTCCGTCTCTTGGCAAGTGAGTTTGAATTTAGCGATTTTAACTTTTCCGGGCAACTTTAATTCATTTTTGTCATATTTCTGCAATAACACCCAAGAATTGGCATAATCTGTAATCACTCGCAATAACCCCCGTTCTTCAGCGCCCGATAACCTTTTGGTTTCTATTGTTTTCTTAATCAGAGAGACGGCTGATTCCAATTCCGACAATTGCCTCTCTTTCAAGTCGGAAATTCTGCTTTTGTTTATTGTATAGCCCCTTATAATATGATTTTTAACGACATTTGTCGCCCAAATCCGAAACTGGGTGGCGCGACGGGAATTTACGCGGTAGCCTACGGAAATTATCGCGTCTAAATTGTAAAATTTAACCAATTTATCAGAATTTGCAAAGTGCATTTTTTGCACATTGCTTTTTTCATCCAGCTCGCCAGACTTAAAAATATTTCCAAGATGCTTGGTAATGACACTCCTTTCAGCGTCAAATAATGAAGAAATCTGCTCTTGATTGAGCCAAACGGTCTCGTTTTCAAATCTTGTTTCAATTTTAATATTTTTGCCTCTGTCCTGATAAATGACTATTTCACCAATCGGCTTATTTTTTATTTCTTTTGACATTTATTATCTTTTTTATTGCGTTTTTATCTTCTTCGCCTTCGTCTTATCCGCCAAAGGCAAACTGAACGCAAACTTGCTTCCCTTGCCTTTGCCGGCGCTCTCGGCCCAGATGCGGCCGCCCATATTTTCCAAACATCATTCCATATCTTTCCGCTCCAAAATCCTAAATCCATCCATAACTGCTTCATAGATAAAATATTCCAATTGGCTAAAATCATTTCCGGTTTGCGCTTTAAAAAGATAGATATAATAGAGCTGTTTTTTCTCCTGCCGGATGATCGCGGGGGCAAAATTCGCCTTCAACAGCATCGCGCTCATGAGCAACCGGCCGACACGGCCGTTGCCGTCGGAAAATGGATGAATTTGTTCAAACTTGCTGTGGACTTCAGCCGATTGACTGATTATATCTTTGTTTCTTTTTGCCGCGCTCTTCACGACCGCCGGCATCAAATCGGGCACTCGCATGTAATTCGCCGTAGGCAGATTGACGCCGATGATCCTCACCGCGTGACGGCGGTACACGCCCGCGTCCGACCGGATGCCATTCATTAAAATACCATGCAATTTTAAAACCAAATCCTCGTCAATCATCCCTTTTTTAGCGATATAATCAAATAAATACAAGAGTGCCGCCTGATGATTTTTCGCTTCAAGCTGTTCAGTCAAGCTCTTGTCGGGCAGAGCGACATTGTCAAAAATAATGGCGGCCGTGTCCGGCTCGGTAAGCGTACTACCCTCAATGCGATTACTGTTATAGGTAAGTTTCAAGATGAACTGGTCGCGGATGTCCGGATTATCCAATATTTTTTGCAAAATATTTTTATGCTCGGATGATTTCTGGCGCAAAGCCCGTTCTTTGCTGGCCAACTGATCTGCTGGGATTATCTTTTGGCCGGTAACCTCCAGAAATAAATCCTCTATGATAAGATGTTTTTTGGACCGGGGGACTGATTTGCCTGTCCACCAATTATTAAAGGCGACAAAAGACACGCCAAACCGCTTGGCCAACTCGGTCTGCGTCAATCCCAGCATTTTTTGAATTGTTTTAAGTTTTTGTTGCGTGGTCATATGCTCCTATCCCATTTTGGTATGTTACCAAACTTTATAAAGTTTGTCAAAAATAGGCAAACTTTATAAAGTTTAAAAAACCGCCTTTCAGGCGGAATTTTATTTGCCCGCTATTTTATCTTTCTGGCCTTCGATTTATCTGATAGTGGCAGAGAAAACGCAAACTTGCTTCCCTTGCCTTTGCCGGCGCTCTCGGCCCAGATGCGGCCGCCCATGTTTTCCAAAACCATGCGGGCGAAATAAAGCCCCAGTCCCGTGCCTTCGGTATAGACCTGCATCATCCCTTTGCCGCGCGTGAATTTATTGAACAGCCGCGGCAAATCCTCCGGCAAAATGCCGATGCCCGTGTCTTGGCAAGCGAACACCACTGATTGGCTTTCTTGATGCAGACCGACCATGATGCTACCCTTGGTGGTGTATTTGATGGAATTATCAATCAGGTTGGAAATGACTTCCTTGATTTTCTGCGGGTCGGCGGAAACCGACGGCAAATTCGGCTCGCTATGGAATTCAAGCTTTAAATTTTTGACTTTTGCTTTTGACTGAAAGTCATCCACGATCACTTTGACCGTCTCGGCCAAATCAAACGGCTTGATGTCAAACTCCAATCGCCCGGATTCAATGCGGGAAATATTAAGCAAACTTTCCACCAAGCCGATGAGCCGTTCGGTGGAAATGTACACTTTTTCCAAGCTCTGTCCGATGAGCTTCGGCACTTGGCCGAAACTGCCTTCCTGGATCATTGAGATATAACCTTTAATGACGGTTAAGGGGGTACGGAGCTGGTGGCTGGCGATGGAAAGGAATTCGGACTTGGCCTCGTCCAACCTTTGGAGTTCTTTATTCGCCGCGGCTAATTTCTTGGTGGTCTTCTGGAGCTCTTTAGCCAAGCGCTCCATTTCCTCGCGCCGATGGACTTCTAAAAGAACGGATCTGATTAATAAAAATGCAAAAGTGGTAGTTATTACAAAAACCACCATTCTAATCACAATAGAATAAATGGAGGTTTGAAATATTTGTATAAAAGTTATCAAAATTAATAAAGCAGCAAATAATTCTGTAGCAATAACTTTAATGTTCATTAAATGATGTTTAATTATGGCATAGGCCACCGCCACAACATAAAAAGCTACTAAAATATTAGCTATCGGAGGAATGGGAATTTTATACCATAAAAAATAATTTGTTGAGCCGCCAATAAAACCCACAACCATACCAACCAGTATATATATTATTTGGATTCGAAAAATACCCTCAGCTACAATATATTTTTTATAAAGTATATATGTTGAGTATATAACATAAAAAAACCAAATAAATAAAAAAGTGGAAAAAGCGGGCCCAGCTATCGGCCAGAATTTAAAATTTAATAATGGTTCTACTCTATTAACAAAAAGAGAGGAAAAATTTAAAATAAAAAATATAAATAAAATAAAAAAACTAAAAATTAAAAATTTCTTTCTTCTATTTAATAAACCAGTAAAACAATAAACAAAGTAGAGATAGGTTAAGGGTATAAAAATAGCTCCTGCCATTAAAAAACGAGACCAAAATAAGGCCCAGTACGAATTATTAGAAATCTGCCAAAAATAATAACCCAAACTCCAAAAAGCTACATTAAAAGAAAAAAGTGAGAAAGAGACATTAACCCTTTCTTTTTTATTACTAAAAAAAATAAAAAAACCTAAAAACAAACTAGCAGAAAAATTTATCAGAGTGGATATTATATAAATATTCATAAGTTTAATTACGATTGAAATATAAAAGCCTGAGGATCTGCTACTTTACTATTATAGCATTTCTCTCAGGCTTGAGCCACTAATATGTATTGTTCCTTTTGGGCAATTACCAAACCATGGATCTTGAGCGGCTCATAGATGAGCCGGTAATCGCTGAATCCAGATTTGGTGATTATTTCCGCCAATTCAGCTGGAGTACGATAAATCATCGACCAGTTAATCACCCACTTCAGAAAGTACATCTCTATATTGTGGTTAATGTTGCAGGTCAAAAAAATTCCTTTAGAATCAAGGGATTCCCAAATTTTTCTGACCAGCCGGATGGCTTTGTCATGTGGGATGTAATCGAGCAAACCAAGCATTTCTATGATTTGCGGTCTAAAATCCCTTGAGACTCGCGCCACTTGCGCAATGCTTGTTTTGACCGTCTCGATCTGATCGTCAACTCCATGGCGTTTAGCCATAACTTGAGCATAATCCAAAGCGGTTTGGTCAATATCCAATAGTAACGCGCGGACTCGAATTCCCTTGGTTTTCAACTCGGCCATTACCTCAATGATGCCTTGAGATGAGCCGGCAGCCAGTGAAAGCAATCGAATTTCTTGGTGGTTGCTAAACCGCAAGATTGCTCGCCTGATTTCTTGCTTAACGAGCTTGAGACGATTTCTAACTGCTTGGGCATTGATCATCCCAATCCAGAAATCATCAACGAATCCGCCGATACTTTTCCTTTGACCGAACGGATGATTGTAGATGATATCCAGAGCTTTCCAGGATGTAGCGCCTTCCTTGATCACACGGTTAGACAAACCCAATCCATCAAACCAGAAGGTGTTGATGTTCGGTTCGGGTTTGTCCTGCCACCGACAGATTGACTTCTTAATAATAACCCAAAGGGTCAGAAGCCAAGAGATCGGTATGGTCAGAACATACGGCCAACGCCGCCTTTCAAACTTAGCCAACTTAATCGGCAATGTTATAGATACAGTACCGGTCTCAACTTCCGGCAGTTCCGGAATGGTGGCAATTTCCACTATTATTGAAGCAGCCTGACCGTTCATTATTAACCCCTCCTTTCTTGGTTAAAACTTAGGTTTTGAAAGAACTACATTTTTAAGTATACCACTTAAACAATGCATTTTATATTAAAAGATAAAATCTGTCAAACATTTGACAAGCATTTGACATTAAATCGGTTATTTGATAAAAATCAAATAGTTCTTTGGAGTCTGTTATAAACTGCACCTTAAAACAAACGATGGTCTATCAATGAAACGGAAGGGAGGTGAGAATATGCCAGATCTAAATGTTTTTAACTTCTGGAATCAACAAGTTGCTTGGACTGGTTGCCATAGTGCTCAAGCTGTTTTACGTCAAGCAAACGCTTCCACTAGAGGCGCTTTCGCACGAGATGTCGCTGGCGCCAATTCCTGCGGCGCCGGCTCCTGCAATTGTGGCGGCGGTTGCAATGGTGAATGTGGCAGTTGTAATGGCGACTAATCAAAAAACGATCGAGAGCGGGGGAATATTAAAAACTATATTCCCCCACCACTATTCTGAGAAAGGAGATGGTGATGCCTAAAATTTTTGGACTGCAATGGCATATAACCAATGAATGCGATCAGCGATGCCAACATTGCTATATTTGGAGGAAATTTGTAAATGAAAGTTTGCACACCCAACCCAATATTCAACAATGTCAAAATATTGTGGATGATTTCCTTAGTTTTTGCCAAGAAACGTCGGTTTCGCCGTACTTCTCAATCACTGGCGGCGACCCACTTCTTTATTCTCACATCTGGGAACTGTTGGAATATATCCAAAGTAAGAAAGTACCATTTACTATTCTTGGTAACCCGTTCCATCTTAGCTCTGAAGTGGCAAAACAGCTCAAGCTACTTGGTTGCGCCAGCTATCAAATGTCCTTGGATGGCTTAAAGGCGACCCACGACTCTTTACGTAAGTCGGGTTCCTTTAAAGCCACTTTAGAAGCACTGCCGCTTTTACTTGAAGCCAACATTCGGACTATGATTATGGCGACGGTATCACTTCTTAATTATCAAGAAATTCCGGCAGTGGCCAAACTTTGCGTTGAACATCGGGTAAATAGTTTTGCTTTTGCTCGCTATTGTCCTAATCAACGCGAAGATTCTAAATATAATATGCCGCCACCGCTATACCGCCAATTTCTCACTGATATGTGGCAGGTTTACTGCGAGTTAAGCGACAAGGGAACGATTTTTTCCCTAAAAGACCATCTCTGGATTGCTTTTCTCTATGAAAATGGTCTTTATAGTCTTTGTGTCGAGAAAGGTATTGTCATTGATGGCTGTAATTGCGCCATTAAGCATATGACAGTTTTGCCGAATGGGACTGTTTATGCCTGCCGGCGATTTGACAGCTTGGTCGGCAACACTGATCAACAAAGTTTCAGAGAAATTTTTCTTTCACCGGCGATGGAACAATATCGCCGAATTGAAAATCTAGCCGGCTGCAAAGATTGCGACCTATTAAATTATTGCCGGGGTTGTCATGCCGTTGCGGCAGGGACTACCGGCAATTTCTTTGATAAGGATCCGCAATGCTGGCGATGCTGAATTTCAAGCGATAGCAAACAGAGAAAGCTATCGCTTTTTTCTCAAAAATTATATGGGTTATATAATAAATTTTAATTATGAATAATAATTCAATAAATCAGAATGGTGTTTTGGGCCAAAAACCCAATAAGCTTTTACAGTTAATTTGGCCGCGGGTAAAACCCAGTGGCGGGTTTTTGGATTTGGGCTGCGGCCAAGGCCGAGATTCTCTATTTGCGGCCAAATATGGTTTTAAAGTGACGGCCGTTGATCAATCGAAAATTAATATTAACAAAATCAAACAATATCTTAAACAAAATAATCATTTAAAAGACGCGATTGAATTATTTTGTGAGGATATTAAAGATTTTAATATTGAAAAGGATCGATATCAAATTATTAATGCCTTTAATTCCTTGCAGTTTTTAGAAAAAAATGAGGCTTTAGCCATCATTCAGAAAATGAAAGAGGCTTTAAAGAAAGACAGTTTTGTAATTATTGCTGGCTTCACCAAGGACGATCCCTTATACCAAATACCAGCTAACCAGCATCGTTGCTTTTTTGAGCCAGGAGAACTAAAAAGATTATTTTCTGATTTTGAGATTATACTTTACGAAGAAAAATTAATAGATGACCATGGTCATGTCGGCTACGAAGAACCACATCAGCACGGAGTAGTAAGGTTAGTGGCGCAGAAAAATTAAATGCCAGCAGTACCTAAAAATTATAATTTCCCTCCTTAAAACAAGGAGGGGATACTTCCACGCCATCCCGGCTCCCGCTCGGATGGCTTTTAAAAACCAAAATTAAAACAGTTAACATTAAAGGGTTACTCTCTGGTAAGATAAGGGTGACTAATGTTAACTCACCTAATCTTAGAAAAAATAATTACTAATAAAAAAGACCGGCGTCTCGTTGAAACCGGTCTGATTAAGGAGCAGACATAAAAGGATTAGTTTTCCTTGCAACAGCAAAGCAATCGATGTGCTTTAAAACGCCATTTTTTTGACGAATATAACTCATGATTGCTTCGCGAATATTGTTCGGAATTTCATCCCACCTCTTATTTAAGAAGAATTCGACAATCGAGATTGCGTCCCGTATATTATCGCAATACGGCACGTGCAATTCGGCCTTAGCCGTGTGCATAGATATATTCAATGGAACACTCTTAGCAAGAAAGCTGAGTGTTTCCACTGCGTCATCAATCGTCATGGATCGATAATTTATACCCATAAGCTGAGACTTGAACACGGTTCTAAACTCGTGGATGTCATCTTTTCCTCTCAATACAATAATCAGAGAGCCTCTTGGTTTTAACAACCCAAGTATTTTCCGGTAAATCGCCGGCAATTTATCTGCCTGATTTTTTGCGAGAGGAACGTGCGAGATCAAAATTACATCAAACCGATCTTCAGTTACAAAATCTTCAGGTGTTGAATGTATTACTTTGGCAATGGAACCGTCCGGAAATTGCTTTGTCGCAACTATCAATCGCTCTGCCAGATCCTTACTCGGCTCAAGAAGAGTGAGCATTGTCTTCCTTGGAATCTTGGCTTTGATTAATGATAGTCTCAGATACTCGCCATTACCGCTTCCAATATCCAAGACAGTCATGCCTTCTTCAACAAGCAAACGATTGAGAATTCTCCCTAATACTTCGGATGATTTATCTTTTTCATTGCTGTATCTTAAAAAGGTCTCAAATGCCGTCTCTCCTCCTTCATTGCTGTATTCGAATCCGATTTGATTAGACATGAACACCTCCTTTCTAAGGCGAGTAAATAAAAAGGATTGCACTATCCGCTGAGACAGTGCAACCCATATTTGATGGTTAGGGAGTACGGATTCCATAGAGCGGCTCCTTGTTGAATGTTAGAAACCATAAACTACGGTAATCTTCCCATACCAGTGGCCTCATGCTTGTCTCAGCGAAAAGTCGTTCGAGAAGTTGCCTTGCCTCCAAGTAATACTCAAGACGGTGGGCGTCCGGAGCCATTAACGTCGCCTCGTGATACTTATGCATCTGCAGAGCATTGATGGTGGGAAACTTATTGACGTGATTCTTGAGAACGCCGAAGTGATACTCCATCACACGCAATGATTCCATACCTACAATATAGGTAAAATTGACTTCGTATCCCAACTCCTGGGCGAGATCCATTAATTCGCAGGCATCCTGGAGACCGATCAGTCTCTTTTTGTCCCGCAACAGTTCTCGTCGTTCGAAAGTCTCAAGCGACAGGCAGATGCCGAAGGGCTTGATCTTGGACAGAATACTCAGTTGTTCCTTGGTTGTAATCTGGGAACCGAGATAAAAAATCTTGCCAGCAAACTTATATTCCGAGAGTACGCCTTTCAATGTACGCAGAAACTGGCAGATTTCGTCACTGCTCTCATAACAACCAGTGACGACAGAAACCTGGATCAGATGAGACAAATCGGTCAGACCGAACTTGATCATCCAATCTTCGAAGAAGTCCTTTAGATCGGAGGCGGTTTTCAGTCTCTTTCTGTCATAAGGAACCTGGTATGCGGTGTAGCAAAACTGACAACCATGACAGGATGTCCGGGAGTTTGGGTTAAGATTCAGCGACGTCCCTTTCCTGCGAGGATAATGGGAGTCGCAAATGTCTTCCGTTTGCCCAATCGTCTGGCCAATGACCGTATCCTGCAAAAACAGGGTTTTGTCGACCAGAGTGAATGGACTTGCCTGATTCACCGGCAAGGCGAAGTAGTAATCTAGCTCGCCTCGCTGTTTTGCATAACTAAATAGATTGCTATCAGCCAAATGAAAGGCCGTCCGCATTCTGTTGTAGTCGCAATCGAGGTTAATCCCGTTCGTATTGAGAGCAATAAACAAAACATCTTCCAGAGGTGCGCCATACTTTTCTGCAAGCCGTGCGATCACATTGATGTCTAACATGGCTCACGCTCCTTTGGAATGGGTTGCGACTGCCTCAAGAAGGTAGTTTCTTTTTTGGCAGACAATGAGGGTTGTCATGACCGGTACGGAAATCTTTCCATGCCGTTTAACAATCTCGGAGATGCGTTCAAGGAATGCCAGGCGTTTCTTGTTTTCAACTTCAACGACTTTTGGAAAAGTGTTGAGAAGTTTCGGATACGTCCGTTCATCGTAGTTATACGCAGTAAGGTATTTTCTCAAAAATACCGGATAGAAGAGGGGGTTAGCAACCGCCTCCTGTTCTCTGCGATTCAATTTTGATAAAACACCCTTATTGACGTCAGCGACGATAGACTCTTCCGGGTAGACTTCGGGCAGGCATTCGCGGTAAGCCCTGTTTACGTCGATGGTTGCCGGCGAGTCGCTCTGGAAAAAGCTATTCCAGACCAAAATAAGACTGCCCGAATCATTGAGTAAATCAAGAACTTGCTGAAATTTGTCGCCCTCGCTAAGCCAATGGAAAGCCGTGAAAGCCAGAATAGCATCGAACTTGTCGGCTGTCTGAAAATTCTCGAATGTCCCTTCAACAATTTCGACATTTTTAAATCTCTTAGTTTGTTTTCTGGCTATTGTGGCTAAATGAGCGCCGGGCTCAATAGCTACAATATGGCAACCGAGCTTGGCCAGCTCGATGGTTGCGATTCCGCTACCCGCGCCTATTTCCAATAGACGCGAATTGACATCAATTCCACACCGATCCCTAACATCCTCGAATAGGAGGGCGGGATATCCGGGTCGAACGGAATGATAGTTGTTGGCAAATACGTCAAAAGACGCATTGAAGATATTTTTTCCTTTAAACATCATGGTCTTTCTCCTTTCTAAGTTTGATGCAAAAATAGCATGAATCTGTTTTTGACATTGGCCAGATCCAGCGGACGACGAAAATCTCGACGTCCGCCCAGTTTAATCTTCGCCAGAATGAATCCCGGCCCTCGACTAAACGTCAGTATAGCATGTTTCAATTTTTTTTGACTACTAACCACCCGCACATATTGATAACCGACATCTAACGCCAGCTTGTCAAAATGAGCGGAATCGGACATGGATTTTTCTTCACTGCAAGAACCATAAGCACTATTATCAATGACGATATGAAGCAGATTATTGGGTTGTTTATTGCCTATTGTCACAATAGTGCCAAGATTCATTAGTAAGCTTGAATCCCCATCAATCACAACAATTCTCTTGTCCGGACACGAAATGGCCAGACCCAACCCAATCGATGACGCCAGACCCATTGAACCAGGAACGTAAATGTTTCTATTAGAATCAAATTTCTCGAAAATTTCTCGAGAGATTAATCCCGTAGTAGAAACAACGGCATCTTTTAGGTCAATCGTGGCCATTATGGTCTCGATCGCTTCTTTTCTGTTCATTTTTGCCATCCTCGCTTTAGTAGTAGAATTGTCGATAGTCTACTTTTGTGCATTTCTTTAAACATTGATCTAATAAGATTATCCAGATCATGCTGTTCTAAAACCATAAATGGCAAACCGAATGATTTTATTAACATTTCCGTTGATCCTCCAGTCGTCAAATGTTGAACAGCATCCTCACCCTCGCATCCACGGTAAGATACCACAAAAAATATGGGAATCTCGTACGGGATTAGGAGGGATGCAATGTCATTTGAGGCCGCAAAAAGGCCCGAGTTTTGCATATAGATAACGGGCGTTCTACCGGCAAGATACGCTCCTGCAACCAACCCTACGGCTTCTGACTCACTATTTGCCAGGATATGGAGTATTTTAGCATCATCTTCAAAATTCTTGATGATGTGCCTCAATACGCCACAAGGCACCCCTGACGCGAAATCAACGCCCAACTCCAAAAAGAGCTGGTGCATCTGATCCGCTTTTGCGCTTCCTTTACTATCAAGAGTATTGAAAGCAGTTTCTCTATTAGTACGCATGTCTATCTCTCCTTTTGGAATGAAATTGTCAATGTTCCAGTCAGAATTTACAATTCTGAATCCAACGCTATCTTAGGATAAAATAGCCTGCTTGTCAAATTCCGTATTTAGAAAATTTTTTTACATTTCCATAAAAAATGCTACTATTTACTTATAAATCTATGCCTAAAATATCTCTAAGAAAACTTAAAACCTCGGACGAAAAATATTTTTCTCAATGGTGGAGGAATAAAGAGCTACTTAAATTGACGAGCGGGGTCTTTAAACGGTTGTCCGACCAAGAAGTGAAAAAATATTTTTTAGCAATGCTTGGAAATAAAAACGACCATCATTTCATTATAGCTTTAAATAAAAAAATGATAGGCCACATTTCTTTGGCGAAAAGAAAAAACAGCTGGTTTGAAACCCAAATCATTATCGGCGAAAAAAAATACTGGGGCAAGGGCTACGGCACGAAAGCCATCCAATCGGTTATTAAGAAAGCGACAGTGCTTGGTATTACTAAAATTTATTTTGAAGTCAGGCCGGATAACGCAAGAGCTATTCGAAGCTATAAAAAATCCGGATTTAAAAAATTAGTAATAAAAAAATACCCAGAAAATAGAAACCTGCCAAAAACTTTGAAAATGGTTCTGGAAATAAAATAGTTTAAGGGCACGCCATCTCAGCTCCCACTCGGATGGCTTTTTTAATCATAAAATGCTGGATTCAAGTTTCTAACGCTAAATTTTGGTTAGTGATTAGTTCATAAAACTTTTCAGATGGGGTGTAAAAATCTAATACTTTTCTTGGCCGGCCGTTAAGCCTTCTTTCCGCCTCTCTAATGTCTTTGATTGAAGCTTGTTTGAAATCAGTTCCTTTTGGAAAATACTGCCTGATTAATCCATTGGTTTGTTCATTAGTGCCTCGTTCATAGGAACGGTATGGATTGGCAAAATAACATTTGGTGTCGATGGTTTGAGTAATAATTTTGTGGCTGGCATTCTCTGTGCCATTATCTTGAGTTAAGGTGCGTCGCATCGATTTTGGATATCGACCCAATAAATCAATCGTCGCTTGCGAAGCTAATTCGGCTGTCTTGCGTTCAATTTTAACTGCGCATAAATATCTTGATTTTCTTTCGACTAAAGTCCTTAAACAAGTTTTCTGTTCTCGCCTGGACTCTACGGAGTCGCCTTCCCAGTGGCCATATTGTCTTCTGTCTGCCACGGCCAGTGGCCTCATTTCGATGCCAATTCGCTCGGGAATCGTGGTTCTCACGGTTTTAAAAGGTATATATTTTCTTTTTCTTCTCTTGTGTTTTCGTCTAAGATACGGTCTCAAATCATTCTCATCGCCCGGATTGGCTGAAGCGTGGATGTATTGGTAAATCGCTTCATGGCTAATGGGCAGATTAGGATGATCCTTGCTCCACTTGCCGGCAATCAACTCGGGCGACCAATCCAGTTTCAATTTCTCAATCAAGTAAGCGACAATCAAAGGATCTTTGAGACGAGGCCTTTGTCTGACTTTCACTTTGCGTTCATGGTATGCTTCTTGGGCTAAATGGGGCGTGTAACGTCTGACCAGGGGTGGAGTATTCCTCTCAATTTCTCGACTGATTGTCGAGGGGCTTCTACCCATTATTTTAGCTATTTGCCTAATCGATAGCTTGTCCCAAATTAATAGATGAAGTTGCTCTCTTTCTTTTAAATCCAACTGTTTATATTGTTTTCCCATATAACTCCATGTTTAATAGTTGAAATGCTATTATACACGAAGTGTTGCACTTGATCATTGAACTTGGGTTAAAATTTGACAAAATTATATATATATGATATAATCATAATATGTTCATTTTACTGTCTCAAAAGTCCTAGTTGCCTGTTGTGGCTAGGATTTAGAGCGATATTTAGAGGAGATTAGCAATGAAAAGGATTGTGATGGTATTTATTGCCTTCACGGCGTGCACGGCCATTTACGGCTGTGCGAGATCTCATTACGCCGTCGACCCCACCGAGACCCGGGCCCTTGCCTACTTCAAAAGCGTCTATCAGGCGTTTGAAGTCCTAGAAGCTAGTCGGATACCTTCAACAACGTTGAATGATAAACAAGCTCTGCGAGTCCAAGTCGAAGCAATGTCAGCAGACTTCAGAAAGTTTGTTGGCGAAAAATTCCGCTTTGTCAACGTAGACAAGTCAGCAATCCGGGACTGCGAGTTCTTGGTCAAAGGTGAGGCTCAGCTTTGGGCTTACTGGGCTTATTGCCAGATTAATATGAACAATTTGACCGACTGGCAGAAAAAAGACTTAGCCGCCTGCCAATGGGGCAATAGAGAACTGACCCAAGATGAGAAAGAATTGTTCGGAAATATGCCGTGGATCCGGCTAGATCCAAAAAAATGGACCAATAAAGACAAGGTCTTTCTCATGGGACAAAAGGCGTGTCCCTAATCACTCTACTCCTCAATAACAAACGACCCGGTGTCTCTGATATCTGGGTCGTTTTCGTTTTGTGATAAAACTTTAAATTTAATATTACGGAGTATTGGCCGGACCGCAATCGGTTTCAGGATTCCTGGCATTGCAATCAGTAAACAAACAGGGTCTCCCATCAGTCGGGCTACCATCCCGGGTGGTTTTCAAATCAATGTGGATTATCTGGGTTGTTCCGCCAATACTCCAACAACTCTTTTCAGTTTGATTACATTCGCGCAAAATATTAAAGCCATTATTATACTTCATCACTTTATTTAGAACTTCAAGGGTCTTACCGGTGCAGTTTCCGGAAGCTACCGCCGGTTCACCGCAACTGATATCTAAAGCCGCGCCAAAATAATGAGCTGAAGCCGGGGTGGTATGTCCGGCGGTGGTATAGCTATCCGTTATCTGGCAGCCAGCAGGTAATGGCGTACATTCTCCTGAATATGAAAGATACTTCGGGTCAATGTTTCCTCCCATTAGGGCAAATAACGTTTCGGCTTTATTGATAAAATAATACTGGCCGCGAACGGTATTTCTGACAAAGCCGGCCGAACCGCCGCTACTGGTCAAGACTACTGAAGATACGATTTGCGCCTGGGACGGGTCCTGGGTCAAATCTTTTTTCCAACCGGGCTGGGGCAGTGTCCCTCGGCCGCGGCCGCAAAAACAGCCGCTCATCACGCCTTGAAACAATTTAATCTCCTCTTCAGTGATTAAAGGAAATTGAGCGGGAAAGCTGCTGTCATAAGTTTTTTGGCCTATGGTTCTGATAAAACCTTCCCGACCGCTGACAATTGAACTTAAGGTGCCGCTCATTGCCATCGTACCGTCGCGACAGGAGCAAGGCGGGTTGTTATAAGGGACTGAAGCCAAAACGCAATAGCCAAGCCAATCATAGTATTTGGCTTCATCAGTTTTTCCGCACCAAGCCGTATGTATCGGTAAGGAACAGTTTTCAATGGCTGGGTTATAATGATAGCCGTAATCTTCAAAATAATTTTTTTGGCAGCGACTATCGGTTGTATTAAGACCCCAAACCGATTCAAGCATACCACCCCAAAGAAAATTGGGATTCCGGCCAAACAGGCAATGGACCGGCAATTCAAAAGACCAGCAACCAAAACCGGGGATACAAATTGAGGCCGGTAATTTATTTGAAAGTAAAGGAATGGAAAAACTCAAACCCACAATCACCATAATAATAGCAACTGAAATAAAAACACCACTAATAATTCTATTTTTAATTTTAATTCTGACAATGGCCTTTCTTTTGGGCATAAAAGGTTAATTCATTTTTAATTTCTTTAATTATACCATTCTTATTAAATTTAATCACAATGAATTACCCCGCCCCAAGGGGGCGGGGAATATTATTATTTAAAAAATTTTGCCAATTGACATTTTGTCAAAAATACTCTAAAATAATAAGTTCTTGAAATTAGTGGTTTTTGGCAAAAAAAAGGAGGAAAAGGAGGAAAAAAGATGAGAACCGTTCTTTCAATTTTAATCGCTGGCGCTTTTTGCCTGCCGGCAACGGCTGGCGGGGTTAATCGGATTGATAATTCGCTCGGTCCCAATGCCGGCTCAATGTGCGGTGCCTACAACGCCATCGCGGATGACGCGTCGCTCTTCTACTACAACCCGGCGGGGATGTCGCGGTTTGATTCGGCTTACGCGGATTTCGGCGTTGACTTGGTCTTGCCTAAATTTAAAATCACCACCAAAGGCGGCTCGCAAAAATCCGACGATGGCGTCTTTTACCTGATGCCGCTCCTCGGATTTGTCGCGCCGATTAACGACTGGGCGAATTGGGGAATTGGCATCACCTCTCCCTACGGACTCGGCGGAAAATTCAGTCGCGACCTAAAAGCGGGAATCGTGGAAAGCGAGGGGATGATCGGGCTCGTCAATGTCACGCCAGCTCTCTCGCTGAAATTGAACGACAAGCTATGCGTCGGCGCGGGAATAAATATCGGCTGGGGCCAATTCAAATACAAAACCCCTTACGATATCTTAAATAAATTCACTCCGCTCATGACCGATAGCGAAGCCAACGGCTGGGGAATCGGCGGCATTGTCGGTGTAATGTATCGGCCAACAGAAAAATTGACGCTCGGACTCACCTATATGAGCGAGTCAAAAATCAATTTTATCGGCTTCACTAAAATCGGGCCAACAGTGCTTAATTTCGGCGATGGCTTTGACAGCGAGTTCACATTTCCGCCGCGAATCGGCGCCGGCATCGCTTGGCAAGCGACCGACCGCCTCACTTTGGCCATAGACGCCAACTGGTGGGGCTACTCCAACACTGTGAATGAGATGACGCTTCGCTTCCACGACCTGCCACTCAAGAAAAAACAAAATCTTGATTGGCGGGACGACGCGAGCATCCATCTCGGAGCGCGCTATCGGTTAAACGATTATTGGACGGTCAACGCCGGTACTGGCTATATGACCAAAGCCATTCCGGACACGACCGTAAGCCAGCTCACTCCCGATACCAGTGGCTGGGGCGCGGCTTTGGGCGCAAAATATGAAAAAGAAAATTTCTCTTTCAACTTCGGCGCCACCTACGGCTGGGGCGACCGAGAAGTCAAACCCGGCTGGGGCAAGCGAGCTCCCGGCAAATACGAAGCGGACATTTTCACCGGCTCCATTTCTGCCTCGTGGAAATTTTAGACCTCCCCTTAATCCCCTCCTTGAATAAAGGAGGGGAAACACCAACAAGCCATCCCAACTTCCGCTCGGATGGCTTTTTTTAAATTCCGCTTAATAAAAAAATAAATCTGTGGTAAATTAGATTCAAATAAACATACCTGTTAACTATGCCCGACATATTAATTATAATTTCCCTGGAACCGATATTGAACGACTTGGAATTAACCGTAAAAAACTTTGAAAACGGTAATTTTTCAAAATGGGGATTAAAACCGATAATGCCGGAAAAAAATAAAAATGAAACATACCCTGAAGCGGCCATAAGATTTTTTAATCAAACTGATTGGAAGACAGAAATCCAACCCTTAATTCCAAAAATAAAAAAGTGGTGGGAAGAAATTGGAAGTAAATTCGCCACATCAATGGCGGCAGAATTGAAAGTGACAGAACCGAAAAAATATAATATTATCTTGGTACCGTTCGGCCCGGGAGGAAGCTACAATCCAAAAATTTCATCTGTTTATGTGCGAATAAGAGACATTAATAATGACGAATGGTGGCAACATGTTTTAGTTCATGAGATAACTCATCTTCTTGGTTCTTATTCAGACACGGACGATCACCAAACAAATGAAAAAAGGATAAATGAACTTATGAAAAATAAACTGTCTGAATTGGGGTTGGAAAACCTGATTTAATGCACGGTTTTAAATTGATTTCAGGATTTGAATGTCAAGTTTCAGTTTTTAATACCAACAAGCCATCCCAGCTTCCGCTCGGATGGCTTTTTCTATTCAATCTATTTAAAAAATTACTTTTTCCAATAGTGACCATAATAAACAACAAAAAAAGCTAAAGAAAGTATAAAAACTTTTCTTTAGCTCAAAATCATTCTATGGCAGTTTAAAAATTATCACTGCCCCATAAATATTCGGTTTTAATTTGCATGGACGGAAACTTATATTATCATATACCTCCGTAATCTCTAAACCGACGCTCTCGGCGAGATTCTTCAGTTCAATAATATCTTGCCGATATCCGCGCAACATGCGGTGAAACTTCCTCATGGCTCCATTCTTTATTTCTTCTATAAAAAAATGGAGCTGGAAAAAGTCAGGATCTTGATCGGGCTGGAAAGCAGAAAAACAGCTCCTCACAATCCCCGCCTGATTATCTGTCATCGTGTAATGGTGCCGAAGAACATATGGTTCAATATGCTCCCCTAATCCGAAAACATCAATCACAACCACTCCATTCTTATCTAAATGTCTTTTGCTCCATTCCAGAACAGACCGTTGGACCTTTTGCACATCTTCTTTTGTGGAATATAATCCTCGCGTAGATGGAAATAGATACGAAAAAATGTCAAAAGAAAATAAAATCATTTTAAACATCCTTTGACTAAGCGCGGCATTAGCGTCCAATTTTGTAATATCATCGCAAATTGCAGAACACCGACTTCCAAGATTAATCTTCTTGATTTTTTTCTTCATTATTTGCAAGGAATACGGATCAATATCCACGCCAACGACTGGCGATCCCTTTTCCGCCATAGCCAACGCTATTCGGCCAGTACCGCAACCGCATTCAAGAATCGGCCCTCCCAATCTGCCGGCAAGCTTTTGGTAAAACTCTAAATCGTCTTTTTTATTCCGATATTCCCAGTCATAACTTTCCGCAAAAATCCGACCGCTATTCATGTGTTTTCTCCTTGTTTTTAATATACAAATCCCAAAAGATAGGATATAATAATTTTAATCATTTGTCAATATAAAAAAAGTAATTATAAAAGGTAATTATCATATTTATGGCTTCTGCTAATACTCAATCAAACACTATAAAATACTACGTGGCGCATATATTTTCTGGCGCTTCGTTTATTGTTCCTATTACCATTTTATATTATCTGGCACGAGGATTGAGTTATTTTGAAATTGGACTTTTGGAATCCATATTTTTATGCGCTTCTTTTGCATTGGAAATTCCCACCGGCGCCTTGGCAGATCGGATTGGCAGAAAATACGTTATTTCAATGGGCGTATTAATAGTCGCTATCGCCACGGTCTTAATCGGCCTAGGAAATTCTTTTCTTATTTTTGCTTTAGCGCAAATTATTTTTGGCATCGGGGCGGCTTTGCGCTCTGGCGCCGATACGGCGCTCATATATGATTCACTAATTGAAAATAATCAATCAAATCTTTACAATAAAATTGAAGGAAAAAGTTATGCCTTTTTCTCAATTGCTGGAGTTATCGCTGCACCTTTTGGCGCTTATCTCTTTTCTATTAATTATAAATGGCCTTTCTTTATTGACGGCCTCTTGCTTTTTTTCGCCGCTCTATCTTATTTTTTAATGCATGAACCAAAAAATAAACCCCATAAAAAATCAAATGATAATTACCTTACAATTCTTATTTTGGGTTTAAAAAATTCCATCCAAGCCCCGATTATACGATGGTATATAATATTTACTGTTTTTCTTTCTCTAATGATGGGAATTTTTGCCAGCTTATTAAGTCAGCCGCTCCTAATAGCTAAGGGCGTTAATGTTGTTTTTATCGGCTATATATTTTCAATTATTTTATTTTTTCAAGCTGTCTGTTCAATGTACGCTCACAAAATTGAAGCATTTTTGCGGGAAAAATCAGCGCTTTTTTTAATTTTTTTCATTCCAGGAATATCTTTTCTTTTAATGTCATACCCGACATTGGCGATTACCTTATTTTTTTTCATTTTTTATTATTTTAGTAAAGGATTCCAATATCCGATTTTAAAGGACTACATCCAACGACGAATTTCTTCCGATACCCGTGCTACCGTCCTGTCAATTCAAAATTTTTTTGACAGCCTGGCGGGAATTATTTTTTTTCCTATTTTTGGCCTCTTGATTGATCGACTGCCCATAACAAACAGCTTGATATTTTTAGGCCTAATCACGCTTAGCGTAGGATTTATTTTGTATGTTTATCGACCAAAAAATAATACCATATAAAAAAGCCCCAACTAAAAAGTTGGGGTGTGTCACTGTTTATCAGTGACAATTGCTGGGTTGACGACAGGTGCAGAGCACCTTTTGTTTGGGCAAGGCCTCAGCTGTGAGACGCAACTGCTTTTTCTGCTTCTTCATCGCATTCACCTCCTTTCACTTAATAATTTCTGAAACAACTTAACTGCCTACATCTTTAAGCTGTTCAAGAAGAAGCTCCGTTGTCATTCTGCGATAAAAAGAACACATGCGTTCAACTTTTGCCGTTTTATTGACACCAGCGAATTCATGGGTGATATTGCAACCACCATTGCATTGACCTTCGATAGCACAACCGCGGCACATCTCTATATTGCCCGTAAGGTGGCCGAGGACAAAATGGTGATATTCCCCTCCAACTTCGTGTAACGATGCCATTTTATCCAAGCTGCCGATTTGAATGTTGCTATAACCGCAACTGTAAATGCCACCAGCAGGACTGACACATAAGCTGTTGCCACGAGCTCCGCCACAAAAAGCAACATGCGATATCAACGCGGAATTATTCAGATTTTCCACTGGTCGAGACCAAAAACCAGCGATTTCAATTCCGTATTTCTTGGCATGTCGCTTTACCATCATCAACCTGGTGGCAATTTTGTCAATTGAAATATCAATTATGCCGACCACGTCAATGTCGATTCGAACTTCGCCCATGTGATGCGCGGCAGCCCAGTCAATAATAGCCTCGTTAAGAAACGGCAAGTTCCTCTCATTGATCGTAACCGCAATTCCGTCCAAAGGGTAACCATGTTCGGCGAGACAATCAAAGCCGCGCGTAATCTCGTCAAAGGTCCCTCGGCCTGACTGTGTTTGCCGAACCAAATCATTTCCCTCGCGAAGGCCATCAAGGCTTGAGGATACTTTCACTCCATGTTCCTTGAGTCTTTTCGCGATTGCGGGAGTGATTAAAGAGGCGTTCGTGTTAATCGAAAACTTGAACTCGAATTCCGAACCGTACTCTGTCTGACAGTAACGGAGCAACCGCTCAATAATCAGCCAAGCAAGAAGCGGTTCGCCACCACCAAAGTTAATATTGGCCGTTTTTTTGCCATGTTGCCGCAAGATCGACAAATAACCATCAATGGCATCCTTGGCGGTTTCAAAAGCCATGATTTTTTGGGGGCTGTTGACTCGATCTGACGTTCCGAGATTGCTGAAATGAATACAATAAACGCAAGCGAAGTTACAAACTTCGGCCATGATCAATCCAAGATAATCAACTTGCGATCCACTGATGACTTCCGCTTCCCTGTCTTTCATTCTGGCCGAGAGAATTCCTCTTTCGTCAAAATTAACGGGGATAAGATAACAAGTGGCAATCAAACCGCGAATCACTCTCTGACCGTCTTCATTAATATCATACTCATCAGTAAGAGAGCTAAGCGAGTTAGACCTGGAGAAAAAATCAAACAATTCAACCACTTCGTTAGAGACAATTTGGGGATTGCCAAAGAGCGAGTGCCAAATTACGGCCCGATCTCTATTTTGAATGACTTGGACAAAAGAAGATTTAACCAAAATCTCTTTCTGATTGACGGCCGTATTTTGAAACGCCGCCATTCCTTTTCCAATGCGAATATTGCCACTCATGGCGGCCTCCTTTTTCAATGTACTCACCCAAATCATACCACATAACCGTGATTTTTTGGCTAACGTTACATTTTAGTAAAAATGGATAATTTTGTCAAATTTTGTCAAATTTAAAACCCTCAACCAATCACGCCATCCCCGCTCCCGCTCGGATGGCTTTTTTTATTTATTATATCTTGATATAATTATTACATCAGTTTAAAAATTAAACCCATGCCCCCAAAACTCACCCTCACTAAAACAAAAAACAAAACCGCGATAATGGCCGTCACTTTTGTGGCTATCGCCGCAGTCGCTATTGGAATCGGTTTTGCAGCCACTAAAATGGCATTTAGTTTTCCATCGCTTTGCTTCCAGATATTCGGCCAAACAGTTTGCGCAACACCCCAAGAGCCCGAGCCAAATCCTACTGTTTGTTGTTTCACGATGGGTAAATTAGCGCCTTTTAACTGCGACATAATGATACCGCATTTGCCAATGCCTAAAAGCACCTGCGAAGCTGAAAGAGAAACAAGCAGTGAAGTCCACGTCTGTTCCAATCTTGAAGCTTGCAGCCCTCCCGCTGGCACTTGCCCGCCAAATTATACCTTGAATGGCGATGCTTGCTGCGCGCCCGGAGAAGAATCAGATAGCCATTTGGGCTATAAATTCTGCCGACCAACTGAACAAAGCTGCCAATCGCCGAATACACTATGCAGAGGAATACCTGATAAAGATGGGGATAAAGTCCAAAACAATTGCTGTTCTCCAGATCAAAGGTGTGCTCAAGCATCTTACATGGGAATGCGAGCCGGGTACTGCATACCCAATCGTACATGCAGTAATCCTTGCGGAAGAACCAGAGATGGACAGTCAATCTGCTGCGGAGACAACGAAGAATGCAAAGATAGGCTTGGCCTGCCTCCGTTTTGTCAACCAAAAAGGACAAATGTACCACCATGTAAAACATTATGCGTGGGCACTGGTGGATATTCAGATCGCACTAAATTATGCGATATGGCTAAAGCTGAAGAATGCATGCGCCATCCAAGCGGTTATCCCTATTGTTATAGTCTCTTAAATCAATGTAACGAAATAACAGATTGAATATATTTTTAGATAAAAAAATAACAGCCACCGCGCGAAAGCTTGGTGGCTGGTTTTTTGTGAGTTACATCGAATAGACAATCGCTGAGCCGGCTTCAGACAGAAATACCTTGTCCCGAATAGAGAGTTGGTCAGGATCAATCCAAGGAAAGGCGCTAATAAATTCCCGGTCATCTTTTTCTTCCTCTATCGTCCGGACTTTTTCCCATTGCCGGAAATGTTCAAAAAAATCTCTTTGGTCGGCGGTGAGATGGCGGGGATTGATTTTGCTCCACTCCCAGAAGAGTTCCAATAGCTCGCTCTGCTCCGTTAAAAACTTGAGGTCTTTTGAGGTCGGCTCCACGACATTCATAAACGGCAGCTTGTTTTTCAAAAACGCCGCGTAATCTTCCGGCGACTTGGCCCAATCCTGGCGCCAATCCGCCTCCTTTTCTAAATCTGCTTTGCCGACTTTGGTGGCGAAATATACCTCCTTGAAGTACAGGAAGGCGCGATATTCGCCGCTGTTCATCGACAAAAAATTCTTCGGGTTGTGCGCGCAACAAGTGCCCAGAACCATCAAAATCAACAGAATAATAATCACCAACGCCAACGACAATTTTTCCGTCTTCATCGCCTCTCTCCTTTCTGAAAAGAACCATTCCAACTGTTATTTTTAACTCTGTTAATTATAGCACGAATAAATATTTCTGTCAAACGCTCTTCTTTATAACCTTATCGTTTATCTCCTTTTTCAATCTCACCGCTTCGTCAAAATTATCTTCATCCGACAATACGTTGCGCCTTCTTTCCCCGCATTTCTCGCACTCATGGACGACGACCCACTCCTGCTTTTTCAAATAAAAATCAACCGGCTTCATCAGACCGCCGCATTCCTCGGCTCGGTCGCCCGGACTGACATCCACGTGTTTAGACCAGAGGCAATTCGGGCAATGATTGGTGTAGCCGGTGCCCTTCACCTCTCTCCCGCAATGTTCACAGATAAAATTTTCCTTCTTTTTAATAAATTTAGTGGACATGGTGTAGAATTTTTAATTTTTAATTTTGTAAATAATTTTTAATGATTTAATGTTTAAAAATTAAAAATTAAATCATTATTTAAAAATTACAAAATTAAAAATTACTTAGAATATATCAACTATATCATATCGCCACGCAAACTCAAGCCAATAAAAGCCAAATTTTGACATCCAGAAAAAGACCTGCTATACTGCCTTTTAGTCCTTAATCAACCTCCCGTTCGGCCAAAACCAAATGGGGCTCCTCTGTAAAAGCGGGGCTAATATATGAAGTTATGATTTCAGACGAAAACAAAAAAGAATCCGAGATGAAAAGACTGCTTGACGAAAAGCAGTATTTTAATTTTCCGAAAGTCGGCGACTTGGTCAAAGGCACGATAATTTTTGCCGACTCAAGCGAAGTCCACATTGATTTGGGCGGCATCGCGACCGGCATCGTCCGCGGCAAAGAAAGGTACGGCGAATCCGACGAGTACCGAAACCTTGAAGTTGGCAACGAAGTGGAAGCGACTGTTTTGGAACTGGAAAATGAAAACGGCGAAGTGGAATTGTCTTTCCGGTACGCCGGCCGCCAAAAATCTTGGCAGAATATCAAGCAACTGGAAAAAGACGGCACGATTATCTCGGTCCAAGTGACCGACGCCAACAAAGGCGGACTGATGGTCAAGGTGGAAAACACGATGGGCTTTTTGCCCGTCTCCCAGCTCTCGCCGGAAAATTATCCGCGCATTCCGGGCGGCGACAAAAATCGCATTTTGGAAATCTTGCGAAGTTATATCAATAAAAAATTCGACGTTAAAGTCCTTGACGCCAACGAGGCCGAGGACAAGCTCATTGTCAGCGAGAAAGCGGCTTGGGAAGAGACGCAAAAACATGTGATCGACAAATACAAAATCGGCGATGTTGTGGAGGGCCGCGTCACGGCCGTCACTGATTTCGGCGTCTTCGTGGAATTTGACAAACTGGAAGGCCTGATTCACATTTCCGAAATCGCTTGGCAAAGGATAGACAACCCGAATGATTTTGTCAAAGTCGGAGAGACCATCAAGGCGGAAATCATCGGCATTGAAAATTCCAAAAT
>JBBTQN010000019.1:0-8004 GCA_038065695.1 Patescibacteria group bacterium | reverse complement strand
TCATTCGTTCAGTTTCCGCTCGAAAAAAGTTCGCGCAAAGTGTATAATTACGGCATAAATAAAAAACACCCGCACAAAGTGGGTGTTTTTATAAATTTTTACACCTCCAACTTGAAAGATTTTGTTTTACTGGGCGTGGAAACATTTTCTTCAAAAATTTCTTTGCTGATGGCGCCGTTTTGGTAAAGCGAGAGGAGCGCGTTGTCCATCGTGATCATACCTTCCCGCGCGCTGGTTTGCAGGGTGGTTTTTATTTGGGCGATTTTGTTTTCCCTGATTAGGTTGGCGACCGCCGGCGTGTTTAAAAGAATTTCTCTGACCGCCACTCGGCCGCCGTTTTTTTTAGGAATCAATCTCTGGGAAATGATGCCCCGCAAGGTGATGGAAATTTGCATCCGGATTTGGTTCTGCTGGTGCGGCGGAAAAATATCAATGATGCGGTCAATCGTTTGGGCGGCGCTGTAAGTGTGCAGGGTGGCAAAGACCAAATGGCCGGTTTCCGCCAAAGTGATGGTGGTGGCGATGGTTTCTAAGTCGCGCATTTCGCCGACCATGATCACATTCGGGTCTTGGCGAAGAACATGGATGAGTCCGCTCTGAAACGACATCATATCGCTCCCCAACTGCCTTTGGCGGACGATGCTTTTGATGGGTTTGAAGACGAATTCAATCGGGTCTTCCAAGGTGACGATATTCAAATTGCGGTTTTCGTTGATGTAGTTGATCATCGCGGCCAAAGAGGTGGATTTGCCGCAGCCGGTCGGTCCGGTGAAAAGGATGAGGCCGCGATCAAGCTCGCACAAATCATAGACGACCTCCGGCATCGAGATGTCTTCCATCGTCGGAATTTTGGAAGGAATGGTTCGGGCGGACAGGCCGATGTTGCCTTTTTCGTAGTGGAGGTTGATGCGGAAACGGGAGCCGTCCGAGGTCTCATAGGCGATATCCAATTCTTTTTCAATGGAGAATTTTTTAAAGCGGTTTTCATCAACGATTTCCCTCACCATTATTTCTATTTCTTTGGCGGCCAGCGGTTTTTTTTCCAATTCTTTCAAGACACCGTCAACTCGGATAAATGGCGGCAAGCCGGCGACCAAATGAAGGTCGGAAGCCTCTTTTTTCATCGCGCTCGTAAGAAAATTTTCAATGGTCATATTTTTTTAGAATTATTTTAAATTTTAGACCCCACCCCAACCCTCCCCTTGAAATAAGGGGAGGGGAAAATAGGAATTACCATTTTTTTTCAACCAGCGCTTTCTTCGCCGCTTCGGTCTGGGCTTCCTGTTTGGAGGAGCCGCCACCGGTGGCGACGAGTTCTTTGTCCAAATACACCCCGATTTTGAAAGTTTTGGCGTGGTCCGGCCCGGAAGAGCCGAGAACTTTATAGGTCGGCGTGACGCCCAGTTTCTCTTGAGCTCTCTCTTGGAAGTTGCTTTTGGCGTCAATATAAAGTTTTTTCGCGATGATTTCTTCCAACTTGGTCAGGAAATATTTTTTGATGAATTTTTTGGCGGCGGCCAGGCCCAGGTCCAGATAAATGGCGCCGATAATCGCCTCAATGGCGTTGGAGGTGATGTATTGGCGGGCTTTTAAATTTTTATCTTTGGCCTCCCCTTTGCTCATCAAAATAAAGGATTCAATATCTAATTTAAACGCAATGTCGGCCAAGCTGTGGCGGTTGACTAAGCTGGCGCGCCAGTTGGTTAATTCGCCTTCGGGGTTTGGGTATTTGTCATAAAGATGCTCGGTGACGACCAATTCTAAAATCGCGTCGCCCAAGAATTCCAGCCGTTCGTTGTGCTCAAACTTGAACTCCGGATGCTCATTGAGGTATGAGCGGTGAGTGACGGCTTGGAGCAGTAGGTCTCGATTCTTGAATTTTATTCCTAAATTTTTTTCTAACGTTGCGACATCCGACATATCATTTTGATGTTGGATATCGGATATTGGATATTAAGTTAAAAAATTAAAGTAATATCCAATGTCCAATATTTTGATATTTTTATGTTTCTTTTTTAGCCGTATTATCCTCCCGTTTTCTCACATTATTTTTGTCCACTTCTTTTTCTCCCATTTCTCTGAAGACGGCGCCCAAGACGCCATTGACGAATTTACCCGAAGATTCGCCGCCAAAGGCCTTGGCCAGTTCAATCGCTTCGTTGATGGCGACTTTGGCGGGGATATTATCGTCAAATTTGAGCTCAAAGACGCCGAGCCGCAAAACATTGCGGTCAATGATCGTGATTTGCTCCAGCGGCCATTCGGGGGCGAATTTGATGATTAAACCGTCAATTTCTTTCTGGTTTTTAATCACCCCCTTAATTAAATGTTCAATAAATCCGCCGTCATCGAATTCGGGGGCGAATTCCTGCTTGTTATTGGCCATTATCGCCTCAATGTCTTCGGTTTTACCGTTGAAATCCCATTGGTAAAGCGTTTGGACGGCGATGGTTCTGGCAAGGTGCCTATTTGACATAGTCGAAAGTCAAAAGTCTAAAGTTAAAAAGTCGTGGTGTTCCGCTTTCGGCGGAACTATTTTACTCTTCTTTTTTTAATTGAGATGGTGACAAAACTGTATCTCATTTCTTCTCGCGCGCTTTTTCACGGCGTTCCTGCGCTTTCTGTTTGGTGGTTTTTTTCTTGGTTTTGAATTTGATGATTTGCCGGCCTTGATAATAGCCGCAAGCCGGACAGGCACGGTGAGGTAAAACCGGTTTGCCGCAATTAGAACATTTATTCAGACCTGATTTTTTGAGGGCGAAATGCGAAGCGCGTCTTTTTTTGGATGATTTGGTGCGCTGTTTGCTGGGAAGACCCATGGATTCTTTTTGTTATTTATTTTAGTTTAAATTTATTCTAACAGATTTAGGGGAATAAGGCAAGAAAATTTAGTAATTAGTAATTGGTAACTGGTAATTGGTAAAAATCGCCCCTTCGGGGCGATAAAATTACTAGTTACTAATTACCAGTTACCAATCCCTTAATAAAATTATCCAATTCCTCTGGCAGTTCGCTTTCAAATTCTCTCTTATTCCCATTCATATCGGTGAAACCGAGATATTTAGCGTGAAGGAAAATTCTGCCAAGTTTTGTTTTTATATTTTTATATCCTTGTATTTTTATGCCATAGAGCGCGTCCCCGACTACCGGATGGCCGAAGGCCAAAAGATGGACGCGGATTTGGTGCGTCCGGCCGGTGAGGATCTGTACCTCCAATAAAGTATAGTTTTTAAATCTTTTCTCAACGCGGAAAGTGGTGATTGCTTTTTTGGCTTCTATTCCCAATTTATGAGAGATGGCGGCAAAGAGCCCGCGTCGGCTTTTGGAACGGCCGATCGGGAAATTAATCATTCCTTCGTCCTTACTAATCTCGCCACGCACCAGTGTGGCGTATTTTTTAATGACATGGTGCTGTTTAAATTGCGATTTGAAATAATCAAAAGCGTCTTGGGTCTTGGGGATGAGCATCAGTCCCGATACTTCTTTATCTAGTCGGTGGACAATGGCGGGGCGACTTGGGTCTTCGCCGATTTTTCTAAGATCCGGATGTTTAGCGATAATCCAATCCGCGAGAGTGTCGGTTTCATTTTTGGCGGTCGGGTGGACGAGGAGTCCGGCGGGTTTTTCAATGATGAGAAAATTGTTGTTTTCTTCAAGGATTTTAATGTCTCTTGTCATCCCGACCGAGCCCGCAGGCGAGTGGAGGGATCCCTCCGTTTTCGTCGTCGGACGAAGGGATTCCTCCACTTCGCTCCCTTTGGTCGCGGAGCCTGCCCTGAGCGAAGTCGAAGGGGTCGGAATGACAATAATGTCGTTCGTTTTTAAAAACCGATGAACTGTTGCTTTTTTGCCATTGACTAAAATTTCACCCGCCTTGATGAGTTTTTTAATTTGCGAGCGCGTCAGTACGGACGTACTTTCGGCCGTACCACCGTCTTTTAAATATTCGGTCAGAAATTTGTCCAGGCGTTCGCCTGCCCCGCCAACGGCCTTGGGGCCTTGACTTTCTTTTGTTATTTTGATAGTTTTAGGCATGATAGTTGGTCTTTGAAAATTGAAAAAAGGAGGATGGAACAATGAAAGGTGACGGATTATTTTTTTATTGTCGTGATCATTCTCTCTGCGATCCCGAGAGCTATGCTGAGAGCTTCATAATCAAGGTTATTAAGGATTGTAAGAATGGTTGCGCTTGGGTTGAGTCTCTTACTAAAGAGACATTCGATCATGGTGGTTTGTTCCTTCTCAATATTGCCAGACTTGGTTCGTGCCTTAGTCAGAGAGAAATCGGATTTTATTCCAAAAAGAGTGAATCCGCCAGAAGATTTTTCAGTTCCCCAGAGTCAACCGCTCCGTATCGGGAGTGAGGAGGAAGTTATGGCTCAAAAACGCAGAAGACGCAGGATAAAAACGGGCCAATATTATCACTATTCTTGGGACCATCTCGATGAGGTGACCCTAATTAAGGTGATGAAATTCGATTATGATCGCTATAGCGCAACCGTTATTGTCTTAAAGCCCGACGGAAAGGTCAGCCCAGAAAAATATTTTAATTGTTTTTCACTGGGCGGGTTAGCCACAAAAAAAGAAGTTGAAGCAGTGAAAGAATCAGCCATTCTCACTTTAGTGAACAATTTGAAAACAGTCTGTAACTTTTAAAGAACAAGGAGGGAGTTATGAATTGGAAAAGAATAAAGATAGGCCGATATTATCATCTTAAGGAACCTGACGGAACCATTACGGGGACCATCGCACGGATAGACGCATATGATCAGCATGGCGGAGGCACGATGACTTGTTTGTCAGAAATAGATGGAGTTTGGCAAGCTGTCGCCGAAATAGATCAAAATATTGGCCAACAAACAACTTCGAAAGAGCTCAAAGATTTAAAGAGAATTGTCAAAGACGGCCTTCTTAGGGATGTTAGAGAAGTTGATGAGTTTTAAGGCAATCAGCAAAAGGAAAGGAGGAGTTATGCGCGACAAGCAGAAATTGGCGGTTGGTCAAGTTTATCTTTTGGGCAGTGATAGTCTGTTCAGGGTAAAAAGCATCGGCGATCGCGGCGTAAAAGTTGTTATTTTAATGAGTGGCGGCCTGATTGTCGATGGGTCGGCATCCAAATCGAAGAGGTATCAATTGGCTACCGAAAGAGAGATCTCGTCTAGAAAAAGAGTTATCATAATGGCTGTAAGAAAAAACCACGATGATGCTATGCGACGGGATGTGTGGCAGGTTCACGAATTTTAATAATATTGGAACTTACTAATCCAACACGAAGAGAAATCTTCGTGTTTTTTTATTCCGCATGCAACAATCTCTTCCTCTCTTCATCGTAAAACTTCACATCCGGGTTCAATTTTTTAAGCTCCTCATCTTTTAGATTATTCAATTCAACTATTTTTTTCTTCAAACAATCTTTTTCATTTTTTTTGGGGTCTTCCAGCACCTCGCCCAAAAGCGCGTTGAGGATTAGTCCGACTCGCGGGCCAGGTTTGATATTTAAGGTTTCCATCAGCTCGGTGCCATTTATAGATAGCATCTTGGGTGTAATCGGATCCATCTGGACTTCTTTAAATCGGCGTTCCAGCTCAATCAGCTTCCACGGCTTGGCTTTTGGCCGGCCCATGCCTAATCGGTCGCAAATTCGCAGATTGATGAAGTCGTCAATATTTTCTTTACCTAAGCGATTAAGCAATCGGCGCACACCCGCGTCCGTCACGGTGTCTAAAGCGTAATAGAACATATGATAGCGCACCAAGTGCGACACATATTTGACGACTTCATTGGAAAAATTCAATCGGCGCAAAACGACCTTGGCCATTTTGCCGCCGACTTGGTCGTGATTGTAAAAAGTGGCGTCGCCTTTTTGGAATTCCTTGGTGTGAGGCTTAGCGATGTCGTGGAATAAGGCGGCCAGCCGTACTTCCAATTTGAAATTTTTCTCCGCCGCCACGCCGAGCGAACGGACATTGTGCTCAAAGACCTCGTAGATGTGCGCCTTGTTTTGGCTCACGCCGAAACCCTCTTCCAATTCAGGAATTATAATTTTTATTAAGCCGATTTTTTGCATCAGGCGGATGCCTTTTTCCGCTTGGTCGGACATAATTATTTTGGTAAATTCGTCGCCAATCCGTTCTTTGGGGAGAGAAAGGATTTTTTTCGCTTTCTTTTCAATAATACTTTGCGTCTTTTTTTCTATCTCCCAGCCAGAGGCTGGTCCGCCTTTGGCGGAAAGCAGGCAGGCGAACCTGACGGCGCGAAGCATGCGGGTGAAATCCTCTTGAAATCTTTCTTCCGGCTGGCCGATGGCGCGGATGATTTTGTTTTCCAAATCCTTAATCCCGCCGAATTCGTCAATTATTTTTTGATTTTTAAGATCCCAGGCCAAAGCATTGATGGTGAAATCCCTTCGTCCCAAATCTTCTTCAATCGGCAAATCCTTATCACTCTGAACGGCAAAGTCTTTATAGCCGCCGCTCATGCCGGCGTGTTCGGTGCGGGGGAGGGCGATGTCAATCGGCTCGATGTCATTGCGAGGGAGTGAGCGAAGTGAACGACCGTGGCAATCCCATGGGATCCCCACGCTTCGTGGCGACTTTGTCGCCACTTCGCTCGGGATGACGGCAGAGGAGGGAATAAATTTAAATACCCCGAAGCTCTTACCCACTAAATTCACTTCACCAAGCTTGGACAGGAATTTTTCCAGTTCTTTGGCGTCAACTTTTCTCACCACAAAGTCAAAATCTTTAGTTTCTCGGCCGAGCAAAATATCTCTCACTGCTCCGCCGACCAAATAGATTTCGGCCGCGGTATTTTTTTTCATTAATTTTTGGACAAAACCAAACTCCGGCTTGGCTAAAGTCGTTTTCTGCCAGTTAATCAGTTTTTGTTCGATTTCTTTCATTTGTGGTGTTTTTTTGCTATTATTATTCTATCATAAGCTGATGAATTTTACTCTAAATTTTGAAAAAATTCAATATTGACAGCCATTTTTTCCTGAAGTAAACTAAAACCGAAATCGGAATAGGCTGATTTCGCAAAATAAGGAGGACTGGCAATGGATTCGTCCATCAGTCTCGAAGGAAAAGATTTTAGTTTGGAGGATTATGTTTTGGGAAGAACGCCGCCTGTCGCTGTTCGCAAGTTGCGTCTTGAGAAGCTCTTGCTGACTTTAATTGAGCACATAAAGTCGAATTTGAAGTATCTTCCATGCTTCAAGCCCTTGGCTGAACTGCTTAATGGTGGCATTCTTCCGGGATGTGCGACTCGCCGGACGGACGTTGGGCTTGTTAAGTTCCCGGATGGGATATCAGAGCGCACTAAGGCCATTGAGTTTCAGGTGCTTGAGGAGGGTGATGCCGGGACGACTTCGGTAAGGAAATCTTTTCTTATGACCGATGAAGGAGAGCTCCTTATTTGGTCGGCCGTGTATAATCGCCCAGTATCAGTTGAGTTCACCGGCGGCCGAGATGAAGTTGCCAAAGAGTCGATCTTCAAACGTCTTAGTGAGGAGGAGTTCCGAGACGCTTTCTCACAAAGCCACCTGTGGCCAAGAGTGGAATGGCAAAAAGTGGTTGTCAGAGCAATCGAACGATTGCGCTACGCGTTCAATGAGTGCATTGAAGAACGCGAGAAGTATTTGCAAAGTATGAGGTGGTGTCTTGATGCTTTGGACACCGTGCATTTTCGGATGGATGTCACGCACTTATAGTGCGGGCTTGGCCCATTCAATAGCGGATTCGTCTGCTGTTTGAATGGGCTTTTTTATATCTATAAAAAATCCCTCCGTGCGGAGGGATTTTTTTATGGACGGCACAAGATTCGAACTTGTGACCCCTATCACGTCAAGATAGTGCTCTAAACCAACTGAGCTAGCCGTCCTGATTTATTAATAAAAATTCATTTATTATTCTATTTTAATTTTAGTCATTAGTCAATTTTGATAATCCTAATGGGCATGCCAGGATTCGAACCCGGGACCATTTGATTATAAGTCAAACGCTCTAC
>JBBTQN010000018.1:34644-80719 GCA_038065695.1 Patescibacteria group bacterium | reverse complement strand
CAGACAGCCAGAATTTTGCTTAAAAATAAAACAAATTTTAGCTTTTTTAACAATGAGTTAATTATAGCAATTTGTCTCTATTTGTCAATGCTAAAAGTAAGTTTAGCGAAAAGCCCAAAATAAGTCAAGAAAAATCGCCAGTCGGGTTGCCGACTGGCGGTGAATGAGCTTTTTACCGTATATTTTCCTTTTTCACAAAGCGGATATTGATACCCGCCCCTTTAACGATACCAATGCCGTTTTGCGGATAGACGCCTTCCAAAACGACCAGGGTCTCAATGCCGGAGCCGGTGATGGTTTTGGCGCAAACTTCGCAAGGTTCGGCGGTTACATATATGATCGCGCCTTGAGTGGATGTGCCGACGCCGGTTGAGAGCATCTTCATAAACGCCATTTCCTCGGCATGAATGGCACGGCATCGTTCTATTCTCTCGCCGGACGGAATTCCTTCGGCTTCTCGCTGACAGCCGACATCAGCGCAAAGAAGCAAACCGGGCGCTTGGGCGTTATAGCCGAAAGAAATGACATTATCATTTTTGACGATAACGCAACCGAATTTCCGCGTTTGACCGACAAGATGACCTTTTTTGTCGCGCAAATATTGGCCGTCTTCCCCCTTTTTACAACCGCGAGCGCAGTTGGAACGGTCGGAGGCGGCAATCGCCATTTTCATGTAAAAACGATCTTGTTCGTCGATGAGCCGCAGATATTCCGCGTCGCCTTCAATAATTTCCCGAAGACCGGTGGAGCCGAAACCGCCGGCGCCACGCAAGGTTTTCGGCAACTCGCCTTCAGTTTCTTCCAAAATTGGAATTTCGACTTGGGCAAAAATTAACTGGGCGATCCGGTCACCTTTGTTGATGACAAACGGTTTGTCACTTCGATTGCGGAGTAAGACACCGGCATTGCCGCGAAAGTCTGGGTCAATGGTGCCGGGCGCGTTGCCGAGCTCAATGCCGTGCTTATTGGCCAGACCGCTCCTTGGGCGGACTTGGATTTCAATCGGCCAGGGCGTGGCGAATTGGACGCCGATGCCGATTAAAACTTTTTCTCCCGGCATAAGCGTAAAGGGCAATGTCTCACCTGACAGATATTCTTTAGTGTCAATATCTAATCGTCCGTAAGCATAAACATCATAGCCGACAGCGCCAGTTGACGCCCGCCTCGGAATTTGGGCGTCTTCAAACAACCTTTTTACTTGGACGGTTTTCATGCTTTACTCCTCCTTGTTTTGTTTAAAAGTACCAATCTGGCCGTAGATTAATAAAATAACAAGAATAAGTCAAGGGCGGTTAAAATGCTAAAATTACAAATCTAAAATCTAAAATTCCAAATTTGGAATTTGAGATTTTGAATTTGGTGCTTAATTATTTACTCCAAAATCGCCTTAATGCGCCTGACGCCGGCGGAACTGGATTCTTCTTTCTGGATTTTGAAGCGGCCAAGGTCGCCGGTATTTTTGGCGTGCGGGCCGCCGCAAATTTCTTTGGAAAAGTCGCCGATGATATAGACCTTCACTTTTTCACCATATTTGTTTTCAAACACGCCCATGGCGCCTTGGGTTTTGGCTTCGTCTAAAGTCATTTCTTCGCCGATGACTGGAATTTTTTTATCAATTTGAATATTGACTAAATCTTCTACTTGTTTAATTTGATCGGCTGTCATTTTTTTGCCATAGGAAAAGTCAAAGCGGATTCGTTCACTGGTGATGTTGGCGCCTTTTTGAAACACCTGGTCGCCGAGGACTTGGCGAAGAGCCGCGATCATCAAATGCGTGGCCGTGTGCATTTTGGCGGTCGCCTCGCTATCGTCGGCCAATCCCCCTTTGAATTTTTTCTCCGCGCCTTTTCTAGAAATATCCTGATGTTTGGAAAATTCTCGGTTGAAGCCGTCTTCATCCACTTTTATATTTTTTTCTTTGGTGAGGTCAAGCGTGATTTCCAAAGGAAAGCCATAAGTGGCGAAAAGCTTGAAGGCGTCGGCGCCGGAAATAATTTTGTCTTGGCTTAATTTTTCAAATTCTTTAAGGCCTTTTTCAAGCGTGCCGCTGAATTTTTCTTCTTCCTTAATTAATTGTTCGGTGATGAAGTCGCGATTTTCGCGGAGTTCTTGGTAAAATCCGCCCATTTCCGCAATCACGATGTCAGCAACTTTGTGAGTAAATGGGTCTTTAATGCCGAGTTGCCGGCCGTATCTGATAGCGCGGCGGATAAGACGGCGCAGGACATATCCCCTTTCCACATTGGACGGCTCGATTTTTTCCGCCAAGATAAAAGTCGCGGCGCGAAGATGGTCAACAATAATTCTTACCGCCTTGATTTGTTCGCCATTTAAATCTTCGGTGGTCAAGCCGATTAAAGCCGCCATTTGCGAAACTAAAGTTGATAACGGTTCTATCTCATAGACGCTTTTCTGGCCGTTTAAAATCGCGACGGCGCGCTCCACGCCCAGGCCCGTGTCCACATTTTTTTGTTTCAATTCTTCGTAGCGGCCATCGGCGGTCTTATTGTACTCTATAAAGACATCGTTCCAGATTTCCACCCAGCTCTTGTCTTTGGGGTCAAATTCTTCCGGCGCCCTACCTTCGCCAGACCAGTAAAACATTTCCGTGTCCGGACCGCACGGGCCGGTTTGGCCGGCCGGACCCCACCAGTTGTCTTCGCGGGGTAAAAATTTTATTTTTAGCGGTGAAACACCCAAAGATTCCCAAATTCCGGCTGACTGTTCGTCTTTGGGAATATTATTATTGGGCTCGCCCTCAAAACAAGTGAAAGCCAATTTTCCAATTGGGATATCTAATTCTTTGGTTAAAAATTCAAAGCTCATTTCAATCGCTTCTTTTTTGAAGTAATCTCCTATCGACCAATTGCCCAACATTTCAAAAAAGGTCAGGTGCCAATCATCGCCCACGCGGTCAATATCGCCGGTGCGGATACATTTTTGGACATCAGTGAGACGAACGCCGGCCGGATGTTTTTCGCCTAAAAGATACGGGACCAAGGGGTGCATGCCGGCAGTGGTAAATAACACGGTCGAGTCATTTTCCGGAATCAAAGAAGCGCCAGGCACAATGGCGTGGCCTTTTGATTCAAAAAAAGAAAGGTATTTTTGTTTGAGTTCTTTGGCGGTCATAGTCGGTTTATAGGATATATACTAATTCAGTTTATAAAAAAATTGGAATTTTGGCAAGAAAAAAAGCCGCCATTACTGTGATGGCGGCAGAGATTGGAACAAACAAATAGTTACTCGAGTTTGGCGATTTCCTCTTCCTTCTTTGGCGCAGAAACAGAAAACAACTCCCGACGAAAATGAGAAGAAATGGCGTCGGAAAAAGCCACGGGATTCATCGAGCCGGCAACGACGAAACAAATCTTCTTTAGAACCATCTCGCCCAATGCCGACAGCTCACCCAGCGTCCCTTTATGCTCAACGACCCTTTCCATAATCGCTTGAGCGGCGGCAAGCCGTTGGTTGATTTTTCCGGTTTTCGATGGCGGCCGGAAACAGGCCTTGACTGCTTTCGAAAGTTCGGCTTCATACTCTTTTTTCGGCGACCAAGTTAATATCTCAATGTCCGGAATCGTGCCGTTCCAAGTAATTAAATCGACCAAGATATTTCGGTCGACTATTACTTTTTCAAATTCATTGGCAATGGAGCATCGGTCAAGCCAAGCGACCCCTTGAAAAACGCCCAGAGGAATGCCGCATAAGAAGTCGTAAGAGCTTCCTAACGGCAATGAATCGCGCCATTCACCATTACGACCAAAAAAATGGACCAATGTTTTTGCCACATCATGACCTCGGAAATTCGTGTATATTTGGTGGTTATCCACCACCACCGCGGCAATAATTTTAGCCGTTGACGCGTAGCTAAAAAATTGCCCTTTACCAGCTTTTTCGCCAATAAACTCAAAGAGCTTTTCATATCCCCCACCGGGTGAATGTGATTGGCCGATTAGCCGGTATGCCTCGGCTAAAGGATAATTTCCTTCTCCGAACAAAATTGTTGAAACACTGTCTTTTATCATTTCCAGCCTCCACTTTCTCTTTCTTTTGAAAGAACTTTTCTCCTCACGGAGAACTGGCCTCCTCCCGGAAGCCGAAAATGCGGACCACCCGCATCGTCTTTACTCTATAAAAATCGTTTATTTTTGTCAAGTGGGGCAAAAAAAGACGCCAACTTTTTGACAGAGCGGGCGTCTGAATGGTTTGTAGAGCCGTAGCGCGCTACGGCTCTACACCTGTCTGTTACGTAACATGCTACGTAACAAATATTTTGTAAAGACGCATGGCTATGCGTCTCTACCTTCTGGGGTGGTGAATTTTACGCTTAACCGGCGGCCGCCGCATTTACTGGCGGCGCCGGAGAACAAGAAAAATGAAAAAATTCCGCCAACGGACTGCTCTTTAGCTTTTCCTTAACGGCGTCAGCAATCAATCCTTGTTTGGTTTTGATATCTGATTTAAACTTTTCCCTCAATTCTTCTATTTGATTGTCAATCATCATTATCGCCGCAGTTCTGATTTCCTCGTCAAGATGATCATTGGGACCGCCAAGGCCGCTTTTCACTCTTACTTCCGCCTCATAAGACGGCGTCATTTCCTCAACCTCTAAAGAATCAAACAACGCCTGAAGGTCGGCTTCCAATTTGGCTTGCTCGCCCCATTTTTGCCAAGCGGCGATGTATTTTTCTTTAGTCAATATCTGATAAGCCAGAATGAAGGAAAAACCGTTTTTGGCGACGGCCAATTTTTTCTCCGGTAAAATGCCGGGAGCCAGTTTCCAAACCAGCGGATTAATAAAATAATGCGGCCAAACGAGAAATTCATCGTCTTTTTTTAATTCCAACCGGCCGGCAAATTCGCCGGTCTGGCGATTGACTAACACCGCCTCTTTGGCAATGTGTTTTTTATTTACAGGAACATGAAAAGAAAACAAAACCAACGAAATCACCAATAACAAAAAGTAAAAAATTTCTGGAAGAAACAATTTTGGCGGTTCCAAGCGAGAGCTAAAAAAAATTAAAGCAATAACTATTCCTATAATCAAAAAAATAGAAATTATTACTACTGGAAGTAAAATTAAACTCCACGAGGTAAAAAAGCTAAACCAAAAAGCAAAGTACCAGACGATTATTATTATCGTCGCACTGGTTAGAATGGCCAAAGCGGTGATCCTACCGCCAACCACAACTTTTTCATTTTTAGCCCAGCCCATTATTTTTTTGGTTAAACCGGGTATTTTCTTGAACCAAGCGGCGATCAGCGCCAAAACCGACAGCGGCCATAAAACGATTAGTTTGAGGCGCGCCGCAATTTGACTTTTTGGCTTGACTAACATTGTTTCTAATTGCGGCAAGCTGAAGGCCTGGCCGGAAAGCAAAAAAGAAATCGCTCGCCAATGTTCAGAAGCCAATGGCAAATAGCCGTCCAGCATAATGCTTTCATTATGCAATTCTGACTGGCCAGTCGCCAAATAATACATTAAAACGCCTAAAGCGCGCAAAGATTGGCGCAAATTGGAAAAATCGTCACCGGTTTTAAATCTTATTTTTCTTTCGCCGATAAATTCAATACTTTCGGCTTGGAAAGAAATATAGCGGCCTTTCTTGGCCGATTTTTTAAGCGCCTGAAACAGCGTCCAAAAAATCCAGCCCAAATCAGCGTCGCTGATGGCTTGTCCAGCAATCACTCGTCCCATTTTTATCTCCTTTCTTTAAATTGAGATGGTTACAAAACTGTTTTAGTTATAAATTTAGGATTTTTCGAGCGAGGCAAGGAGGACAAGCAAAAAGATTTGAATCGTAGCCGTCGCTACGCTGAAAATCTTTTTGCGCCAGTCCGATTCACCCCGTTAAATACTTTCGCCGAAGGCGAAAGTGCGCCGAAGGCGCTATTTAACGGGGCGGGGCCGCAGCCGAAAAAGACAAATTTAGAGAAAAACAGTTTTGTAACCATCTCATTATTGTCAAAGTCCGTTCCCTCGCAAAAGCGATTTCCTTTTTGAAATAGCCATTGCAAGAGAGGCAAGGAAAATTTCTTTTTCCTTGCCTTAATAAAAATCAGTCAAGAACGCGAATCAGCCGCTTGAGCCGACCATTCTCTCAACTTTTTGTTAGAGAACCAACAATGAACGGCGTTGGCGGCGGCGAAGATGTTCTTAACCGAGCTTGGGCGTCAGCGACAATTTGCCGCCAATTCGCCGGCCGCAGCCGCCGGGAACTGCCAAAAATCGCCAAGATGGTTTGATGGTCAATGTCGCGAGGATCCAAATTCATTTCCCAATCATCAATCGTTTCCTCAAGATGACGAGTTAGAACTTTTTCTTCGTTTTCGCGGCCGGCTAATTTGTCGGCTTCCAAAACCATCCACTCCACATCGGCGCCCGTGCAGTAGGTTTTCGCCGCCACTTTTCGGGCCAATGGAGAAAAATCGGTGATTTCGGTCGGGATTTCATACCGAGCGAACATCACAGAAAAAATCTCCGCCAGCTCTTTTTCGCTGGGCAAAATAAAAGGAATGGTGTCGTCAGTCCGGCCTTTGCGCTTGTAAGCGGCGTCAATCAAGTCGTCGCGATTGGAAATGCGCACCCAAATGACCCGTCCTCTTCGTTTCGGCTCGGAGCAAAACATGAATTTCATCTGCCGCAGATGATTGGAAACGCCGGAATCGCCATTGGGCACGTCGCGCGGCGTCTCTGACTGGTCGGCTTCGTCTTCAACGACAATGACCGGCGACAAATCATCCAACGCCGCCAGGATTTCTTCCATAATCCTTTCTGATTCTCCCAGCCACAAACTCCGCGGATTGGTAATGGTGACGAAATTGAACCCGCATTCGTAAGCCCAGCAGGAAAAAAGGAAAGTTTTGCCCGTGCCCGGCGGCCCGCAAGCCAAGATGCCCATTGGACAGCGCCGCGTCATCCCGGAAAAGATGTTATCCCTTATCTCTAAGAGATGTCTTTTGACTTCATCTTTGCCGCCGAAATAATCAAAGCCCCAATCCGGGACCGTGACTTTGAGCTGGCCGCCGAATTCCTGATTGAGGATTTCCTGCTTCCGATTTTTAAGAACCGAAAGCGTGATAGCCGAGTCAGTGGTTTGGGCGACGCGATAGAGATTGCTTATTTGGGTCAAAGACAAGCCGCTGGTCAGCCGGCCAAGCTTGGCCGCGTCAAGTCCGGTTTCAATAGTAACGCCATCGCTTAACAAACGTTGCCAGTAAACCGTCCTTTCTTCTTCATTCGGCTTGGGCAATCTGATGGCTTTGATTTTGGCTTGGCTGGCGCGTAACGCCGGCGCCAAATCCGACCATTGCGAAGTGATTAAAATCACCACGCTTGCCGCTTCCTTTATTTTGGCTTCGGCCGCCCAACGTTCAATCGTCTCAATATTCACTTTGTCAGCCGCTGTTAAAACGGTTCCTTGAGCCGCGCCAGCGACATTGTGGGCGTAATTGATGATGAGCGATTTTTTGAGCGGCTCAACCGATAGGTCGTCGCCCGCGCCATCATCCTTAATGATTTTTTCCAAAATCGGAAACACGGTATCCGGCGACCGGCCGCCTAAAAGCTGCTCCAAAGGCGCTTTTTCCATCGCCTCCAACATTTGCTGTCTCGCTTGACCGGCCGCCGTCGATTGACCGACCAACGATTGGGACTTTTGAACGACTTTTTTCCAAAGCCGGCGGAATTCCTTTTCCCTTTCCTCGGCTGGTTCGCCAAATTGCAGACCAGCGGAAACAGAGTAAGTCATCACCAGCCGTTGCTTGAAAATTTCATTCAAATAATCCCCGAGGTAGAGATAGCGGCCGTCAGCGGTCTTTTGCCAGTCGCCGACATTGCCGAATAAAATGAAAAGCTGGGCCACTTCGGCTTTAAGGGCGATAATCATCTCTTTGAGCCATGCCGGCATATTATCAGACACCGCCATCACCTCCTTTGGGGCAATAAAAATTTCCAATTCTTCCTCGTGACACCACCAGCGGCTATGACTGGAATTTTCATATTTAGCCGGAAACCAGGGCTGTTGCCAGCAATCAGCCCAATTGCCGTCGCAATTCCGTCCCAGCCACTCGGTAAACTCCACTAAAAATCTGGCTTTTTCCTTGACCTCGGGATTGATGACAATCACCTTGCCTCTTTTACCGGAGGGTCTATTGCCAGACCCGATAAAAACCACTTTATCGCCGACCTTGAATTTGTAACCGGGCAGTTCAAGGAGAGTTAAATCTTTGCCACCATGTGGGTTGGAATCGTAATGACAAGCTGTTAAATCATCACGCCTTCCATATAGGCCACCTCCGTCAAATCCTTCCACTAAGACGCGATGATTATGCCAAGCACTAGTCGGACTTTCATCGGTTATAATGTCACCGGCCAAAAAATTATGCCAGCTTCCATCGGTTTCAATTTCATTATCCCAGCCCCCAATGACTCTTACTCTTTTAATCGCCATATTCGCCTCCTTTAGCCGCAATGGCTTTCACGGATTTCAATCGGCTTAATTCCCATTTTTGCCAAGAGCGCCAAAAGCGCCCAGCGGTCATCTTTTAGGGAATAGTCGGTAATATTGATTTGTCCCCCAACCACCGTCACCAAAAGATGCTCTTTCGGCTTAGGCGCGTTCCCGCTCGACGAGACGGACGGCCTCGGGGTCGGTTTTCTTTTCCGTGCTTTCTTCATCGGTTTTCACTCCCAGTTGTCCCAAAAACAAGCGGATGGTTTTTTCTTCATCCGAACAAGAATCGCCGGCAAAGCCCTCAAAATCAAAAGTGGCTTTGCCGCCCTTGACCTCAACTCTTATCGTTTTCATAGCTTGACTCCTTCCAAAGAAGCGACCACCGTGTTGTTTTCAAGCCGCTGATTAAGAACAACTTGGTAATCCATAATTTCCAAAATTGTCTTAATCGCCTGCGCCGTAAACGCCTCTTTAAACAGACGGGTGATATAATCGATTCTTCCACAATAATCGCGACCGTCATCGGCCACGAATTTAATCGCGCCGTCAGCCATTACCAAGACGCCGACGCCATCAGGAAATTTATAATGCGATAGCGCCCCGATTAGAGGGACGCCATCCCAAGTGGAGGTATTGATTCTGCCGTTTGACACAAAATCCTGTTTTTTAATACCTGTCAGCGATTCGCTCGCCAAAAAATCAATCGTATTTTGAGCGCATTCTTTGATTAGAGGAATCGGGTCAAGACTTTGAATAAATTGAGCCATCGCCGGATTGATGACCTGCAGCTGGCTTAATAAATCAGCAATCAAATCAGGCGTATCAAGCGCTACTCTCAACATCACAATACTGCTCATTTTCGTTCTCCTTTCTTTGTTTTGAAATTCCACCAAAACACTCGCCAGAAACCTTTTTATTTCCTTATGTTTTTACTTTTTTAACTGATTTTTTGTCAAAGAACTTTAATCTATATTAGTAAATAATTAGAATTTTGTCAAATTTAAAATTTTGACAGAAAAAACGCCGGCTTTTTTAACAAAGCGGATGTCTGAATAATTTGTAGAGACGAGGCGACGCCTCGTCTCTACGCCTTCTTGTTACGTAGCATGCTACATAAAAATTTTATTGAGACGCATTCAATGCGTCTCTACATAATTATCCCGCCCCCCAGTAGCTCGTTGTTTTTGTAAAACACGACTGATTGGCCGGGCATGATGGCGCGCTGGGGGGCGACGAATTTTACTCTTAAACCGTTTTGTTTATTAACCACACACTTCGCCGGTTTGGCGTAATAACGAATTTGGGCTTCGCAAGATAAAGGAAACCGCGGTTCGTCAAAAATCCAGTTCGCTTTGGTCAATTTCAATTCTTTTTGGAAGATGTTTGACTTTTTTTGATTTTTAGTGACAATGAGCTGATTTTTTTTATGATTAAAACTGGCCACATACCAAGGCCCGCCGGAAAGCCCAATGCCGCTTCGTTGGCCGAGCGTATAGAGAGGAAGGCCTTGATGGCGGCCGATGACCCGATATCCCCCCCTCCTTGTTTTAAGGAGGGGGAAGGGGGAGGTCTTAAAATAATTTTGTTTTAAGACCCCTCCGCCCTTCGGGCACCTCCCCTTGAGACAAGGGGAGGAGAAAATGGTAATAATATCCCCCGCTTTCAGTTTTAGATATTTTTTTAAAAAATCATTAACGGTCGTGGAGACGAAGCAAACTTCTTGGCTGTCTTTTTTGTCGTAAACAGGAAGTTTGAATTTCTTGGCGAGTTTTCTCACCTCATCTTTCGTATAATCGCCGAGAGGGAATAGGAGATACTTTAATTGCGATTGCGTGAGATTGTATAAAAAGTAACTTTGGTCTTTAGTTTTGTCTTTGGCGCGACGCAAACTAAATACCATCTTAGAATTAATTAGGGATTTATTTTTACTGACCCTGGATCCCGGCTTTCGCCGGGATGACGAAATAGACGCATAATGACCAGTCGCCAAATAATCCGCGCCAAAAACGGTCCGCGCGTATTTCAAGAGTAAATCAAACTTGATGAATTTATTACAGTTAACGCAGGGATTGGGCGTGCGGCCGCCGGCATACTCGGCCAAAAATTCGTCAACAATAAATTTTTTAAACTGCCGGCCGAAATTGACTTTATGAATCGGGATAGCCAAGACTTTCGCGACGGCCTGCGCTTCGTGCCATGATTTCAAACTGCAACACCTGTTCTCGCCGTATTTCTCGCCCGAGGGAAACCAGAACTGCATAAAGACGCCAATGACATCATAGCCCTCTTTTTTTAAGAGGGCTGCCGCGACCGATGAATCAACGCCGCCACTCATGGCGACCACGACTTTTTTATTTATCTTTTTCATAGTTAAAATGGTTTAAAAAATCTTATCTTTCATCTTAACCGATTTAGATGAATAAAAAAAGAGGCCTTGATGGAGGCCTCTTTTCATGAAGACAGTTATCTTAAATTTATTTTTTCTAAAACATTAGTAATCGCTTCCATCATCGGAGCAAATACCCCAGTTCTTCCGGTTGGATTTGTAACATTATCATCAAAATCATCCGGTTCTTCATTGTTTTCGCGGCATTGATAAATCGGACAACCGTTACTGTCATAATCACCGCTAAAATATGTTTCCTCGCCATCTTTACAGGTAACAAACACACTGCATGTTTGCGGCCCGCCGCATCTATAAATCGGACAGTTATTATCGTCGTATTCGCCGGTTTGATAAGCGTTGAGGCATTTGGGAATGGAGCAACCCGTTGTTCCCTTAGTCATAATCAAAGTGGCCGTGTTATTATCAAAATTCAATAAAGTGATTTTCACCCCGAAAATCATCTTGCTCTGGCCGACATTCAGATAAAAAGAGGTGTTGCTGCCGCCGCATTTTTTCACCACTGATGAGACAGGCACGTCGTTATTATTGGAATTAACACGGGTGGAAACGGCTTGTTCGTTTATGCATTGATCAATACTCGCAACAAAACTGACTGTGATGGTGGAAGGACATGGCGTCCCTTGGACGCACATCGGCGACGATATGGCCACATCATTGATTTTTATTCTTAAATTATTGTAATCGGCTAAAGTCGCGGTTTGTCCGATTGTTAAATCAAACTCTTGATTCAGAGAAACTTTTTTTTCATTTGGTTTATTATTGTTTTTATTGATAATGGCGGTAATCTGACTCCCGGAGATCTCCAATAATTCAAAATAAAGAGTATCGCCGATTTTCTGGTTTTTACCAAGAGAAAGATTGAATTCTTTTCTAAGTTGAGATGGAAAAATAATAGTGAGGTCGGCGCTTGATGCCGGACAAAACATGGCGCAGACCTGCCCCTCGGGGCAAGGCGGACATTCACTGAAAATTCGCTTCAGAGTAAGTTGAATTTTTTCGTTTTTAACTTCAACCGTTTCGCCCATTTTCATTTCAAATTTTTGACCGACCGTAACCATCTCGACTTCTTCATTCACGCCGCAATCACGGCGCCATTTGCCAATCATATTATCAAGACCCAAAGCCAGGGAAAAAGCGTAATTCGCTTGGCTTAGACTGTTTAAATAATCTTTGTTGTCAAACAATCTTTTGGCTTCAGCCAAAGCCATGGTCATTTTTTGATAGTGCTGTTCCAATTTTTTAATATATTCCTGTTTTTCCTCCGGGTCGCATTTATTCTCTTCTTGGCTGGCAAAGGCATCAATTTTTTTCCTGATTTCGGCGATTTTATTTTCAGCGGCGTTAATCCGATTTTTGGCTTTTTCTTCAATGCCGGGAACATAAGCGGGAACTTTTTCCATTATTACTGATGGCTTGATTTCAGCCTTACCGACTCCGGTGGCGGTATTGGCTTGAGCCGCAGTTTCAGTTTCTTGAATTTCCGTTTCCATTTTTTTTAAAACTTGATTTGAATTGGCTAAAACAAACACTTGGGCTTCATTTAACAATGATTGATGAGCAGGCGGCGCTTGAGCGCCAAGCACGGCTAATTTTTCCCGTTGTCTTTCCAAAGCATTCTCTAATTTAACTGCCGTGGCGATGATTTTCGGCGCGGCTTCGCTTAAATTAAGATCGGCTAATTGACTCTGGGCCAAAGCCAAATGATTTTCGTATTTTTCCAAAATGTTTTCAATAACCGCCGGGTCAACTCCATCTTTCTTTTGAAGCCGCTCTATTTCTGTCAAACGTTTGCCGGCCAATCTGGCTTGTAAATCGATTTTTTTAACTCGACTAAAAGTAACTGCCTCCTGCGCTTTTTCCGTGGCGATCTTTACCGGATAAAGCGCGTCAGTCGGCAAGCTGCCCTGGGAGGCGGCGACCACGCCGCCGCCGGTCAGCAAACTGGCGATTAAGGCGATAATAACGATGGGCATAGGTTTTAAGGTTAGTTTATTAAAAAATCCCTTATTTAGTATTTGACGGCCGAGTTCCGGTTTTCTTACCGGATTTTGAATAATAAAATTATGGAGGGTTTGCCTTCCTTCCCTTAGCCAATTTTTGTCAACTGGAATATCTTTAGACCGTTTAATCAGATTGATTATTTTAGGTGTTTTCATATTATTTTTTTCAGATTTTTCTTCGCCCGATGAATAGCGACATAAACGGCATTTTTTGACTGGCCGGTGATTTTTGAAATTTCCGCGATGGACAGATCGTCAAAATAGCGCCAGATTATCAATTTCTTCTCTTCCGGTTCAAGCCGATTAAGAGCTTCTCTCACCCGGCTTATTTCCAGGCGATGGTGGGCTTCACTAATATATGACGGCTCAACCGATATTTTATTTCCCAAATTATCATCAAGGGGAATATCTTTCCTTTCCGCCTTGCGCGAGTAGTCAATGATTAAGTTATTCGCCGTCTTGTATAAAAAACCGTTTAAATTTTCAATTTCTTTTTCTGAATCGACGATAAACTGCCAAGTTTTAAAAAATACTTGCTGGGCGATATCTTGAGCGGTTTCTTTTGAGTGAAGCCGGTAATAAACATGACGAAAAATTTTCGGGGCGTAATAATCATACGCCTGAAGAAAAGCGTCGTTATCGCCCCGGTTAATTTCGGCTAAAAACCGCTTTTTTTTAAAATATTCCTTCATTGATTATGAGACGGATTATTTTGAGATAGTGGCAAAACTATATTTTCTCTAAATTTGTCTTTTTCAGCTGCGGCTTTGTCGGACTGGCGCAAAAAGATTTTCACCGTAGCTACGGCTACGATTCAAATCTTTTTGCTGGTCCTCCTCGCCTCGCTCGAAAAATCCTAAATTTATAGCTAAAATAGTTTTGTCACTATCTCATTATAAAATCTTACCTTATTATTTTCCCACGACCACTTCCAGCGCTTGAGAGAGCACTTTAATCTCAATCTCTCTGGGCAGATGAATGAAGTCGCCGTCAATTTGGCAAGATTTTGACTCCCGTTTTAAAACGATTTTGAAGTAATCACGGTCAAGATAAAAAACATGTTTTGGCGGATGGTGAAAATACAGCAGATAGAAGAAAGCTTCAATTAAAGTAAGAAACGTCTTATTGGTAAAAACATAAAGATTGAAAATGCCGTCTTGGAGGTCAATCGGCTTTTTTGGTTTGAGGCCGAAATAATTAAGCGCGTTGAAAACAACCAAACTGTTGCCTTTGACCCAAAAAGCGCTAGTTCTGGTCCTGATCTGAAATTTATATTTTTTGATTTTTATCTTATTAAAAATCAAATTCAAAAAATAGCCGAAAAAACCAAGCCGATTTTTCAGCTCTTTAGAGGTGCCGACAATCACCTTGGAAATATAGCCGATGGACGCGCCGACTAAAAAATAATATTTTTTATTAATGAGGCCGACATCAATTTTTATTGTCTGGCCGGCTTTTTCCAAAAGCTTCAACGCGCCGCCGATCCCAACCGGTAGGCCCAAAGTCACGGCGATCACATTGGCCGAGCCGAAAGGAATAATGGCTAGTGGCGCTTTTATCTTATTTGCCAAAATCGTCCGCGCCGCCACCTTGACGGTGCCGTCGCCGCCCACGGCCACGACCAATCTAATTTCGGAAAAATCCCGACTGGCTATTTCTCTTTCAAAATTCTCGTCAAGATAAAAAACCTCCGATTGGTATCCGAGTGAAGACAATTTTTCTCTGACCAGCTTCTCCGTATCCTGCTTGGTGGAGAGGCCGGCGGTGGGATTGAATATTATTAGTGACTTCATAAAAAAACAATTAGCGCCTAATTATTCCGAATAAAGATTAACTTTGTGATTTTTTAGTCAAAAGTCTAAAGCTAAAAGTCTAAAGTCTTGGTTTTATTTTTTAAAAATAATATTTTCAACGGACTTTTGACTTTGGACTTTCAACTTTCGACTTCGTCTACCACCACACCTTCTTCATTCCCAAAAAATAAGAAACGACATTGGTGAGTGGGTGTAAAACGAGTGTCAAAAGGCAGACGGCAATAATTATTTCCCAATCCGGTTTGACGAGCCAATAAGTAAATAAGAAAAATCCGGCGATGAAATCAAGCTGGTCAAATATCGGCCAAGACCGGCCGGATTTGATGCTGATTCGCCGTTTGAAAAAACTTTTTACCAAATCGCCGGAAATCGCGCCCAGCCCCGCCCAAACGCCAAAAATTAAAAAATCTTTTTGATAATCAACTAAGGAGATTGAAGCAAAAAAATCGTTTACTGTCAAAAGGTACTGGATAAACGAGACAACTAAGCCGAAAATCGCGCCGGCCACAAAGCCGCGCCAAGTTTTACTTCTTCCAAAAACAAAATCACGGCCGATTTTACGGCCGCCGTCAACCGGCCTCGCCAAGCTCCGAAACCAGCCAAGCTTATCAAAAATCACCGGCGCCATGTTGGCGAGATAGGCAGGTAGAATGAGATAGAAAGACTTAAAAACTAAGAGCCACATTGGATTAAAATGTTGTCAATTTTTAATTTCAAATTTTTAATTTTATAAATAATTTTTAATGTCTTAATTTTTAATGACAGCCGTTTTAAAAAATTAAAAATTAGATCATTATTTAAAAATTACAAAATTAAAAATTAAAAATTTTACAGTTTTACCATCTGTCCTGGTCTTAAAAAGTGATTATCATCATCTTTTTTCGGCGTTACTTTTTCTTCGTGCCGATGGCCGTCAAAACTGACCACTCCTTTTTTTAGCGCTTCATCCAATCTCACCGGCGCCGTATTAACCGGTTTTTCTTCCTCAAAGAAAAAATTCTTGGCTTGTTTTTTTTCTTCGTCACTCATCTTGGAAAAGCAATCATCACAAAAGACCGGCCTTTTGCCGTCCGGCTTGAATCCTAAAAGCGTCTCATTACCGCAAGCGGCGCAAATGGCCGAAAACTTGTTTTTATTGTCGCTTGATTTGATTTCCCGATTTTCTTTTCTGGCCGGGCGACTAACAGCTGCCGGCGGGCGGCTCGTTATTTGAGTCATCGGCTTGTCAAAACCGGCTCGACCGGTTCTGGCAGCGGTTTTCTCCCCGGCCGTCGCCCCAATCATTTTCTCGCTTAAATCCATGCCGCTCCAGCGGTTGATTTTATCTTCCACGATATCGCGCGGATGGCTGTATCTTTCATGAATCACTTTAATCACCTTTTCTTGATTGCCGGTCAGCATCTCGTCAAATAATGGCGGCAAAGTCGTCGCGGAAAAAGGGTCGGAAGTGATGCCGTCAATCATCAGTTTCAAATAAATATTAAACGAGGGTAAATTAACCAAATCCTCTTCCTCGAAAGTCGGGGTAAATTCTTTGACCAAAACCTCGGCGTCAACCGCGCCCACCCGGAAGCAAACCAAAGTGCCGACGTTGCCGAAAACCGCGGCCGAAACTTCCTCGGGCAATTGCTCGATGAATTGATGGGCGATGGTCAGGTCAAGGTGGTATTTTCTCGCTTCGGATAAAATGTCGGCAAAGCTTTCCGTGGCGAAATTTTGGAATTCATCCACGTAGAGATAAAAATCTTGGCGCTCTTTTTCGGGGATATCCACCCGGCTCATCGCCGCGAGATAAAGCTTGGTGACAATCATCGAGCCCAAAAGCTGCATCGTGTCTTCGCCGATTTTTCCTTTGCACAAATTAAGAATGAGAATTTTTTTCTGGTCGATTATTTCCCTTAAGTTTATCGTTGACTTCACTTGGCCGACGATATTCCTGATTAAAAAATTGGATAAGAATTGGCCGACTTTGTTCTGGATGGGAGAAATCACTTCTTGAAGCACGCGATCGTTCCATTTGGTGTATTCGTTGACCCAGAATGATTTGACGACCGGGTCTTTGATTTTAGCCACCACTTTTTCGCGGTACTCCTTGTCCACCAAAATCCGCATAATGCCCAAAAGCGTGCTGCCCGGATAATCCAAAAGCGCCAAAATCGCGTTTCTTAAAATATATTCCAAGCGCGGGCCCCAAGAATCCGCCCATTGTTTTTTAAAAACACTGATCAGCCCCGAAGCGATGAGATTTTTGTCTTTCTCGTCAACCGCTTCCAAGACATTGAAAGCGATGGGAAAATCCGTATCGGAAGGATTAAGATAAATCACGTCGTTGATGCGACTGGAAGGAATGTAGCTCAAAAGCTTTTCCGCCGTGTCGCCGTGCGGGTCAATGTAGCAGCAACCTTCGCCGTTGATAATGTCGGAAATAATCATGTTCTCAAGCATCGTCGTCTTGCCCATGCCGGTTTTGCCGATGATATACATATGGCGGCGACGATCGTCGCTTTTGATGCCAAAACGCTTCCGCTGATTGCGGAAATTGGTTTCGGCGAATAAAGTTATCTCGTGCTGGTCGGGCATTTTATAAAATTTTTAATTTCAAATTTTTAATTTTATAAATAATTTTAAATGTCTTAATTTTTAATTCATCAGAAAAATCTGCAGTTTTAAAAATTAAAAATTAGCCTTTGAAAAATATTAAAATTCAGCAAAATAATATTTTAATATTTCAATATTTAATAAATTTATAAAATATCTTACAATTAATTTTTATTTTTTATTCCTGTATTCTTGTATTTTTATATTTTTAAACCGTGGGCAGATTCGACGGCGGCGCCGGTCTTTTTACTCGGGTAGTTTCGCTAACATAGCCCACCGCGGCCTCCCTAGGGCCCGAAACGGGCTTGGGATAGGCCTCTTCCCCCACCTCGGGCATTCTGGGCTTTTTCGGCTTGGCTGGCAACCCAACCGGCTCGCTTTTAGCGGACTCTTTTTCCATCTCAAGCAGTCGCGCCGCCAGCCGCCTTTCATAAGGCAATCTGGTCGGCGGCACCGCTTTCTTAGCGCCGGCTTTCTCCACCGACGGCGCTTTGACGGTAATGACCGGGAAGTGCCAGATGGAAGCCAATTCCTCGCTGTTTAAAAACATATTCTCCACCCGGTCGCCGCTCCAATTGTTGCGCTGGATATATTGCTGTAAAATCCGTTTTTGTTTTTTGGCGACTCTTCTTGCCACGAAAAAATAATCCGCCGAGGTTTTGGTTTTTTTGCCCGGCTTGAAACCGTTGGAATCATGAGCGTTGAATTGCTGAATGGCGCCGATGACCGCGCCGACTCCCCGGCCCTTTTTGAAGACATCTCTCTCGCCCAAATAAATCAAACGGAATTTGACGCGGAAAGCGTGCTTGGAAAGCTTCCGTTCAATATTTTCAAAAACCGTTCTCTCGCGCGGCGCCATTCGCATCATTCGAAACTGGTCGGCTTCGTCTTTTTTGTTGGCTCCTTCTTCATCCGCGCTGGTCAAAATTTGATTCGCCACTTCCATCGCGGCTGTCCCCAGCCAATCAATCGGCTTGTAAACCGCTTTGCTAAGAAAAGTTTCCGGCGGTTTGTATTCCTGTCCTTTTTTTTCTTGAAGAACTTTATTGGCCACTTCGCCCCAGCCCGGCGGCTGCTGCGGCGACACCACCAGCTGAAGCCAGACTTGCTCGCCCGGTCCGACGCGACTCAACACTTCCAAAAGATCCGCCATCGGGTCAATCAACTGTTGAGTCATTGTATGTTCAAACTCCGGATAAGTTCTGATGGGATAGGGATAATCTTTGATCAAAACCAATTCCGATCCCCAAAGATTATATTTATCATTGGGGAATGGTAAATCTTTATAAGGGGCGGCGTAATCTTCCACTTCGGTGATTTCCGCTTCCGGATATTGGGCGTAAATGGACGCCTCCACCAAGTCGCGGAAATGCGCCGGCGTCCTGACTAAAAACTGGACATAGCCCTCCAAACTAACAAGTTCAAAAGAAAAAAATTCATCTCTTTTGCCGAACCAGTATTTATCTAAAAAATTATGGCCGGTCAAAGAGCCGGACAAAGCGGTAAAAACGTTTTCCACCGCCTTGGGCGTTTGTTCGTTGTTTTTGGGAATATCAATTGCCAAAAAAACCTGTTGCCAAGACCGGATGCACCGAATCTGCCGAGCTTCAAGCCAAATTTGGTAAAGACCCCAAGTAAAAACCATTAAAAAAACAACCCAGCCCCCCCCTTTAAACATTTCCGTGGCGATGATGGCTGGATTTTGCGACCCGAAAACGAGAAATTTTTGCCAAAGGCCGGCAAAATCCGCGTTAAAGACAATATCCATAAACTTGTCACCCTTATAAAAAATTACAAATTCAAAATTACAAATCCCAATCCGCCGGCTGGCGGACACAATTTCCAAAATTAACTCTCTAACCGTCATTCCGGCGAAAGCCGGAATCCAGGGCGCTAAAGTGGATTAAACTCAAATTAGCCTGGATCCCCGTTGGAGTTTACCCTCGTGAAAACGGGGGCGGGGATGACGGTTTAATAGGTTTCGTAATTCATTTTATTGTTCCACCAAAGTATACTTGCCGTCTTCCGTCCGTTTGATTTTTTCATTATTCATTAAAGACAGATAAACCGTGGAGTTTTTGACATTACGCTTTTCCAAAACTTTTTCCATTATTTCATTTTTGGCCAGCGGGCCGTTTTCTTTCAAAATTTCTCCAACCACTTCCGCCACCGTGCCCGGCTTGTAGCCCCATTCTTTCAAAGCGTAAATGCCGCGGCCGACCAAAACATACTTGTCGTCCAAAATAAGTTCGTTATGAACCGTCGGCGCGTAAGCGATTTTTTCGTCAAACCGATTTTCATTGATAAAACTCGCAATCTCCGTGAAGTGGAGCGGCTTATTCGCTTTCTTCAAGGTTACATATATTTTATCATTTATTTTTTTTGGTTGCACGATGCCCCAAGAAATCAAGCCCCAATTATTGAACAGGTCCTGTTTGATTTTGCGGCTGGCCCGAAGATAGCTTTCTAAAATCCGGTCAATGTCTTCCTCGGTCGCTTCCAAAAACGGCGCGGCGGAAAGGAATTTGTCTTTATTGTTTCGGTAAAATTCAGAATTTTTAAAATGCGTCAGTAAATCTTCCAGTTTCAACGGCTCGCCTTTTTCTTCAATCATCTTGACAATTTCATTGATGACCGCTTTCACCATTTCAATGTCGGCGGAGCCGGTCTGCCACAAATTGTTGAATTCTTTGTTTTGCTTGACTTTGCTGACATTGTCGGAAAAAATATGTTCGGCCAAAAACAAAACCGTATTGGCGCTGTCTTCCTGCGCCTCCAAATAGCTCAATATATTCTCCAAAAAGAAATCCTCTTCCATCACGCCGCCGTATTGCTCCAAAAGATTGGCAACCACTTTTTCCGCTTCTTCAATCTGGTCGCGGAGTTCGCGGAGCTCTTTGAGCTTTTTGACGCTTAAATTTTCAATCTGGCGCACCCGTTCGCGAGTGATGCTGTAAAGCTGGCCGATTTCTTCCAAAGTATGCTTTTCGTCGTAGCCCAAAGCAAAACGCCGCTTGACCACTTCTTTTTCTTTTTCGGACAAACGGGCAAAAAGCGTATTTAAAGTCTCAACCGGATTAAAACCGGCGAGCTTTTCTTGGAATTGATTTTTTCTAACTTGATCTAAAATTGACATTTTATTATAAAAAAATAAGAAATTAAAAAATTAAATATATTGGCTAAAATTAGCTAAAAATGAAATTTATTTTTACTTGACTTTATTATATCAAAATTAACAGCTTTTGTCAAAGGAAATATTTTACCTACTTTTCCTTCTCTGGATAATTAGTAATTGCTTTTAGTTTATTCTCCTAAACAGGTTTCTTTTGCCACCTTTTTATAAATGATAATTATTACGACGGCTGTTTAGCATAATTAAAAAACGTTCTTTTGTTTTTTGACTTGCTTTTTACGATATAATAATGTTTGACGATTTCAACCAGAATTATTTGCAAGAAGCCCAAGCCGATTACTATTCCCCATTCAGCCCAGCCGAGAGGAACGGTTTTGAAAAACGGCTGAAGGATAGGCAGATAAATCGCTGACATCAAAATTATCGCGGAAATAAGCACGGCGCCGACCAAAAATTTGTTAGTCAAAGGATTCTGGGTAAAAATGGAATGGCGCAAAGTTCGGACGCTAAAAGCAAAAAGGAGAGAATCAACGCCGAGAGCGGCGAAAATAATCGTCCTGATATAATTGATGTCGGAAAACCGGCCCAACAGCCACAAAAACAAACCGAACAAAATCAGGTCGGTAATCACGCCGATGATAAAAATTAAAATTTTCATTTCCCGATTTAGAAGCGGCTCGTTTCGCGGCCGCGGTTTTTCCGACATAATCCCCTCTTCCGCCGGCTCAAGAGTAATGGCGACGCCCGGCAAGCCGTCGGCGACAAGATTGACCCATAAAATCTGGGAAGCGGTAATCGGCAGGGGCAAGCCAAAAAGCACGCTGCCGGCGATGAGAACAATCTCGGAAAAGCTGTCGGAGAGCAGGTATAAAATCACTTTTCTGATATTGTCAAAAATCATCCGGCCGCCTTTGATGGCGTTGATAATCACGCCGAAACTATTATCCAGTAAGATGATATCGGCGGTTTCTTTCGCCACATCCGAGCCGTCTCCCAGCGCGATGCCGATGTCGGCGGATTTGATCGCCGGCGCGTCATTGATGCCGTCGCCCACCATTGCCACCGCCTGGCCTCTTTTCTGCCAAGCGTCGATAATCCGCAATTTATGCCGCGGTTCAACCCGAGCGTAGACATCAATTTTTTTTATTTTTTCTCCCAGCTCTTGGTCGCTCCATTTGTCCAAATCCTCGCCTACCACGATATTGCCGTCGGTCTTCAGGCCCAATTCCTCAAAAATCGCTTTAGCCGTAAGCCGATGGTCGCCGGTGATAATAACCGGCCTGATTCCCGCCACCCGGCATTCTTTGATTAATTTTTTCGCGTCTTTTCTAAGAGGGTCCTTGATCGCCACAAAACCGAGAAAAACCAAGCCGTTCAATTCTGATTTAATATCTTTTAAATCACCGCCGGTTTTGTAAGCCAAAGCGATAAGCCGAAGCCCTTTTTGGCTCAATCGCTCATATTTGCTTTTGAGATATTCAAGGTAGGGGGCGGTAATTTTTTTCTTTTCCCCGCCAATCATTACCTCGTCGCAAAAATCAAAAATTTTTTCCGGCGCGCCTTTGACGAAAATATGGCGGTGAATTTTATCCTGGTGGTGAATTTTATCATAATGCTCATGCATGGTCGCCATAAACTTTTTTCCCGAATCAAAAGGCATTTCCGCCAATTTACGATATTCGCTGTCGAGCTTGCCTTTATCAAATCCGGCGGCAATGGCGGCCAGAAGAATCGCCCGGTCCGTGGAATTGCCGATTATTTTTAATTCTTCAAGCGGCGAATCGGGATTTTCAATCGTGGCGCCGCTGCATAAAATTGAAATTTTCAAAATCAAATCATGCTCTTTATCGATTTTTTCCAAGTTGATTTTTTGCCGCGCGTCATAATCCTTGTCGGCAGTGATGATCCGCGCCACCCGCATCCGGCCTTCGGTAAGCGTGCCGGTCTTGTCGGTGCAAATGATTGAAACGCTGCCCAAGGTCTCGGCCGCGATCAGCTTTTTAACCAGCGCCTGACGCTTCAAAATCGCCCTCATCCCCAAAGTGAGAATAATCGTCACGGCCACCGGCAAGCCCTCGGGAATCGCCGCTACCGACAAAGCGACGACCGTAATAAACATTTCTATCGGGTCATTACCGGAAACCAAGCCAAACGCGAAAATCAATAAACACAAAAATACGATAATCAAGGAAAGGGTTTTGCTAAAACCGGCGATTTTGACTTGAAGCGGAGTTTTTTCCTCTTTGGTCTCTTTGATTAATTTGCTGATTTTACCCAGCTCGGTATTTTGGCCGGTGGCGCAGACCGCCATCATTCCCAAGCCGTTTTCCACCAAGGTGCCGAAATAAGCCATATTTTCTCTTTCCGCCAAAGCCCGGCCTGGGGCAAGTTTTTTGGTATTTTTTAAAGACGGCTCTGATTCGCCGGTAAGCGCCGCCTCCATTATTTTTAACTCTTGGGCATCTATCAAACGGCCGTCAGCCGGCACCTTGTCTCCCGCTGCTAAAAAAACAACATCGCCGAGCGCCAGCTGGCTGGAATCAATTTTGATTTTACGTCCGTCGCGTCGGACTTTGGCGTCGTAACGGGTGAATTTTTGGAGCTGTTTGAGCGCTTGATTGGCTTTTCGTTCTTGAAAATAGCCGAAAATCGTATTGATAAAAACCGCGAATATGATTATCACCGCGTCGGTCAAATGGCGGAGAAAAAAAGAAATAACGCCGGCAAAAATCAAGATGTAAATAAGCGGCGACCGAAACTGATTGATAAAAATTTTCAATGAGGAAAGCGATTTTTCTTTGGGCAATTCATTTTTGCCGAATTTTTTCAATCTTAAATCGGCGTTTTTTTGGCTAAGCCCGGCCTCGGAGGTCTTGAGCGATTTCAAATATTCGTTGACGCTCAAAATATGCCACAGTTTTTCTTTGGTGTTTTTCATGATGAATTTATTATAACATAAATCAATAAACAAAAACCCCCGATTTTAATCGGGAGTTTTGAAATAAAATTATTTTTTTACTCCGTTAAGTAAAAAATCCTGAAAGGATTTTTGGGCAACAAAGTTGCCTACTTAACGGGGTGAATATTCTTGTATTTTTATAAAATTAGCACAAATAAAATCTAATCGTGAAAAGTAAAAAGATTAAAAACAAAGTCAGGAAAATGGCGGTCGGCCAATGATTCAAAGAAATCGAGCCGAGAAGATACGACATAATCGTAATTAAATAAAGCAAAATCACCAAGAGCCAAATCCACCAGAACCACGCGCCGGCAAACCAGAAAAATATCGCCGGTAAAACTATGAGTAAAATCGCGAATGACCAGCCTAGCCAAGTTTTCCAATTTTCCAATTTATCTTCAAGCTTGGCCAGATAATTAATCAGCACCAAAATCAAATAAATTATAATCGCGATAATGGTCAGCCACCAGGGCCATGGACGGCACTCCTCTCCGACGCCAGCCACTTGGCCGTTTGGCGCATTCTCTTGCTCGCCGGCGACTTCGCCTTGGCCTTCTTGACCAACCGCGCTGGCCTCGCCGCCAATTCCGCCAGTCGCGCCGGTTCCGGCGCCCGCGCCAACCCCGGCGCCAATGCCGCCAGTTTGTTCGCCTTGTTCGCCGCCCACGCCGCCAGTTCCTTGAGCCGGCTGTTCACCCTCAGTCTCGCCGCTCGGCTGCTGGCCGGCGGTGGTAAAAGAGTGTTCAACACCTAAGGTGTCGGGCGAAGCGTGAGAAATCACGCGATAATAATAAGTCGTGCCGGGAATTAGACCGGTGAGCAAGACGGAATGAAAAGTCACCATCGCCGAATCCTCAACCGTAGAATAATCATAGCCGTAATTCGGCGGACTGGCGTAATTAAAATTATGATTGCCGCCCTCGGAAGCGTAAATCACCCGGCTGGTCGCGAAAAAATTGGTCTGCCAAGTAATCGTCACTGCGGTTTCAACCACATTTATATTTTGCTCATTAAAAATCGTCAAGATGGCCGGCCCGCCGCCGCCACCGCCGCCGCCGCCGCCACCACCACCGTCGGTAGTCGGGACGGTTTCGATTTGACAGACGGAATTACAGCCGTCACCGTTGGTGATATTGCCGTCATCGCAGGTCTCGCTCCCCTCTTTAATGGTGTTTCCGCAAACCGGCTCGCTCGCCGCGGTAAAATTAACAAAATTATTATTGGTTAAAACAGTGGAAGTGCCGGTAAGTTCAATTGGATTAGGCGCCAAAAGCTGGGTCCAGCCCGGAACCAAATTTTCCGTCAATGAATAATTGCCGGCGGCCAAATAAATGAATTCAAAGTAGCCGATGCTGTTAGTCGTAGTAGAAGTGATGGGTGTGGTAGTGCTAACACTGCCAAAAAGATTAATCAGCCAACCGCTTAAACCGACTCGGTCTTCGGTGGTGGAAGCCAAGCCGTCACTGTCTTGATATTTATAGCCGGAGATAATATTGTTGTTAATCGGGGATTCAATTTGGCAAGTGGCGCTGCAGCCGTCGCCATCAGCCAAGTTGCCGTCGTCGCAGGCCTCACCCGACTCAATTGCGCCGTTACCGCAAACCGGCACACCGGCGCAAACGTCGTTTTGGCTGCCGGGGGTGCCTTGGTCACCGACGCCAAAAACCGTAGTAGAAACACACCAATTACCGCCAACATTATTATCTAAATTATAATCGGCCAAAATCATGGAAGCGCCGTTGGGGTCGGGAAAGGTGGCGCCGTTATCATATTCCACTTTATCAATTTCAATATTATTACAAGTGAGGATTACTTGGTCATCGCCATTGCCTAAAGTAATGTTTAAATATTTATAATTCACATTCACGCCGCCGTTTTGGGCCGGATTATTATTTCTGCCTAAAACCGCGTAGCCGCCGGCTGGCACCACTAAGTTACTGTCGACAATATGGGTGTCGCTGCCCAAATCGCTGATGACGCAATCTTTAAAATCAAGCTCATACTCGGTCTGGTTATAAACCTCAAACCACTCGCCATAATTATCGGGAACAGCCGCGGGATTCTGCATAATTTCATTAATGACCAGATCGCCCGCGCCGATGGTCGGCTCAAAAAAATTAACAAAATTATTATTAGTTAAAGCGGTGGAAGTGCCCGTGAGTTCAATTGGATTTGGCGCCAAGAGTTGAGTCCAGCCGGCAAGCAGATCCTCGGTGAGTGAATAGACGTCGGCGGCCAAATTATCAAATTCAAAGTAGCCGGCGCTGTCGGTCGTGGTGGAAGAAAGCGGAACCGTGCTCGTGCCAGAAAAAAGATTGATCAGCCAACCGCTTAAACCGACTCGGTCTTCGGTGGTGGAAGCCAAGCCGTCGCTGTCTTGATATTTATAGCCGGAGATAATATTGTTGTTAATCGGCGATTCAATTTGGCAAGTGGCGCTGCAGCCGTCGCCATCAGCCAAGTTGCCGTCATCGCAGGTCTCGCCATAATCACTGTCTAAAATATTATTGCCGCAAACTGGCAAATAATTGCCAAAATTAAAATCAGTCACATTCTGGCCTTCGGCCAAACTGACCTGATATTGATTGCCCACTGGCCAAACTTGTTCAAAAGGTTGCTTTTCGGCATTCTCCCCTTCCGCGACGGTATAATTACCAGCCAATAAGCCGGAAAAAATATAACAGCCATTTTCATCGGTTAATTGGGAAAAAGAGGCGTCATCGCCTAAAATTATTTCCCAACCGCCAAGTTTGGGCTCGTCTTGGTCAATCGCGCCGTTATGGTTTAAGTCACTATATTTACAACCGGCAATTGAACCATATTGGCAAACCTCAAAAGCGATTTGATTATAAATGCCGGAAAGATCACTGCCGCTATTGGCATGATAATATTGGGCGCCAGTCAAGTCGGCGATATTTTGAAGCATTACCTCATTAATCTCATCATCTGTCCCTAAACCGATAGTAAATATTTTATAACCCAAAGCTGCCGCTTCAGTCGCTTTTTCCTCGGCATAAGCGACATCGGCCGGATTCTCATTTAGACCGTCGCCGTTTGGCCGATTGGCTTTACCATCGGTCAAAAGAATCATCGCTTTGACTGCTTGGGGATTAGCCCTTTCAGATCCTAATTCGCCGCTCGCGAACTCAATCGCGCCGCCGATATTGGTGGAGCCATTGGTCGTCAAGCCATCTACCGCCGATTTGGTCGCGTTGTGATCATTAGAAAGTTGTTGTATCAAGCTGGCCGAGTCACTAAAAGAAACCAAAGCCGACTGGTCATTCGGGCCCATGCTGTCTAAAAATGTATTGGCGGCGACTTTGGCGGACTGGATTTTACTGGGTGTACCAGGAGTATAAGTAGGAGCAGCATAGCAAAGAGGGTCAGAAACAAGGCATCTCTTGTTACAATCCTCTTCACTTAAACCCAACTCGGAATGATTTACCCATTGATAAGATGGCCCAACCAGCTCCAAATACTGCCATTCACATTTACTCTCACTGCCGCCATCAGCCATACTGCCGGAAACATCCATCACCAAAACCACATCAACTGGCACTTGACACAAGTCCTCCGCTTGCGCTGTCGGCGCTTTTGGCCAAGCAAAATCGCCAAGAAAGAAAAAAAATAAAATCAAAGCAAAAATACTGACGACCGAAAAGAACCAGTTTATCTTTCTTAATTTCATCCTCCTTAACGGATTTTTCATATTTTTTAAAATTAATAAAAATTACAAAATATCGCCGCTTCTTTTGTTCTGCCAATTCTTTTTCACCAAAAAGAAAATTCCCAATACAATCGCGGCGATCACCAAAGCCAAAGGCACGGAAACCCAATAATTGGTCAAGTTGAATTCTTGCGCCCCCAAAACCGAGCCGCCGCCTATGGTAAACTTGAAATCTTGAGTGGCGATAGATTGGCCATTGTGTAAAAATTCCATTTCGGCGATATACCGACCATCGGCCAACTCGGTGGTGGGAATCTTTACCGCCGGAATTTCGTGCTGGGCCAAAGGCCGGACCGAATCTTCGCCGTCCGGATAAGGAAAAATCGCGTTATAAACGACCTTATCGTCTTTCTTGATCCGGAACTGGATTTGGGGCTTTAAAGCCACGTTACTTTGATTATCATAAATAAAACGCACGGAAAGATTTTCCCCGCTCTTGACATCATAGGTTTCCGGAATGACCGAGACGAGTAAGTTGACTGTTTCTTGGTCGGTCACTTTGATTTTCACCGCGCGATCAATGCGCTGTTCCACGGAAACCGAGGATTCGTTTTTATTTTCTTGGGCCGGACCGATTTTTTTGCCAGCGCCGACAAAGCCGCTATAATCGCCATTAGCCGCATCAGAAGGCACGCTGAAAACCACGACAATATTGGCTTGAGCGTCTTTTTCCAAAGAAAACTCCTGAATTGAATTTTTCAAATCACCGGGTAGATAAAATTTCGTCCAACCGGCGATTTGGCCGCTGGCTGAAAATTTCACTTCAACTTTTTCTCCGTCATTGTTTAAAACGATCATTGTCTTCTGAAACTCGCCGCCTCTTAGGGCGTTTTCTATCACAATCGGATCGGTGGTCTGACCAATCGCCAGGACCACGACTGGCACGATTAAAAACAGGCCGAGAATTCCCAAAGTAAGGAATTGCCTTTTAAAATTGATGGTTTTTTTCATAATTTTTTAAAATTATTTAAAAAAGATGGGTATGGGATAGTGATAAAACTGTTTTAACTATAAATTTAGAATTTTTCGAGCGAGACGAGGAGGGCCAGTAAAAAGATTTGAAATGTAGCCGCGCTACATTGAAAATCTTTTTACGCCAGCCCGACGAAGTCGCAGCCGAAAAAGGCAAATTTAGAGAAAATACAGTTTTATCACTATCCCATTTTATCCCCACCTTAGCCCTCCCCAAATATTTTGTCAAGCAAAAATTGACTTCCCTGTCAAGAAGGGAAAAATGGCCTATTTTTACGGCTCACAGGTAAAATGCGCTTCTCTTTCCGCGCTCAAAACCATCAGGCCGGTGTAACTATCGCCCTCGTGAGTGGGCGGGAATTTGAAGACCTCAATGGAAAAATCAATTTCATTCGTCTGGGAGAGGTTGAGCGGATTATCCAAGACGACGGTTTCCTCCGGATTATAATTTACAAACGACGCGTCACTCCCCACCCGGCCGTCATATCTCACATTCCAAGAACCGTCGGTCTTCCCGATTCCCAGATCGTCCTGCCAGACCTTTATTTTAAAACGAGTGTTGCCGATATTCCTGATTGAAGCCAAACCGCCCCAAGTGAGGTCGCCACTGATAATTTTATGAGTGTTTAACCGGACATTGCCGTAAGAGATGCCGGTAAAATCAGTTTCAAAAGCGGTCAAGGGTAAATATCGGAAGTAATTTTCCAAAGTGCCGGAAAGTCCCAATTTGTCTTGGGCCATCACCAACGTCCGGTATCCGCCTGACGGATCTTCATAGGATAGCGTCTTCTCCCCGCAATAGACATAGGCGGTATCTTTTAATAATTCGCCGTCTTCGGCGCAAATCTCGGCATAATCATAACCTTCTTGGAAAGTCGGTAAATTATTATTGTTATTTCTGATATTATTACAGAAGAGATTATAGCCGTCTGATTGGGAAAGTTTTCTCAAAGAAAATTCATCACTCACGATTTGGCCGCAGCCTTGGCGGCCGGATTCGTGATTCGGACCCAAAGCCATATCCTCGGGATAAAAGATATCGCCATAGACGCCGTTAATGTCGGCGACCCCGTCCGGGTCGGTCGCGATGGCGCAAACTTTAATCGTTTTGCCGACTTGATACTGTCCGGAAGGCAAAAACTGGGCGCCGGCGTCAGGCGAATCGTCCTGGCCGTCGCCAATCATTTCCCATTTGGCTTTGACGATCGGCCCGGTGCCGTCATCATCTTCTTCACCGCCTTGAAAGCCAATATTGATAGTAAAAATCGTTGTTTTGCCTTGATATTCATTGCCGGCCAAAGGGTCAAAATAAACGGTAAAATCATATTGCTTAGTCGCGCCGGCCGTCAAATCGGACAGATAAATTTCTTCGGCGTTAAAAAATTGGGTCAAGGCGCCGGTCCAGAGCAAATTGCCGCTTTCTTTAATGGTTAAAATGGTCTTATCTCCCAAATGGTCTAGGTCGATTTCATTGGAGCTGTCGGTAATCACTTTTTGGACTTCGCCGCTGTTGTTAGTCACTTTTATCCAGCGCGTCACCAAATCTCCCGGCATAAAATTAAGGTCGGAAAAAAGCGGCGTCGCTTCAAATTCAACCGCCAGATCACCCGCGGCTCGCGCCGGAGAAACTAAAACAAACGGGGCAATCAGAAACGCGAGTAGTGATAAAATACAAATTCTCTTTAACATAATTTTATTTTTTTAGACCATCCTATTTCTCCCCTCTTTTCTGTCATCCCCGCGAAAGCGGGGATCCAGGCTAATTTGAATTGAATCCTCTTTAGCACCCTGGATTCCCGCTTTCGCGGGAATGACTATTAGGAAGGAGTTCCACCATCGCCGCCACCGGCGTCAGGAGTCGGCACGACTTCCAAAATCGCGGCCGGATCGGTGGTAATCGCCGGCGCCGTTTCTACTGGTGGCGCGGATGAAGAAGTAGAATTATCAGAATTTTCAGGCGGCGCGGATTCTTGGCCATTATCGCCAGTTTCAGGAACAACTTCGTCAGTCGTTGAAGCGTTTTCCTCGCCTGATGACGAGTCGGAATTATCGACTGGATTATTATTAGTTGAGGTGATTTCTTCGGTTGTCGTCGCGTTAGTTTCGTTTTCGCCAGTTGAAACGGTTTCTTCAGTCGTTGTCGCATTGGTTTCTTCTCCGCCTGTCGTCTCCTCGGTTGTGGTCGCGTTATCGTCGGTCTCTTCGGTTACCACAGCCAATTCTTCCACCGGTTCAATAATGATTAAATTCTCATCCGAAAGATTAGCCACACCCGGCGTGCCCATCTCTGTTCGCCCCACATCCCAATACAAGGCGGTTGACGAAGCGTCAACGCAAGTGTGCCAACTGCTGGTCGCCGTGCCATCGCCCGGGATGTCGTTTCTTTCCATAGATTTTTTGACAGTGCCGTTTGAACCCGCCGGCCAAGCCACGCCGTCTTGCCAAGCAGTATCAATCACATTACCGCCATTATCTTTAAGAATGAGTTGTTCGCCGGTATTAAGCAAACTCATTCCGGACTTGTTAGTCAATCCCTCATCGCTCGGCAAATCAGCGATTAAATTTATTGCCGTATCATCCCAGCTATTTTTGGTAATTAAGAAAAATCCATTAGCCTTGATGGTATAACCCTCGGGGATTTCCAAATGGCCGCTGCCAGAAACCGCGCCGTCGATATCCCAATTGGATAAATCGATGTCATAATTCTTCATATTGCGCAGTTCAATCCACTCGTCGTTTGAATCGCCGGAAGAGCCCATCCACATCAGCTCATTGATGACCACATCGCCCGGACCGGGCGGTGGCGGGATGAATTCTAAATCGCCGGCGGTAATTACCGCCGAAAGAGTTTGGATGTGCGAAAAACCGGAAGTCGCATCGGGAAATTCGTTCTGCCAGCCAGTAAAGATTAAATCAAACCGGCAACTTTCAAAAGACAAGGATTCGTCGCTTGAAGTCAGACGCGCCTCAAAAGTGATGCCCGATTTAAGGGAGAAAGTGGTCGTCGCCGAAAGATACGAGGATAGTGGCATGAAGGTGTCAGAAATATCGTCTTTAAGCTCCAGAAAACCGCAAAGAGTGGAGGTGGCGTTTGCTACTCTAATTTGATAAGTGAAATCAGGAATTGTTCCGCCGTTTAAGAGACCAACCGTGCGGAAAGAATCCTGGCTCGCGGTGACCTCGGGCAGAAAATCGCTCCCGCTGGCGGAAAAAACCAAAGTGCCGGCCACGATCGTATTTTCCTCAAATATCTCAAAATCAGAAAAGGTCGCCGAGGTATAGCTGATATTTAAAATTCCTTCGTAGACTAGTAAGCCAGCGATCATAAACAGTGAAAGAAATTGTTTGGTGATTTTTCTTAACTTGACCATAAAAAATTATTTGATAACCTGCCTTCTCTTCTTGAATTCCGCGAAAATTTTTATCAGCTCATTGGCGATAATGATTATCGCCGGAATGAAGATAATTAAAATAAAGCCGATTGGTTTTTTGATGGCGTCAACCGCGTAACCGACATAAGGAACGGAAAAAACCACTTTGCCGATGATATCCCGATTTTTTATTTCTTCCCGATCCGGCGCGTTGTTGGCGTCGCCCTTGGTCGTGAATACCGGCGCTCCCAAATCGTCGCCTTGGGCGAAAATCCGGTGGGTGGTCGGCTGTTTCAATCGGCTCGCTTTGCCAAAGGTGATAATGTCGCCGACTTGATAATTTGTTTCCGCTTTAGTCAAAACAAGGCTGCCGGTATGGATCGTCGGCTCCATTGAGCCGGAAGTGACGACAAAAAATTTATAACCGCCGGTCACCGGCAAAATGGAAGCTAAAAGGAACAAGCCGGCAATGACTAATAAAATAATAATTAAATAACAAAAAAAATTAAATATTTTTTTCATTTTTTATTGCTAATTAAGACCTTAACCTCCAGCCCTTCAAATGAAAGGCTGGAAAAAAAGCTTCAATCTAAAGCTTAGTTTTTAGTGTAATTAATCAGAGCAGTTTCCCAAAGGAAATTTGAAGCACTTGCGGGCCAGCCAGTCCATACCATTCCGCCACTCCAGTTTTCTGCTGGCACTAACCAGGCTTTCGCGTTAGTTAAATTTCCAGTATTAAAACTTCCAGAAAAGGTGATATTTCCAGTACCGTCAGTTATACCAGTTCCGATTTGAGTATCAACATCGGTGCTCGCATTATAACCAACAGCTAAAACGTAGCTATGATTAAATAATGGAGCTACACCAGAAAAGTTATACACAAATAATGGGCCCTGGGTCTTATAACTTAAAGTTCCTGAAATTCCATCTTGAATAATATCCCATTCAGTTGGACCTGTTTTATTTTCTAAAGCAACTGAAGCGTAACCATTTTCACCTGTCAATTGTTCCCCCTTAATTTCCATATTAAATATCAAGCCATCGCCTTGATATTTATTGTCAGCAAGAGGATCAAAGTGGTAACTCTGGGTCACCAGCATATAACCGCCAACCGGAATCATGCCCAAATCTACATAATTTGAGCCATCGTAAATTTCACCAATATGTTTTCCCTCCGTATCTTCGTAAATTGCCTGCCACCAAATTTTTTGATCTAGATTATTGTAAACTTCCACAGACAAATCATAGATTATCTGAGTTTCAACATCATCTTTTCTGCTTCCAAATGCGATTTCAGCTACACATTCTGGCTCCGAAGAAACATTTCCGTTGATTGGAGCGCCGCAAGCATATCCTTCTCCCGAATCATGCTTTGTGAAATCATAAAGTTTTTTGGAAACATCAACGGGGTTTGTCCCAACATTGTTGATTCTAAAATTTATGTATCCCGTTTCGCCCGGCTTCAAATCACCGATGTTAAAGCTATCAACAAAAGGATTTTCACCATTAATATTAATATCAATCGTGCCGGCGGTAAAAGTATTATTGGTCACCTGCGCCGTATCGCTGAAATAAGCGACCGTAGCGCCAATGGCAATCGCGGCGACCACGCCGATGACCGCCAAGCTGATTAAAATTCTTTTCATATTTTTTAAAATTTAAAGTTAAATTTTGATAACACTCTCTCCCGCTTTTTAATTTTTAAAAACACAATTAGTTTAATGTTTCGAATTAAATTTTCGACCCCCTCTAAGGGATCGTCGACTTTTTTTAATTCTTAATTGAGTTTAATATATAAAAAAATTATTTTTATCAAATAACAGCAACGTCAAAACAACATTGGCCGTTTTTCCCAAATGTTTTTCATGTTTTTGAGATTAAGATTGAAATTAAAATATCGTAAAGAGAAGTCCAAAGCCAAAATATTTTTAGCTTCAAACCTCTCCGGGGCGGAATAATCCGCCCCTGACTGTGTTCAAACAATTAAAAAACTATTCCGTGCAAGTCAAATGAGGCGCATAAACCGCGCTTAGAGTCATTGCGCCAGTGTAGCTGTCACTTGGATGAGTCGGCGGGAATTTGGAGATGTCAATGGAAAAGTCCATTTCATCCAACTCCGACAAGTCTAAATCATCGTCCAATGGCGTTGTCGTCTCCGGGTCGTATTTCGCGTAAGTAGAATAACTGCCGACCCTGGCGTCATAGGTCACATTCCAAAGTCCGTCGGTCCGGCCCAGTCCCATGTCATCCTGCCAAACCTGCATGGTCAATCTGGTGTTGCCCACATTCCTGACGGTCGCTCCGCCCTGATTTAGAGCGTTCCAAGTCAAATCGCCGCTGATAATCTTGTGGGTGTTTAATCTGACATTGCCATAAGTGACCTGGGTGAAATCGGTTTCAAAAGCGGTCAAGGGCAAATAGGTGAAAAAATTTCTTAAAATACCCTGCAAACCAACTTGGTCCTGACCGATGGCCCAAACCACATAATTGCCGGATGGGTCTTCATAAGAAATATCCTTCTGACCGCAATAAACCGCGGCCGTGTCTTTTTGGAGTTCACCTTCCTCGCCGCAAATCTCGTCATAGTTATAGCCGCTGTTAAACGTCGGCAGATTGTTGTTTGAATTCCTGACCTTATTGCAGAAAAGTTCTATGCCGACGCTTTTAGACAACCTGGCTAAACTGTCTTCCTGCATAAATTCACCGCAACCATCGCCGGACTGATCGGGCAAAGCCACGTGGCTAGGACCTAAATCAATATTGTCCGGATAAAATACATCAGCATAGACATTAATAATATCATCCAGCCCGTCCGGATCAGTCACCACGGCGCAGATGGAGATGGTTTTATTCACTTGGTATTGACCGGAAGGCATAAGCTGGGCGCCGGCGTCAGGCAGGGTGTCGGTATATCGATCAACATTGGCTTCCCATTTGGCTTTGACAATCGGGTTAGCGCCGCCACTGGTATCAGCGGTAAGGCCGGTGTTGACATTAACATCGGCCAAAGCCGGGGCGATTGAAAACGCAAAAAGCGACACAATCACCATTAAATAAATTGTTTTTTTCATAGTTTGTTTATGAGATGGTTTTATAACCATCTCAATTTTTAATTTTTAATATTTAAAAATTAAAAACCAAATAACCTCCTAAATTTTTCAGCCCGCCAAACGGCGTTAGCTGTCGACCTTTTTTAATACTTATTTGATTTTTATTTTTATTATTTTATTTTTTACCTTCCCCCCTCCTTGTTTTAAGGAGGGGGTTAGGGGGAGGTCTAAAATTTTATTCAAGACCCCTCCCTGTCCCTCCCCTTAATACAAGGGGAGGGGAAAATAATGAAAACAAAAAAATCCCTAAAACAATTTTAAGGATTTGTCTTTATCCCCGCCAAAACGCCACCATTGAAAATACCCTTTATGACAAGAGTTAATTCTCTCCAATGCGTGGGCATAGGATTAGGCATGGTGATTTTTATTTTTTTGTTAATTTTAACGAAAAAAACAGCCAGAATCTCACCTCCATGCCAATTCAGCAAAATTATATTAAAAAGTAAATTCAACTCAATTTTACCAGTCGTTTGGAAACCCTGTCAAATGGGAGTTATCCACAGCGCCTTTTATGTCATTGCGAGGGAGCCCCGCAAATGCGGGGCGACCGTGGCAATCCCATTTTTATAAGAGGGGCTCCTCTAAATTCCATGGGATCCCCACGGTCGCCCATTCAGGGCTCCCTCGGGATGACGCCTCGCGTCATTTTCTTAATTTTTTGCTCAAATAATACCAATCCACGACAATCGGGCTGGCGACAAAAATGGAAGAGTAAGTGCCGATAAAAATACCGGCAATGAGCGCCAAGGCAAAATTAGCGATAGTGGCGCCGCCGAAAAGATACAAAGCAACTAAAACCAAAAGTATCGTCAAAGAAGTATTAATGGAACGAGTGATGGTCTGGTTGATGCTGTCATTGGCCACTTCTTCAAAATCGGCGCTGTAATGCCGGGCAAGATTTTCTCTGATTCGGTCAAAAACCACGATGGTGTCATGGACGGAAAAACCCAAAATAGTGAGGAGCGCGGTGATAAACATCGCGTCCACTTCAATGCCGGCAAAATGCCCCAAAATGGAAAACAAGCCGGAGACGATTAAAACATCGTGAATCAAAGCGACGACTGCGGCCACGCCGAATTTCCAAGAAGCGACCGGCCGGGACACTTTCCTAAAAGCATAAGCGATGTAAAAAATAATGGCGAGCGAGGCCAAAACCACCGCTATCCAGGCTTTGTTTTGAAGCTCTTGGCCGATAATCGGCCCGACTGACTCAAAACGATTTTCTATAAAAGACGACTGACTGTCTGAAGCGGGAAACTTCTCTTTGAACGCGGCCATGATTTTCTGGTGGGTTTCTTCGTCCACATCCTTAAAGCGCAAAATCACGTCGCTGGCTCCGGCCGGCTGGACTCGCAACTCGCCCAAATTCAAAGAAGACAAACTGCCGGAGATTTCCACGGACGCCGGCCGAGCGATATTGAATTTTATTTCCAAAAGCGAACCGCCGGTAAAATCCAAACCGGGCTTAAGTCCCCAAGCGATCAAACTTAAAATACTCATTAAAGTCAGGATGCCGGAAAAAATATAGGAATACTTGCGGTTTTGGATTATTTTTAATTTCATAATTTTATTTTATTTTTTCACCCCATATAACCATCTTATTTTACTCACTCGCCATTTTACCACCAATTTCAAGAATTGCCTCGTAATCGTAATCGCGGAAAACATAGAAATCAAAATACCAATGGCCAGCGTCAGGGCAAAACCCTTAATAATACTTGAACCAAACCAAAATAAAATGGCGCAAGTGATGAGGGAAGAAATATTGGAATCGCGAATGGAGCTCCAAGCGCGGCGAAAACCTTCCACCACCGCCAGATTGCTATCACGGCCGGCTCGAAGTTCCTCTTTTAATCTTTCAAAAATAAGCACATTGGCGTCCACGGCCATACCGATAGACAAAATAAAACCGGCGATGCCCGCCAAAGTGAGAGTGACCGGCACCAATTTGAACAAAGCCAAGGCGACCGTGGTATAAATCAATAAAGCGACTACGGCTAAAACGCCGGGCAAACGATAATACAAGATCATAAACAAAGCGACAATGAATAACCCCCAAATACCCGCCTGTAAGCTTCTCGCCACCGATTCACTGCCTAAGGTGGCGCCCACCGTCGTCTGGGAAATCAATTTTATCGGCACCGGCAGAGCGCCGGCGTTGAGCCGTTGGGCCAAAAGCTTAGCTTCTTGAAGGGAAAAATTGCCGTTAATGACGGCCTTGCCGCCCAAAATCGGCTCATTGACTTTCGGAATGCTGATGGGCTGGCCGTCCAAAAAGATGGCTACCAATTTGCCGACATTTTTTTCGGTAATCTCGCCAAAAAGCTTACTGCCTTCGCTGTCAAACTCTAAAGACACTTGGGGCACGCCGGCAGTCGGGTCCATTTCCACTCGCGCTTTGCTTAAATTTTTGCCGGTCAGTTTGGTCGGCAGCCATTCCGGCTGGGTCTGAATTCCCAAATCAGCCGGGGTTTTGGTTTTAAATAATATATGACGAGCGTCAATCACTAAATTATCGCCTGTCCCCCGCTCCGCTTCTTTCTTGATGATGTGGTAGCCGAATTGCGTTTGAACCAGCTGGGGATAAATTTCCCCGACTTTCAATTTATTAAAAATAACATCGTCAAATTCAGGGACAAAATCGCCTTTTTTAACATTGGCGTAAAAACCGCCGTTATCCTTGCTACCGGGGTCCTCGCTGTATTGTTTCGCCAAAGCGGCAAAATCGCCGCCCGCCAAAACCTGTTTCAAGACATCTTCGGCTTTGGTTTTTATCGCTTGATTGCCGTCATCCAATTGCTTTTGCTGGTCGGGCGTCAGTGTGGTCGCGGCCGGATTTTCTTCTTTGAATTCCAAAAGTGGGGTCTCGCCGATCATTCTAATGGCGGAGTTGACATCGTAGACGCCGGCAAGCTCCACGATAATGCGCCAATCACTCCCGACCTGGTTGGTTTGAATAACCGGTTCGGAAACGCCGAGCGCGTTGACTCGCCGCTCAATCACCTCGCGCACGCCGGAAAGCGCGCTGGCTCGGTCGGCCGAGTCAATTTTGGAAACATCGGCGTTGTAAATCAAATGCGCGCCGCCGAGTAAGTCAAGCCCCAAACTGAAAGGCATACCGTAATTTTCCAAGTCAATTTCTTTGATATTTTTCCATTTTAACGACCGGCTGCCGTCTGACGGATTTTTTTCAATTTTCGGCCAGATTTTCAATGAGTTTACCATCGGCACAGCGCTCAAACCCTCATCAATCTTTTGCGCCACAATATTTCTAACGCCGATGATGTCAATAAAAAAAGCGGCTATAAATAAAACCAGGACGCCAAAAATCGCCCAGCGAAGCTTGCCTCGCGGACCGGGTTTGAAGAATTTTTGGAGCGGACTTTTTTCCATTTTTCTTCCTATCACCCCCTCCCCTTATATCAAGGGGGGTTGGGGTAGGGTCTAAATATTAAAAACAGATAAATATAATTTAGCAAATATTTCAATGATTGGCAAGGTGATGTTTGACAACCGGAAAATGATTTGCGAAAATTAAAACAGTAGCGGCACCTTTCAATTAAGGAGGGACTGGCGATGAAACTTTGGTGTTGGCAACCGGAAAGCGGGATAGTCATCGGTGGCTATCGGGTAATAAAAATAGAGGAGGGAAAAAACCGGGCGACAATCTACATCGACGAAAAGCTCAATCGGCCGATCGGGCTAAGGATGAACGCGATTGCCAGATTTCTTCTTTTGAAAATGAAAGAATTCAAAAGAAAGGACATCGCCTCTTCCATGGAAATGGAAGTTTATCTGACCTCCGTCGAGGAGGAAGGAACAATCGCGCTCGCGTCCTACGCCTTTATCGGCAAGAAAGCTTTTGAATGTCATGACTATGTCCCCAATGTGGACGAGGGCGTCAATCTGGGCGTCTGCGAACTGGTCGATCAGATTATTGAGGACTGGGAGATGGCCGAAAATCCGGAAAGCATCTTTAATGATGGCGACGCCGAATCGCCGGAAGGAGGAGGCGTTCTGGATCGGTCAATCGCGGAAATTGAAGACGGCGACTGGCTGGACCGGCAAATAGAGAAAAAACCGCCGGAAGACAAGTAAAACAACAACCCCGCTTTGAGATAGTCACCTCCGCGGGGTTTTTTCTATTTTCCGTATTCTTGTATTTTTATGTTTTTATATTTTTATACGGCCATCGCCATCTCCACCAATCTCTTGCTGTACGCCCATTCATTATCATACCAAGCCAGCACTTTGACCAGATTGCCGCCGACTACGCGGGTGAATTTCAAATCCACGATGGCCGAATATTCGGTGCCAATCACGTCGGTGGAAGTGATTTCATCGTCCGGCCCGGTGACAGCCAAAATATTTTTATACAACGGCTGTTTGGCGGCGCTGATAAACGCGCGATTAACATCTTCGGCGGTAACGGATTTTTTGAGCACCGCGGTGATATCCGAAAGCGAACCGCAAATTACCGGCACGCGGATAGCAATGCCGTCAAATTTGTCTTGAATTTCCGGAATGACTTTGGTCGTCGCTTTGGCGGCGCCGGTCGTGGAAGGCGCCAAGTTCGCCGCGCCCGCTCTCCCCCGCCGCAAGTCCTTCGCGTCCGGACCGTCCACGATTTTTTGTGAGGCGGTATAAGCGTGAATGGTCGTCATAATCGCTTTTTCCACGCCGAATTTTGAAAATAAAATTTGCATCACCGGCGCGATGCAATTGGTCGTGCAGGAAGCGTTAGAAACAATCGCTTCGTTCTTGCCCAGCGTTTTTTTGGTCAGTTCGGTGCCGAAAACCAAGGTTTGGGTCGTTTCGTCTTTGCCCGGCGCCGACAAAACCACTTTTTTCGCGCCCGCCCTTAAATGCTTTTTCAAATCTTCCTGTTTTTCAAACACGCCGGTGCATTCCAAGACCACTTCCACGCCCATTTTTTTCCACGGCAGACGGCCCGGATCTTTTTCGGCCAAAACCGGATATTTCCGGCCGTTCACGATTAAATTATTCTGGTCATAACCGACTTTGCCCGGAAACCGGCCATAAACCGAATCGTATCTTAGAAGATAAGCGAGCGTCTGCGCATCGCCTAAATCATTAATGGCAACGACTTTGACGCCTTTGGTGTTTAAAGCGATTTTGAAAGCGGCCCGGCCGATCCGGCCAAAGCCATTGATGGCGATTTGTTTGGGCATATAATTTTATTTATTACTTGATTACTTGCGATTTAATTTATTATAACACAAAAACACAAAAACAAATAATGCTTTTGTGTTTTTTTGTTTTCTGTGTTTTTGTGGCGTAATAAAAAACCGCCGCATCAAGCCGATGCCGCGGTTGTTGGGAAATTGGATGACAGGCCGATTCTCTTAATTTCAATATTATCGAAAGCTTGCCAAGTCAAGCACCTGTATCTCACTAAGGCCGGCGTAAAAACGATCACAGGCAAGTTTGATGGCCCTTTCTTTTCCTCCTTGAAGATAAGCTTGCATAAGCTCGTCATCGGGCTCGATTGACTCTTCTTCAAGTTTACCTATCAAATCAAGGCCGGTGACTCTGCCGCCGTCAAACCTTAAGAAGAAAATCGCCGTCTGGATCGCCTTTCTTATTTTCGCTACTACCTCATCAAAATCTACAAGTAGTTTCGTTAATACTTCCGCCACCTCTTTTTCCTTTTTCGTCATAATCCTTTCCTCCTTTTTTATTTTCAAAGACCAATCCATAAGCCATAAACTATTTCTCAATCGGCACTTCCACAATCATATTTCTTTCGCCTTCTTTTTCTTGGTCAATTTTTACCGTCACACTGCCTTTCAAAATATGCCAACCGACCACTTCGCCGCGGCCGTGCTTGGTCCTCACCCGCGTGCCGATGGGCGGCAGTTTTTTCGCCAGTTCCTCGTACAGCCCAGTTTCATAAGCGAGGCAGCATTTGAGCCGGCCGCAGACGCCGGAGAGCCGCTCCGGGCCGCGATGCGCCACTTGCTGCTGTTCGGCGAGTTCCGAAGTGACATTGCCCAATACTTTCAAATGCCCGCGGCAGCAAAGACCGAAACCGCAAGAGCCGACATCGCCGGCAATTTTCGCTTCGTCGCGCACGCCGAGCTGATGGAGGCGCACCGAGCGCTGAAAATGCTTGGTTAAATCCTTGACCGCGTTCCTAAAATCCACTCGGCCGTCGGCGATAAAAGCGAAAGTCAGTCGTTGGTCGTCAAAAGAAAAATGGCAGTCCACCAATTTCATTTCCAAGCCGTGGCGCTTGACCGTTTTATGGCAATAATCAATCGCTTGTTCTTTTTTACGCGGTTTGTTGTTTTCTTTCATCGCGCCGGTGTCTTCCCGATTGGCTATTCTTTCCACCGATTTGAGTCCGCCAAGTTCTTTTATTTCCTCGTCCGATAATTCGCCAAAGCCGATGACTTTGCCCGCTTCTTGGCCGAATTCGGTGTTGACAACGACTATTTCGCCGATTGACAAATCCAATCCTGCCGGTTCAAAAGCGTACCCGCGATCCCAGGGGATGAATTGGATTAAGACGACTCTCATATATAAACGTAGACATTAAAACGATTTTATTTTTATATTGAATTATGAAACATCTCTAATTTATCGTTTCCGCGCCTTCCCTTGTCTTAAGGGAAGGTGCCCGAAGGGCGGAAGGGTCTTAAATAAAATTTATTTTAAGACCTCCCCCTAACCCCCTCCTTTAAACAAGGAGGGGGGACCTCTATTTTAAACACTAAATCTTTTGAAATTAATAATTTCCGCATCACCAAGAAAATCGCTGATTTTCTTCGTCTCATCTTTAATATAAATTTGATTTAGTAAGCAATTCTCTTCGTAAAACTTCGCCAGTTTACCGTCAATAATTTTATTCCAAATGGCTTCTGGCTTGTTTTCATTCTTTAGCTGTTCGCGGTAAATCTCTTTTTCCTTTTCCAAAATATCAGCCGGAATAACGGCCAGATTCAAATATTTCGGCGACATCGCCGCGACTTGCATCGCGATCTCATCGGCTAAACTGTTGTCACCGCCGCGAAGCACGACCGCGCCAGCCACTTTCTTGTTGCTATGGAGGTATGAGCCGATAATTTCGCCGCTCATCACGCCGAAATCGGCGAGCTGAATATTTTCCCCGATTTTGACGACCAATTCGTTTTTAATCACGCCCTCGGCCCACTCCCTAAAACCGGCCTCGCCGTCAGTGAGCAACTTCTTCGCGAAATCGCCAGCGGTCTTAATGAAGTCATCGCCCCGGGAAACAAAGTCCGTTTCGCAGGCCAAAACAACGGCGGCCAATTTGCCTTCACCCTTGGCCAAAGCGACCAGACCTTCTTTAGTTTCGCGGTCCGCCTTTTTGGCGGCTTTAATCTCGCCTTTTTTGCGCAGAACTTCAATCGCTTTTTCAATGTCGCCGCCGGTTTCTGCCAAAGCGGCCTTACAGTCGCCGATGCCAGCGCCGGTCTGGTCGCGGAGTTGGGAGATAATTTTGATATTAATATTCATTTTGGTATAATTTATTTATCTGACAAAAATGACTAAGCACCAAATTCAATCCGCCAGCTGGCGGACAAATTCCAAATTTGGGATTTGGTGCTTTGGATTTGTAATTTTAACATTTTTCTTGTTATTTTACATTTTGATATTTAATTTTTAAATTAAGCAATGGGAGTTTTTTCTTGTTTCGCCTTTCCTTCCTTAATCGCTTCACAAATAACCGAAGTAATAATTTCAATGGATTTGACCGCGTCGTCATTGGCGGGAATCGGATAAGTTAAATCATCGGGATTGATGTTGGTGTCGGCGAAACCGATTATCGGCACGCCTTTTTTGAGCGCTTCTTCCACGGCGGTTTTTTCTTTTTTCGCGTCCACGACGAAAATCGCTTCGGGAATTTTTCGCAGGTCGCCGAGTCCGCCGACCAACTTGTCCAATTTTTCAATTTCTTTGGCGAAAAGCGATTGTTCTTTTTTAGTGTATTTGTTCAAAGCGCCGGATTCCCTTTTTTCTTTCAGGTCGCGATATTTTCTGACCAATTTGCCCACATTGGCGAAATTGGTGAAGAGTCCGCCGATCCAACGCTCTCTGACAAATGGCATCCCGCACTCTTTGGCGTATTTCTCAATAGTTTTCTGGCTTTGTTTTTTTGTTCCCACAAACAAAATCACGCCGCCTTTTTGAGCGACGCCGGACGCGAAATCAGCCACGATCTGAAGCTTGGTCAAGGTTTTTTCCAAATCAATAATGTGGACGCCGCCCCGTTCAATAAAAATGTAATTTTTCATCTTAGGATGCCAGCGGCTCTTTTGGTGGCCAAAATGGACACCGGCTTGGAGCAATTCTAAAATTGTCGGTAGTTTTCCGCCAAAGGCGGACCCGCCTCTGGCGGGCATATTATTATTTCCCATTTGTGTTTTCCTTTCTGCCTCTACTTCCGCCACCCCCCACTTTCCAAGAAGGTGGGGGACAAGGAAAAAATGGAAGTATGAGTGATTATTTTTTAGATCCTTTTTAGATTAACAAATCAGCGGAGAAATGTCAAATTTGACCTTTTTTAAAAAATAAGGTAATATGCTTATTATATAATTTATAATCCAAATGAAAAAAGAGATTCACCCCAAATATTATCCGAATGCCAAGGTGATTTGCGCCTGCGGCAATAGTTTCAATGTGGGCTCCACGATGGAAGAAATCCATATTGAAATCTGCTCCGCCTGCCATCCTTTCTACACCGGCAAGCAGAAACTTTTGGACAGCGCGAGACGGGTGGATAAATTCCAAAAACGCGCCGAGGCCAAAACCGCGCTGGCCAAAAAAAGAATGGGCAAGAAAGTGAAGAAAGAAAAACAAAAAACCATCCAGAAAGCCAAAAAAGCCAAATTGGAAACGGAAAAATAAGTATTCAATCTCTAGATGAAAAGAGCTCATTTTAATGGTGAGTTCTTTTTATTTGGGGTATAATGTTACTAATGGTAACTGGTAACTGGTAAAAGGAATCAATAAAAAAACCATGAAAGATAAATTAGACAATTTACAAAACAGGTTTGAGGAATTAGAACGGCTCCTCCAAGACGGAGCCGTGGTTTCTGACGCCCAAAAAATGAAAGAGATGTCGCGGGAATACGAAGAACTCAAAGAAATTATTTCAGCCAAAAAAAAGCTGGAAAAAATAGAAAACGATCTGGCGGAACTGGAAAAAATGATCAAAGAAACCAAGGACGACGAAGAACTTAAAAAAATTTCCGAGGAAGAAAAAACCGAACTCTTGAAGCAAAAAGAAGAAATCGGCTATGAAATCAAATTGCTTCTCGCCCCCAAAAACCCAAGCGACCAAAAAAATGTCATCGTGGAAATCAGAGCGGGCGCCGGCGGCGATGAATCCGCGCTTTTTGCCGCCGAATTATTTCGAATGTATTCCCGATTCGCCGAGAGCAAAAAATGGAAAGTGAAATTGTTGTCTTCAAATCGTATCGGCATCGGCGGTTTCAAAGAAGTGATTTTTGAAATCACCGGACGCGACGTCTACGCCACGATGAAATACGAGAGTGGCGTGCACCGAGTCCAGCGCGTGCCCGAAACCGAGAAAAAAGGCCGGGTTCACACCTCCACCGTCACGGTTGCGGTTCTCCCCGAAGCCGAGGAAATTGATTTGAAAATCGACCCGAAAGATTTACGGATTGATACTTTTTGCGCCGGCGGGCACGGCGGGCAGTCCGTCAACACGACTTATTCGGCGGTCAGAATCACCCATCTCCCGACTAACCTAATCGTGAACTGCCAAGACGAGAGATCGCAACTCCAAAACAAAGAAAAAGCGATGATGGTACTCCGCTCGCGACTCTTGGCTTTTCGGCGAGAAGAAGAAGATAAAAAATTAGGCGCCGCCAGATTATCGCAAATCGGCACCGGCGACCGAAGCGAAAAAATCCGCACTTATAATTTCCCCCAAGACCGAATCACTGATCATCGGATAAACGAGAATTTTAACAATATTCCGAGCATCCTGGACGGCCGCCTTGATTTAATTATTGACCAGCTGAAAGACGCAGCGATGAAAGAAGCGATGAAATAAAATTTCTAATTTCCAATATCTAATTTCTAATGAAATTTTAAAATTTGGCATTTGGTATTTCATTAGAAATTGGGAATTAGGAATTGGAAATTTTTATGAAAAATAAAACTATTTCTCTAATAATTCCCGCCCACAACGAAGCCGAAAATATCGGCCGAGTTTTAAAAGTCGTAACCAAAGTCAAAGAGCTTGATGAAATATTAGTTGTCGCCGACGCTTGTGAGGACAATACCGCCGAAGTCGCCCAAAAATTCGGGGTTAAACTTCTCTGTCGAAAAACCAGCCAAGGCAAGGGCAGCGCGATGATGGCCGGAGTCAAAGCGGTCAAGGGCGACATTATTATGTTTGCCGACGCCGATTTGGAAAATCTTACCGTGAGCCATATTAAAAAAGTGCTTGAGCCGGTGATGAGCGGCAAGGCGGTGATGTCGGTGGGACTCCGAGACCGGGTTTTCGGCCTTGGCGCCCTGATCCCAAAAATATTTCCAATGTACGCCATTGGCGGCGAGAGAGCGATGACCCGCGAGTTTTTCAACTCACTGCCGAAGAATGAAAACATTCTAAACTTCGGCATTGAGACGGTGATGAATTATTGGGCGAGGCAAAACGGTTACAAAGTCGCCCGACCGGTCTTGAAAAATCTCACCCAAGTCATCAAAGAAAGAAAGTGGGGGCTGTGGGAAGGATTTATTTGGCGGATAAAACTCAATCAGCAAGTGATGAAAGCAAGAAAAGCGATGCGGGAAATTTCTAAATCCTAATTTCTAATGAAATGCCAAATATCTAATTTTAAAATTTAGACATTCGGGTTTAAAAATTTCATCGGTAATTAGATATTGGAAATTGGAAATTTGAAATTTAATAATATGACCATCAATAAAACACTACAAACCGCCACTAAAAAACTAAAACGAGCAAAGATGCCCTCGGCCGAATTGGACGCCGAGGTGCTTTTGTCTTGTGCGGTAAAAAAGCCAAAAGAATTTTTATTCACTCATCCGGAATATCAGTTGAATAAAAAACAGGAGCAAAAATTCAATCGTTTCATTAGCTGCCGCGCCAAAGGCGAACCGGTCGCTTATCTTATCGGCCATAAAGAATTTTTCGGCCTTGATTTTGTCGTCAACAAAAATGTCCTCATCCCCCGCCCCGAAACTGAATTACTGGTTGAAGAGGTAATAAATTTTGTAAAAAAAACCATAAGCCATAAGCCATATGCCATATACGATGTCGGTACGGGTTCCGGCAATATCGCCATCGCTTTGGCGAAAAATCTGCCCCGCGCCAAAATAATCGCCACCGAAAAATCAGCCAAGGCACTCATAATGGCTAAAAAAAACACCCGCCTAAACAAAGTTAAAATTGATTTCTATCGAGGTGATCTGCTTACGCCCGTAAAAAATAAAAAAATAGATGTTGTCGTTGCCAATCTCCCATATCTGCCGAGTAAAAAAAA
>JBBTQN010000018.1:0-34544 GCA_038065695.1 Patescibacteria group bacterium | reverse complement strand
AGGGTTCGGAAGCCGAGGCCGCCGAACCCGAGAGAATCACTGCCAATCAACATTTCTGAATCGTTGCTCTTCTTCTTGCCTTTTAGCATTGCGCTATTTGCATCTTCTGCGGCCTAAGCCCGAGATTTAGATGCCTCTTTTGCTGTGAAAGAAAGCATTCAGAAATAAGTTGATTGGTTTGAAAGAACCGGGAAAAACTCCATTAGGGAGGGCGAATTTGTCTCACCCAAAAACGAATATACTCCATGGTTAGTACCTCATTGGATTGACTGTTCTTCCTCTTGTCAGGTCGCTCCAATTTGGACATGATGTTTCAGGCCCATGTCCCCCGAGGCCCTTTCATACGATCATAGGCATTCCTCCGCTTTACTGTCGTTACGTCCTACCACACGCCCAACTTCCCCAAGAGCTGTCTTTATTATAGCATTGCTATTTAATCTGTCAAATAGTTATCCACAAAAAGAGCGGCTGTTGAGCCGCTCTTTTATATAAAATTATTCTCCTTTTTCAGATTTTTTTTCTGCTTTTTCCGCTTTCGCTCCTTCAGTCGCCTCTCCACCTTCCTTCGCTCCGCCAGCTTCGCCCTCGGCCGGAGTTTCACCTTCAGCCGGCGCGGCCACCGGCTCTTCCTCGGCTTTCGGCTTGGCGACTTTCGCCACCACCTCTTCCAATTCATGGCCAATCACTTCCAAGTTGGCCGGCAAATTCAAATCTTTAACGGAAATTACCGCGTTAAAATCAACCAGAGGCGAGATATCCACTTCTATTTCATGGATCAAATCTTTCGGCAAACAACGGATTTCCAATTCGCTGATGATATGGAGCATGACGCCGCCGTCCTCTTTGACCGCTTTTGACTCGCCGATAAAATTCAAAGCGACCTTGGCGTTGATTTTTTCATCCATCCGGATTTGGTGAAAATCAACGTGGGAAATCCGATTCTTGACCGGTTCATATTGGATGTCGGAAATTAAAACTTTTGTCGGCGCGCCGCCGTCAATGGATAAATCAATAATCGTGCTCTCCCCCGCTTCCTTAAAAATCTTTTCAAATTCATTGTAGCCCAATTCCAAATTCAAATTCTTGACCCCGTGGCCGTAAAGCACCGCCGGAATTTTGCCCGCTTCTCTTAACTGGTCAACTTTTTTGCCGAGCAGAGTTCTGGTTTTCGCCGCTAAATTGATAGTCATAGTATTATTATTTCTAAATTCAATCTTAAACAGTTTAACTTAAAATCAAAAGAAAGTCAAGTGAAAATAGCTAATGGCATATAGCATATGGCTAATAAATCTATTTAAAATAAAACGGCTTAATGCCGTTATATTTTTATTTAATAGAATAAATTTATTAACTATCAACTAAACACCGTGAGTTCCAATTTCTGATCGTCAGCCAGAAACCCGTAGACGGACAAAATATCATCGCTCGTGATGGCGTCCGCGTCTTTGAATTTTGTCACCTCATAACTTTCCAAATCAGTCACCAGTCCCACGGAAGAAACGCCGAAGCTGTTGGCCAAGACCAGCGCCAAAATCGCCGAACCGCAGCGCTGGCATTTGATGTAAAGGAGATGAGCGCCGGCATTCTCCGCCAAGACCTTGGCTTCAATCGGATTATAATTAAAATGGCAAATCGGACAACGAGAGATCATCTTCAAGCTCTCGCTGGGATTACGATTAAAGTTAGGGGGGATTATGTCATTCATATAAGAAATTAATACTTATGATTTTATTATGTAATAATCTTAAATAGATGTCAAGAAAAATTAATTTTTTATTTTTTTATTTTTTTAATTTCTTGATTTTAATATTTCCTCGCCGTCAGACCGGCGCGGTAAACATTCAAACAAATCCCGATAAGCGAGAGCGCCGAAATAAGAAAGCTGCCGCCGTAAGAAACAAAGGGCAGAGAAATGCCCGTCACCGGCAAGAAGCCGACACTCATGCCGATATTGATAAAAACTTGGATAAAAATCAAAATCAAAACCAAAAAAGCGAGGAACATGGCGAAATCATCCGGCGCGCCGGAAGCGATCCGATAGAGGCGATAAAAAATAAAACCGAAAAGAGCCAAGAGCAAGCCGACGCCGACAAAGCCGAGCTCTTCGGCGATGACCGCGAAGATAAAATCGGTTTGGCTTTCGGGAATGAATTTCAACTGGCTTTGAGAGCCGAAACCGAGTCCCCGGCCAAAAAATTTTCCCGCGCCGACCGCGATGAGCGACTGCTGGACATTGTAACCGCTGCCAAGCGGATCGGAAGAGGGACTCACGAAAGTGACCAGCCGTGATTTTTGGTAATCGGCAAAAATGAAAAACCAAGAAATAACGAGCGCCACCAAGATGCCACCCAAAATAATGAAAATATGTTTTTTATTTTTAGTAATCAAAATAAAGGAAATAAACCAAAGAAAAAATAAAATGGTCGCCGAGCCGAAATCCGGCTGGAGCGCGACCAAAACCACCGGCAAAAAAGCCGCCAACGAAACGAGGACGAGCTGGCCGAATTTATGGATCGTCCGGCCGTACCGGCTGTAGACATCAGCGAGGACGATGACCAAAAAAAATTTCATCATTTCCACCGGCTGAAAAGTCATATTCGCGAAAGAAAACCAGCCGCGCGTACCGCGAATCGTCGCCCCTAACGGCGTCAAGACTAAAATTAAAAATATTAAAGCGATTAAATAACCGACCCAGCCGAGTTTCAGCCAATATCGATAATTAAAATTACTAAGAGCCAGAAGGAAAACCATGCCCAAGATAAGCCAAGCCACTTGTTTTCTGAAATTTAAGAATTCGCCTTTGCCTTGGCCCAACGCAACGCTGTATATCGCCGCCAAACCAACGCCGATTAAAAGTAAAAGAGCGACGACCAGCGCCCAGTCCACCTTCTTAAAAAAAATAAAATTAATTTTCATATCCCAAGGCGCTTATTGGATTCATCTTCGCCGCTTTAAGAGCGGGAAAATAGCCGAAAACAAGGCCGACGAAAGCGCAAAAACTGAAAGCCAGGATGACAGATTCTGGCGGCAAAATAAATCGCCAGTCAAAACCGAATTGGGAAGCGGCTAAGCTGACCAGAAAAGAAAAACTTACGCCTAAAATAATGCCGACCAACCCGCCTAAAACGGTGACCGCGATCGCCTCCCAAAGAAATTGCCACAAAACCTGCCCGGACGGCGCGCCAACCGCTTTACGCAGGCCGATTTCAAAAGTGCGCTCCGTCACCGACACATACATGATATTCATAATGCCGACGCCGCCGACTAAAAGAGAAATACCAGCGATGGCGACTAGCAGCAAAGTGATGCCGCCAAAAATATTATTGATCATGTCAAGCGCTTCGGCTGCCGTCGTCACCGCGAAATCATCATCTTGAGGATTGGTGATATTGTGGCGTTCTCTCATCAGCTGGGTGATCTCTTCGGCGGTCTCCGCCGAAAGATTAGGGTCGTCCATTTGCGCCATAATCTGCATCACATGGTTGATGCCCAGCATTATTTTTTGGCCGGTCTCAACCGGCAGATAAACCATATCGTCAAAATTAAGCCCGAAACTGCTGCCTTGTTCTTTTAAAACGCCAACAACTTTGAATTTAGTACGGTCGATTTTTATATTTTGGCCGAGAGCGTCTTGGTTGCCGAATAAATCACTGGCCACTTTGCTCCCCAAAACGACGAATCTGGCCAATTCTTTGTCTTCCTCCTCGGTGTAAAACCGCCCCGCCTCCAGCTTTAAATCCATAATCGTAAAAATTACCGGCGAGCTGGCGATATAATTTATCGTCTTATTCTGGTCTTGATAAGAGATGACGTCTTGACCGGTTACCATGGCGCCGGCGATTTTTATGTTGGGCGCTTTAGCGATGGCCTGCGCGTCAGTGTTGGTTAGGGTCGTGACTTGGATACCCATCGCAATGCCTCCAGCATTAGCAAATGAATTTTTACTCGTTGACGGCACCTTGATTGCCACCTCCAAATAATTGGTGCCGATGGATTCCACTTGGCTCAAAACCAATCCTTTCAAGCTTTCACCGGCGGACATCACAACAATCACCGCCGCGATACCGACGACAATGCCAAGAATAGTCAGGGCGGTTCTGCCTTTATGGATGTAAAGGGAATTAAAAGCCAATTTTATTGGAAGAAAAATGTTCATATTTTTTAAATCTAAAGTTAAAAGTCTAAAGTCTAAAGTTTTCGAATTTTATTTTTATTAAAAATAACAAAAATTGACTTTTAACTTTTAACTTTCGACTTTCAACTTCGTTATTCATATCTTAGCGCCTCAATCGGATCCAACTTGGCCGCTTTCCGGGCAGGATAAACGCCAAAAACCAAACCAATCAAGGCGGCGACGGCGCTGCCCAATAAAATGGAGCTGGGAGTGACGACTAAATCCCAATTGTAGCCCAAATATCTGGCCACCAGAGCGACAAAAGTGGAAACCAAGCCGCCGATGATAATGCCGATAATACCGCCGGCCAAAGTCACCGCGATGGATTCCAAAATGAATTGCCACAAAATGTTGGATTTTTTCGCGCCGACCGCCTTGCGAAGTCCGATTTCTCTGATTCTTTGATTAACCGAAGCCAGCATGGTATTCATCACCCCCACGCCGCCGACTAAAAGCGAGATGGCGGCGATGGCGGCTAAAAAGAATTTCACGGCGTTGGTTACGGTCGTCAAAATTTCAATCGCTTGTTTCGTGTTTCTGACGGAAAAATCGTCTCCCACATCGGTTTTAAGATTATGTCGGTCGCGAAGAAGCAATCTAATTTCTTCAACTGCTTGGTCAAGATTTTCCGAGTTATTTATTTTGACCCGGATAAAATTCACGTAATTGATGCCAAGCAAAATATTTTGAGCGGTGGAAACCGGCACTAAGACCAAATCATCCTGATTCTGAAAACCAGCGGTCCCCCGCTTTTTCATCACGCCAATGACTTCAAAAACTTCTTTCTTAATCCTGATTTTTTTGCCGATTGGATCGTCGCCATTAAATAAATCCTGCCAAACTTGATATCCCAAGACGGCCACGCGGGCATTGTTTTTTTCTTCCTCAACGGTAAAAAATCGGCCGCTTGCCACCTCGGTTTCCTCCACTTCTAGGTACTCGCTCATCACGCCGTAAAAATTAGCGTCAGTACTATTGCTTTGATAAACGATTTTTCCGGCGCCGGAATTATAAGAAGAAGCGGCAATCACATTTGGAATTTCAGAATTTATCGCCACCGCGTCCTCGTATTTTAAAGTCGTCACCACCACGCCGAAAACCGAGGCCGGCGGACCGTTTGTCTCGGAAGCGCCGGGCAAAATGCCGACCAGATTGGTGCCGACCGAATTCAACTGGTTGATAATCAAGCTTTGAGCGCCGGCGCCGACGGACATAATCACAATCACCGCCGCGATGCCGATGATTATTCCCAGGCCGGTCAAAAAACTACGGACCTTGTTGGCACGCAGGACGGAAAGGGAGAGCTTTATGGTATCGGAAAAACGCATATTAAAATTTATTTCTGTAGTTCCCCGTCCATCGCTCTTCTTCTTTCAGCGACAATATAATCATCCGCCGCCAAACCGTCAATTAAGCGAATAATCCGTTTCGCGTGCCTGGCAGTGTCGGCTTCATGGGTAACTAAAATAATCGTATGCCCTTGGTCGTTTAATTTTTCCAAAATTTCCATGATCACTTGACCGGATTTGCTGTCCAAATTTCCGGTCGGCTCATCGGCAAAAATAATGCTCGGATTATTGACCAGCGCGCGAGCGATGGCGACTCTTTGCTTTTCCCCGCCGGAAAGCTGATTGGAAAAATTATTGATGCGATGCGTCAAGTCAACCGATTTGACCGCTTCTTTGACCGATTTGTCCGCGTCTTTTTGACGGCTGTAAATTAGAGGTAGTTTGACATTGTCGTAAACCGTGGTCTTGGGAAGAAGATTGAACGCTTGGAAAACAAAGCCGACTTCTTCGTTCCTGATTTTTGCCAACTGATCGTCGTTCAAATCGGAAACATCGTTGCCTTTGAAATAATATTTGCCTTCAGTCAAAGTATCCAAAAAACCAAGGATATGCATCAGGGTTGATTTGCCACTGCCTGATGGCCCCATAATCGCGACAAACTCACCGGCTTGAATTTCAAAAGAAATGCCGAATAAAACTTTCGTGATTACTTCGTCATTGACATATTCTTTTTTGAGGTTTTCGATTTTGATCAGGGACATATTTATAAATGACGCTTCGCGTCACTTCCCGTTCTTCTTAAAAGTCACCACTTTATCGCCCTCGTTTAATCCGGAAATAAGCTCCACCAGGCCGTTATCGGCGCGAAGTCCGACGGCCACTTTTTTTTCTTCGGTTTTATTTTCGGAAATTAAAATTTCCACAAATTTTTCCGGCACCTCGCCCAAAACCGTCTCCCTTAATTTGACGGCTCGCTGCGGAATATACAAAACATTTTCTTTTTGAGCGGTGGTGATCGTCACATCCGCGCTCATGCCGGATTTTACCTGATCATTTAATGAATCTTTATTAAAGCTGACCGTCGTCTTGTAGTAAACAACGTCTTGAATCACGGTTTGGGCGGGCTCAATGAAAGAAATCGTGCCGGCAAACGGATGATCAGAGCCAAAAGCGTCAAGCTCAATGATCGCCTTATCGCCGGTTTTAATTTTGGCAATGTCGGATTCTGGAATATCCACTTTGATTTGAAATTTTTCCGTGCCCAAGATTTTAACTACCGGTTCGGTCAGATTGGTTTGCTCGCCCAAACTAAAATTCACTTTAGTAATTGTCCCGTCAATGGGAGCAACAATGGTGTAATCAGCCAAGTTGGCCAGCGCTTGGTTTAATTGCGCTTGGGCTTGGGCGACCTTGGCCTCGGCCGATTTAATTTCAAAATCGCGCGGTCCGGCTTTTTTCAAATCAAGCTGGGCTTGATAAATAGCAATGTCGTTTTTAGCCGCTTGAATTTGCGAATTATAACTGTTGATCGTGTTTATTAAATTTGATTTGGCGGTTTGCGCGGAAGCAAACGAGGTATTATTGGTTGACTGCTGGGTGCTAATATCCGATTTAATTGTGTCTTTGGCCGTTTGCGAATAAGAATTATTCAAAATAATCACATCCGCCAATGAATATGAATTATTCAGCCAGTTGTTCAATTCAAATAAAAAACTTCTCAAACTGTCCGACGCCGAGGCAATCGCGTCGTTTGTCTTTTGACTGTTGGCTGAATTCACTGCCGCTTTGGCAATATCAAAATCTATTTTGATTGTATAATAATTTAATTCTATTTTATTCAGTAAATTAGTGTCATTCACTTGCAAATTAGAAGTGGTATTGTCATTAATTAAATTATTAAAAACTTTATCAATTGCGACGCCGGCGGTAAAAATCGCGTTATTGCCGGCATCAAGCGCTTTTTCTCTTAGGGTCTGGAGTTCTTGGACCTGTTCGGCTTCCAAACTAATCAAATCATTCTCGGTTTTAGCCAGATTTTCTTCAGTGACTTTAATATCTTCTTTTGAGGAGCCAGCTTTGATTTTTTCCAAATCCGCCTGCGCTGACATAACTGAAGCGCGATACTGATCCACTTGCGCTGACAAACTGCCGGCATCCAAACGTGCCAAGGCTGTGCCAGCTTTGACTTTATCCCCTTCTTTGACCGAGAGAAAATTCAATTTGCCGGCGACTCTAAAATTCAAACTGATATCGTCGGCTGATTCCACATTGCCGGTGGCGGAAACTGTTTGGATCAGATTGCCGCGCTTGACCGGCTCGGTGGTGTACACGACAGGTTGACCGCCGCCGAAAATTTTTATCGCGCCAAAAATAATCACGATAATAATAACTGAAATAATCCAGAATAATTTGCGTTTGAAGATCTTCATATTACTATTTACTACAAATTACTAATTATTACGAATATACGAATAAAAAATAATTGGTACCGCCACGGGGAATCGAACCCCGATTTCATCCGTGAGAGGGATGTGTCCTGAACCGTTAGACGATGGCGGCAAATATCTGAATTATTTTAAACCAAAAAAGAAAAAAAATCAATGAGCGGCAAAGACGAGGCGGCGCCTCGTCTCTACAATTAATACTTTCAAAAACGATAGACAAAAATTTTATTTAGCTCACGATTTTCGTCGTCGGTTTCAATGATTTTTTCCGGCGCGAGATTCGGCAGTTTGAAAGCGTAAGAGACGACGCGAGCGCCCGGCTTTAATTCTCTTTGGAGTTTTGACTCCAATTTAGCCATCACATTAGGCATAAGATAGCAGAAAACAACATCCGCGTCGGACAAATCGGCCGAGAAAAAATTTTTAAAATGAATTTTAACCGGCGCCCCGCTTCGCTAAACATTAAATCTCGCCCAAAAATACGGCCAAAGCGAAATCTCGTAGCCAACGCTGATGGCGCCGTATTTTTTCGCCGCTTTTATCAAAAGCGAGGCTTTGCCGCAGCCCAAATCGTAAATTTTTTCACCGGGCTTAATTTCCGCCGCGGCCAAAATCGCGTCAAAATCTTTTTTTTTGTGGAAACAAAAGGCACGCCGCGAGTAACAATAATGGTAATAATCAAAGAGACGGCGAAGACAGCGACGATGAGACAAATAAATAAGAGGATAAAGAGGAAAATAAGCATAAAATAAAATTTAAATCTCCATCTCCTCCATCAACTTCTTCTGCTTTTTTGACAAACTTCTAGGAATATCAACCACCACTTCCACTAAATGGTCTCCCCGGCCTCGGCCGTGAAGACGCGGCACGCCCTTATCGCGCAGGCGGAATTGGGTGCGACTCTGGGTGCCTTCGGGAATTTTTAATTTGACCGGACCATCAACTGTTTCAATATCAATCTTGTCACCCAAAATCGCTTGGCGGACGAAAATATGATGTTCGGAAAAAATATCATTGCCTTGGCGTTTAAACTTATTGCTCGGGCTGACCCGCAGATGAATATATAAATCACCGGGCGCGCCTTTGCCTTTTGATGGCGGTTCGCCTTTGCCGGAAATCCTAATTGACTGGCCGTTTTCAATGCCAGCAGGGATAATAATTTTTATTTTTTCCGAGCCGTGGACCGAGCCGGAGCCGCGGCATTCCTGGCATTTTTTCTCGTAAGTTTTTCCTTCACCGCGGCATTCGGGACAAATTGTTTCGGTCTGAAACGCGCCTAAAACCGTCTGCTGGACGCGTCTGACTCGGCCAGTACCTTGGCAATTCTGGCAATCGGAAATTTTCGCGCCCGGCTCGGCGCTCGTGCCACCACAGCGGTCGCAGACGACTTTTTTGGATAAATCAATAATTTTTTCCGCGCCAAAAACCGCTTCTTCAAAATTAATGGCGATTTCAGTTTCTATGTCGCTGCCACGCGTCTCTCGCCGCGCTTGACGAGTTGAACCGCCGAAAAACGAGCCGAAAATATCACCCAGGTCGCCAAAATCAAAATTCACGCCGCCTTGGGAAAATCCGCCTTGTCCGAACGAACTGCCACTTTGGCGGCGCGCGAAATCTTGATAATTAAAACCACCGCCGGGAAAACCGCCGGCTTGGCCAAACGACTGTCCGAATTGGTCGTATTGTTTTCGTTTTTGTTCGTTCCCCAAGGTCTGATACGCTTCGCTTATTTCCTTGAACCTTTTGTCATCGCCATTGCCTTTGTCCGGATGGTGCTGATGCGCCAACGATCTAAACGCTTTTTTGATTTCGTCCTGGGTGGCGGTTTTGGGAACGCCTAAAGTTTCGTAATAATCTTTTGCCATATCTGGTTATATGATACCAATATACAAATGAATACCAATTATACTAATGGATACAAATGGAGTCAGAAAGAAAGTCATTCGTAATCATTCGTATTATTGGTAGAAATTCGTATATTGGTATCATATTTAAAAATTTACGCTTTAAATCCTATCTCCGCTTTCGGACTTTCCGCCGCTGCCACCGGCCCGAACTGTTCTTCGTATTTTTTCAAATTGTCTTGAAGCGCGGCAATCATCCGTTTCAAGTGTCCGGGGCTGGTAATAATTTTAGCACAAACCCGGCCGCTTGGCGGAATAATGTTGAAAAAAGCGATTAAAAACTCCTCCTTGCCGTGCGACACTTGCATGGCGTTGGCATATTCCCCGCCGGCGAAATTATCGCGGATTTGAATCTCTTGGTTTGGTTGATCGGACATATTTTTTGTTTAATTTTAGATAAAATATATTAATTACTATTGACAAAATATTTTAGATATTATATAATCATAAGTTAGTAATGTACATTTGAAATCAACCGGCTTATGCCGAAAGGAGAAAGAAATGAAGAAGCTGAAAAACATTATCGCGACGTTGAGGCGGTTTTTTTATTTGTTAAAAAACATTTTTTGCTACGTAGCAGGTTACGTAACAAATCAAGTAGTGTAGAGACGCATTGAATGCGTCTCCGTCGTCCGTTTGAGACGCATGGCAATGCGTCTCTACAACGACAATGTGACAATGTAACAATGTGACAATTTTATTTAGACCCCTCCCCAACCCTCCCCTTGTAACAAGGAGGGGGAAATTTATTTCTTCACTTCTTCAAATTGTCCTTCAACGGGTTCGTCCTTGTCCGCCGAAGCCTTGGCGGAGGCGGATTCATCTGCTGGCTGTTGGCCGGCTTGCGACTGTTGGTACATGGCCGCGCCGATTTTTTGGATGGCTTCGGACAAAGCGTCATAATTTTTCTTGATCAAATCCTTGTCTTCGCCTTTGGTGGCGTTTCTCAAATCCTCCACCTTATCCATGACGCTTTTACGGTCGTCGGCCGAGACTTTGTCGCCGGCGTCTTTCAAAGTTTTTTCCGTGGTGAAAATCAAGCTCTCGGCTTGGTTTTTCAAATCAATCACTTCCCGCTTTTTTTTGTCTTCCTCGGCGTGAGCGGCCGCTTCGTTTTTCATTTTTTCAATTTCATCTTTGGATAAGCCAGTGGAAGCGGTTATGGTAATATGCTGCTCGCGATTAGTCGCCTTGTCTTTGGCTTTGACGTTCAAAATACCATTGGCGTCAATGTCAAAAGTGACTTCAATCTGCGGCACGCCGCGAGGCGCGGGCGGAATGCCGTCCAAAATAAATTTACCGAGCGTCTTATTGTCCGAGGCCATCGGGCGTTCGCCTTGAAGCACATGGATTTCCACGGCTGGCTGATTGTCCGCCGCGGTAGAAAATGTTTGCGAACGAGAAGTTGGAATGGTAGTATTTCTCTCAATTAAAGGTGTTGCCACCCCGCCCAAAGTTTCAATGCCCAGAGTGAGAGGCGTCACATCAAGAAGCAAAACATCTTTGACGTCACCTTGTAAGACGCCGGCTTGAACCGCGGCGCCCAAGGCCACCACTTCATCCGGATTGACCGATATATTCGGCTTTTTGCCGAAAAACTCTGTCACTTTTTTCTGAACGAGAGGCATTCTGGTCATTCCGCCGACCAAAACGATTTCTTCAATATTTTTGGTGGTCATACTGGCATCGGCGAGCGCTTTTCTCACCGGCTCAAAAGTTTTTTCCACCAAATCCCCCACCAAGCCCTCAAGCTGGGCGCGGGTCATCCTCATCGTCAAATGCTTGGGCGAACTATCGGCGCCGACGGTGATAAACGGCTGATTGATTTCAGTTTCCATTTGGGTGGAAAGTTCTATCTTCGCTTTTTCCGCCGCTTCTTTGACGCGCTGGAGCGCCGTCACGTCTTTGGACAAGTCAACGCCTTCCTGTTTTTTAAATTCACCTAAAATATAATTCATAATCACTTGGTCAAAATCATCGCCGCCCAAATGCGTGTCGCCGTTGGTGGATTTGACTTCCACGGTGTCTTCGGCGACCTCAAGAATGGAAATATCAAAAGTGCCGCCGCCCAAATCGTAAACCGCGATTTGTTCGCCCTTTTTCTTTTCAAAGCCGTAAGCCAAAGCGGCCGCGGTCGGCTCATTGATGATGCGTTTGACGGTGAGGCCGGCGATTTCGCCCGCGTCTTTGGTCGCTTGTCTTTGCGAGTCGTCAAAATAGGCCGGCACGGTGATAATCGCTTCGGTGATTTTTTCGCCCAGTTTGGCTTCGGCGTCTTCTTTTAATTTGGTCAGCACCATCGCCGAAATCTCTTGCGGACTGTATTCTTTGCCACTCATCAAAACTTTTACCCCCTCGCCGGCGTGCTTGATTTCATATGGCATCAATTTCAAATCCCGTTGGACTTCGGGGTCGCTCCATTTGCGGCCGATGAGCCGCTTGATGGAAAACAAAGTGTTGGTCGGATTGGTAACCGCTTGGCGCTTGGCCGAGATGCCGACCAGACGCTCCCCGCTTTTGGCGACGGCGACCATTGAAGGCGTAGTTCTCGCGCCTTCTTTGTTTTCAATGATTTTCGGTTGTCCACCCTCCATAATGGCCATGGCGCTGTTTGTGGTGCCAAGGTCAATGCCTAAGATTTTGCTCATATTTTTTTAAAATTATTAGTTAATTATTTTTAAAATCATTTGAAATTTTTTAATGCTTAATTTTTGAATTTTATAAATAATTTTTAATGTTTTAATTTTTAATGTCATCACAAAATATTTAGTTTAAAAATTAAAAATTAGAGCATTATTTAAAAATTATAAAATTATAAAATTAAAAATTCTATTTAGCTACCCTCACCTTCGCTGGCATAATCACTTTGCCGTCCAGCAGATATCCCGGGCTTACTTCTTCAAAAATCGTCTCCGAATCAGCTCCTTCTTTTTCCTCATGAGCGACTGCTTCATGAATATTGTGGTCAAATTTTTCGCCGACGGTCTTTATTTCTTCAATTTTATGCCTGGCCAAAAAATCTTTAAATTGCTTACCAATGAGCTCAATTCCCTTCACCCACTCCAATTTTTTTTGGTCTTCGGGGATATGCTTTAAGGCCAATTTAAAATGGCGGTAAATGGGCAGGACTTCGGCCATAAACATGGCGTTGGCAAAACCGACGATTTCCATTTCCCGTTTTTCAAAATCTTTTTTTAAGTTGGAATAGTCGGCGCGCGCCCTCTGCCAGCCGGCCAAGTGTTCGGCAGATTGCTTTTGGACAAGCTCCAATTCCTCTTTTATTTTTTTAAAATTTTTGTCCATCTTGATAATTTTTAATGTTTAATTTTCAGATAATTAATATTTAAGAATTACTAACTCTTGCCTGGATCCCCGCTTTCGCGGGGATGACGAGGGAGGGAATTATTTTATAAGTCGCTTAAGATCGATTGCGCGTATTCAATCAAACCAAGATTCCCTTGATAATCCATCCGGCTCGGGCCGAGAATGCCGATTAGCCCAACATTGTCTCCCGAATGATATTTGACCAGAACCACGGAAGCGGTATTGCCGAAAGGATTGTTGTCGCCAATTAGGATTTGCGGGCGGTCGCCGATGCGAGAAAAAATTTCAGACATCACCTCGTCTAAGCGGTCAATCATTTCCGAGATGGAATAAACCAGATTTTGCTCGGCGAATTCGGGCTGGCGGAAAATATTGGCGATGCCGGTATAATACGCATCCGACGGCGAAAAACCGATGAGGACGGCGCCATGAGAAATTTCAGCGAGCGATTTGGCGAGCGATTTGACGCTCTCGCGGTCCGGGGTTAAATCTTTTGACGCTTTATCCAATTCTCTTTTACTTTTGCCGCTGATTTTGCCTTGGTGGACAAAATTTTCCAAATAATATTTGTAGCCCCGATGTGTCGGCACGCGGCCGGCCGAAGGGTGGGGCTGATAAATCAAATCTTCTTCTTCCAGTTCGGCCATATCATTTCGGATGGTCGCCGAGCTTAAATCTTTAAAATATTTTTCCGCGATAAGTGACGAACCGACCGGCTCGGCCGAAGCGACATATTCTTCCACGATGGCTTTGAGTAGGTTGTATTTTCGATTTTCCATATTTTCGATTTTGGCGAATTAGCACTCGCCTGCCGAGAGTGCTAATTTAATATATCGCATTTCCCAAAACCTTGTCAAGAGGGTAAAAAAAACCGCCTTTTGATGGCGGCTTTTCAGACTTTCGACTTTATGGACTTTATAGACTTTAGACTTAGTCGTCCCCTTCCGGCTTCTTGATATTATTCGGGTCCAAAAAATTGACTTCGGGAATGACCTCAAAACTATTGATACGGGGCAAATTCATATTCCAATTGATTTCCACATCCCTCGTTTCGCCGGATTTGAAATCATTTAAAACGATTTGATTCGCGGTTTCAATATTGCCGCCGTTCATCAGAAGCGCCAAAACGCCGACTTCCCAATAATTATAAGCGCTGTTGTTGGCGAGCTTGAAAGACAAACGACTAGGCTCGGAAGGCGAGACAGCAGGAGTAAATTCGTCGTCGGTGATGGAAAAACGAAAATGATTATTATAAAGGGTTTCGTAATTTTTAATTTTTTGCCATTTTTGGTTGGAAATCTGGAATGCGACGCCAGCGTCGGATTGAGCCGAACCAAACAAATACTTCTCTTCGCCGGGCAGAATAAATCCTTTGGCGATCAACCCGCCGGCCGCCGGGTCGGCAAATTGATAATCAAAGGTGGCGAGCCAATCCTTGTTTGGGTTGATCACGCTCACCAAAAAATCATCACGCTCCCCCGCTCCTTTAAATATCTCCGGATTGGAAATCTGAATCGGCTGGGGCTTTAAATTCTCCAAGTCGGCGCCAATGTTTTGGTCCGACGTTAAAATCCTCGCCAGCCACTCGCGGTCTTGGCGAAAACCGATAAAATAAAAAACCAATTGCCAAATCACGTAAAAAAACATGCCGGCGGAAATCGCGATTAAAAAACCGGCCAGCCAACGGCGCAAAACGATTTTGTGGCTGACATACCAATAACTGAATTTCAATTGGCGGTCAGTCAATTCTTTACCGGGCGTTTCGTTCATATAATTATATTATAACACAACCACTTGAAAAAAATAACCAAAAAGTATATAATCTAAATAATTAGGTGGGTTCTTTGATAGGAAAGGAGACGGAAAAATGGCAATTGTAATCAGTCAAGCAATCAGTCCTCAAGAATTGGCGGCGGCCAGCCGAGAAGACGACTGGAAAAGACTGAACCAGCTGATGCGAAAACATTGCGAAAAAGGCCTGACACTGGTGGAAGACTTAAATCTCCGAATCATTTTTGAAACCGCTTACGGCAGGATGGCAGGAAACGAAATGTTTGATTTGGAAAATGACGGCTCCATTTCGGTTTTCATGCCTGACAATGTCAGCGAAGAAATCGCGCTGGCAGTAGCTTTTGAAGAAGCGGGCTGGAAAAGCTTAAAATTCAAAGACGAACACATCACCCTTTCCGCCAGATAGCCGCGCCGCCAAACTTGGCCCGCGGCTTTATTTTTCCTAAAAAATCCCCTTGTCCAAACCATAAAAATATGCTAAAATTATAGAGTAAAAAATGACCTAAATTTCTCTCTTATGGCTAAGAAAAAAGTGATTAAAAAAACCATTAAACCAACCAAAAGATCCCAAGGCACGGCCGAATATGGCGCCGAGCAAATCCAGGTCTTGGAAGGCCTTGACCCGGTGCGGAAAAGGCCAAGCATGTATATCGGCAACACGGCCGAAGCCGGACTCCATCATCTGGTTTGGGAAGTGGTGGACAACTCCATTGACGAAGCGATGGCCGGCTTTTGCAACCAAATTTTAGTGAAATTACTGCCCGAGGGAATGTTGTCGGTAGCCGACAACGGCCGCGGCATTCCGGTGGAGAAACACAAAGCCACCGGCCTTTCGGCCTTGGAAACGGTTTTGACCAAGCTTCACGCCGGCGGCAAATTCGGCGGCGCGGGCTATAAAGTTTCCGGCGGACTCCATGGCGTCGGCGTCTCGGTCGTCAACGCCCTTTCTTCCTATCTCAAAGCCGAAGTCAAGCGCGACGGCAAACTCTGGCTGCAGGAATACAGCCAAGGCAAACCGAAAAAAAGCATCAAGGAAATCGGCAAAGCCAAAGGCACCGGCACTAAAATCACTTTCAAGCCCGACGCGGCCATCTTTTCGGTCTTGGAATTTAATCTCCAAACCGTCTTAGACCACTTGCGCCAACAGGCCTATCTCACTAAGGGCGTGAAAATCGTCATCTGCGACGAAAGAGACAGTGACCAGTCCAAGCATATTTGCTATTCGTTTTATTTTGAAGGCGGCATCAAGTCGTATGTCAAGCACCTCAACCAGCACGCCGCCCAAAAACACAACAATGTCTTTTACATCGAAAAAGAAGCGGAGAGCATTAATGTGGAAGTCGCTTTGAAATACACCGATGAATACAGCGAAACCGTCCTGCCTTTCGCCAATAATATTTACAACCCGGAAGGCGGCATGCATGTCATCGGATTTAGAACCGCTCTCACGCGGACTTTAAATAACTTCGCCAGAAAAAAGGGCTACCTCAAAGAAAAAGACGCCAATCTCACCGCCGAAGATGTGCGTGAAGGGCTGGTCGCGGTCATTTCCATTAAGCTCAAAGACCCGCAATTTGAAGGCCAGACCAAAGCCAAATTGGGCAACGTGGAAGCGAGAACGGCGGTGGACAAAGTGATGTCTGAAGCGTTTGAAATATTTATGGAAGAAAATCCGCGCGACGCCGAAGCCATTATCGGCAAATGCGTCTTGGCGGCGCGAGCGAGAGTGGCCGCCAAAGCGGCGCGCGAAACGGTTTTGCGCAAAGGCGCTTTGGACGGCTTCGCTCTGCCGGGCAAACTGGCCGATTGTTCCTCCAAAGACCCGGCGCTTTCCGAATTATTCCTGGTGGAAGGCGATTCAGCCGGCGGGTCGGCGAAACAAGGCCGAGACCGCGAAACCCAAGCGATTCTCCCCTTGCGGGGCAAAATCCTCAATGTGGAAAGAGCGCGGCTGGATAAAATGCTCACCAATAATGAAATCAAATCTTTGATTATCGCCTTGGGCACCAATATCGGCGAACAATTCACCATCGCCGATTTGAGATACCATAAAGTCGTGATTATGACTGACGCTGATGTGGACGGCTCGCATATCCGCACCTTGATCCTCACCCTTTTCTACCGCCATTTTCCGGAACTGATTTTACAAGGCCACATTTATGTCGCCCAGCCGCCGCTTTATCGCATCCAAGTCGGCAGCGAGGTGAGATGGGTGTATAGCGATGATGAGCTGGAAAAAGTGAAGGCGGAAATGATGAAGGAAGCATTAAAACATAAAAACATTAAAACATTAAAACAAAAAAATATATCGGCCAAAACCAACAAAACAGAAACTATTGAAACAGAGGAAACGATCAGTGAAGAAAATGGTGAAGAAATATCAGCCGGCGAAGTGAAAATAAATATTCAGCGTTATAAAGGTTTGGGTGAAATGAATCCAGAACAGCTTTGGGACACAACGATGAATCCAATGACCAGAAAAATGAAAAGAATCACCATCGTTGACGCGGAAAAAGCCGATGACACTTTTGATGTTTTGATGGGCGCGGATGTCGCGCCCAGAAAGAGATTTATTCAGACGCACGCGAAGAGTGTGAAGAATCTTGACGTATAACTTCGTAACCAGTAACCCGTAACGCGTAACCCGTAATTTTTATTTAAATAAAAACAGAGCCGAGAAGCGTGAAGCTTTCGGCTCTTTTTGAGATGTGCATTTCACTACCTACTAAGGTAGTGTACTAAGGAACTAATGACCAGAGTTAAATTTACCGGACGCGTCCTTTCCCGGGATTTTGGGATTCAGGCTTAGGCTTGATGATGACTGGCGCGATAACGGCCCGCGGTTCACCGACTAACCGGTCATCAATCGTTGAGAAGAGTTGGGAGATGTTGCTGAAGGTGTAACCACCAGCGAAACCGCCGCCTCGGCCAAAGCCACCTTGGCCAGCCATACCCTGGCCACCCAGACCTTGACCACCCATGCCTTGGCCAAAACCGCCTTGGCCTCCCATACCAGCACCAAAGCCACCTTGGCCAGCCAGATTGCCACCAAAGCCAGCCGCACCAGCGCCGAATCCAGCGCCACTAATCACCGCCTTCGCGGAAGATACAACACTGCTCTTCATATCTTCACTAACCCTTGGGGTATACGCTGTGGTTCCCGGGTGGGAAAGCGCCGGGGTCTTTTCTTTGGTGTTTGGATTTTCCCGCCTCGCCGGGGCTGAAGACACAACCCTTCGCCGCTGATCGACAGGCACCAAATAGGGCGCGCTCTCTTTTTCCGTGGCACCCGCCGAGGTCAAACCGAGTCTGGCCCGATTTCTAAAAGCGTTGTTACTACGCCAGGTAGCCAAAAGTTGCGCTCGGTAGGCTTCATCCGGGCTGATTGAGACGTCCTTGGCCCGAACCTTCTCCTTTAAAACGCTTTTGACCGTCCCCTCCTCGGGCATTTGCACAAAGTAAAGGGACTCACTCTCGCGAACATACACGTTCTCATACGTTATGCCGTCAATCACAATACTGTCAGCAGCGGCCAACCTGGCAACAAGCAGTGCCGCCGCCACGAAGAGACTCTTCTGAATACTGCTCATCTTTTGCTCCTCCTTTTTCTCTGTCTTTCAAGTTGTCAAAATACCACCCTGATACTGAAATTATAATAACACAAAAAATACCCCAGTACCACAGCAAAGCTGGGCACGGAGCAGGGCAAAAACACAAAAACACCCTTCTATTTTTGTGTTTTTGTGTTTTGATAAGATAAGTAGAACCGTAGCATGCTACGGTTCTACACTTGATTTGTTACGTAGCATGTTACGTAACAACATCGTTTTTTAACAAACAATAAAAATAAAAAATTAAATCTGTATTTTTTTAAACAATAAAAAAACAGAGCCGAGAAGCGTGAAGCTTTCGGCTCTTTTTGAGGTGTGTATTTTCACTGCCTTCTTCAAGGCGATGAATTAAGGAACTAACGACCAAGGTTCGATTGTCGGCTTGGGGCCGGAACCGGACTTCCAGAGAAGGTACTCTTGGCCATCAACGGCTTGCATCAGGTCGCCAAGCGCGACTATCGTCGGCAAGCCGATTTCCCGCTGGGTCAAAGTCCACCACAAAAGGGCGACTTTATTTTTGGGTTTGTTCACGATCAGGATTGACTGGGGCTGGCTGAACAAATTCAGCCCATAGCTCCGCAAGCGAAGCGCGAAATAGTAGACCTTGGCCTTGGTCTCCTCATCCCAGGACTTGGATATTTTGAATTTGGCCAAGGCTTGTTTCGCTTCTTCCAGACGGCCTTCACTCGCGGCAATGAGGATTGCGACGATTTGGTCGGCTGAATCTGGCGCGTCAAGCGTGAAACGAGTTAGAGCTGGCGGTTGAGACGGAGTGACCGGAGTTGTCGGGCCAATTGGTTGACCTTTCGGCCTAACCGGTCTCGGCTGACGACCCAAAGGACCGCCTCTTAATCTGCCACCACCCAAACTTCCACCAGCACTCGCGCAGTAACGCGTACCGCCCGCTACGCCAAGCGAAATATCGCCGACAAACAACGAACCAACGAACATTTTCTTCATTGATCCACCGCCCCAACCCTCTTCCATCTCCCAACCGTGCGGAAGTTCAACTGGAATTTCCACCCGTTCGGGTTTCTGTCCCGGCACTTCTTTCAGGGAGATAGCGATGAAAGAAGTGTGCCGGCAGATGACGCCGTACTTTAAACTGACAGCGGTCTGCTCATCACGGTCTTGATGCTCGCGAATGAACTCGCGCGCCCAGATTTGCGCCGCAAAGTCGCACGGCTTCATTTTAGCGGCATTGATTTGCCAAGCCGCCGCGGTGCCGTCCGGGTCCTTGCCGGAAACGACGATTGGCGCCGCGTCTTTTTTGAGGCGAACAGCGATTTTCGCCGGCCGGCCTTGGAAAACATCCGTAACGCCGAATGCTTCACCGCCAGCCACTTTGACTTCCCGCAGAACCGGGCCGGACATAAAGCCGGCTAACCGGTCAGCAAGCGCCGAATGGTCTTCGCCCGGATAGACGAATTCAGCCACGCCGTTATTGCGGCGGGCCAGATCCTTAATCAAGGTGTCATTGGCAGCCGCGCCAATACCCACGCCAATTAAGCGAATTCCCGAAAAGGACCAATTTCGGCCATCTTCGCTTTCACCATCAGTAACCAGAAGAATCACTGGATTTTTGGCGCCGCAAAGCATCTCAACCGCCTTATTCAGAGCACTGCCGATCATCGTGCCGCCTCTGGCGTACAAGCGGTCAATGAACGCGCTGGTCGACTCACCGATCGGGTTCAAAGGATGAACCGGCCACGGCTCGGTATCAAATGGGATAATCCCCACTCGGTCGCCAGCGTTTTGCTCTTTGAGTTTAGCGATTACCTTCTTGGCAACCACCATCAATCCCGCGATTTTCTCACCTGCCATGCTGCCCGAGCAATCGAGCACTAAGGCAACATCTTTGGCAGCGATTGGCACTTCGCCGGGAGGCAGGATATTGACGAGACAAAATCTCTCATCCGCCGTCTCCCAGCTGAAAGCCGCCACTTCCGCCACTTTGGCAAGCGACCGATAGACCAAAATGAAATCACGATCGGTGCGAATTAAACCGGTCTTGATCTCAAGCGTCTGGCTCTTGGCCACGGTTTGTTCGCTCACGATAAACTCGTGAGACGGACTGGACAAAGCGCAGCGGAAACCCGGGCTGAAAGACACCTTGATGTCGGCCGTGTACGGCACGCCTTTCGGGTCAACGATTGGCGTAATCCGCGACGCGTCCGGCACTTCATCGGTATCCGGCGCCCAACCACCGCTGGCTTTTCCAGTCGGGTTGCCAGGAATAAACTGCGGCCCAACCACCAAAGGAATGGTGAAACGGCCGCCGCCGGCTTGCCAAAAAATGCTCTGGATATAATCAACTTCGACACTGATGGATTCTCCCGGCTCAATCCCCCCGACATTCATCGTGAAGATGTTGGGCCGTTCTTGTTCCATCAAAGCACCGTGATGTCCAGCCGCAACCGCCTCGTCGTACGCTCGTCTGGCTTCTTGCCGCTTCTTGAGCTCGGCGACGACAGTCTTTCGGCCGATTTTCATCTTACAGCCGATGACCGTCGCTTCATCCGGCAGCGGAAACACATACACGGCTTCCACCGGATGGTCGGCTTTATTTCCATAGCGCTGAATCGCCTTCACTCGGGCGAACGCGCCATTTACGGCCGCTCGAAAATCAATCTTTTCAAGCGGAATCATCGGTCCGGCCATACTCTCGGCCGGCGCCGGCTTCTCTTGGGTCGCTGTTCCTTTACCCATAACTTTAGCTCCTTTGCTCTTGCCCGGTTGCCTTTTTGGCTGTGGGCGGTTAGAGACCACAGACGACACAAAAGCGTCAAATCCCGCCTTGCCATAATCTCGCTTGAACTTGGCAAGATTTTGACAAGCGATAGACAGTTTCACATCGCCTGTTTCGAGATAAGCAAGTTCGTAGCCCTCATTGGGACTGTTAGCCGAACCGGCTATCTCAACCAGCGCCGGGGAGTCCAACGCCAGTCTGGCCTTTGCCTTGAGCGTCGAAAGGGGCAGCTTCTTGGCTCCCCCTCCTTTTCTTTTCTTTCTGCTCATGACCTAGCCTCCTTTGTTTTTTCAACACTATCAACGAATCGTCATTTTCCTACTGCTTTTTCATAGGCAAATCCTCCTTTCTGGTTGTTAAGGTACCTGCCTTCAAATTAACAAAAAATAACAGGGAAGTAAAGAGATAATTTTTAAATTTTTAATTTTGTAATTTTTAAATAATAATTTAATTTCTAATTTTTAATGATGAAACTGTTGATTTTAAAAATTAAGACATTAAAAATTATTTATAAAATTAAAAATTGGAAATTAAAAATTAAAAACGTCCCAAAATTTCGGGGCGTCGAATTAATTTCTTAATTTCTTGATTTCTTGATTATTAAAACATGTTCATCACCTCTTGCGCCACATCAGCGGGTGGCGCGGGACGGAAGGACGGCTTAACTGGTTCTGGGACAGCCGTTATTGTTTCTTCAAAAATTTTAAGCGGTTCAGTATCCGCTTTTAGCACGCCTCTAATCGCCACCTCCGCCAAAACCACTTCGGAGATGACGCTTTCCACTATTTGCTTCGCCGATGAATTTTCCAGCCGCTCTTTATAAAAATTACTCTTGACGGCGATTTCCAAAATACCGTCTTTACTTTTTAAGGGCTGGCTGATTTTTAAGAGCGCGGCGAGAGTATAATTTTTTTGGAGTAATTTCTCCACGATTTTTGTCCAATTGTCCTTGATTTTTTCAAAATCAATAAAACGAGTGGGTTTCAGCTTGTCTTCGGGCGAAAGCAAATCCATTTTTAAGCTTGGCTCGTTTTTTTCCGGCTCTTTCTTTTTCTGATTTAGGTGAATTGGTTTTTCCTTCACCGCGCCAGCCGAACCGCCTGATTCTCCGCTCTTGGGCGGGAAATCATCTTTTTTCTCGTCGCGGCAAATCACCTCTTCGGCGATAGAAATCGCCGCCATCTCCAAAGGAAACTGCTGGATAAACGCCGACTTGAGCTCTTGGCGCTTTTCCATAAACAAATTAATTGTTGACAAAAGGCCTTCGTAATCAAATCTTTCCGCCAGCCGCTCGGCCGCTTTTTTCGCTTCCTCTTCCAATTCAATGCCAAAATCCGACAAATTGCCGCCCACTTTTAAGAGCAGGATTTTACGCAAAAATTCAATCAGGTTGTCGGTAAAAATCTGCAAGTCCACTCCTTCTTCAACCAAAATATTGATGAGTTCCACCGCGGCGGTGGTATTTTTTTCCAAAAGAAAATTGATGAAATCAGCGACTTGGCTGAAATCGGAGCGCGGCAAAATAATTTCCGCCTGCTCTTCGCTGACATCGTCGCCCAGGGTGAGGATCTTGCCAAGCAAACTCTCGGCGTCTCTAACACAGCCCTCCGAGTGGAGAATAATATTTTTCAAAACCGGCTCGGCGACTTTCTTTTTCTCGGCTTTGACGACATACTCTAAAAGTTTCAGCATCTCGGCCGAAGCCACTTTCCGAAAATCAAAACGCTGGCAACGAGAAATTATGGTCTGGGGCAATTTGTGAATTTCGGTGGTGCATAAAATAAAAATTATGTGGCTTGGCGGCTCTTCCAAGATTTTTAAAAGCGCGTTGAAAGCCGAGATGGAAAGCATGTGGACTTCGTCAATGATAAATACTTTATATTTGCTCCGGTTGGGCGTAAAACGCGCGTTTTCAATGATGTTTTCCCGCACGTTGTCCACGCCGGTGTGCGAGGCCGCGTCGATTTCAATCACATCCACATTCCGACCACCGGTAATATCCACACAGGAAGCGCATTTGTTGCACGGCTCGCTCTCCCCCGCTTGCCGATTTTCGCAATTGACCGCTTTGGCAAACAGCCGCGCGATGGTCGTCTTGCCCAGTCCTCTCGGCCCGCAAAAAAGATAAGCGTGGCCGATTTGGCCAAGCTCCAGCTCGTGTTCCAAAGTGATTTTGATGTGGTTCTCGCCGATGACTTCTTTAAAGGCTTGAGGGCGGTATTTGCGATAAAGTGTAGACATTCAATTTTGATGTTATATCATATGATACTAATATACGAATTATACCAATGCTACTAATCGTGCTAAGTGAGTCCCTTAATGAGATTCGTATCATTGGTAGACATTCGTATATTGGTATCATGTTTACCAGTTTTATTATAAACAAATCGCCTCGCGCCGTCAAAAACAAGAAAAAATCTCCCCAAAAGGAGACTTTTATCCTCCATTTTTAAAAAAATAGTTAATCTTCCTTTTTTTGATCTCCGGCGGATTGACTGGATAAAAATTCCAAAACCGCTGTTTCAATATTTTCATTCGCTTCCTTGTCCGCCGCTTCCAGCTCTTTGTCTGTCTGGTTGAATTCCCCAATACCCTGTTTAATTTCATTAATAAGACCATCAGCTTTCCCGCAAAAATTTTGTCCGTCTTCTGTTATCTTTTTCAATAACTCGTCGGCCTGTTCGATGGCATTTTGGCCTCCATTCCCGTTGGTCATAATTGACTCCTTTCTAAATTACTCCTAATAAAACTAATTTTTTTATTCAGTTCTCGATTGCTCAACTTACGCTGTTCGTCTAAACCGCGATAATATCTTTTTAATGCCCTCTCCCAATCGGACAATTTTTTCTCTCCCGCGTCTCGGCCCAAATTCCCCCGACTTAATTTCAACTCTCTGCCAAAATGCCGATTCCACTCTCCAATATACCTGTCGCCAGAGATTTCTTTTTCTTGATACTCGCCTGCTTCAGGCATTGACGCGTAATCAGCCGACACGCCGCCAAGCCCACTGATTCTTTCGGCTTGGGCTTGACGCGCCGACTCGTTCACTTCCGGCTTATACCCCAAATATTTTTCTTTCTTCCTTTCCCACCGGCTGATTTTTTGCCACACCACATTTAATTCCATTTCCAAATCCGCGGCTTCTGGCTCTCGTGCCGTCGCCTCTTGGCGACAAAATTTGATTTGTTTTTTAATTTCTTTAATCTGGCCCTTTAAATGGCGCCGCTCAAAGCCAAAAGTATCCGGGCTTTCCATTTTTTGTTGTATTTCTCCAACCTCTCTCTCATAATCGCTTATTTTTTCTTTAAACGCCGAGATTTCCTTACCTAATTCTTCCGACTTATTCTCTAAAATTTTTTTCTTTTCTTGGTGCGGCCTTAATTTCTTTTCAATAAAATTGCCTACTCTTTCCGCCGTGTTATTCACTCTACTCTCAAATCTTTCTCTTGCCTCGCTTTGTGCTTTTAATTCACTTTCCGTGTTATTGATCCAGTCGACTGTTCTTTTTATCTCTTTTTCCAATGATCCGCGTTCTCTTTCCGCCTCTTTCCTGACTTTTTCCGAAACTGCTCCGCCGGAACGGCTCTCCACCGCCTTAAGAGCTTCGTCAAAACGAGTCAATTTGTCCTGGCCAGCCGCTAAAGCGGCGCGTTCGCCGGTCAATCCTTGCTCCAATTCCGTCATCCTTCTGTCGGAATTTTCATAAAGGCGACGATTTCTCGCCAAAGAAATCCGATCGGCGGTTTCCATTTTTACTCGACTAAACATCTCGCCGGCGATTTCCTTGGCTCGGCCAGTCAAACTTTCAAATAAGGTTTGATTTCTGGAATTTAAAAATTCCAGTTTCGGCTGGCTTTCTATCTTGGCGGCTTGCTCCGGTCTATTTTCAGCTTCAACTTTCGCGGCTTCTTTGCTTTCCTTTAAATATTTTTCGCCTTGAAAAACTGTCTGCTTATCTGCTTCTATTCGAGCGGCTTCTTCCACCGATGCTTCAATTTTTGATTTTTCCGCCTCAATTTTCATTTTCGGTCCCAATCTTGCTGCCGCTTGTTCAACTAAATCATTTGATTTTTTCGATACTTCCCGCTTGTTTTCCTCTGCTTCTAAATGGGCTACGTAATTAGCTTTTTCTTCATCATCCATATCTTCATAAGGCTTCTGCGGTTTACTTTCATTCCCGCCCAAAATCGGCTCGACAGCCGCTTTAAGCTTTCTTTTTGCTTCTTCTGTTCCGGCATTTAAATCTATCGCCGCTAGTTCAGCGGCATCATTTAATCCATCTGTTTCCGCCGATTTTTCCAATTGCGCCAATTCGCCATCAACTCTTTCTTTTCCTGCCGCGATAGTTGGAGGCACATCTTGGCCTTCAAATATTCTATCTAACGCTCTTCTTAAATCGTCAAAACTTACCTCCCCTTCATTTTTTTCGCTGACCGAAACTTCTTGGCCTTCTGGCTTTTCCATTACGGCACTTCCTTTTTGTTCTTCTAAATCTGGCATAATAAAAATTACAAACCAAGCTTCTTTTTTATTTGCTGAAGCTTGATTTTATCTATTTCGCTTAAAATTTTTTCTATTTTCCGATGATATTCTTGCCGCAATTTATCCACCGCTTTCTCATAATCAGTAATTGCTTTGAGAATTTTCTCTTTTTTCTCTTTATCGGTCATAAATTTGTCCTTGGTTATATTATAGCATAAAAAAATAAAAAAAGCCGATAAATGTTCCCATTTACCGGCTGTTGGCGGGCTGCCTAGCCCAATTTGCGTCTTGGTCTGAAACGAGGTCATGACTCTTTCTCCTTACCGTTTCTTAGATACTCCTCCCACACTACTTCCGCCGCACCGATTTTGGTGCCCTCAACTACTTGCCAGTTCACGCCCATCCCGGACGGGTTTGGGACTCTAGCCACCCGATAAATTCCCGGCTCCAGAACAATCTGTCGCCAGAATTTATCATCAGAAAAATTAGTGGCTGGCATTGGCTTCTTCAGACGGACTTTCATGGCCATTCACCTCCTTTCTTTTTTTGTTGAATGTGCGAAAATCAATGTCATTGCGAGTCCATCGGCTGCGCTCTGGATAAACTCCGCGAAGCAATCCCATGTTAATTGGAGGGACTATCTCTAAAAGCCATGGGATCCCCACGGTCGTCCCGCCTCGCATTTGCGGGGCGGGACTCCCTCGGGATGACGGTTTTAAAAAGAGACCATCACTCTGGTCTCTTTTTACATCGGTTTGGAAATATTTTCAAGTGGCCGGCCCCATTAAATACCTTCGCTTTCGGCAAAGGTGCGCTGAAAGCGCTATTTAACGGGGTAAACCCAATTGCCCGATTTTGGAACGCTCCAAAATCTCTCGCATCACGATACTGCGGTCGCGGCCGTATTTAAGCCGAGACAATCCTTTCAACGGCTCAATGATTTCCAAATCCGGATTATTAGGCAGAGGAAACCGATACATATTGAACGCCTCGGTCGCCGTGTTATCAATAAGTAGCCGCACATAAGCGTCAAACTTTTCCGTATTCATCAAGTCATACTCGCTCACCCGCGGGCCAAGCTGTTTAGACATTATTTCCGCGTCATCCACCCCAATACGGCAGCAAATGATCGTGCCCACATTGCCGAATACCGCGTCGCGCACTTTCGTGTCCGTCCCGGCCGAGAGCTGGGCGATATATTGGTGGGCTAAAATCAAATTTAATTTATATTTTCTCGCTTCGGCCAAGATCACCGAAATGCTGTCGGTGATAAAATTCTGAAACTCATCAATGTAAAGATAAAAATCCTTGCGTTGGCTTTCCGATAATTCCGCCCGCGCCAAAGCCGCCATCTGTAATTTAGATACGGCGATAAGTCCGAGCAAATTGCTGTTCATCTCGCCCACCTTGCCTTTTGACAAATTCATCAAGAGGATTCTCCCCTCGTCCATCGCCCGGCGGAAATTGATGCCGGATTTAGCTTGACCGATGATATTTCTCATCATTTCATTTTCCACGAAACGGCCGGTCTTGGAGATGACATAAGAGAGCATATCGGCGCCGGTGGTGCCTTTTTGCGAGGCGGTATATTCCCTTTCCCAAAAATCTTTAACCAAAATATCGGTGACATGGCTTAATTTTTCTTTTCTAAAACTTTCATCGGTAAAAATGCGCGCCAGCTCCACCAAAGTGCCGGGATTGTCTCGGTCAGCCATAAGAGCCAAGAGTGCGTTTCTCATGTAATGCTCAAACATCGGGCCGGCCATGGCCGGGTCGGGCAGAAGCTTGTAAAAAATCGTGATCATTTCCGACGCCGCGAAATCCATTTCCTGCGGCGTTGTCGCTTCCAACATATTCATGCCGATAGGCCGTTCAATATCCGACGGGTCAAAAATCACCACGTCTTCCGCGCGCTCTTTGGGGATGTAAGGCAAAATTTCGTCAATCAAAGTGCCGTGCGGATCCACCACGCATACGCCCTTGCCGTTTTTAATATCTTGGATTACCAAATTCGCTAGCGTCCACGACTTGCCGGTGCCGGTCATACCGATGATATACATGTGGCGCGCCCGGTCCTGGTCTTTGATTCTGACCGTGATTTTTCGGCCGCGATAATCGTTCTCACCCAAAATCAAACCTTCTTGGGGCAGATTGACCGGCGGTGATAATTTTCTTGATGAAAGCCAGCGGATATTGGGTATTTCCGTGCCGGCGAGCGGCAAGTGCCACAAGGAAACCGCTTCTTCGGTGTTTAAAACCATGTTTATTTTGTCATCAAAATGACGGTAAATAAAATCATTAATCGCTTTATGGCCGTAGCCCTTGATCACCGCCTTAAAGCCATTGGCGTATTGATAAGTGGAATATTGGGCGAAAGCGTTGGCGATTTCACGAAGCGCGTCTTTGGCTTGGACTTCTTGCGGCGCGAAAGCAATCAATTTAATATTGACATCCAGCCCCGCTTTGGCCGCTTTTTCCTCGATTGATTTGGCCATCTGCTCTTCCATCGGCGAAAGGCGGTATTGCGCTTCTGGCTTTTTTTCTTCACCCCCAGTTGGAGAAAGCCAATCAGACGGCTTGCCCAAAGCCGACAGGACGGCTCCTTGCCCCACCGATGACAGAGCCTGCTTTAAACTTTTGCCTTGGTGCATTTCCGAAGCGACTTTAACGCCTTTCTGGCGCCACTCGTATCTGGCCGAGCGCATCAAAAATTGAATCGCCGCGGTCTGTCCCTCGGGCAATTTCGACAAGACGCTTAAAATTCCCAAAATCGGGTCGCCTTCAATATTTTTGTAAGTTAAAATCGGAAACATCTTGTCTTTGACCGACCTCATGTGCCCGGCCGCGACATAGCCGTGGGCGGAAAAGATGTTGTAGTCATCAACTTCTTCAATTTGGCAAAACGGATATTGGGATAAAATCTGCTGCTTCAAATAATCCTCTAGATAAGCCGGCGCCGCCAAATAAAAAGTAATCAACCGGTCAAAGCCGACTACGATTTCAAAAGACCAATGATCCTGCCGGCCGTAAAACCACGGCTGAAATCCCCTTTGAGCGCGCAGTCCCCCCAGACCGGCGTAAAAATTTTCAATGCCGGCAAGAATTTCTTTGGTGGTTTTTTTATTTTCCGTCTCCTCCAGAGGCCTTTGAGGCACCGAAAGGATAAAAACTTTGCGCCGGTATTTTGAAGGTATTGCCATCGGCGAAGATAAAACTTTTTTTAGAATAAAAAGAATTAAAAAAACGACGAAAACAATACCGACAAAAATCGCGGCGAAAACTAAAATCACACTGAAATAATCAGGGCTCAAAGAAATGTCAAATTGTGACGAAGGCAGGCCGAAATCCATAACGGAAATAATTATTCCATTTTACGCAAACTCAATATCTTGTCCGTTTTTATCTTCGCCGTCTGCTCCAAGAAAAACCGATTGATGCCGGGAATGAGCTTGAGCCAGTCCTTAATCAGCTCAATGATTTTTTTGATTTTAACTTTCGGTTGGGAGATAATTTTCAAAATGGCGCGAGTGATTTCCTCGCCTTTGACTTTGAATTTATGCTGGTCAAGCGGATTAAGCTGGAAATAAATCTCGCCCAAATCTTCTTCCAAAATATTTTCCACTTGGCGATATTTTTCTTCTCCCCATTGATAAGCTGCCGGCGCCGGCGCCGCTGCCGCGCCATATTCGGCTGGACGCCTTTCCGTCGGCGCCAATCTTTCCGGGGTAATTTCCCGCAACTCGCCCTGTTTTTCTGGAATCAGACCGAATTCCGGCCTGGGTGCGTAAACCTCCGGCTTTTTTTGTTCAAATTGATTAGGATTTAATGGCGACGGCATTTTTAATTTTTTAATTAATTTCTTAATTTATTATTTTCTTAATTTCTTAATTACATTATACCACATCCCGCCATCTTTATGCTATAATATAACTATTGTTAATAACTCAAAACAAAGGTGACCAATAACATTTCCCAATTCAAGGCGAAAAAAGGCCAACTGGTTTGGATCAATATCATTAACGCTCAAAAAAAGGAGCTTAATTACCTCAAAAAGAAATTCAAATTCAATGAATTGGATTTGGCTGATTCGCTGGCTGCCAAATACGCCCAGAGACCCAAATTTTTTGAGCGGTCAAATTACTGTTTTCTCATCCTCCAATTTCCGGTTTATAGCAGTAAAACCAGGGAAATCGTGCCGGAGGAAATTGATTTTTTCATCGGCCGCGATTATTTGATCACCCTACACAAAAACAATTTAAAGCCGATGATTGAACTCGCCAATTCTTGCGCCAGCGACCCGTTTTATTGCGAGCAATATTTGGACGGCACGAACGCTTCTTTCCTTTATGAAATAATTTCCCGGCTCCAAGAATACTGCTTTCCGATTTTGGACCATATCAGCTTGGATGTCGAGCGCGCCGAACAAAATATTTTTGTCGGCCACGAGAGGCGGATGGTGACGGAAATCCTCTACACCAAAAGAAATATCTTGAATTTCAGAAAAATAATCGAGGCGCACAAGAGCGCTATCCAGCATTTAGCCGGTGAAAAAACGAAATTTCTCAATGCCGAAAAAATGAAGATTTATTATCATGACTTAATTGAACACACTAAAAGTATTTGGGAAATCCTCCAAAACCAAAAAGAAACAATTGAGGCGCTTGAAGATACCAACACTTCACTCCTCACTTTCAAACTTAATGACATTATGCGAACGCTCACGATTTTTTCCGTCGTCGTCTTCCCCCTCACCTTGCTGGCCTCAATTTTTGGCATGAACGCGGTAAACGGCATGCCTTTCATAAACGATCCCAACGGCTTTTGGATGGTAATCGGCATTATGCTTTGCGGCGCTTTGATAATGTTTTTGTTTTTTAAGAGGAAGAAGTGGCTGTGATTTAAATTGTCATTGCGAGGGAGTGAAACGACCAAAGCAATCCCAAAGAATCAAGAGGAAATTGTTAAACTGTTAAATTGTTAAATTGTCACCTTGCTATATTGTTAAGATTTTTATATAAAAAATTCCCGTTGTAAACGGGATTTTTTTAACAAATCCAGCACCTTCCCATAGAGAAAAAAACTATAAGGGAAGGTGCTGGATAAAAAGAAAAAGGCAGTCACAACTAGTGAACTGCCTTTGAGATGTTGTCGGAGGGCTTGTCCTCCAAAATCTAAACCCCGTTAAGTGGGCAACTTCGTTGCCAAAAAATCCTTTCAGGATTTTTTACTTAATGGGGTAAACCGGAAAAACCGGAGAAAGAACTATGGACGGGACAGCCAGCTAAAGGACGTCGTTATGCGCCGCGAGATGCGGAATCGCTACGACGGCCACTGGCTGTCCCCTCTTTTTTTCGGAGCAAATTCGCGTACGATATCCGCGAAACACGCAGACTGCCCCGATGATTGTTGCCGGATTTACGCACCCTTACCGGCTTTTTTTTAGCGTTTTTCGAATGCCCAGCCGCCATCGGGGTGGCTGTCGCAAGGGCCCGGGTAGGCGTCAAAAATCCCTCATGTGCGCGAGAGACGCTGTTGATTTATGAGTGTACAAGCTTGCTGGGAACTGTCGGGAAAAACAGCTTTCTTCCCCCAACATTGGCTTGCCGCCCTTACTGCCGGGTTTCCCAATCCGGCATTACCCCACACTCTAAACCTTAAGCATTACCATTATATCATATCCACAGAATTTGTCAAGGGGTGGACTGCCATATTTTATATAAAATATGGATATTTCGTTTAAATTTGGCAAAAATAAAAAGGCGCCCACCAATGGTGAACGCCGAGTTTTCAAACCGACTGCGATGATGGCTTGATAAGCCCCATTCTCATCAACCATAACTTTAAGAGCGAACCGCCATTAACTAAATGGTTGACGGCGACAAATTGCCGACCCAAACTGTTTTCCTTTTTCTGCTGTTCAAACATTCTCAATTCCCTTTGCTTCTGTCGGGCTTCTTTAAGTCGGGCTATCTTTTCTTCCATATCCCGCTTGTAGGCAAGATATTCTCTCGCCACTTTCCGATCGTCAACCGCTTCTCCCAAATAGTGGCCGAGTTCAATCTCCTGATCATACATTGATCCGACGAATTTATCTACCGCTTCTTCTGGCCAAGCATCTAAAAGCTGGTCGGCCAAATGATGGAAAATATTCGACGAATCGCTTAGATGTGGCGAGATGCATTCCCATTTGCGGGAAAACAGACGAGCCAGGAGCCGGGCCAAATTCGCCGGCAGGCAATTATTCAAAATGTCCTGGTTAATGTCAATGGTTTTTATTTCAGGATTTTTCTGTTCCCTATCACTAAAATATTCCTTTACTTCAATGCCGAATTCCCTGACATATTTATCAAACTGGTCGGACAAGGACCAACGGCTGACAGCCAACGAAGCGTCACTAACCGCGGAAAATCCCGCCCTGCCCTTCAAATAACCGGCGGTTCTTTTTAACCCCCTGAACATCAGTAAAACCATGCCGCCTGCGAGAATCATAATTACAGCGGCGCTAAGCCAAAATACCAAAGTAAAATGATTCAGGCCGCCGACACTTTCAAAAACTGTCTGAAACGCGCCGGATTTTACTCCCTTGTTAAAATAGCCGATCCAATAACAACCTAAAAAAGTGACCAAAGCCATACCCGCATAAAGCAAGATGGCTTGGATCCATTCAACCGTTTTTGACCTGACAAACTCTTTATTTCTCATATTCCGCTTCCTCCTCTTTTTTCTTTTTCCATTTGTTTTTTAAAGAACCTACTTCAATACTTAAACTTATACCTTTATCTGTTAGTTGTCAACACCCTTAAAAATTGCCCTGATTTCATTGATTTTTTCCACTCTGACCAGTTTGCTTCGGAGCTCTTTGGCATTTGACCAGCCGGAGACATACCACAAGAGATGCTTGCGCAATTCTATGAGGCCGTGCTCGCCTTTGGCTTTTTCAGCTAAGGCGGCGTGGCGTAAAATTATTTTGATGATTTCTTTTTGAGTGGCGGCTTTGTATTTTCCAGATTTCAAAAAATTTTTTATTTGGGAAAAAAGATAGGGCCGGCCGTAAAGTCCGCGCGCTAAGCCGATGCCATCGGCGCCGGTTTTTTCTAATATTATTTTAGCATCTTCGGGCGTCTTGATGCCACCGTTGGCCAGAACGACAGTTTTTGTTTTCTTATAAAAATCTTTGACCGCCTTTATCATCTTAAAATCAATTTCGCCGTCAAACGGTTTTTCATAAGGCCGGCCGTGAATCATCACCGCGGCGATAGGCAGGTCTTTCATAAATTTGATAAAATCCAGGGCGGTGATCTTACTGTCATTGCGAGGGAGTGAAGCGACCGAAGCAATCCCATGGGATTGCTTCACTGCGCTCGCAATGACACCAATACTCGACCTCAACTTGACCGACACGGGCAATTTTGTTCCTCTTATAGTTGCTTCAATTATTTCCCGGCATTTGGGCAAGTCGCGCATCAACGTCACTCCCCCGCCATGGCCGGCAACTTTTTGGGCCGGACAGCCGAAATTAATATCAATGCCGTCAAAGCCGGTCTCCTCGCAAATCTTGGCCGCTTTGGCAAATTTTTCCGGATACTTGCCAAAAAGCTGGATGACAATCGGCCGCTCCGACTTGGCAAATTTCAAAAACTCCAAGGTCTTTTTGCCCTCGTGAAAAAGGCCGTCAGCCGAGACCATTTCAGTGTAGACCACATCAGCGCCTTGTTCTTTACAGATTTGCCGAAACGCCGAATCACTCACGCCGGCCATGGGCGCGAGGGCTAAAATCGGTTTTTTTCCGCCAGAGGCGGACAAAAGTTTTAACCAGAAATTACCGGTTGACATTTTTAATAAAATCAATTATTATCCATTCAGTTCATTTTATCACTAACCGGATGGTTTTTCAACCCAAAAGGAGGAAAGGATATGAGCTTGCAAGTTCAGTTTGAGGAAAGACAAACCACAACATTTTTCTGTAAAGTAGATGATTCTAATATGTTGCCCGCCTTTGTCGGTTTTATGAAAAATTTTTTTCAAGCTATGGACCTGCCATTGGCATCCATAGAAGCCGCTAAGGCGCCGGGCAAAGCGAAAATTACCTGTTGCAACCGAGAAGACGCCCGAAAGATAAGACGGAAAATAAAAGAGTGGAATCGAATAATTACCACAAGGAAAGGAGGCGGAAAATGACACAAGAAAAATTTATTGCTTTGTATGGAGAAGAAGCGTTTGATATACTTGCATTCGAGATTAAAAAAAAATCGGAAGCATACTTTAAGACATCAATAGAGCAAGCATTATCAATCCATAATGATGCAATTCTACTAATTCTAAGGTTGCTTGGTTTTGAAGAAACCACCGGCCTTTTGGACGCCAAGAAGCAAATCGATGAGATGCGCCAAGAAATAGAACAGCACCGGCTCAACCATCATCGAGAAAACGGATTGACCGAGCTTGATAAAGCGCGTTTGGTAGCCGAAGTGGTAAGAGATGAAAAGAAAAAGGAGGGATGAATATGTCGGACTTGCTGCAAATTACGAAGGAGGAATTTCTCGCACTACCCGACGAGGAAAAATGGATGTTATTTTTTCAAACCAGAAGAGCTAATGAGGCCTTTGCTCAAGCCAGCTTGGAGGTTCTACTCAATTCAGTCAAAGCAATGCCAGAGTAAACCCCAACCCGATAACCAGAGTTAAAAAACAAACGGCCCCGCCAGCGCGAGGCCGCTTTTATTTTTAAAAATTCACCGGATTATTCCTGTCTTTATCCCAATAAGCCGGATTATATC
>JBBTQN010000017.1:0-56602 GCA_038065695.1 Patescibacteria group bacterium | reverse complement strand
AAGAACCTGAAAAAATATCGGCTCGAACTTCATTTTGGGCCAAAAGCGGGCTTTCTTCATTTTTAATTTGATTGAATTTATAAAATTTGCTATCATATTTATGAAGGGTTAGATAAGCACCCATACTAATACTATCATACTTAGGAAACTATGAAAAGTCAAAACAATAACGAAACTATTGGGGATAAGATAAAACAACTTAGAAATAAGCAGGGATTAACGCAGGACGAATTGGCAAGAAAATCCGATCTTCCCTACACAACGCTGACCAAGATTGAAACAAATGTCATCACCAAGCCCTCAATTCAAACAGTTATGAAGATTGCTAAAGGATTAGGAATTAGTCTTGATGATTTAATGAAATAAGCCTATGAACAAAGAATTTTCCGAAATACTAAACGGATTCAGGCGCACTTTGCGGCTTATGGAAAAGCCCGAGAAAACCGCGCTAGTTTTTGCGTCTATTCTTATGCTCATTACCGGAGTTCTCACCAACTTGCCCGCCGTCATTTTGGGACGTTTGGTGGATAAGCTTGTCGGGGCAGAAAATTTTGATTTGAGTATTGCGATCCCGTTTATCGCTTTGATAATCGGCATAATTCTTGTACGCGAAGCTCTAACTATTGTGAGGAAATATTTTGTTGAAAATGTGGCGACACAAACTGACAAAAAGCAGACGGTGAATGTCATTGAACATTTACTCAAAACAGATATTGCAAACATCAATCAACAACAAATTGGCTCTTTGCATGGAAGAATTTTTAGATCAATTCAAGGAATGATAAAAATTATCAAACTCGGATTTCTAGATTTTTTTCCGGTTTTCTTCAGCGGACTAGCCGCAATTGCTATCGCACTAACTCAAAAACCATTGCTGGCTAGCGTAATGGTTTTGGTAATTCCGGTGGGGCTTTTTATCATCGTGTGGCAGGTTTCCTCGCAGAAAGGAATAAGAGTCGCACTATTGCGTGGAAAGGAAAAAATTGACGGCGCGGTCGTTGAAATGCTTGGCGGTATAGAAACAGTACGAGCGTTGAATACTGAAAATCAAGAAGTGGCGAAAGTTGAAGAAGTCGCCGAAGCAATGCGAAAAAAAGAAATCCGGCATCATATTTTCATGGCGTTGTTTGATTCCGGAAAATACCTCAATGAGGCATTTTTCTATGTCCTAGTAATTTCTCTTTCAATTTTTCTCGCGGCACAGGGAATAATCACAAAAGGTGATATTCTTGTTTACTCCATTTTGTTTATGAGTATAACGGGACCTTTGCGTGAAATTCATAGAATACTTGATGAAGCTCACGAAAGTTCAATTAGGGTAAATGATTTGTATGACTTGCTCAATCAGCCGAGAGATATTTCTTTCCAGGCACAGGGTAAGGAAAGATTTGACTCAAACAACATCGATGCAATAGAGATAAGTAAGCTATCTTTCAAATATGAAAATTCGCCAGTTTTGCAAGACATCAATTTCGTTATCAAGAACGGAGAGAAAATCGGCATAGCTGGTGCGTCTGGTTGCGGTAAATCTACGCTCATAAAAATTCTATTACGATTGGTGCATAGCTATTCCGGAAAGGTAGAAATTTTTGGCAAGAATTTGGACACGGTAAGTAGAGAGGAAATTGCGGACTGTATCGCCTATGTGCCACAAAAGACGCATATATTTTCGGGTTCGATACGAGACAACATCGTCTATGGTTGCGAGCGAGAAAATATAGGCGATGAAGAAGTTGTTAGAGCGGCAAAACTAGCGAATTTATATGAGGAGATAAAAAATTCGCTTGGAGGACTACCGGGCAGAGTCGCCGAGAATGGAAATAATTTGAGCGGTGGACAGAAACAGCGACTCGCTATTGCACGATTGATACTCAAATCGCCAGAGTTGTTGATACTTGACGAGGCGACTTCTGCCCTTGATAACACAAACGAAACCAAAATCCAAAGAAACATTGAGCAATTGTTCAAAGATAAGACGACCATTACAATTGCTCACCGACTGACAACGCTCAAAAATAGCGATAGAATTTTGGTTTTTGAAAAAGGAAAAATTGTGCAACAGGGAAAATATGATGAGCTGGCGAACCAAAAAGGATTGTTCCAAGATTTTCTCAGACAGAAAGAACCTGATATACTAACAAAAGGATAAAAAGAATTTGCCGCCAAACCGAGCAAAGCTTGGAGTTCCGCTAAAAGCGGAACGAAAAACTTGAAATCGTCCAATTCGAAAGGGTCGCTTCTGCGGGCGGGCGGAAGGGGGGTTTGGGGGGAATTCCGCCCGCCCTACAAATTTTGGGCGAAATCTGTTCGAATTTTTTCGAACGCACACCGAAATGAATAATTTTTTTCAAAAAGTCCTCTCGGTTGTGGCCAAGATTCCGCGAGGGGAGACGATGACCTACAAAGAGGTGGCGAAGCGCGCCGGCCGGCCAAAGGCCTATCGCGCTGTCGGCAACATCTTGAACAAAAATTACGACCCGAAAATCCCTTGCCACCGCGTCGTCCGCTCGGATGGAAAAGCCGTCGGCTATAATCGGGGCGCGAAAAGAAAAGTGAAATTATTAAAAGAAGAGAAGAGGGGATAAAAATTATTAATTACCAGTTACCAGTTACCGATTACCAACCATGAGCCAAGAAACCGACGAAATCAAATCAAAGCTTGATTTGGTTGATTTTATTTCCGAATACGTCAAGCTTATTCCGGCGGGCGCCAACCTCAAGGCGCGCTGCCCTTTTCATAATGAGAAGACCCCGTCTTTCATGGTCAATCGCCAAAAGCAGATTTGGCGCTGTTTTGGTTGCAGTGAGGGTGGCGACATTTTTACTTTTTTGATGAAAATTGAAAATTTGGAATTTCCTGAAGCGTTGAAAATTTTAGCCCAACGCGCCGGCGTCGTTTTGCGTCGCCAGTCGCCGATTGAAGAAAGTAATAAAAATCGCCTGATTGATTTGTGCGAGCTCGCCGCCAAATATTGGCACAAAGTTTTATTGGAATCACCCTTGGCCGGCGAGGCACGCGAATATTTGAAACAAAGGGGGATAAGCGACGAGACGATTTCTGATTATCGTCTGGGCTACGCCGTGGAATCGTGGGACGATTTGATAAAATTCCTGGCGAAAAAAGGATTCTCGGAAAGGGAAATCAGCGAAGCCGGACTCGCGGTGCCAAAAAATCAAGGCGCCGGTTTTTACGACCGCTTCCGCGCCCGAATTATGTTTCCCATTTTGAATCTTCACGGCCAAGCAGTCGGCTTCGGCGGCCGGACGCTCAAAAGCGACGAACCGGCGAAATACATCAACACTTCGCAGACGGCCGTCTACAACAAGAGCGCGATTCTCTACGGCTTCTATCAAGCCAAAGAAGCGGTTAAGCAAAATGATCTTTGCGTTTTAGTGGAGGGCTACATGGATGTCTTGCCCTCTCATCAAATAGGCGTCAAAAATGTGGTTTCCATTTCCGGCACCGTGCTCACGATCGACCAAATCAGGATTTTGAAAAGATACGCCAATAATCTCGCGCTCGCTCTGGATATGGATGAAGCCGGGCTCAAAGCGGCCGAGCGCAGCATTGATTTGGCGCTTGAGGAAGAGATGGATGTCAAAGTCATCACCCTGCCTTTTGGCAAAGACCCGGGCGAATGCGTCCAGAACAACCCCGATGATTGGCGGCAGGCGATCCTGTCCGCTCGGCCGGCGATGGAATATTATTTTGCTTTCGCTTGGCAGAATTTTAACCCGGCCAGTCCCGAGGGTAAGAAAAAAGCGGCGAAATTTTTATTGCAAAAAATCAGCGGTTTGGGCAATCCGGTGGAGAGAGATTATTGGGTCAGGAAATTGGCGCAGAAATTATCCGTTTCTGAAGGGATTTTAAGGGAATTGATTTTGAAAAATAAAATTCGACGCCGCGCGCCCAAAGAATCGGCCAAACGGTCAGTGATCGTTAGCGACGCCGACGCCGTGTTATTCAAGAGGACGCTCGCCATCATTTTGGCTTTCCCGAAATTTTTCGGCGAACTTTCCGAAGGGCCGGCGGCGGAATTCTGGCAAGAAAGCCGGCTGGGGAATATTTACAAAGATTTAGTTATGTTTTATACTAAAAACAGCGGCTCTTTCGACGATAAGGAGGATTTTGATTTGTTTGACCAGCTTCTTCATTATTTTGAAGAGATTAACGCTTCCGAAGAGTCCAATAATTTGCTCAATGAATCTTATTTGATGGCGCGGGACGAATTCGCCGTCTTGGAAGAAAATGACGCCAAAGCGGAATGGGCGATGCTGGTAAAAATCGCGGCGAATAATTTTTTCAAAAAAAAGATTGACCAGCTCCAATTGGATTTGGAAGAGGCGGAAAGGCGAGGCGCGAGAGAAGCGGTGGATAAAGTTTACGCTGAACTCTGCGAACTCATTAGACAAAGAAGCGCGTTGTAATTTTTAAGAATATAAAATTTATTTTAAATGTCCCACACCAAGGACAGGATCAAAAAATCACGCTCCCGCAAAGGAACGAAACACTTGGCCCATCGGGCTAAACCTAAAACTCTCGGCAAAAAAAGGCCGAAGAAAAAGCCAATCTCCGGGCGGCACAAAAAAAGCGCCCGCAAAAATAAAAAATTTAAAGCCGGAAGGATAGTCAGAATCGCTCCTCAACCCGATGAGGCAGCGATTACCTTTTTGCTCAAAAAGGGTCGGCTGCGCGGCTTTGTCACCGAGCAGGAAATTTTGATGGCGATGCCCGAGCCCGAGGAGTATCTTATCCGTTATGAGGAGCTTCTGGCGGATCTTGACGCGGCCAGTGTCAGCGTCAAGGAAAGCGGCGGTTTTTTGATCCAACCGAAAACTAAAGAAACAATTGAAGAAAAGCCGAAGACCAAGGCGAAGAAGGCCAAAGAAAGTAAATTTTTGGCTAGTCTTGATGTTGGCTTGGGCGATATCTCCGCCGACTCCATCCAGATGTATCTTCGGGAAATCGGCCGCGTGCCGCTTTTATCGGGTGAAGAAGAAATCGCTTTGGCGAAGCGGATTGAGCAGGGAGACATCGAGGCGAAGCACAAGCTCATCAAATCCAATTTACGCTTAGTGGTTTCTATCGCTAAAAAATTCACCGGCAAGAGCTTGTCGCTTTTAGATCTCATCCAAGAGGGCAATATTGGTTTGTTCCGCGCGGTGGACAAATTTGATTACCGCAAAGGATATAAATTTTCCACTTACGCGACTTGGTGGATTAGGCAGGCGATTACGCGCTCTTTGGCTGACCAGTCGCGCACGATTCGGATTCCCGTCCATATGGTGGAAAACATCAATAAGTTTCAGCAGGTGGAAAGGCGCTTGGTGCAGGATTTGGGTCGCGAGCCGATGCCCGAGGAAATCGCGGCGGAGATGGGAGAGGAGATTACTAAAATTAATCATATTATAAAAATATCGCAAGAGACGATATCTTTGGGCACGCCGGTGGGCGATGACAGCGAAGACAGCGTTTTGGAAGATTTTATTGAAGATCGGAAGACGGTCAGTCCCGACCGCGCCGCGGCGCTCCAGATTCTTCGCGATTACGTGAAGCAGGTGATTTCCGAGCTCACGCCGAGAGAGCAGAAAGTTTTGGAAATGCGTTTCGGCCTCAAAGACGGCGTGGCGCACACGCTGGAAGAAGTGGGGCAGGAATTTGACGTCACCCGCGAGCGCATCCGGCAGATTGAAGCGAAGGCGCTTGAGAAAATTGAAAAGATTAAAGGAGTGGAAAAATTGAAAGATTTTTAAACGACGAGCAACTGGTAATTGGTAACTCGTAATTGGTAAAATATAAAACAAAAACAACGCCGCAAGGGCGTTGTTTTTGTTTGGCTCCGCGAACTGGATTCGAACCAGTAACCTACCGATTAACAGTCGGTTGCTCTACCATTGAGCTATCGCGGAATATAGGTTGTTAAAGATGTCACCAAGTCCCGATGTTTGCCGAAGACAAAATCGGGATCCCGACTGCAAGCGTCCGGGACTATCGCGGAATATTTTAATCAACTAATAAATATGATAGCAAAATTATCGGTCAGCGTCAAGATGAAAAATTTTCATTCTTGACAAATCAGTTGACTTTTTAGCCAAAAAGAGGTAAAATTTAGCAAGCGAATTAAACCAACTGAAATAAATCATGAAAAATTTTAATAGAGATAATAGAAGCAATAGATCGGGCGGGTCAAGAGGGGATAAATGGCCTGAAAGGCGAGATTTTGGCGACCGCCGAGGCCCAAGGCCCCAAATGCACCAAGCCGTCTGCAGCGAATGCGGCCAGGAATGCGAGATACCGTTTAGGCCGACCGGCGATCGTCCGGTTTTTTGCCGTACCTGCTTTGGCAAACACGGCAAAACGAATTCGGCCGGGCCGGGCGCCAAGAATTACCAAAGGTCAGATTCTGACAACAAGCGGATGTTTGAAGCGGTTTGCAGCAAGTGCGGTAATAAATGCGAGGTTCCTTTTCGACCGACTGGCGACAAGCCGGTCTACTGCAGCCAGTGTTTTGATAAAGGGAGTAAATTTTCGGCCAAGACCCCCGACCAATTCAAAGAACAATTTGAAATTTTAAACTCAAAACTGGATAAGATTTTGCGAGCGTTAAATCCGACCGTTTCTTTGCCAGCGGACAGAGAAGAAGAGACGGCGACGGCAAAAAAAGATAAAGCCGGGAAAGCTTCAGTTAAAATTGTCCCGAAAAAAATAAAAACTAAAAAATCCGCCTCCGGCGGAAAAAAATAATATGGAAAAAACTAAAACCAAACTAACCGGAGTAAGGAAGTTTGTTACCGGCGAATCAAGGTATTGCCAGAAATGCGGGAAAGAGTCCTATGTTTTATTTGAACTGGTTCAAGACGGCAAGACAAAAAATAAATTGCAGTATTGCAAGAAATGTTTTGACGGTAAATAATCGGCTTGATTTAGAAGGCAGAGCGAAAGCTCTGTTTTTTTTGTTGACATTTGTCCAAAAAAGGATTATGCCTAAAGTGACTGGAGATGGTCTCCGGAATCGGTCTTTGACAATTAGTGGTTATTAATCAAAAAAGTCCGCCTTCTCCGCCAGCTGGCGGATACGGCGAGGCAAGGGAGGTGAAAGCTATATTGCAAAAGATAAAAAATGGTTATGTGGCCGTGGCATTCCTTTTAATCATCTTTTTGACCATTGCTATCGGTTGGCAGAATTACCTTTTGATATTAAAGTTCGATCAGCTCAATGAAAACCTGCGAAACACCAATTATTATATCGTTCAGATTTTGAATCAACAAAAACCGGAAAGCAAAACTGATCAAGATTTATGGTCAAAAGGATATCTAATGATTCTTTATGGCCATGATGGCTCTAGGACTGCTTTTTTCTGGCAAACCATTTTTTTTGGCGATGTTCATCGCCAAGGGTCAGAAATTTGTCGGAGTCAGCGTTGGTCAAAGGTAGTTATTATGTTTTATCCCAACAACCAAAGCCCCTCAACGGGCTTTTTTTATAAAACAAAGGCCTGGCTTCCACGCCCGCGGCCGTCATTAACAAAAAAATATGGCTTTCACGCCTACCGGCGCAGTCAGGCCTTGCCCCCCGATCTTTTAACCGCCGCCAGGGGGTGGTATAAAAGCTTTTTTTAAGCTTTTATCCTCCCCATGGGAGGGGTTAACTGTTTGGCAATGCAATAAATAAACTTGGTGGTGTTCAAATACTGCATAGAGGAAGTAGGGTAAGGTTTGAAATAGTGATGGAATTAAGGAAAAGAAAAAAGTCCTGCCAACCGTGTGATTGGACAGGACATTGAGGTTTTAGTCCGTTTTTCCTTCTTATTATTTGGGACTATTTTTCTTTCACTTTGGGCTCTTTGCCGACGACGACCGAAAAGCTGTGTTCAGATGGCGGACCAAGGTAAAAAACCAGGTTCACTTTCCATGGTTCGCCAAAGGGATCATCGAATGAAAGAATCGCCATTCCGGATCGTTTTAGCGAATTAACCACCTTCTTCAGGTTGTCACCGCTAAGCTTGTATTTGTTGGTAAGCGTACCAATCGGGCCTGGCTCGACTGTGAACGATTCTTTCTCCGGAGGCATTAGAGGTTCCATATCCTCAAAGGACAAGCCTTTCGGCCACCAAATACCGACCATTCGCGCATCACCTTTCTCGCAGTTAGCGTAAAAGAGGTGTCCCAAGGCAACGGGTTTAGCCGACGTTTCTTCATAGTTATAAGTGGTCGTGCTGCTGCCGCACCAAAGGAATGGGCTTTCGACTCCTCCGCCGAGATAATAGGGGCCCCTTTCTTGCTGCTTCATGAATTCTTCGGCAAACTTTTCAACAATAGTGTTGGCCGGCTTGGAAAGCGCGAAGGCCGTAAGAGGCACCTGAATATGGACGGCGTATATTGCCGGCTTCACCTCTACGACCAGCGGCGTGATGCCTTTGTAGAATTCTTCACTTTGAGGGCAATCAATTTTTTCTGGGAGCTTGGTCTTGTCAGCTACCCAAACCTTTGCCCCCCGGGGAAGTGAATCAATAAATAACTTGTGGGTTTCTTGGGCCCAAGAATATGGGTAACTGAACAATAGAATCAGCGTTAAACCCATCAGCATCCGGCAAATCGTTGTTTTCATTTTTGGTCCTCCTTGTTAAGGAACTTGCCATATCTAGACACCAAATCTAGACTTCTAGTGAAAGCTTAGATTAGATTTTAAGAGAAGTCAAGGTGATATAGGTGAAGGGATTGTCTTGATAAATCATTTATAATCATCTTCGGCTTAGTTCTTTTCCTCGCTTATTTCGGTAAGTTTCCTACTAATTAAACAAAAAGTTTCAGATCTGCCAGTCCAATGGCTAAAACCCCGTTGGACTCTTTTTTATCCAAATTAAACCATCTAAAAAAACTGGCGCAGTGTGTACAATAGCAAGGTAGAGAAAGTAGGAGTGGCATTTGAGATAATGAACGGAATTTTGACAAACTATTCAAATAGGAGTAAACCGAAGGTGTCTGGAGATGGTCTCCGGAATCGGTCTTTGACAATTAGTGGTTATTAACAAAAAAAGCCCGCCTATGGCGAGGCAAGGAGGTAGAGTCATGGAAAAGATAGAAAGAACGACGTTGAAAACGACAATAAAGATAATCGCGGCAGTGGCCTTGTGTTTGGCGGTGTTGATGCTTTACGGGTGTCCGCCTTCGATTCCGATTAATGTCGGCTCGCCCAACGGCGATGTGACCGACGGCGCGAGAATCCGAACACCCGACAATTACTATCAAGCCCAAAAACAGCAAAGTGATGTGGTTATTCTTACGGACGGCGAAGAAGTTTTTCGCTATGCCGGTTTTGGCTCGCTTTTGAAAGGCATGGCGTTTTCGCCCGATTCGCAAAGAATCGCGTTTATGTATCATTATTCTGGACCGATTTCCGTAGTTACGGAATATCAAATCGGCAGTAATGAATTGTATGCGAGAGGAGAACACCCAGATTATTATCACGATATGCGATACAGCCAAGACGGCCAAAGCATTATTCTTAGTGAAGGGTTTTTGGGGAGCGTGACTGTGCCACTCGAAAGGGTGAGTGGCGAAGGCGAAGGCGAGGGAGAAGGCGAAGACCGCACTCCCAATATCCAAATGGGTAATGGCAACCCGGTGACAGTCGAAGTCGGCAGCGTTTATGTCGACGCGGGAGCAACCGCGATTGACAATCATGACGGCGCTTTGACGGTTACCGTCCAAAGCAATGTCAATACTTCGGTGGTCGGCACTTACTATGTCGTCTACACGGTCACCGATTCGTCGGGCAACACGGCGACGGCGACCAGAACGGTCTATGTCGTGGACAGAGTCAAGCCGGTGATTACCATTATTAGTGATAATCCGGTGACGACTCCGCTCGGAGTGGAATATGTGGATGCCGGCGCCACGGCCAATGACAACTACGATGGCGACCTCACGGCCGACATCATCGTGACCAGCACCGTGGACACTGCTACGGCTGGTACCTACACTGTCACTTATAATGTCAGCGATTCCAGTGGCAATGCGGCGACACCGGCAATTAGAACGGTCATTGTCAGACTGGGTGACTTCGGATCACCGGTAAAAATCGGCGGCACCAATTCGCCGCAAGTCAGTCTGGCTCTGGATCCGTACTTGCCGAAACTCGCCGTCGCTTACATAGACCGGATTAGTGAGACGGAATTCAAGCTAATGTATGCCGAATTGGCGGGTGCTGGCTGGGAAGTGCAGGAGATTGATACCGGCTTTAATATCTACACCAATCGTCAGTGTTCGCTTACCTTCGACGATCGAGGTCAACCGATTATCGCTTATTGGGACGGAGGCGAAATAACTACCAATTTGTATTGCGCTCGCCTGACTGACTCTGGCTGGCAGAAAGAGTTTGTTTATTCCAATGAATTCAACTGCTCGGTTGTCTTCAACCCCAATTACACCGACACTATTCCCAAAATATCCATTTTTTTCAATACTGTGGGGGTCGACTGGAATCTCTACCGAGCCGACTATACGGACGCGTCAGGATGGATAGGCGGGGTTGTGTCTTGGGCTGATGCCTCTTTGGAGTCAGCCAAGTTTGACCCAATCACCGGTACGGTTGGTTGCAGTTATCAGACCTTTGGCTGGACTGGAAATCCGTCTGGCTTAGGATTTTATGGGTCGGTAGGCGGGGGAATAGTAGAGGAAGATGGAGACTCCGTGGGTGTCGGTCAATCTTTGGCCTATTCAACCATTACCGGCTATCCAAGAATCAGTCATGGTGGTCAGTCGTCGGCATCGGGCTACAGTTTGAGGTACAGCCATTGGGATGGCCAAAGTTGGCAAAATGAAATTGCCACTCTTTCGGGGCAGTCGATTTTGGACACTTCCATCGCCATTCATTCTGGCACTGATTTACCTCGCGTTGCTTATGTTGACATAGAACATAGCGAGTTGATTGAAGGAGGAAGAGTTTACTTTTGCAACCTTTATTTAGCTGAATATGACGGTCAGGGGTGGAACACCAAAATGCTCGTCGGTTCAGGTCAAGCTTATAATTCAGTTTCTATGGCTTTGGCTCCCAACGGCAAAGCAATCGTGGCTTATGGCAGTCCAAACGGCGCTTATGTCGTGATGGAATCAGGCGCCTGGCCGCTTGAGCCAACCATTCCGCCGGCGCCCGCTGGTTTCATGAAAGGGATGAATTACTCTTCTTGGTGGCGCGGTGAATACCAAACGCCAGAAAGTGATGCTGCCCTCGGACAACTGGCGGCGTTAGGCGCGAATTGGGTATCAGTCGTCGTGACGGCTTATCAAGAAACGATCAGTTCAACCGCGATTGATATCGCTTCAGAGAAAACGGTCAGCGATGACGATATCCGTCAAGCGGTCAACACGGCGCATCAACTCGGCCAAAAGGTGATGCTCAAGCCGCATCTTGATTTGAGCAATGACCCCGGACACTGGCGCGGCCAAATTAATTTCACGACAGAAACCGATTGGCAGGCCTGGTTTAGCGCCTATCAAGCGATGATTCTTCATTACGCTGATTTGGCTGAACAGTTGAATGTGGAAATGCTTTGCGTTGGCACCGAGCTTGGCGGTACGGTTTCTCGCTACAATGATTGGCTCAATACCTTTTGGTATGTCAGCCAGCATTTCTCGGGGCTCACTACCTACGCGGCGAATTGGGACGGCGAAGTGGCGGCCATTGATTGGTGGGTTGAACTTGATTATGTCGGCGTGGACGCTTACTATCCACTCACCAACATCAGCAATCCCACCTTGGAAGAGTTGAAGACCGCTTGGCTGTCTCGGGCGGATGAGCTTCGTCCGCTTCGGTATATTTACGGCCGGCCGATCATCTTCACCGAGATCGGCTACCGGAGCAGCGATGGCACTAATCAGCATCCTTGGTATAAGGTGCTGGACTTGGAAGAGCAAGCCGATTGCTACCGAGCGGCGCTCGAGACCTTGTGGGGTCAAAATTGGCTGGGCGGTATCTTCTGGTGGTACTGGCAGCCGACCTTGGACCAAGGCGGGACAAGCGACGAAGATTACACTCCCGTCGGCAAGCCGGCGGAAGAGGTGATCAGAGAATATTACGCACATTAGGTGATTTGTATTGTTAGACACGACGGGTTAGACTTAGGTCTGACCCGTTTTTTTTAATTTTTTAAATTGACTTTTTAAAGGGAAAATGGGAAAATTATATCATAAAATGTCACTTATAGTCTGTAGACAAAAATGTAAACTCATGTGATATGTTTTATATTTTTTTAGATGAGAGTGGGGATTTGGGATTCAGTGAACGATCAAGCCGTTGGTTCATTATAACCATTGTTTTAACCAATAATCATCGCATAGTGGAGAAATGTGTAAAAAAAGTCCATCGAGGATTGAAAAAGAAATATAAAAAAGTGGGAGAGCTGCATGCTTATGATTCTAACCCAACCACAAGAAAAAGAGTTCTAAGAAAATTATCAGAAGTCAGTGATTTACAAATTTATTGTCTCATATTAAATAAAAGTAAAGTTTATGTCGATTTAAGAAATCAGAAAAGTTATTTATATAATTATACCGCCAATATATTACTCGACCGTTTATACAATAAAAAGAATTTTAAAAATAATGATCAAGTGTTGATTTGCATTGACCAGAGAGAAACTAATAAATTTTTAAAGAAAAATTTTGAGGATTATCTGACTACCGGTTTATCGAAAAGGGGTAATGATGGATTTAAAATAAGAATAAAGCCATCGCATACGGAGAAGTGTTTGCAGGCGGTTGACTTCATTTCTTGGGCAATATTTAGAAAATATGAACTTAATGATTATGAGTATTATAAAATAATAAAAGACAAGATTATTGGTGAAAGTCCACTGTTTCCATAAAAAGAAAACCCCTCGTTTTAACGGAACGCCTTACGGTATTCCAACACGAGAGGATTTACTTCTTATATACATGATACCATAAAAAAAATTAAAAATCAATGAGGCTGTGGATAATTTACAAATTTGTCTAAATTTAGCTTAATTTATATGAATCACAGAGAGACTAGTGGGCAAATTCAAAGATTGGTTGAAAAATATCAAAATTAATTTTTTATAATTAAATATTATTAAATAAATTTTGCTACGTAGCATGCTACGTAACAACAAACCTATGGAAAAATACATTCGCAAAGTTACGCGCGCGGGCAGGAGGAGTTTGTCCATCAACATCCCCGCGGAAATCGCGGACGAGCTTAAAATCAGAGAAAAACAAAAACTTGTCATCACCACCAAAGGGCAGAGCATTATTATCAAGGATTGGAAACAGTAGTTCCCGCTTAATCAGTATAAAAACAGACATTTAATTTTAGAGAAGAGAATAAAATATGCGGCCGGTTTATAACTTGGACAAAATTAAATTCGCCACAGACGGGCCGACTTTTGAGAAGGCGTTTGGTTTGCCTATCAAAATTCGCTTTCTGAAGGATGCGCCCGTTTGTCAAAATTAGTGTCAGAATTACCAATAAGCGAACAGACGGCAAAATTGTTGGTCGATTTGCTTTTGCGGCTTGATAAGAAATTAAGCGCGGGCGGCGTTGATGATTCCGACGGCACGGTTGGCGGATTTATTGAGGAAGTGGTTATTGTGCTTCAAGAATACGTCAAACTTGACTCAACTTGCGCCAAGGCATTTGGAAAATTTCGCGGCCAGTCCACTTGTTTTGGCTGGGAAGAACCGTTGGTAAAAACATAAATAAAATTAAAATTTTTACAAGATTATATCATGACCCAAAAACAAGCGTTGGAAATACTCAAAATGGGGCATAATGCTTTTATTACTGGCGCGGCGGGAAGCGGCAAGACCCATCTTTTGAATGAATATGTCAAATATCTCAAGGCGCGCGGCGTCCTTATGGGCGTCACCGCCTCCACCGGTGTTGCCGCCACCCATATGAACGGCATGACTATCCACGCTTGGTCCGGCTTGGGCATCCGCGATAAATTATCCAAACATGATTTAGACAATTTGGTTAAAAAATCGTATCTGCGCCAACGGCTTGACCAGGCCAAGGTTCTAGTGATTGACGAAATTTCCATGCTTCATCATTTTCGTCTTGACTTGATAGATAAAATAATTCGCGCGTTCAAGCGAGTTGACGCGCCTTTCGGCGGTTTGCAGGTGATTTTATGCGGCGATTTTTTTCAATTGCCGCCGGTGAGTCGCGGGGGCGAAGATCCGGCTCGTTTTGCTTATCATTCGCCGGCGTGGGAAAATCTGAATCTCAAAATTTGTTATTTGGACGAACAGCATCGCCAGAGCGACATTGAATTTATTGAAGTTTTAAACGGCATCAGAGACGATAAAATTTCCGATAGCATCTTTGGCCGTTTGAAATCGTGTTTCGGCAAAAAGACGGAGATCGGCATTGAGCCGACCAAGATTTATTCGCACAATGTCAATGTTGACGCGGAAAACGAGCGGGAACTCGCCAAGATTACCGGCGAGATTTTTGAATATAAAATGTCCGGCCGCGGCCGCGGCAATTTGACGGAAATTTTGAAGAAAACCTGCTTGGCGCCGGATATTTTGCGGCTCAAAGTTGGCGCGCGGGTGATGTTTGTTAAAAATAATTTTGAGGCCGGTTACGCCAACGGCACTTTGGGCGCGGTGGTTGATTGTGATGATTTTGGCATCAGGGTGAAAACGGTCTCGGGCAAGGTGATTGAGGTGGAAAAGGCCAATTGGATGATTGAAGACTGTGGCGAGGCCATCGCCCGGATCACCCAATACCCATTGCGTTTGGCTTGGGCGATTACCGTCCATAAAAGCCAAGGCATGAGTTTGGACGCGGCGCAGATAGATTTGTCGCAGTCGTTTGAAAGGGGGATGGGCTATGTGGCGCTCTCTCGCGTCCGGAGCTTGGCCGGGCTGTCTCTCTTGGGTCTAAATGATATGGCCTTGAAGGTTAATGAGGAGGTGATGGAATATGATAAGAAATTCCGCGCTGATTCTTTAAATCACGGTGAAGAGTTGGGCAGTTTGTCTTTGGCTGAAATTTCAGCGGCCCAAAAAAATTTTTTGGAAAAAATCGGCGCCGGCCAGCCGAAAATAAAAAAAGAAAAAGTGGATACCGAAAAAGAAACCAAGAAGTTCCTTTTGGCTGGCCGGTCAATTGAAGAAATTGCCAAAGCGAGAGGGCTAAAGACGGGCACGATTATATCCCATTTGGAAAAAATAAAGAGCCGCGATCCGCGTTTTGATTTTTCTTTTTTGGCAAACGGAATTCCGACGGCGCAGTTAGAAAAAATCATCAAGGCCTTGCCGCGGGGCTTTGGCGAGGGCGGCGTATTCCGCCTGGCGCCGGTCAAAGAATTTTTGGGCGAGAAATTTTCTTATGAAGAGATCCGTATCGCGAGGTTGATTTATTAAAATGGAGACGGGTGGCGGGGATACGCGCGAATTTTGCCCGCCCTTCTTCATTAAGATACAATCAAAGTGTATTAACTAATCTTGCTACGCAGCATGCTGCGTAGCAAATTATTTTTTTAAAAAATAAAAAAGCGACTTTGTTTATTTTACAAAGTCGCTGAAAGAAATTTTTGTTTATCGCCTTATTGCTAATGTAGACCCAAGAAAGGTGAGATTTTTGGGTTTGATAACCACTTTTTTCTCGTCGCTTTTTTCGATATGGCCGGCGACATAAACGTAATTGGAGCCGGATAATCTGATTGACAGGAGAGCTTCTTCCAAATCGCTCATTGGCACGAAAACGGCGAAGCCCGCGCCCATATTGAGATTGCCAAATGCTTCAACGTCGTCTACCGGTCCGTGTTTTTGGATAAAATCAAAGATCGGCAGAGGCGGCGGCAAATCCTCAATCACATAAGCGAACGGCTGGGTTGCCCGCATGAGCTTGCGCCAGCCATGGCCGGTGATGTTGACGGCGTAGTGGATATTTACGCCATGGTCCAGACATTTTTCTATGGCTCTCACATAAATAAACGTCGGTTCAAGGAGCGTCGCGCCATAAGTTCGTCCGTCGGACAATTTGGTGAGATATCCTTCTGGCAGTTTGTCGGCGATTTTTCGCGCCAGCGTCAAGCCGTTGGCGTGAATGCCGGAACTGGGCAAGATAATAATCACGTCGTCATGCCCGATGTTGGCGGGATGGATCAGCCGTTTTTTGGGTTTGACGATGCCCATGGCAGAACCGCTAAGCACCGCGGTGCCAGGCATAACGATGCCTTTTAGGGTTGGCGTCTCGCCGCCGCCCCAGACGCAATCCGCCAAGTTGCAGGCATTTTTCCAACCCTCAACAAGATCCCAATAGCGGTGTTTATTATTGAACCATTCAGATTCACCGACGGCGAGATGCATGGCTACCGATACGGGCAAGGCGCCCAAAGTGATCATATCGTTCACAATCATAGCCACGGCGCACTGGGCGATATGGTCGTAGTAGGTCCTTCCGGTCAGCCGATACATGGCGTCGGCTACCAAGTTTTTGGTTCCGAGCCCTTCCTCAACATGGGCCAGAAAGCTATCCGGCGTTTCAACGAGATAGACGCTCTCGCCTCGACTCACCTCAAGTTCGTCAAGGCCAAGGCGAAAGATGTTTCCGACAGTTTCGATTCCGGCTTGTTGCGCCTTTCGTTTGAACGGGTCCATGGCGTCATAATCTACGCCGGTTCCGGCGTAAGTCATTGTTTCTTGTTCCATTGGTCTTTCTCCTTTTTGATGTCAAATGTGCGAATAAAGACCGGGAACAACCCAATCTTTTCAAAGTAAACTTATATCAAATAGCTAAAAAAATCAAGAAGTCATAAAAAACGCCGCGAATTCCTTTTTCAAAGAGTTCGCGGCTTGAAATTAATGAGCTTTCAGCTTTGGTCGCACCAATTCCGCGCATTCCTAAAAAGCTGGAACCAGGGGCTGACTTTGCCTTTTTTCAAATTTGACCAGTGAGGCCATTGCCACGGCAGGAACACCCGTTCCGGATGAGGCATCATGGCCAAATAGCGGTTGTTTCGGGAAATTAGCCCGGCGATCCCAAGGAGCGAACCGTTAGGATTACCCGGGTAGCTGGTTCCTTGATAAATTATCGGCGACAACCTGTTTCTTAAAATTTCAGAAACAATGGTCTGGTCCGGGCAATAAAATCTGCCTTCGCCGTGTGCCACCCAGCAACCCAAGAATGATCCCTTCATGCCTTTCAGGAATATGGAGTCGTCTTGTTCAATAACAAGATTCGTCCAGCGCGATTCAAAAACACCGGAAGTGTTTTTGATGAATCTTGGCTGTTTTTTCAAGGCGATGTCCGGCCATGGAACCATGTCCAAGAGCGCCATAAGTTGGCAGCCATTACAGACGCCGAAAACGAAGGTGTCTTGACGCGCGAGAAAGGCGGAAAATTCATCCGCCACGCGCTGGTTGAATTTAATGACTGCGGCCCAGCCCTTGGCCGAATCAAGAACATCGGCAAAAGAGAAGCCGCCGGGGAAGATCAAACCGCGAAATTCTTTCAAGCTGACCTTGCCCCCAATTAAGTCGGTCATGGACACATCGAAGGTGTCAAAACCGGCTAGCCAGAAAGCGGAAGTCATCTCACGGTCGCCATTGGTGCCTTCCTCTCGGAGGATGGCCACCTTCGGTTTTTCGCGCCGTTCCAGCATTTGCCGGTCAAACTTGGTCCAATGATAGTCAAAGTTGGCCTCGTATTGAAATTCGGTCCGGTCGTAGACCACCTCGCGTTCTTCATCCACGCAAACAGGATTGGCGACTTGCGCCGCCAACCGGAAAGAAGTTTCCCGCCAGAGAGCGCGCAATTTTTGCATTTCTTCGGCAAGCAGGACTTCGCCATGAAATCGGACGGTTACTTTTTTGTCTTTTGTCGTCCGGCCGATGGTGTGGCAGTAACCTTTGAACCCTGCTTGTTTCAAGACCTGTTGAATTTTTTGTTTGTCTTTGGGATCGTATTCAATGACCCAGCCCAGATTTTCAAAAAACAAAGCGCTGGCCCAGTCATAACCCCAATACTGATTAAACTTCAAATCCAGGCCGCAATTTCCGGCAAAGGCCATCTCCAAAATCGTGGTGATGAATCCGCCGTCGGAAATATCGTGGATGGCCGAGATCAGCCCGAGGCGATGAAGCTTTTGTATGGCTTGAAATCCGGACCGAAGATTTTTGGCGTCAATATCCGGCACTTTGTCGCCGATTTGGCCGTGAGCTTGCGCCAAGGCCGAACCGCCTAATTGTGCCATGTCTTTGTTGAGGTTGATGAACATCAAACGGCTTTTGCCTGGATGTTTGATGTCCGGAGTAAGGGCGCGAGTAATGTCCGGCATAGTGACATAGCCCGAAACCACCATTTGGCCGGGCGACTTAACTATTTGTTCGCCGACTTTGGCGGCCATGGACAAGCTGTCCTTGCCGCCATCCGGTTCGGCGCCTTGAAGCTTAATGATAAAATCGGTGGCTGCAACAGCCGCTCGATGGAGCGCCGCGCCTCCGCCCGGAAGCTTGGCCGGCCACATCCAATTGACGGAACACTTGATGTCGGAAAGTCCACTGATGAGAGAGCCGGCCATATTGGTCAGCATTTCGCCGACCGCCAGACGGGCGCCCGCTTCTTCGTCAACCAACATTTTAATCGGCTGTTCGCCGACGGCAATGGCCGCGCCGGTGAGGCCGAAGTGGCTTTGCGCCACTACCGCCACATCGGAAACCGGCAATTGCACCGGCCCGCAGTATTGCTGTCGGGCGATAAGCCCGGTGACACTTCGGTCAACGCGGTTTAAGAGTCCTTCTTTGGAGCCGACCGACGGCAAAGCGAAGACCATCTTGATCGCCTCATAGAGGGTCAATGACTCGGGCAATTCAAATGGCCTTAATTTTTTTTCAATCGTTTCGGACTCGAAGGTTTTTTGCGGCATCTTGCCTAGGATTTTTTCCAGAGGCAGGTCAACCGGTATGGAACCGTCATTCTCATCATAGACCACAATTTGGCCGTCGCCGGTAATTTCACCAAGGAGCTCGCAATTGACGCGTTCACGAATGCAAATATTCAGAAATTCTTGAAAGCGATCTTCCCAAATCAGGAAGCCATCGCGTTCTTGGAATTCCGCGCCCCAAATTTCCAATACGGACATAGTGGGGTCGCCGACATTGATGAGGCGAATTTTGATTTTTCCGCCAGCCGGATCAACCAGTTCGGTTAGGACGTTGCAAGGGCCGCCCGCGCCCTGGTCGTGGATGACGCGGATGGGATTTTTGTCGCCCATTTCCACGCAAGCGCGAATGACGCGGTCAACTTTATTTTCCATTTCCGCGTCGCCTCGTTGAACGGCATTAAAATCCAGATCGGCCTTGTTTTCGCCTTGCATCATGCTGGAGGCGGAACCGCCGCCCAGGCCGATGCGATAAGCCGGACCGCCAATTTGAACAATTAACATGCCTTTTTGGGGTTGGTCTTTTTGTATATGGCGGTCGTCTATTTGACCGATACCGCCCGTGAACATAATGGGTTTTAGGAATTCGCAGCGTTCGCCGTCCGGCAATATCAGGCCGAAAGTCCGAGTGAACCCTTGAATAACCGGTTCGCCGATTTTATTGCCATAATCCCAAGCGCCTTTACTTTCCCCCAGTAAGATTTCCAGGGGCGAACAAAGGTTGCCGGGATGCGGCCAGGTACCGTCATCTTCACCCGGGATGTGATAGCCCGGGATATTGAGATTGCCTACGCAGAATCCGGCCGTACCGGCAATTTTCAAAGACCCGCGTCCGGTCGCATGGGTATCGCGAATGCGTCCGCCCGTGCCAGTTTCCGCTCCCGGAATGGGAGCGACACCGGTAGGAAAGTTGTGCGTCTCGGCCGTAAAAAGTAGGTGATAGATTACCCGCCCTTTAACAAATCGAGAGCATCGGCCCGGCTCTTCCGGCATAATCGTTCGGATTTTAAATCCGCGAATCGCACTGGAATTGTCATGGAAAGCGATGATGCTGTTTCCGAGATGCCGTTTGAGCGGCTCTTGGATGACTTCCATGAGCGTGCGAGGCATCTCTTGGCCATCAATAATTTGTTTGCCTTTGAAAAATCCATGGCGTGAATGTTCGCTGTTGGCGGTGCCAAGTTGGAAACATTCCACGTCGGTTGGATTGCGTTTGAGGTCGTCTTTAAATAGCTTGGTATAATAGCTGATGTCCCAGGCGTCCATGCCTAAGCCCATTTCTTCATTAATGGCAGCTATCGCCGCTTCGCCTTGCTCAAGCACCGGGATGATTATGACCGGTTTAGTCTTTATGCCGGTTTCAAAAGTGGAGAGCGGCTTAAGGTATTCGTATTCGGTCATGCGGTCGTGATTTTGGACGATGTATTTTTCCCGATTAAAGCCCGGAGCCAAGATTATCCGCCGCGAGATTTCAACGCGCGTGATTTTAGTCAGGCCGACGGCGTGACAAATAGACACGGCATTAGTGGAAACGGCGGTGGCGAAATTGAGCCGCGGACCGATTTCCACTAGGTTCTTGCCGTCTAAAAACGGTTCACAAGCGAATTTTTCCGGCTCAAATGTTTCAGCCAAAACCCAGTATAATTTTTTCAGTTCTTCAGCCGTCAAAGGTTTGGCGGCTTCAATGTTAAAACAGCGTTCAAATTCGGTTTGATCTTGACGGTAAGCCCTGATAACCATATTTACCTCCTCGTTTTTGCGGTTGTTTTTCTAGTTTTCTAAATTGTAAGGGACAAAAAATATTGCCCTCCATTAAAGACACAATATTCTGATTACAGCTTAATATTCAGGGTCGGTTTTGTCAATGACGACGGGGGAGTGCTTGAATAAAATCGTCCTCTTGGGCGATTTTTGATTTAATTTAACATAATTTGTTATAATCAAGGTATGCTAAACTAACTCCTTATTTTGCTACGCAGCATGCTGCGTAGCAAACAAATTTATGGAAAAATACATTCGCAAAGCGACGCGCGCGGGCAGAAGGAGCTTGTCCGTCAATATCCCCGCGGAAATCGTGGACGAGCTTAAAATCAGAGAGAAGCAAAAACTCGTCGTCACCCTCAAAGGGCGGAGTATTGTTATTAAGGATTGGAAGTAAGAAATGGAGGCGAAGCTGTTTCCGGATGGCTCGGCCGGTCGGCCGAGTCGGTCCGAATTGCGAGTTCGCGCCGTGTCCGGAATAAGGCGGATTTTTTATCCAAAATAAAAGAGCTCCGGCCGTTTGTCGGAGCTGGTGTTGGGTTGGGGTCTTTAGAAGGCCTCAACTAATTTTTTTGTTTTTCTTTTTCTCGCCGCTCTTTCGCCTTAATGTCCCCAGACAGCAAGTATAGACTGTCCGGGCTGAGCGTGCCGCCCTGATGCTTATACCAGAGTTCTTTCTGCTCTTCGGAGAGGGGCTCCTCTTTCTGGAACATCTCCAGCGCCTTTGCCCTCTCCTCCTTCCAATAGGGATATACTTTTTGTTCTAATATCCACGCCATTAAAAGGGAGATGATCACGGTAACAATAAACACCCTTACGATCATCCGTCTTTCCCGTCTTTTTTGCGGCGATGGCAACATCAATCCACCCTCCTTATTTGGTTGATTATTCAATAATCCATCATATATCAAAAGAATGATTTTGTCAACTGTTAATTGCCATGTAGCTTGTTGCGTAACAATTTTTAAAAAGCCTTTGACGGAATAGGGACGGAGTGGTATTCTGTTTTTAATTGAAGTCGGCCGAAAATCAGCGTTTTATATACATTTATTATTTTAAAAACCAAAAATATGGGCTATCTATGGGTAATAGCGGTAGTGGTTATCTTTCTTCTTGCTCTCTCGCTTAAAGTCGTCAAGCAATACGAGCGCGGCGTGATTTTTTTCTTGGGAAGATTTACCGGCGTTCGGGGTCCCGGCTTGATTATTTTAATTCCGGTTTTTGAACGGATGACTCGGGTGATGCTTCGAACCATTACGATGGACATCCCGTCGCAAAAAATCATTACCAAAGACAATGTGTCCATTGACATCGCGGCCGTGGCTTATTATCACATCGTGGATCCGGAGAAATCCGTCATCGCCGTGGAAAATGTTTATCAAGCGGTCAATCAAATCAGCCAGACGACGGTAAGAAATGTGGTCGGCCGGTTCAGCTTGGACCAGCTTTTGTCGCAGACCTCGGACATCAACGAGCAAATCAAAAATGTGATTGACGCGCATACCGAGCCGTGGGGCGCGCAAGTGACGGCGGTGGAAATCAAGGACATTGTCCTGCCGGACAATATGCAGCGCGCGATGGCTAAGGAAGCCGAGGCCGAGAGAGAAAGACGGGCGAAAATCGTGGCGGCTCAAGGCGAGCTCCAAGCCGCCGAGAAACTCGGCGAAGCGGCCGATATTATTTCCGCGCATCCGGTCGCCTTGCAATTAAGAACGCTTCAAACCATGGCGGAAATCAGCGTGGAGAAAAATTCCACGATTATTTTTCCGGCGCAATTCATGAGCACGGTTGCCGACGCCATCAAGACGATTCAGTCGGACGCGGTCAAAGGGCCGAAAGCAATGTAAAACTAATTTAAAAACTCCGGCCGAGGCCGGAGTTTTTTGATCTGTTAGTGTTGATCTGTTAGTGTTTGACAAAAAATTATTTTTTTGCTACCATCTTTTCAGCACATTTCAGAAATAGGAAAGGAGGTGTTTACATTGATTGCTTGCCAGACAAGAGTACGCAACAGAAAAACCGGTCAAGAAGGAGTGGTTTGTCCGTCAAACCCCACGATTAATGACAGTCCTGACGGAGTGCTTGTTGTATATGATGGCACCACTTGTTGTTTGGAAGATGAGGAAGGTGATTTAGAAGTTTTAGGGCCAGAAGAGGCAAAAGCGGATATGTCACGGTGTGGAGGCGGAAAAGGCGAAGAGTGCTGCATCTTTATCGTGATGAATCCAGAGCCGGGATGTCAGCGTCATGGAGATTTAAGGTGGACATTAATGTTTAGGAAAATGGGAGCCCAAAGACACCCAAGTGAACCGTTTCCCAATTGCCAACTGCCGCTGGAATCTCTGGTTGAAACCAGCCAAGCCGCAGTTTAGCCGCAGTTTTTAATCGCCCGTGGATTCTTTGAATCGCCACGGGCTTTTTATTTTTGCCTAATTTTTTTTATTCTGTTAAAATTATTCCGTAAAGGTAAATCCATCTATGTCCAATCTTGTCTGGTCTCTGGCCGCCGTCTTTTTGGTCAGCTTGCTTTCCCTGGTCGGCGTCGTCGCTTTTTTCATCCGGGGCGAGACGATGAAAAAAGTTTTGCTTTTTTTTGTTTCTTTTTCCGCCGGCGCGATGATGGGCGGAGCTTTTTTTCATTTGATGCCCGAGGGGCTGGAATTATTTGCCAATCCGCTTTCTTTTTTCGGCGCCTTGCTCGTCGGCTTTTCTTTTTTCTTCGTGATTGAAAAAGTTTTGCGTTGGCGCCATTGCCACGACGAGAGCTGTGAGAAGCATCGGCACTTGGGCTGGATGAATCTGATTGGGGACGGCATCCACAATTTGATTGACGGGATGATTATTTTCGGCGCTTTTTTGATCGGACCGCAGTTGGGCGTGCCCGTCACTTTGTCTATTATTTCCCACGAGATTCCGCAGGAGCTGTCTGATTTCGGCGTTTTGATTTATTCGGGATTCAGCCGGACGAAAGCCCTTTTTTTTAATTTTATTTCGGCTTTTATAAGTTTCGCCGGCGTTTTTCTGGCCTTTTTCTTTTCCGATTTGAACGCCGGTTTTGAAAAATTCCTTTTGCCGGTCGCCGCCGGCGGTTTTATTTATATCGCCGCCTCCGACCTCATTCCCGAGCTCCATCAGGAAAAAAAGCCATTGAGTTCCGCCGTTTCCTTTTTAATTTTTATTCTGGCTTTGGGCTTTATGCTCGCGGTTAAAATCGTTGGCGAATAAGTTTTGCTATTTTGAGACCTTATTGTTATAATTAAACTGTCTAATTAATAATCCAATTTTTATGTTTAAAATTTTCAAAAAGAAGGAGGGGGAGGGGACGAAAAGCGCTCTAACCAAGGGCTTAATTTGGGGTGGAGGCGCCGCCGCGGTTTTAGTCGTCGCCGGTTTGGCGGTCTTTTTTATCTTTTTTAGGGGCCAAGGCGAGTTTAGTGGCCAAAGCGAGGGCCTTTCGTCCGCTGGTGATGAAGTCAAACTGCGTTACACCATCATTACCAAAAAGGATTGCGCCGGTTGCTGGGACATAAATTTGTTTTTTGACGCGATTAAAGGCAATAAGGTCAAAGAAGTCGGCCGCTCTACTCTCTATATTGACGATGCCGCAACTAAAAAAATAATTGACCAATATAAAATCACCAAAATCCCGACGGTTTTGGTCTCCGGCGATTTGGAAAAAAATGACACCTTGAAACAAGCCTGGTCGGCCTTGGGCGAGATCGTGGATAAAGTTTTCGTTTTGCGCCAAGTGATTCCGCCTTACATTGATGTGGCGACCGGCGAGTTGAAAGGAAAAGTTTCGGGGATTTTTCTTAGCGATACTGCCTGCAAGGAGTGCTACGATGTCGCCCTGCATAATCAAGCTCTGACCAATTTGGGCGTCACTCTGACTGATTCAAAAACGATTGATGTTTCCAGCGATGAAGGCAAAGCGCTGGTGGCGAAGTACGCCATTACAGCGGTGCCGACATTGATTCTTACCGGCGAAATATCCGAGTACAGCAATTTAGTTCAGATTTGGCCGCAGGTCGGCAAGATTGCCGATGATGGCACTTATATTTTTACCAAGATGGATGAGATGGGGACTTACTATGACTTGACTAAGAAGAAGGTGGTGACGGTCACTATTCCTACTACTAACACGAACACCAGCGTGACGCCAGCCCAATAGTGAATTTTAACAGCCAGCCGGCGATTTCCGCCGGCTGGTTTTTTGATTTATCTATTGATGTCATCCCGAGGGAGCCCCGCAAATGCGGGGCGACCGTGGGGATCCCAAGGAATAAAGAGGAAAATTTTTAGGGAATATGAGATTGCTTCGCGGAGTTTATCCCGAGCGTAGCCGAGGGGCTCGCAATGACATGTGTTCTTGATTTTTTCGCTTAAAATTGCTAATGTTTAAAGTATGGACAAAGGAAAATTATATGTCGTCGCGACGCCGATTGGCAATTTGGGCGACATTACTTTAAGAGCTTTGGCAGTTTTGAAATCCGTTGATTTTATCGCCTGTGAAGACACGCGAATTTCCAAGAAACTTTTAGATCACTATGGCATCGCCACCAAGATGATTTCTTATCATCAGCACAGCGGGGCGGGCAAGATCGGCTTTTTAATTGATATTTTGAAAGAGGGCAAAAAAATCGCTTTAATTACGGACGCGGGGACTCCCGGAATTTCCGATCCGGGGAATAAATTAATCGCCGAGGTGGTGGAAAAATTAGGGGACCGGTATGAGATTATCTCCATTCCTGGAGCATCGGCGGTTGCCGCGGCTTTGTCGGTTTCAGGGTTGCCGACGGATAAATTTTTATTTTTAGGATTTCTGCCGCACAAAAAAGGCCGAGAAACAATTTTTAAAAGAATCTTAGAAAGCAATGAAACAATCGTGTTTTATGAATCCACTCATCGGATAGAAAAGACGCTTGAACGATTAATTAAGTTAATGCCCGAGCGGAAAATGGTTATTTGTCGGGAACTCACGAAAAAATTTGAGACAATATACCGAGGCACGGCAAGAGAGATTTTAGACGCGCTGAAAAAAAGTTCGGAGAAAGGAGAATTTGTGGTTATTATTAGAGGGAGATAAATTTTAAAATTATGCCGAAATTCTATATCACCACACCAATATATTACGTCAACGATAAGCCCCACATTGGCCACGCTTATACGACCATCGCGGCTGATGTTTTGGCGCGCTATCATCGCTTGGCGGGGGACGAAGTGTATTTTTTGACGGGCACGGATGAGCACGGCAGTAAGATTGCCGAAGCGGCGCAAGCCGCGGGTAAATCGCCCAAGGAATTTTGCGATGAAAACGCCGCCAAATTTCAAATGCTTTGGGATCGATTGGATATTTCTCACAATCAATTCATTCGCACGACCGACGAACTTCACATTAAAGGCGTGGAAAAGTTTTTGGGTCGGCTCAAAGAAGCGGGCGCGATTTACGACGGCGAATATGAAGGACTTTATTGCCAGGGCTGTGAAAGATTCTTAACCGAGAAAGAATTGGTCAACGGCAAATGCCCTGACCACCTGACGGCGCCGCAACTCATCAAAGAAAAAAATTATTTTTTCAAACTAAAAGAATATTTGTCCAAAGTCGCCAAGTTGATTGATGAAGGCAAAATAAAAATTATGCCCGAGTCGCGAAGGAGCGAAGTCTTGGGACTGATTAAACAAGGTCTGGATGATTTTTCCGTCTCGCGCGAGAGCGTCAAATGGGGAATTGAACTGCCCTTTGACAGAAAACAGGTGGCGTATGTTTGGGTGGACGCGCTCATCAATTATATTTCCGCGCTTGGCTACGACGAAGACGGCGAAAAATTTAAAAAGTTTTGGCCGGCCGACATCCATCTGATGGCCAAAGATATTATCAAATTTCACGCGCTTTATTGGCCGGCGATGCTGATTGCCGCTGGGCTTCCCGCGCCTAAAGTGGTTTTTGCTCACGGATTTTTTACCGTGGACGGCCAGAAGATGTCCAAGTCGCTCGGCAACACTATTGATCCGGACGCTTTAATTGATTCATTCGGCGCGGAAGCAATTCGTTATTTATTATTGTCGCAATTCCCATTCGGCCAAGACGGCGACATCAAGGCGGGCAATTTTTCCATTCAGTACAATGCCGATTTAGCCAATGGCGTCGGCAATTTCACTTCCCGCGTCCTTTCTATGGCGGAAAAATACTTGTCCGCCTCTGGCGGAGGTGGCGTGGTGCCGGAAAAAGATTATACTTTCTCCGATGAGGTCGCGGGCATCTGGCGGCAATATAAAGAGGCGATGGACAGATTCCAAATTGACGCGGCAATTGAGATGATTAAAAAACTCAACGGTTTCGGCGACGGCTATGTGGAACGGCAGAAGCCGTGGGAGTTGGCAAAGACTGATCCGGAAGAGCTCAAAAAAGTGATTTACAATCTTTTGGAAATCGCGCGTCATTTGGCGATAATGCTTTATCCGATTATGCCCGAGACCGCGGAGCGTATTTTGTCTTTTCTCGGCCAGAGTGATTGGAAAAACAGAAAATTGGCCGAGCTCAAAGATTGGGGCGGATTGGAACCGGGGACTAAGGTGGAAAAAGGAGCCAATCTTTTTCCAAGAATTTAAATAAAAATATGCTTTTTACCCTCGTTGACTTGATTCTCGTCGCGATTTTGGTTTTTTTCGCCGCGTTCGGCTTTGCTTTGGGTTTTATCCGTACTCTGGGAGCGGTCTTGGGAATTATCGCCGGCTTTTGGGCGGCGAGTAATTTTTCCGGCGCGGCGGCGGATTGGATCTTGCCGATTTTTCTGGGCAATCTCTGGGCGGCAAAAATTACCGCTTTTGTCGTCGTTTTTATTTTAGTTGACCGCCTGGTCGGCCTGATCTTCTGGCTGGTGGAGAAATTTTTTAATTTGGTTTCAATCATTCCCTTTCTTAAATCAATCAACCGCCTGGCCGGTCTGGTCCTCGGTCTGGTCGGCGGCGTGTTGATTCTCGGCGTGGCGATTTTCGCCGTGGCTAAATTTGGCGGCAATTTTTCTTGGCTGGTAGGCCCGCTTAATGGTTCAAAAGTGGCTCACGCGCTTGTTTGGCTGACGCAATTTTTAACTTTGATTTTTTAATTTTTTTGAGTCAATTATTACATATGGGTAAAGGTAAAAAAAATGTTATACTTATAGTTTTAGCTGTTGTTTTTTTCTTCATTTACTCTTACCCCTATTTTTTCCTTCGCCCGGAGGCGCAAGGGAGCGAGATGTGGATTTTTAATACGCCGGACGAAACCGCCAATTATTTCTTTATTGACCAGTTTTCGCAGTCAGGGAATCTAACTCAAGACGAACCTTTAAATAATTTAAGCGATTTTAAATTAGTCCATCCGCGCGGGACGACCGTGATAGGAGAAAGTATCGCTCCCGGCACTTTCTTGGGTTTTATTCTTTTTGAGGGCGCAGTTTCAAAAATCATCACTCCCGCCTTCGCTTTTGCTGTTATCCCTTTCTTTTCTATTTTTACCGTCCTCTGCTTCTATTTCCTAATTAAGGAAATTTTTGGCGATAAAATCGCTTTCTGGTCGGCTCTCTTACTCCTTTTTTTGCCGGCTTTTTGGTATTACAACAGCCGTTCGCTCTTTAATAATGTTTTATTCGTTGATTTTCTAATTATCGGCTGGTATTTTTTACGCCGAAGCCAAAGCCGGCAAAAGATTTTGTTTTTGATTTTTGGCGGATTAATAATCGGCTTGGCTTTGACAATGAGGACCAGTGACGCTTTATGGGTCGGTGTTTTATCGCTCGTCTGCTTTTTTTCCGGCCGAAATAAAAAACAATTTTGGCCGATTATTATTTTCGCAGTTTTTGTTTTTTTGCCTTTTATTCCGATTTTATTTTTTCAAAATCAGCTTTTTGGCAGCCCGTTTGCCGTCGGCTACGCGCCGAAGATTTTGGAGAAATCCGCCGGGGCCAGTCCGATGGTCTTTTGGTTTAAGCAGTTTATCGCTCCTTTCGGCTTTAATTTGGAAAATGTCGCCTTCAATATCTATCACTATTTCGTTCAGATGTTTTGGTGGCTTTTTTGGCCGGCATTTTTTGGCGCTCTCACCGTCATTATCTTTTGGCGGAAGAATTTTGAGAAAAAAATTAAAATTTATTTTATTTCTTTTTTCGCGGTTTCTTTTTTGATTTGTCTTTATTATGGCAGCTGGTTTTTTTACAATAATTTGATGATGAAGCCGCTCATTGGCTCTTCGCAAGCGAGGTATCTTTTGCCGATTTACATCATGTCCTTGCCGCTGTTGGTTTATTTTGCCGATTTTATCTTGTCAAGAATAAAAATTAAAAAGGCGCGGCTTGCCATCGGTTCAGTCGCGCTGATTGCTTTTATCGGACTATCTATTAATTCTGTTTTTTTTGCCGGCGAAGAGAGCTTATCTTCTATAATTAAAACCGTCAAAAATTATCAATTAATAAATAAGGAAGTCAGCTCGGTCACGGAAACCGATTCGGTTATTATTTCCAGCTACAGCGACAAAATGTTTTTCCCGAGAAGAAAAGTGATTTTTTATTGGCAAGAGCCGAGATTTTTGGCCGATATTGGAAAAATCGCCGCCGTCGCGCCGGTTTATTTTTATGATATTGATAACGGCAGGGAAGTGGAGTATATTAAAAATAATTCCAATTTAAAATATGAATTAGTAAAAAAAATAAACGAGAAGGAGAGTTTGTATCGTATTTTAAAATAAAAATAACTAATTATTGTCATTGCGAGGGAGTCCAGCCGCAGGCCTGTGGCTGGACGACCGAAGCAATCTCCTGTTTGAAACAAATGGGATTGCTTCGTCCGCTCGCCTCGCTTGAGCTCGGCGTGCTCCTCGCAATGACATTTAATTTCTTAATTTATGGACTGTATTTTCTGTAAAATCGTGGCGGGTGAAATTCCCAGCTACAAGGTTTATGAAGACGAGGATATTCTCGCTTTTTTGGATGTCGCGCCGATAAATCCAGGGCATACTTTAGTCATTCCCAAAAAGCATTACGCCAACTTATTGGAGCTGCCGGAGGATTTGCTTTGCAAAGTCGCCTTGGCGATAAAAAAAATCATCCCCGCGATTTTGAAAGGAGTGGGGACGGAAGATTTTAATTTGAATTTGAATAGCGGGTCGCTCGCGGGACAAGTGGTGAATCATGTCCACTGGCATATCGTCCCGCGATTTGAGGGTGACGGCTATGATTTGTGGCTTGGGAAAGCGTATGGGGAAGGGGAAGCCGAAAAGGTGGCGGAAAAGATAAAAAATAGTTTATAGAATTTTTAAGTTCCCACGAATCTACAAATCTTGCTACAAATCTACAAATTCTCTCGGAGTGAATTGCGTAAATATTTGTAGATTTGTAAAGGATTCGTAGATTCGTGGGGTTTACTGTATTTCCAATTCAAATACCCCCTCTTCGTTTAAGAGTTTGCCGTCAAAGTAAAGGTTTTTACCGCTTGAGTTAAGTGCCAGGTTGTTGATTTTATCAAGTTTGGCGAGTTCAATGATATTTCTAAGTTCGCGATTGTCCAATTCAATCACTTGGATTCTACCACTCGAGACGAAGACAATATGCCGGCCGGCCGGATGCCATAGAGCTTGGGTGATCGGCGTTCCCAAACGAGTGACAAGTTCCGGTTCGGCTTTGTCAAAATTATAAATCCAGATTTCCCAATCGTTATAAAATAAAAACGTTTTATTATCAAGCCAATCAATTGCTTTGGCTTGGTTTTTTATTTCCTTGGTTTTATTTTCTAAATCAACGATAGAAAAATCGCCATTATTATCATTAAGTAAAATAATTTTATTATTTTTTTTGGCAATAATTCGGCATCCGTCGCAATTAGCCGCAACCATTTCGGCGTTTGGTTTTTTAATCGTGCCATTTTGCCATTGGTAGAGCGCGCTGTTTTCGGCGATAAAATCATCAACCGGCTCATTGGTCAGCGATTTGACCTTTTGGCTGAATAAATCAATTTGCCAAATGCCTTTTTGATTAAGACCGTAGATAAGATTATCATTTTCCGCATCCCATTTTATGGTTTGGTAATCGCCACTAACGATTTGGGGATTGATTTTTGGTCTTTCTTCAATATTAATCACCAAAAAATTAACTTCGGTTTTAATAATTATTTTTTTACTCGTATTGGACCAGTCGTAAAAGTTTATTTTTTTAATATTTTTTAGTTGAATGAGGGTAGAGATTTCTCCTTTTTCCAAATCAAGCAAAACGATTTTATTGTCGCCGTCAATGCCGACAATTTTTTTTTGGTCCGGCGACAATCGCCAGTCGGTTATTTTTTGATTACTGATCGGGATCGGCAGACTGTTTTTCCACAAAATTATTTTTTCGGCGAAGGTGGTGCCGTTTTCAAAAATCGGCAGTTTTTTCTGCCAATCGTGATAACCGTCTTTAGTCAGCTTGATTTCATAATCTCCCGGCAGGAGCTTTTCGATTCTAGTCGGCGTTTCTTGATTTTTAATTTTTTCGTTATTGAGATAAATTTGGGCTTTTTTGGGAATCGAGCTCACCACTAAGATGCCGGTTTTCTGAACGCGGCCTTTTTGGAAATTATAGCGGAATCCTTGGGTGTAGAGGACAATTAGGGGAGCGGCGACAAGAAAGATGACAATGAAAACGATGTAGGTGATTCGACGAGAAATTAAAGAATTCATAATATAAAAACTTTATTCAACTTTTTCTATTTTCGCTCCCAGACCTTGTAATCTTTCCACTAGCTTTTCGTATCCCCGTTCAATCTGGTAAATATTTTCAATCGTCGTCTCGCCCCGGGCGACAAGACCGGCGATGAGAAGCGCCATCCCGGCGCGTAAATCAGGACTTTCCAATTTTTTGCCGACGAGCCGGCTCGAACCGCCCACGACGACGCGGTGCGGGTCGCACAAAATAATATTCGCGCCCATTTGCGCCAATTTGTCGGTATAGAAAAGCCGGCCATCGTAAATCGTTTCGTGAATCAAACTTTGGCCCGCGGCTTGGGTCATCAGCACGGTGAAGGGCGCTTGGAGGTCGGTGGCAAAGCCGGGATATTCATGGGTGCGGAGCTCAACGCCGTGAAGTTTACTCGGTTTGGTAATAATATAATCCGGACCGATTTCCAAATTGCCGCCGGCTTTTTGCAGCATAAACAGCTCGGTTTCCAAATGTTCGGGCCGGCAGTTGGTAATTTTTATTTCACTTTCGGTCGCGAGCCCCATAATGGCGAATGAGCCGGCTTCAATGCGATCGGGGATAAGCTCATATTCGCCGCCGGATAATTTTTCCACGCCCTCAATCCTAATGACGGGCGTGCCGGCGCCGGAAATTTTGGCGCCGCCGGAATTCAAATAAGCGGCGAGCGCGGGAATTTCCGGCTCCATCGCGGCGTTTGTTATCGTCGTCGTTCCTTCCGCCAGGCAAGCGGTCATCATCAAGCTTTCCGTGGCGGTGACGGCGACCCAGGGCAGAATGATTTTCGCTCCGTGAAGCCGCTTGGCTTTGAGCGAGTAAAAGCCGTCTCCTTGATGGTCAAAAATTTTGGCGCCCATCGCCTTGAAGCCGGCAAGGAATAAATCAATCGGCCGTTTGCCGATGATGCAGCCGCCGGGATGGGCAAGCGTCACTTCGCCGAATCGAGCCAGAAGCGGACCGGCAAGCATCACTGATGAGCGCAATTTTCTGACCAGCTCCGGGTCGGGGTTTGATTGTTTTATCTCTTTCGGATCAATGGTTAAAATCGCGCCGTCCCGCGAAATTTTCGCGCCTAAATTTTCCAAGATTTCTTTCATCCGGCTGATGTCTTCTATGTCCGGCGCGTTTTTGACAATCAGAGATTCGTCAGACAAAATTCCAGCCGCCATAATTTTTAAAGCGGCATTTTTGGCGCCAGCGACTTTTATCTCGCCGGACAGTTTATGTCCTCCTTGGATTAGATATTTCTGCATATTTTTCTGTTATTTATTATGTCATATTTTGATATTTTTTTCATCTTGACAAAATTATGCGGATATGCTATACTGGTTTATTCAGGATAAACTTCCTGATGTACGTCAAAACCAAGGGAAATCGGGGCGATTAGCCCCAAACAAGGAGACTATATATGAGAATGATGGCTCGTCTGTCGCTTCTGGCGGTTCTAATGTTGACGGTTTCGGGAATCGCCAAGGCCGAATCTATGCTGAAGATAAACAAAAGTGGCGAAGTCGTATCAGCGGAAGTTCCTGAAGAATGGCGCCCTCTTACCGAGGCAGAGATAGAAGCGGTAAATAATCCGGGACAAGAAGTTCCGATCTGCCTGCCCGCCGTTTTAGAAAGAGTTGATTTTTGGCATGTGGCGCCGCTTCAGAAATACGAAAAGACAGTGGTCTTTAAAGACGGCCGCATCCAAGCGATTACCAAAGCCGGCGCCATCGAAGGCAAGCCCAAAATCGCCTCATATGTGGTATTTTGCCTGATAGCGGTTGGATTAATGTTGTGGTCAAACCTATTGGCAATGACAAGGGGAAACAGTATGGCCCTCGCCGTCTTCGCCGTCGTCTTCGCCGCCTTCGCCGCCCTCGTCGCCGCCGCCGCCGTCGTCGCCTTCGCCGCGGCCGCCGCGGTCGCCGCCTTCGCCGCGGCCGCCACTAACGATACCCCAAAAGCGTATTTAGTGTTATCATTGGTTTTCTATGCGCTTATCGGCATGGCGGTGTTTATTTAACCGCGCGGCGCCAACCTCCAATGGCGCTTCTGAAGAGTAGCGTCGAATGTTCATTCCTAAGCCCCCGTAGAGAGATAGGAAGCTCCTGAATCTACAGGTCCAGACCACCTTAACGGGTCTGGGCCTTTTCTTTTTGCTTTGCTTTTTTATTTCTGGTAAAATACAATGGTAATTAAAACCGCTATTGGCGGGAGAATTAAACAATTTTTTTGAATTCAAAACTCACTAAATCGTCATCCCGGCGAAAGCCGGGATCCAGGCTAATTTAAATTAAATCCGTGCTTTTATTCTGGATTCCCGCTTTCGCGGGAATGACGGAAAGAGAGAAGCGGCGGGAAACTAAATAATTTTTCAACCCAATCCCATGTTTTTTAGAAAGAGGAGCAGCGGTTCGGAAATGTGGTTTAAATCCGCTCAATCAGGCCGAAGAATATCTTTTAAAATAGCGGTTATTCTTATTATCGCGGTTTTTGTCGGCGGCGTCGCCTTGGGAGGCAACACTTTTTGGCTGGACGGAAGAATTCAGTCAAGGGATTGGATTCAGACCACCCCCCAGCCGGGAACAGTTGAAAATTTGGGCGGCGGCTTGCCTACTTATCTCACCAAAGACGTTGATTTTAATCTTTTTTGGGAAGTTTGGGATTTGGTCAGGAGTAAATATTATCAGAAAGATGTTCCTGACACCAAACTTTTTTACGGCTCGCTCGCCGGCATCGTGGCGTCTTTGGACGATCCTTATTCGGTTTTTTTGACGCCAACCGATACCACGGAATTTGAAAATGAAATCAAAGGCAGTTTTGAGGGCATCGGCGCGGAAATCGGAATGAAGGACAATAATTTGACCATTATTTCGCCTTTGCCGGACTCGCCGGCGATTAAAGCGGGTTTGCGCCCCAAAGACATTATTGTGGAAATCAACGGCAAAGACGCTTCGGCGATGAGTTTGGATCAAGCTATCAGTCAGATTCGGGGCAAGAAAGGCACTAAGGTAAATTTATTAATTTATCGCGAGGGATTCTCCAGTCCCAAGGAATTTATAATAGTGAGGGACGCTATCGTGGTCAAAAGCGTAACCTGGGAGCAGAAAGGCAATGTCGCCCACATCAAAATGCGCCAGTTCAATGACGATACCCTGCCGCTTTTTGAAGGCATTATCGCCGAGATTGCCAAAAACAGCGGGATCAAAGGCATAATTTTGGATTTAAGGAATAATCCGGGCGGATATTTGCAATCGGCGATTGACATCGCTGGCGAGTGGATAGACAGCGAAACGGTGGTCTCGGAAAAACTAAGAAGCGGCGAAGAAATCAAGCACCGAAGCGAGCGCAAAGCGCGGCTGGACAAATACCCGACCGTGGTTTTGGTTAATGGCGGCAGCGCTTCGGCTTCAGAAATTGTGGCGGGCGCTTTGCAGGATTTGAGCTTTGCCAAAATTGTCGGGGAAAAGACATTTGGCAAGGGCTCGGTGCAGGATTTGACCCAGCTTGAAGACGGCTCCTCGGTCAAATTAACGATTGCCAAGTGGTTCACGCCCAAAGGCCGTTCCATTGATGAGGCGGGCATTGAGCCGGATATAGAAATTGAGCTGACCGATGAGGATTATAACAAGGACAGAGACCCGCAGCTGGATAAAGCGATGGAACTGTTGAAATAGAGATGGCTTGACGCAGCGGTCTTATAAATATCTTTCTGTTTTGATATAATAAAAGCGAAATTTTAAAATTTTCAATTTATATTGTCATTGCGAGGGAGCGCCTTTAGCCCCCGCGAAAGCGGGGGGACTGAAGCAATCCCATGTTTTTTAAAAGTGTTCCTCTTTAACCCCATGGGATCCCCATGCTTCGTCCCGCCCCCCCCCCAAACTGCGGGGCGGGACTTCGCTCGGGATGACGGTGAAAATTATTTATGAAAGTCATTCTCCTTAAAAATATTCCCAAGCTCGGCGAGGCGGGCGAAATCAGAGAGGTTTCCGACGGTTATGCCCGTAATTTTTTGTTGGCGAAAAATTTGGTGGAGCCGGCGACGGAAGAGAATGTAAAAAAACTTGAATTAGAAAAGGAAATGAAAGCCAAGCTGGCCGAAGAAGATTTGGTGGTAATGGAAAAAATCGCCGAGCGTCTCAACGGCACGGCGATTGAAATAAAAGGCAGAGTGAACGAAGAAGGCCGGCTTTATGCCGCCATTACCGCGCCGATGATTATTAAAAATCTCAAAGAAATCGGTTTTGAAGTCAAGAAAGGTCAAGTGGTTTTGCCCGAGCCGATTAAAGAAGCCGGGGAGTATCCGGTGACGGTCACTTTGGACCACGGCTTGGAAGCGGAGATTACCGTGATTGTGACGGAATAATTTCCTCGTTCTTAAAAAGTAAAAATAGAGGAATATCACCCTCTATTTTTTTATGAGATGAGTTTATAAAAGTCTAAAATCTAAAGTCAAAAGTCTAAAATTTTGGATTTTTATCTTATAATTTTATAAATTTGACTTTTAATTTTTAATTTTTGACTTTTGACTAAAATATTTTATGTCTCATAAAAAATATATCTTCGTCATCGGCGGCGTGATGTCCGGCGTGGGCAAAGGCATCGCCTCGGCTTCCATTGGTTTGATTTTGAAAAGTCGCGGCTTTCGGGTGACGGCGGTCAAAATTGACCCGTATATTAATGTGGACGCGGGAACGATGAACCCGGTGGAGCACGGTGAAGTGTTTGTGACCGATGACGGCGACGAGACCGACCAGGATATCGGTAATTATGAGCGCTTTTTGGACGCCAATATTTTGCGCGACAATTATATGACGACCGGCCGGGTGTATCAGTCGGTTATTAGTCGCGAGCGCAACTTGGAATACGGCGGCAAGTGCGTGGAAGTGGTGCCGCACATTCCTTATGAGGTGATTGACCGGATAAAAAAAGCAGCGACAAAATCTCGGGCCGAAATTACGATGGTGGAGATTGGCGGGACGGCCGGCGAATACCAGAATATTTTATTTTTGGAAGCGGCCAGAATGATGCATCTTAAAAATCCGGAAGACGTCTTGTTTATTTTCGTCACTTATCTCCCGGTTCCGTCCAAAATTGGCGAAATGAAAACCAAGCCGACGCAGATGGCCGTCAAATCGCTCAACTCGGCGGGCATTCAGCCGGACTTCATTCTGTGCCGCGCCGAGCAGCCGATTGATAATCCTCGGAAAGAAAAAATCGCTCTTTTCTGCAATGTCCAAAAAGACGCGATTATTTCCGCGCCCGACATTGATATTGTTTATCAAGTGCCGATAAATTTTGAAAAAGACAAATTGTCGGAAAAGATATTGAAACGGTTCGGCCTGAAACCCAAGCAAAAAAATTTAAACGCTTGGCGCCGGATGGTGGCGATCGCTGGTAATGGCAAAGATAAAGTGAGAGTCGGGATTATTGGCAAATATTTCGCGTCCGGAGAATTTATTTTGTCCGACGCCTATATCTCGGTGATTGAGAGCATTAAATACGCTTGTTGGAAATACAAAAGAAAAGCGCAAATTGAATGGTTAAACAGCGACCTTTACGAAAAAGATCCGGCGGCTTTGAAAGAACTTAAAAATTTTAATTGTCTGGTGGTGCCGGGCGGATTCGGCAGCCGCGGCGTGGAAGGAAAAATCGCCGCCATCGGCTACGCGAGAAGAAATCACCTCCCTTATCTCGGGCTTTGCTACGGCATGCAACTGATGGTCGTTGAATTCGCTCGCTCGGTTTGCGGTTTAAAAGACGCCAATACCACGGAAATCAATCCCAAGACCAAAAATCCGGTCATCCACATTATGCCCGAACAAGCCGAGAAGCTGGCCAAGAAACAATACGGCAATACGATGCGTTTGGGTGCTTGGCCCTGTGTTTTAAAACGGGGGACATTGGCGCAAAAGCTTTATGGTAAGAATAAGATCAATGAACGTCATCGTCATCGCTATGAATTCAATAATACCTATCGTAGTTTATTGGAAAAAAATGGTTTGGTCATCTCTGGCACTTCGCCGGACAACAAGCTGGTGGAGATAGTGGAGCTTCCGCCGGACAGCCATCCGTTTTTTGTCGGCGTTCAATTCCATCCCGAATTCAAATCTCGCCCGCTTAATCCGCACCCGCTTTTCCTTGGATTAGTTGAAGCAGGGATATCAGTGAAAAAATAAAATTGACAGGATTTAAAATTAAAAAATAGTTAAAGCACCAAATTGATTACTCGGTAATCATCCCGCTTAAGCGGGATGCTGGCTAAGCCAGCAAATTACAAATAACAAATTTTGTTTGGAATTTGAGATTTTGAATTTGTAATTTTAGTTTCTTCTCTTTTTTTGTATCAAAAAACAGCCTTTTAATTTAGGCTGTTTTTTTGAGAAGATTTATTCCACATTCACAATTTGGGCGTATTCCAGTTTGCCGGTGAATTTTCTTACTTTTCTTCGGTTATACTTAACCGCGCCGGTTTTAGTGGCGAAAATCGTGTCGTCTTTGCCGAGTTTGGTGTTTTTTCCCGGGCGATATCTGGTGCCTCGTTGCCGGACGATGATCGCTCCCGGTTTGGCGATTTCGCCGCCGTAGAGCTTGATGCCGAGCCGTTGGGCGTTGGAATCTCGGCCCAGCCGAGTACTGCCGCCCGCTTTCTTATGGGCCATAGTTTAAGAAATTAAGAAATTAAGAAATTAAGAAATTAAGAAATTAATTTTACTTAGGTAGTTTAGCAGAAATGGGGGAGATAGTCAAGGATACTATTTTAGTTATTTTTTTAGTCCTTTTTTAAAGTTTTTAATTGTATTATAATAAGTAGAATAGAATAATAACTTCAAATATTATGCGAGCCAGCGCCAGAGCCAAAGTAGGCAATAAACGAGGCAATCCGGGCTATCGGTCGTCGTCGGCAATGAGAGGGAAAACCATCATTAAAAGCCAACAGATTAAATCTCGCTTTGAGGCCGAGAAGAAATCCCAGCCGCGGATTGGCAAATCATAAAAACACAAGAATATAAAAATATAAAAATAATGTTAAAATTTATGAAAAAAATTATATTTTTATATTTTCCTCGCCCCGTAGCCAGCTTTGCTGTGCTACTGGGGTGTATTTTTATATTTTTATTTTTAGCCGGCTGCGCGAGACGGCCGGATTTTGTGAGCGTCAACATAAATAATAGTTCTCAAGAGGCGAGTTTGACGCCCAATACCCAACCCCCTCCCAACCTCCCCCTTAGTAAGGGGGAGGGGAACGGGGCAGGGAGAGAAGCCATTGAGGTGCCGTCAAAGTTTGAGCTCTCGGTTTCGTTTGCCTCGCAGGCCCCGTTCGCCAATTGGGACGCGCTTCATGAAGAAGCGTGCGAGGAAGCGGCGATGATTATGGCGGCTAAATATTTTAAAAAACAGCCGCTTAATGAGACGATCATGGAAGAAGAAATCCAAAAACTGGTGAAGTGGGAGGAGGAAAATGGCTACGAAATAGATTTGACTGCTGAAGAGATGGCTGATATTTTAAAAAATTATTTCGGCTTGTCGGCTTCCGTAAACAAAGAGGTGACGGTTGACCGGATAAAATATGAAATTTCACGAGGTAATTTGGTTATCGCGCCGGCCGCCGGCCGCGACCTTCATAACCCAAATTTCAAACAGCCCGGTCCGATTTATCACGCTTTGGTCATTAAGGGTTATAACAACAGTGAATTTATTACCAACGACCCAGGCACGAGAAAGGGGAATGGCTTTCGCTATCCTTATAATATTTTAATTTCCGCCGTCCATAATTGGGATCATCTCCTCGGTCAAGACGGGATGAGTGAGGAGGAGATGAGACAAGGGGAAAGGGTGATGATCGTCGTAAATTTCTAATTTCTAATTATTAATTTCTAATGAAATGCTAAATGTCCAATGTCTAATTTTAACGTTATTTAGACATTAGAAATTAGATATTAGAAATTCCCCGTTATCCCCTTGACAAGGGTTTTTTTATTTGATAAATTGATAATACCGACTAATTTGGTAGGTATTTACCAATAAAGTTATGATGTTCACCACTAAAACCGAATACGGCCTTCGGGCGATGGCGGTCTTGGCGAGAGTGAAAGGCGAGGGTCCGATTTCTCTGGCGCAAATCGCCAAAAAAGAGCATATCTCCCAACCGTATTTGGAGCGGCTTTTCGCGCGGCTTAAAGCCGATGATTTGGTTAAAAGCGCCAAGGGCGTTTCTGGCGGCTATCTGCTAGCCCGAAAGCCGAAAAAAATCAGCATTTTTGAAATCGTGGAAGCGCTTGAAGGGCCGCTCGCGGTATTTTATTGCCTGTTGGATGAAAACACTAAAGTTACTTGTTCTCACCGAGAGTGTTTGACTAAAAAAGTTTGGCACGAGCTTCAGAAAAATATCATTCATACGCTACGCAAATTTACATTAGCGGATTTGATATAAGATATGATACCAATATACGAATGAATACCAATCATACTAATGGATACAAATGGAGCCGGAAAGAAAATTATTCGCATTCATTCGTATCATTGGTAAAAATTTGTATATTGGTATCATATAAATCAACTATTTATGTATAATCAGAAGGTATTAAATCATTTTCAAAACCCCCGTAATCAGGGAGTGATTAAAGACGCGGACGGCATCGGCCAAGTCGGCAACCCGGTGTGCGGGGATATCATGAAGATTTATATTAAAGTCGGTAAAAATAAAGGAGGCGAGGAGATGATTAAAGACATTAAATTTGAAACGCTCGGCTGCGGCGCGGCGATCGCGACTTCGTCCATGTTGACGGAAATGGCCAAGGGTAAAACAATTGATGATGCCTTAAAAATCGGTAAACTGGATATTGCTAAAGAGCTTGGCGGTTTGCCCCCAATCAAGCTTCATTGCTCGATCTTGGCGCATGAGGGGTTGGCGGCGGCGGCGCAGGATTATAAAAAGCGAAAAAATAAAGCGCTAAATAAAAAAAATAAATAAACTTTTATTTTATGAGTGAAGCAACACAAATTCTTTCTGACGAACATCAGAATATTTTGCGGGTCATCAAGTCCTTAGAAAATGAATGCGCCGAAATTGAAGCGGGGAAAAAAGTGGATAAAGATTTTTTTTATCAAGCCGTTGGCTTTATCAGAAATTACGCGGATAAATTTCATCACGCCAAAGAAGAAGACATTTTATTCAAGGAAATGTGCCAAGACGAGGTTAATTTGCACTGCAATCCAGTTGAACAGATGCTTTACGAGCATAATTTGGGTCGCGATTTTGTCAAGAATTTAGAAACCGGGTTAACGGAAGATAATCAGGAAAAAATTTTAGCCAACGCCCGCGGTTATGCCTCTTTGTTGGCAGAACACATTTTTAAAGAAGATAATGTTTTATATCCGATCGCCGACCAAGCTTTATCTTCAGAAGTTCAACGAACGATGGCGGAAAAATTTTTGGCGGTGGAAAATGAAAAATTCACCCCGGAAATTAAAGGGAAATATTTAGCTCTAATTAACGAATTTGAATCAAGAAAATGAGACCGTGGCAAGACTTAAATCAATTAATTGAATATTCATCAGGCGGTGTTTTGAGCCGGGAACTAATCAAAACCGATAAGATGAGTGTTACTTTATTCTGTCTGGCAGAGAAAACAGCCATCTCGGATCATACGGCGACCGGCGACGGTTTTGTTTATGTGATTGAAGGAGAGGGAATTTTCAATTTAGCCGGCGAAGCGATTCCAATGGGGCCGGCGGTGTTAATTGAAATGCCGGCTAACGCCGTCCATTCTTTAGAAGCGAAAAAAAATACCGCCTTCCTGCTCATTCTTTTTAAATAACCAAATAAATTTAAGATGGAAAATAAAATTAGATTGGAATTAGAAAAAATCAGGCCTCATCTCCAAATGGATGGCGGCGATGTGGAATTTGTGTCGTTTGATGAAAAAACCGGTGTTCTAAAGGTGAAACTCCAAGGCGCTTGTCATGGCTGTCCGATGGCAACGGTGACGCTTCAAGACGGGATAGGACGAACAATCAAAGAAAAAATTCCGGAAGTGAAAGAAGTGGAAGCAATTTAGTCTAAAGTCTAAAGTCAAAAGTTGAAAGTCAATAATTTATAAGTTTAATTTTTATGAATAATAACATCTACCTCGATAATGCCGCCACCACACCCGTCGATCCGCAAGTCCTTAAAGCGATGATGCCTTATTTCTGCGAGGAATATGGGAATGCCTCTTCTCTTCATCAGATGGGGACGGAGGCAATGGCCGCGGTGGATGCTTCAAGGGCTGAAATTGCTGATTTTTTGGGCTGTTCGCCGGAGGAAGTGTATTTTACCAGTGGCGCTACCGAAAGCGACAATATGGCCGTTTTGGGCCTGGTAGGGGCATTCCAAAGGCAATTTCCGGGTAAAAAGTGGCATATTATCGCTTCCCAAATTGAGCATGACGCTATTTTGGAGACATTCAAAAGATTGGCAGAGGAAGGTGTGGAAACCACCTATCTTCCGGTAAACAGCCGAGGACTGGTGGAAGTCAACCGGCTTAAAAAAGCAATCAGGCCGAATACGATTTTGGTTTCCATTATGTATGCCAATAATGAAATCGGCGCGATCCAGCCGATCGCGGAAATCGGCGAATTGATAAAAGAAATAAATAAAAAGAGTAAGGGGGGGCGGTTTTCGCGGATTTATTTTCACACTGACGCGGTGCAGGCGGCCGGATATTTAAATTGCGATGTTAAAAAATTGGGCGTGGATTTGCTCTCTTTGTCCGGACATAAGATCTACGGACCAAAAGGCGTGGGCGCGCTCTATTTAAAAAAAGGGACGCCGTTTGAACCGCTTTTTTTCGGCGGACATCAACAGAATGACATTAGGGTCGGCACTTACAATGTGCCGGGGATTGTCGGGTTAGGCAAGGCGGTGGAACTTGCCGGCACAAAAACACAAAAACACAAAAACACAAAAACACAAGAGTTGAGGGATTATCTCGTTAAAGAAGTAAAAAGAAAAATAACGGGAGTTTTGGTAAATGGAGATTTACGGAGACGGCTACCTAACAACGCCAGTTTTATTTTCAAGGGCGCGGAGGGAGAGAGTATTGTCTTGATGCTGTCGCAGAAAGGAATTGCCACTTCCACCGGTTCGGCTTGTTCGTCTGGTTCGCTTGAGCCGTCGCACGTGCTTTTGGCGATCGGTATCAAGCCGGAATTGGCGCACGGCAGTCTACGGGTCACCCTCGGCCGGTTTACCACTAAGAAAGATATTAATATTCTTTTGCGTGAACTCCCGCCGATTATTGAGAAGTTGAGGAAGATGTCGCCGCTGAAGTAATTGGTAACTGGTAACTGGTAATTGGTAATTGAATTGATTAAGAAAACTCCCGATTTTAGTCGGGAGTTTTTTATTTCTTCTTTTCTTCCACTACCGCCAGTGGCGCGAAGGGATTTTTAAGACCGCTGAAATCAATTTGAGTAGAGGCGGTTTTTTTGTTGATTTTTTCCAAGACCTGATAAAATTTTTCCTTGTTCAAGCTTTCTTCGGTCACTTCTTTTTTCAGGTTGGTGACGGTTTCCGCCTGAGCCAAGGTCTGATAAACGTTCCGATATAAAAAACCCATAAATAAAATTAAAATAATCACAATCAAGCAAATGGAAATCGGCGTCAGCCGGCGGGCGAAAGCCAGCGGATTGATTTTTATCTTTTTCAAATCAAAGTTTAGCTTGAAATTAATTTTTGACATAAATTTGGCCGAGAATTTGCGCCGAGAGCGCGTTGGTTTTTAGCGAAAAGATTGCCATCTCAACATTAAAATAATAAGGCATTTTTTCCAAGTCGTTTAGAAATTTAATGATATTCTGGTAGTTGCCGGAAATTTCCATTTGCAGGGCGGTTTTCTTTATTTTTTCCTCTCCTTTCAGCGGTTCTTCAGAAAAATCAGAAACAATTTTTAAGGAAATGCCGTCGGCCGAGGCGATATTTTCCATTTCGGTGACAAAAGCCAATTCTTGGCCTTTAGCGACAAAAAGGCGGTCAAGTCCGCCCAGCTTGTCTTGGATTTCCGACAGTTCGATTTGGATTTTTTTCAGATTCAATCCTTGTTCCAACTTTTGTTCCAAAGCGACTCTTTCTTTGTTGATTTCGCGATTGACGGCAATAATTTCTTTGAAGGCGGGAATAATAATAAAAATAATCATCGCGATGACGATAATCATGATCATTCCCAGGTTGATTAAAAATTTATTTTTTTGGTAGAACATGAAGAAATTTTTAGGGAATTTTTTCCAAGTCAATTACCGCTTGGATCGTAAAATTATTATTTTCCTTGACGAGAAGGTCGGCGAGCGGCAAATTGACATTCTTAAACAGCTTGCTGTCTTCCAAATTTTTTTGGAATTTAATCAAATCTGGCCGGGCTTTGGCTTTCCCCTTAATCTCTAAAGTCGCCGAGTCGCGATAAATCTTCAAGGTGGAAAAAGAAATGTTTTCCGGCACGGTCCGCGTCAATCGGATTAAAAATCCCGACCAAAGTTTGAAATTTCTTTGGATTGTTTCAACTTCGCTAATGACTTTGTTAAGATTGATTATTTTTTTGTTGGTTTCCTGGCTGATTTTGATCGCGTTGGCGTTCCTGATGACTAAATTGGCTAGTTGCGTCTCTAAGACATAACGGGAAACTAAAAGCATAATCGCGATAATGGTGGTAAAAAGCAAAACCAACATTACCATTTCCTTGGTGGCGATATAAACGCGTTTGGTTTTCAGGCTCTTTTTTTGTTCCGGAGAGAGCAGGTTGATATTGATCATAGGAAAGTATCGGGATTGATGCCTCTTAGGCCCAGGCCGAGAGCGGTGATAAATGATTGTGATTTTTCCCGGTCGAAATAATTTTGATTCGGATTTTTTATGTAACGCCAAGGGTTGCTCACTTCAGTCGGGATGCCCAATTTGCCCTGGATAATCTCGGTGATATTGATGAAATTGGCGCCACCGCCGCCTAAAACGATTTTAGCGATTTTTTTCGGCTCATTCGCGCCGTTCTGGTAAAATTTAATCGCTTCATTGATGTGGCTAGCCAGCTCTTCCACGGTGCCCGAAAAAATTTCCAAAAGCGCGCCGTGGCATTTCTCCCGGTCAAGTCCGCAGACGATTTTGGCCTGCTCGGCCTTTTCAAAATCAAGCGAGAGCGCCTGCATAATAAGTTCGGTAATTTTAGCGCCGGAAATCGGCAAGCTAACGGTAAACTTGACGACATTTTCGTCAAAGAGGAAAAGGCCGGTTCGATTTGCGCCAATGTCAATGATTATTTGCGGCGTCGGGTCGGTTTTTTGGCTGGCTAGCACTCGGGAAATGGCGGCGGCTTCAATTTCCAAAACCGTCGGGATCAGGCCCGCTTGCGACAAGATATCGACATAAGTATCAACCGTTTTTTTAAGCGCGGCACCGACTAAGACGGTTTGTACGCTTTCATTTTCATTCGTTTTAACAATCTGGAAGTCAAAATAAATACTGTCTAGACTGACTGGCACGTGCTGGGGGAGAATTTTTTTAATTTCTTCCGGAATTTGCTCTTTTTCCACCAAAGGGATGTCCATCACTTTAAGGTAGGACTGCTCTTCGGGCAGGACCGCTACCACCTCATCGCTAAGCCGCCCGAAGCCGCGCTTGGTTTTCATTAGTTTCAAAAGCGAATCAAGGAAAATTTTCAATTGCTTGATTTCACCGCATTCGATGCAACCCGGCGGCAATCTGATTTCATTATACAATCCCAGCTCAACTGATTTGTATTTTTTCGTCATCTGGGCCAAACGCAAGTTGCGGTCGGAAATATCCAAGCCAAAAGCGGTTTCAGTTGTGGTGAAGAAAGACATCTTGTAAATTAATTAATCCACTTTATTTAATTATACGATAAATATTTATAAATATGAAAATTTCTATAAAATATGATTTAGTTGAAAGTCTAAAGTCGAAAGTCTAAAGTCATTGGATTTTATTTTATAAATTTAATAAACAGACTTTTAACTTTAGACTTTTAACTTTGAACTTTCGTCAGTATTGTTCCTCCCAATGGTCGATCTGGATGATCGGCGAGGAAGGATTATATTCAGGGTCGATTACCGGCCGGAAATTTTCCGGTTCATAGTTCAGGATGATGGCGCCGCCACTCGCCGTGACTTTGGCGTCAAATCCCGTCAAACTGCCGTTAATGGTGAAATTCGTGCCTGAACTGGTGATTTCCAAATCAGCCGCGGCGTAAACTAAACCATCAATAACGACGACTCCGCCGGAAGTGGTAATTTCAATATCTTCTTTGGCCAGCAAGCCGCCGCCGTAAGCGGGGCCGGCATTAACCGTTAAAGTTTTACCGGCTAAGGTAATTTTAATGTCTTCTTCGGCCACTAAAACGCCATTGATGGTTAAATTTTTGTCGGTAATTTCCGCCTCGCCGGTCACATAAATAATCCCGTTAAGAGTGGTGTTATCGGGTAAATTTTTAAACTGGGTTTTCGTATAAGTGACGGTCGCCCGATTTTTCCAAGAGTTCGGGTCGGCTGAATTAAAATCAATTTGGAGCATATCTATTGTCGTGGTCGGTGATTCTCGCGTGCTGTTGTTGAGGGTTAGTTTTCCACCCGCTACCACATTAATGACGTTACTGGCGGTGACCGAGCCGTCATTTACCACCACTTCCGCGCCTTGGACTTTAAAAACTTGGTTGGCGTGGAGCCGGCCGCCGTTGGCAACTAAAACAATCCCCGCGCCGGTGAAGACGAAGTTGCCGTTTTGCTGGGAACCGCGTCCGCCGGCGAAAACGCCAAAGTCCCAATCTTGGCCGCTGTAGGTCGCCCGGCTGACGTATGATTTTACCACCCGCTGGGAAACACTGCCGCCAATTTGATAGGTTGAGGTGGCGATAATCCAAGCCTCGGCCGGCACGGTGTTTATCGCCGCGACTTGGTAGCTGGCATTTTCATCATTAAAAATATTATTTCGGTCGATGTCGTTTATGGAACTCAAGATACCGCTCGTAAAGGCCAAGCCGGTGGCGGGGTCGTTTTGGATTTTCCAAAGCATTTCATTAATTCCGGCTTCGGCCAGATAATAAGTTTTAGTAGCCGTTGATTGGCTGGAAGCGATTTTAAACTCGGTCATGGTGAAACTGGTGACATAGGTGGCGATTAAAAGCAAAATAGCCATAATAAGGATGGCGGTAAGGAGAATAAACCCTTTTTGTTTTTTAAATTTACAAATGGTCATAAATTTCTCCCATACACTATCGTATTCATTATCTCCGTCTGTCCGTTTTTAGTCAGATAGAGCTTGATGTTTATCGCGCCGCTGCCCCAAAACTCAATATCAGAAACATATTCGCCGATAACTTTAGTTTCCAAAACTTCATCGGTCGGCGGATTTCCGTATTGATCAGTGTCGTCGTGATGGACATAATCATCGGGAGCATCGGCAAAATGATAGACTACGACTTGCTTTTGCATTTCCGTTCCGTTTAGCAGATATTTTAGATATTTGATTTCAGACACATTGTGTCCGTCTTCAAACAAGATGCCGTTTGGCAGAGCATCGGGGTCAGTATCATCAAGAGGCAGTACCGTGACGACATCCGGAGTTTGGCGGAGTTCGCGGACTAACCGGTCCAAAATCACCCGGCCGTTTTGAGTGAGCTCGGCTTTGACGTCCGTGCGCTGATAGGCGCCTTGGCTCAAATGATAAATACTGAAAATCAAAAGAAAAACCAGCATCGTGACGGCTAAGGCGATGAGGACTTCAAGGAGGGTGAAGCCGTTTTTATTTGATTTAAACTTCATAATAATTAAAGAGGGGGTATAAATTTCATTTCCGGCTCATGATAATCGTCAAGCTCATGTTTTTTTCCGCGTTTAAAGCCGAACTGTACCAATAAACCGTGACGGTGATTTTTTTCATTCCGGTTTCGGTTTCCGAGTGGTTTAAATTACTATCAATATATTCAACCTCGGTTTCTCTTTGATAATAATAAAACGGGTCAGCCGAGGTCTCGGCTAATCGATGTTTGGCTTCAATGTCGCCGATATTTAAATTGTCATAGCCCGATTGGAAAATTTCTTCTATTTTTGCTTGGGCGAGGTTGGCGGCGATGGTGGCTTGCTCGGCTGATTGGCTGACTTTAAGTGAAAGAGGAAAGGCGACGGAAACCGCCAAAATGCCGATAAGCAAAACCGCAACGGCAACCAGCGCTTCAATCAAGCTGAAGCCGAAAAATTTATCATTGAATTTTAACATAGCCGGATGGTTTGATTTCAATCGTGGAAGTGGCGCCGTTTAAATTAATTAAAGTGATTGAGCCGGCTTGCAGGGCGGCTCCCGTCGCGTTGAAACTTGCCGTGTCGTTGGTTAGATTGGAAATATTGTCAATGGAGATTTGGCCATCAAGCGAGGCGTTTTTGATGATTTGGCCAGTAGTGGATTTAACGATGGCATAGCTATTCTGGCTTTTATTAAAATTCACGGAGTAATTTACCTGCTCGGTGACCGACAACTGTTGGGCGTAACGCAAATCGGAAGCCAAGTCCCGAGAGGCGCCTTTCAAATTTAGATTCGGCTGAACGGTTTTAAAGGCGGAAAAGCCGATGAGGGCGAGGATGGCGATAATGGCGAGGACAATGACGATTTCAAGGAGGGTGAAGCCGTTTTTATTTAGTTTAAATTTCATAATAATCAAAGAGAGGCATAAATTTTTAATTTCCAATTTTTAATTTTTAAATAATTTTTAATGATTTAATTTTTAATAACTAAAAAACAGAATTGGCGGTTTTAAAAATTAAAAATTAGAGCATTATTTATAAAATTACAAAATTAAAAATTAGAAATTTACAGATTGTTTAACAAAAAGATGTAATTGATTAATTTTAAAACGCCTCCGTCAAAGAGTAGATTGGCATCATAATCGCCAGAGCGATGACGGCGACAGCAACGCCGATGAGGATCATTAAAATCGGCTCAATGATGGATGGCAGTGAATCCATTGTTTGGAAAACTTCTTCTTCGTAAAAATCGGCGAGGTTATCAAGCACTTCGTCCAAAGCGCCGGTTTCTTCGCCGACGGCGATCATCTGGATGATGACCGGTGGGAAAATCCGCGGATAATTCCGGAAAACGGTTTCGATTTTGACGCCCTTTTTGACTTGGTCCACCGCTTGAAGCATCGCTTCGCGGTAGAGGGAATTGCCGACGATGTGGGCGGTAATGGTCATGCTTTCGGCGATGGCGATGTCGGTTTTGATGAGTGAGCTCAAGCTTCGGGAGATTCTAGCCAGATTTATTTTTTTAATAATCGGGGAAATTATCGGCAGTTTAAGAATGATGGCGTCAAGGGCGCGTTTGCCTTTTTTAGTCCTGATCGTTTTGAAGAGGACGGCGAAAAGGATGATTAAAACGGTGGCGACGAGGAGGCCATTTTGCTGGATGAAGTCGCTCACGCCGATCATAATTCTGGTCGTGAGAGGCAATTCAATGTCAAAATCTTTAAATAAATTAGTGATGTTAGGCAGGACAAAGATCAGCATAAAAGCACTGATGCCGATCATCGCAATAATGATGATCACCGGATAAGTCAACGCGTTTCTCACTTTAAGCGTCAAACTGTGGTCTTTTTTGATCTCTTGGTAAAGCTTATTTAAGACCCCCTCCAAGTTGCCGGACGCTTCGCCCGCTTTGATCATATTGATAAATAATTCGCCGAAATCTTTTTCATAAGGAGACAGTCCTTCACTTAAAGTCTTTCCTTGCTTGATTTTTTCATATAAGTCGCGCAAAATCATCTTTAATTTTTTATTTTTGGTCTGTTCCGCCAGAGTTTTAATGGATTCGGCGAGAGGCACGCCGGTCTTAACCATAATGGAAAGATTCTGCAATAAAAAAATCTTCGCGGTGGCGGAAACGCGCTGTAAATTGATAAAAAACGAATTTGATTTTTTCATGGTAAATTTATTTGTTTATTCCTGCGTCACCCGCAGTACTTCTTCAATCGTCGTGATGCCGTTTTTGGCTTTAATGAAACCGTCTTGAAGGAGAGTAATCATCCCTTTTTCAATGGCGATTTTTTGGAGCTCGTCGCGGGTCGCTTTTTTAATGATCATATCGGCGATTTGCTCGTCGGTTTCCAAAGCTTCGTAGATGCCCAAGCGGCCCTTGTATCCCGTATTGTTGCATTGCTGGCAGCCCTTGCCGCGATAAAAAAGAATGGAGCTGATATTTTGTTTGGCCTCCATCTGTCCCTGTTTGATTAAATTTTTTTCCAGTTTATCCAAATTAAACTGCTTGGCCAGTTCTTCAATGGTTTTTTTATCTAGGTTGTAGCTTTCAATGCAATTTTTACAAATTTTTCTGACTAAGCGCTGGGCGAGCACCAGGGTGACGGTGGAAGCGATGAGAAAAGTCGGGACTTTCATGTCGGTGAGGCGGGGGATGGCGGTGACCGCGTCATTGGTGTGGAGGGTGGACAAGACCAAGTGACCGGTCATCGCGGCGTTAATGGCAATGTCGGCGGTTTCCATGTCGCGGATTTCGCCGACCATGATAATGTTCGGGTCTTGGCGCAAAAACGAACGCAGCCCGGTGGCGAAGTTGAAGCCGATTTTCGGCTGGACTTGGCTTTGGTTGATGCCGGGCATTCGGTATTCAATCGGGTCTTCAATGGTGGAGATGTTGACTTCCGGCTTGTTTAAGACGCCCAAAATGGAATAAAGCGTGGTCGTCTTGCCGGAGCCGGTCGGGCCGGTGACGAGGATAATGCCGTGGGGCTTGGCGATGCTTCTTTTGACGATTTCCAAAACTTTCGGCTGGAACCCCAACTGGTCCAAAGTGAGCTGTTGGGTCTGCTCGGGGAGTAAGCGCAGGACGATTTTTTCGCCGTCAAAAGTGGGAATGATAGAAACGCGAAAAGATACTTGGTATTCGTTGGTTTTGATTTTGAAGCGGCCGTCTTGGGGCAGGCGATGTTCGTCCAGTTTCAGATTGGAAAGGATTTTGATTCTCGCGATGACGCCGGCGTGGGTGTTTTTCGGCAGAGTCATCACATTGCGCAAAATGCCGTCCACGCGATAGCGGATGTTGACTTCTTTTTCCGCCGGCTCAATATGGATATCCGAGGCCTTCTCCAAAATCGCGTATTCCAGGAGCGTGTCCACGATGCGGACAATCGGCAGGTCTTGGGCGAGATTTTTCAATTTTTCCGGCTTTTCGCCGTCCGCGTCCTCGGCTTTTTCTATTTCTTGGAATTCCGCCGAAAGGCCTTTGCGATAAAGCTTCAAGGCCTCGCGGATGCTGTCCGGGCCGGTCAAGTGGAGCTGGATTTCCAGCTGGGTTTTTTTGGCTAAGAAATCAAAAAGCTCTATGTTTGATATGTCCAAAGTGGCGACCATCAGCTCTTTTTCGTTTCGGTCAAAAGCGACGGTGTGATGGGCTTGGGCCGTGATTTCCGGAATGAGATTAAGGATGTCTTTTCTGATGTTTCGATTTTTCAAGTCAATGAAGGGTAGTTTGTAGTATTTGGCGGCGGTTTCATAAAGCAAATCAGGCGAAATTACCTTTTTTTCCACTAAAAAATCTTCCAGCGAGTTTTTCTGCTTTCTGGCTTGATCGGTGAAATCCTTGATTTGTTTTTCGTCCAAAATTTTGTTTTGGACGAGGATTTCTTCTAAATCTTTTTGATTGATCATTTTGTCGCCTTCAAAATAAGATTTCTAATGTTTATTATAACATAAAAAGAGAGAAAAATACAAAAGTGGTAAATAAAAATTCACCCCGTTAAGTAGGCGGCTTCGCCGCCAAAAAATCCTGGAAGGATTTTTTACTTAACGGGGTAAAAAAAACGCCCGGCGGACAGCTTTGTCCGCCGGGTGGGGTGTTATTATTTCTTGGCTAAGTACTCAAGAATTTTTCCTATCGCTTCTTGGGTGGTTGTCTATTGTTTCGAAAGCGATAAGGCGCTTTCAGCGAGAAGGAGTATTGACTTACCGACCTTAATCAAGATATTACACATCAAGAGCAAAACTGCGGCGATTACTATAAATGTGATTGAAATAATCTCCATCATCGTTTATTCCTCCTTTTTCAGTTTCTTGTCTTTTTCCACGAACGATTTGATTGTTCTGTTGAGTTCTCGGACGGCTTCGGCGAGAGTTCTGACTTCAAAGACGAGGACTCGGAAAGCAAGATAGAACACGACAGACATAAACACAAAAAACATCATAAATACATACACTTCTCATCCCTCCTTTTTGGTTGTCAATGTCCTATTCAGTATAAAGTTATAAAGTTTGTAAAGTTAAAAGTCGGAGATGACTCGTTGCCTTACTTTATAAACTTTATAACTTTATTTACCCCGTTAAATAACGTCTTCGGCGCACTTTCGCCTTTAGCGAAGGTATTTAACGGGGTGAACTTTTAAACTTCGCTATATTTCAACTCTTTTTTTCCAATCAATTCCTGTCGATAAATTTCGACAGTCTGTTTGACAATGTCGTCCCAATTGTGGTTTTTGCCGGTGTGGCGCTTGGCCAAAGCCGCTTGTTTCTTGAGCTGATTCGGGTGCTTGACGGCGAAATTAAGCTGGCGAGCCAAGTCGTTCACGTTTTTATTTTTGAATTCCAAAGCCAAACCGTCGGTGGCTTCCTGATTTTCTTCAATATTGCTGATTAAAACCGGTGCGCCGAAAGACATCGCTTCCAAAAGCGCGATTGACAAACCTTCCGCTTCAGATGGTTGGATGAAGAGGTAAGCATTTTTAAACAAAGTTTCCAAATCAAGGCCGGATTTTTGGCCGGTGAAAATAATGTCGGGATTGCCGGCGGCAAGTTCTTTAAGCCGGCTGACATAATTATTAGTGTTGGCGCCGTCGCCGACAATGACCAGTTTTTTTCCGCCACAGGCGGATCCGCCTCTGGCGGAGATTTTTTGGTACGCCTTAATCAAAGTATGAATACCTTTATGTTGGATTAGGCGGGAGACAACCAAAAAATAATTATTTTTGGTTAAATTATATTTTTTTAAGGTTTGATTTTTTATATTTTTATATTCTTGTATTTTTATATTTTTAATATCCACACCGTTGGGAATGTAGCTGGTCTCCTTATCAAAACGATAGCGGCAGTATTTTTTAAGCGTCTGGGAGACGACAATGGTTTCGTGAGGAAAACGGCAAGCCGCCCATTCGCCAAGCCCAAGCATCAGCCGGGCGAAAGCGCCCCATTTTTGGTGCTGGCGGTCAATGCAGTGAAAGGTGACAATCACTTTGGCGCGCGGTTTGAAAACGCGCGGAATGAACGAGAGCAAAGCCGGACCAACGCCGTGATAATGAATAACGTCATAATCTTGGAATAATGAATGAAGGGAAGAAATAAAGGTGTGAGTAATCGCGTCAAGATGCTTGGTTTTAATGGAGGGCAAATTGACAATTTTAACGCCTTGATATTTAGTTTGGTGATTTTTAGTGTAGGCAGGCCGCGAATAAACGGTGATATCAAAGCCGGCTTTAGCCAATCGGAGGCTAAGCTCTTCAACGTGTTTTTCGATTCCGCCTTGGTGGGCGGGAATGCCTTTTTGTCCAATAAACGCGATTTTCATAGTTTTTTAGCCCATTTTTGGGTTGTTTTTTTAATGTTTTATCTTAGCATTTTTAAAAAATTTTGTCAATGGCGATTTTTTGATTTTAAATATCTAATGTTGAATAATAGAATTTTGAATTATAAAATATAGGCAAATTTTTTGTTGTTATATTTTTATATTCTTGTATTTTTATATTTTTAAATAAAAATAGGGCAGAGGAGAAGCTTGCTTTCAAGCGTTCTCGCTCTGCCCATATTTGTTCAATTGGTACTTAGTTTTCTCGTCCGCCTTATCGCGAACAAAGCGGCCGCGATTATCGCGATGGTTAGCCACCAAACATTGCCCCACGGCAATGGCTGGGCCGGCAATTGAAGCTGCCAGAAACCATTGACGAGTTGGAGTTCGCCGCCCTCAAAAAATGGCGGTAAGGCCTCCAAGACGCCGCGGCAGTTTGCCATCGAGAAATAATGCACTTCTCGGTTTTGGTCAATGGCAAATAATTTCATTTGCATCGCCGGTCGGCCGAAGCTCGGGATCTGAATGGTCATTGGCCAGCCAGTGATAACCACTTCCTGTGAAGAATGGACTTGCCTTTCACTTAATGACGCGTCGTCCCAGACCACATAACTGGCGCCGAGACGTTTGATTTGCGAGACATCGGAAATGCCCGGGATTACATCTTCGATATCGCCCGTGATGTTTATGGCGATGAGCAGATTGGTATCCTCGCCGTGCGTGATATTGATTTCGCCTCGGCCCGGCGGTTCGGTGACCGTCAAAATGGCGGCGTTTGAAGTCGCGCTGCCCGCCAAATTGCTGACAATACAAGTGTAGCTTCCGGCATCGGCATTAGCCACCGAAGCGATGACAAGATCGGGTGAATTCGCGCCGACATTGGCCCCGTCTTTTTTCCATTGGTAGACGAGAGGTAATGTGCCGGTCGCGACAACGGAAAATGTTACGCTTGCTCCTTGAGCGACTATTTGCGAAACCGGATGAGTCGTAATGGTCGGCTTCACGATCGGGGTGATGCCTGACAAACTGAATTCGTATTCGCCAAAGTCGTTTAGATTGATGGGGTTGCCGTGCAGATAAGCGACCAGCTTAGCCGGGCCATCTGGGTCGGTGTTGAAGAAATAATTCTGGCCGCCGATTACCGCGTGAGGCACGGTTCTGGCGGTTAAGGAATTGTTGACGGTGAAGCTGACATTGGCCCCGCTCCAATTTTTTCCTTGGCCGTCGAGAATAACCTGCCAATTGTTTGGCGCCGCGTCGTCAAAACAGCCCCACGGCGCCGTTTCAAACATAAAGAGCGTGCCGATTTTTTGGACATCATTCCAAGTCAGCGCTGGCGTCGGTGGAACCGCCAAAAGCGATTCCAGCGAAACGCCTTCGGCGTCAAGTTGCTGTAAAATCTTCAAGCTCGCGGAGCCGTCGTCAATCACCCAGTAGTCAATTCTGGCCGACCAAGCGGCGCCGGAATATATCGCCAAGACTAACGCCAACAAAACTGCCTTTTTCATTGTCTTTCCTCCTTTTTCCTCTAATTGTTAAGTTTCTTAAACAAAAACCCATTTTTTGTTTAACGGGTTATTGTATAGGATATTATGATTTTTGTCAAGTTTAGAAAAAGCCAGCCAATTCTTTGGCTGGCTTGATTTCAAACCGGATTATTGGCATGTTTCCGACCATGCTTGGGGACTTTTTCCAATTGAGGGGTCTGCCCCCTCTTAATAAACCACCTAATCACGTCGTACGTTGAGGTTCGTGTTTCGGTATGGTCACTTTTTTCCATTGAAGGTTTAAAGATTAAGCGCTTAACCTTAAACCCACCCCAGGACGCCTCAGTTCCTACGCCGTCACCGATTCCCGGCGTTCGGCAATAATCCGATTGAAACTGACATTATTTAACAGCAGATAATTATTTTTGTCAATAATTTTGTTTTTATGTTTTTATATTCTTTACCCCGTTAAGTAGGCGGCTTCGCCGCCAAAAAATCCTGAAAGGATTTTTTACTTAACGGGGTGAATTTTTAACAAAAAAAGAGGGCAGTGTGAATCTGATTCACACTGCCCGAAGTGGAGAAGAGAGCACCCTCGCGTCTCGAACTCCGCGCTTAATGTGTGTAGTCGTAGTTGTCGCCGTCGTCTTTTGTCATAACGACGCCGTTTAAGGTGCCAACGACCACGCTTGTGTTTATAAAGTACCTGTTACCGCCAATAACTACATAGGGGACGCAACGCGCGTCCGTGTTGGCGAAGTTGATGCTTCCGCCGCCACCGCTGCCGGTAAGGGTAATGGTGGTGGAGAAATTCTCTCGGCTTATTGTCGCCGGATGGTCCTCATAGACCGGCGGACCGACCCAGAAAGCCACGCCGACCGCGGCAACGTCATCGTAATCTGCCCAGCTCGGAAGATTGGAAGCCGGAGCGATAAGGTCGGCAAGCGGCCGATTGTCTGTCCAGATATCAAAGGTCATTGTCGATGACCCGGAAGAATGGACAAACTCGGCTCTGGGCTCGCCGAAATTGGCCGGGTTCACGGTTAGCGTCGCCACGTTTGAAATCACTTCTCCGAAAGGATTGGTGACTTTGACGCGGTAGTCGCCGGCGTCGCCTGCGGCGTCGCCTGTTGTCACCGAACTGATAGTGTAGATTGGAGACGCGCCGTCGAACACACTTACCCAGTCGCTCAAGATTCGCTTCTGCCATTGGTATGACAGAGGCGACGATCCTGAAGCCGATACCGAGAATGTCGCCGATTGGCCGACATTTCTCGTAATCGACTGCGGTTGGGAAGTAATAGTGGGTGCTGTTCCCGATGGTATTTCCACAAACACCGCCCGCACGAAGCGATTGGCATTCATGGTAATTGTCACCGGGTTGGCGGTGCTGGAGGTGTCGCCTTCCCAGTGGTCGAATTGCCAGCCATCATCAGGATCAGCGGTTACGGTCACTTCAGTGCCAGCATCATAGACGCCGGCAACATCGTTAACTATGCCTTCCCCGACCACTGAAATGGTCAAGGTAAACTGTTGGATTGGCTGTGCCAGCGGAACTTCCCAATAGCCAAGCGGTCCTTGCGAATCAATGGCTTGTGGCAGAGGCGAACCGTTCAGCAACGCCGTTCCCGGGTCCATGAACGTATCGTTCAGACCCATGCGAACAGCTGGCACATAGAGCCAGTAGCGTCCGTCGGAGTAATCCGCATTGGGCGTGTCGCAGCTAAACGCCGCAAAGGTTATGTGGAGTCCAACCGTTCCAGCCGGAATGAAGTTTTCCAGGTTGAAGACGATTGGAAGCGCTTCACCTTCAAACTCATGACCGGCGGGATTGCGGATAACCGGTTGCGTGCCTACTAGATTCACCAGATCAGCACCGCCATCCGCGCGCACTGCCCAGACAACCGGGGTAATGCCGCAAACGTTTTCATTCGGCATGGCGATGAAGAGTTCGGTGAAGCAGGTTCCATGGGGGCCGAAGTAGACGCTTTGCTCGGTTTCGTTGATGACGAACCGAACGCTCGCATTGTCTTGCTCGTGGCACCCTATCAGTTCTCCTTCGCCTTCTCCTTCTCCTTCTCCTTCTCCTTCGCCTTCGCCTTCTCCTTCTCCTTCTCCTTCTCCTTCTCCTTCTCCTTCGCCTC
>JBBTQN010000016.1:84417-125353 GCA_038065695.1 Patescibacteria group bacterium | reverse complement strand
TTAGGATAGGCGTTTATAGGAGTGGAAAGAATAAAGGAAAATATCACGACCATGGTACGGGTTTTAGAATAAGTAAAAGGAATTTTTTACATCTTTTCGATAATTTCACTCAAATTATTTAGCTTTTTCGTAAAACAACGATACTTTCTTTGTTCATTGTTTCTTCTAATGCCCCGACGATATTCGTGGGTGAGTTTTTGATAGGCATTCTCTTGCCTGGAATATTTCTTACAAAAACATCTTCGCAAGTAAAGCCAATTTTTTCGCCTAATTCTGCGATTATAAAATCAGTCGGTATTCGTACTTGTTTTACGAGCCGATTGCCAACAACCAAACAGAAATATTTTTTAGGTTTGAGCATTTTATATGCTTGTTTCAAACAATCATTCAAGCCGATATAAAAACTTAAAACATCTTTAGCCCGCTTTTCGTCTATTTTAGCAATTTTATTTAAGGAATCTTTTAAATATTTTGAGTCCAAAGTATGCTCAAGGGTTTTCGTTGCTTTTCCGCCAAGCAATTCATTATCTACGCCAGACGCTTTATTTGGATCTTCAAAAATATCTATCCATTGCGCGGAAAGGCGAGAAAATTGGCCATAGGCAACAGTTGTTCTTGAATCTCCGTAAGGTGGAGAAGTAATAATACAATCAATCGAATTATCTTTTATGCCATTGGCTTTTGAGGAATCGCCATAAATTATTTTAGTCCAAGTTTTTTTATTTGCATCTTTGTAAAAATCTGTCATTCCCTTGATATTCGCTTCTGTTTTCTTTTTGAAAATTCCCAAAACATCAGGATTATAATTTTCTAATTTCTCCTTTTTTATTCTAACGAGTTTAAACTCGCCATTTTTTGTGTTCGAGGATAACCGCACTGTTTCACTAAAAGAAACCATAAAATAATTTCGAATATTTTTGTCTTTTATTTTTAAAATCGCCTTTTTTATTTTTGCTAATTGGATAATAACCCTTTCTATAAACCAAAAATCAACATTATTAAAATTTGGTTTTTTGATTTCCGTGTTTTTTATTTTTTCAATTTCAGAAAGAAGTTTAAAATATTCATTCGTAAGTGTAGAAGGATTGATTGGCGTTGTTTTGGCTTTTGCCAAAAAGATTGCAAATGGGTTTAAATCAATGCCATAAGCATTTCGACCTAAAAGTTTGCTTTCGATTAATGCGGAACCGGATCCACAGAAAATATCACAAATTGTTTCTCCTGTTTGGCTGTAATTTTCTAAAAGCCGCCTGGCGACTTGTGGAATAAACATTGCCGGATATGTATGTATCCCGTGCGTATAGGTTTTTGTTTTTTCGCCCCTATAGTCCCATGAGTAATCAATTCTTCTGACATATTTTTCATCGTTGACTTTTTCTTTCTCAATTTGTGTTTCTAAATTCCTGATGATTTTTACGACTATTCCTCTAATTTCCACTTCTTCTCTATAAATAGGAAAAAGCGTTGGATTTGCCGGCTGTAATCTAATCCTATTTTTTTCTCTGTAAAGTTTTTTTAATGTTGCTTCATTATCATCAATTATAGCAACGACTGTTTGCCCGTTATCGGCAAATTCTTGTTTTCTGACAACTACAATATCACCATCAAAAATTCCTTCATCGATCATACTATTACCCTGTACTCTAAGCGCGTAGTTTTTCCCATATTTGCCGACTTCATCCCTTGAAACAGTTATTGTCTCGCCACGAGTTTCAATTGCTTCAATTGGTTGTCCCGCCGCGATTGTCCCGACTAATGGCACCTTAATTGTAGCTTTTTCATTTCTAATTGAAACTGCTCTGGGTTGATTGTATTCTTTTTGCAAATAGCCGCTTTCTTGGAGCTTTTTAATATGATGATGGGCCGTGGAAACAGAGGACAGCTTGAGATGCTTTTTAATTTCTTCAAGGGAGGGGGAAAACCCCTTCTTTCCTTGAAAGGAAGTGACAAAATCAAGGGCTTGTTTTTGGCGTTTTGTAATCATATTTATTGGCTATTGACTTTCTATTTATTTTCGACTATACTTTAATTGTAGACGATTTGAAAAATGTCGTCAAGGCTTATTAAATAAAAATAAATTTATGGAAACTGTTAATAAAAAAGAGTGCCCGAAATGCCATAGTAAAAATGTTTTTGAAACTCATAGCGGTGTCGGATCAGATAAAGAAAACGGCTCATATACATTTGACCCAAGGAGCGAGTTTTTTTGCAAGTGTAAGGACTGTCACGAACTATTTTCTTATAAAAAATAAATTTATGGGTTTAAAAGAAAAAAGTCAGCAAGCACTTGTAGATATGGCCGGAGAGATAAAAAAGCCAGAATGGAAAACATCTAGTTTTTGGATAGGTATCGCTGCTAATTTAATCGCCTTGGGTGCTCTCGTGGTTGCAATAATCGCATTACGAAAATAGAAAAATAAAAGGAGTCCCACCCCAAAGGTCGTAGTATTATCATCAAGGATTGGAAGTGGGGCGGCGCGGCGCGGCTACTGCCGCGACACGAAAAATCGGCTCCGGCCGGCCAAAGCTCAAATTTGGATTCGGCGGATTCAAGGCCGTGGCGGACGGGCAAGAATTCCTTCCCCCCAAACCCCCAGTCATTTCTTGCCCGCTGGATCTCCGCCGCGGCCTTGAAATTTCTGGTTTTGAATTTTAGAAAAATCTATGATTTTTCTTGAAAAAATGTTCGCGCTTCGTTCAATATCCTCCGCATTAAACAAAAAAATCACCCCGTTTAGCGGGGCGGTTTTTTGTTTAGAGTTTATTTTACCCCGGTTAAATTAAAAAAATTATTTAACGGGGTTAACTTTTTCTACGATTTTGGCGAATACGGTCGGCTGTGTTTTGGCCAGCTCGGAAAGGACTTTTCGATCCAGTTCAATGCCGGCCTTTTTCAGTCCGCCAATGAATTTGCTGTAGCTTAAGCCGTGTTCTCTCACGGCGGCGTTAAGCTGGATTTGCCACAAAGCCCGTCTGACGCGCTTCTTGGTTTTTCGGTCGCGATAAGCGTAAACCCCCGCTTTGGTGGTCGCGGTTTTGGCCAGCTTAATCAAATTTTTTCGTCCCCAGCGGTAACCTTTGGCTTGTTTCAAGATATTCCTTCGGTTTTTGCTATGGATGACTCCTCGTTTTACTCTCGGCATCTTTTAAGAAATTAAGAAATTAATTTAATTATACGGCATCAGCCGGCGGATATTTTTCCGGTCGGATTTGGCGATTTGGCTGTCCCGCCTTTTGCCTCGGGTGGTCGAGCCGGTATCTCGGGAATTGAAATGGTCTTGGCCGCCTTTTCTTTTCATTACTTTTCTATTTTTGGTAATGACAAATCTTTTCGCGACCGCTTGCTTAGTTTTTATTTTTTTGGGCATAAAAATTAATAAATTAAGAAATTAAAAAATCAAGAAATTATTTTTTATTTTAATAAATAACGGCGGAAAGCCGGCCGCCCAGCTTTTTAATGTCTTGCTCAACTTTAACTTCTTTATCCACCTTTGATTTAACATCTTCAATCATTTTTTTGATGAGTTCCCGGGCCAAATCAGTATGCTGGTTTTCCCGCCCCTTGAGTTGGAGCTCGATTTTCACCTTGTCGCCGTCAGTGACAAATCCAATCGCTTGGTTGGTCCTGAATTCCAAATCGTGCTGGCTGATCCTAAAAGATATTTTGACGGTTTTCAGCTCGGTGGTTTTTTGCTTGGCTTTCTGTTTTCTTTCTTGCTTTTCTTTTTGGTATTTAAAACTGCCATAGTCCATAACGCGGCAGACGGGCGGATTGTTTTTTGGCGAGACCTCGATCAAATCAAATTCCCGGCTTCTGGCTTCTTCAAGCGCTTTCTCGCGCGTCATCACGCCAAGGCTGTTTCCCGCCTCATCAATAACCATCACTTCGCGGGCAAAGATTTTTTCATTGACCCGGAATTCTTTGCCTTGGTTTTTTTTTAAATTTTTATACCCCCGGAAAGATTTTCTCATTGATTTTAATAAATACAGGAATATTTTATATTTTTATATTCTTGTATTTTTATAAATGTGGAGATGAGGAGTAATGAGCTCCTGTCTAAAAATAAAAGTCTAAATCGGTTCACAAGCTTTTGCTCTTTTAATTTTACCAGCGCTTTGGAAAAAGAGCAAAACAGCGCCAGCTTAGCCCTTTATTTAAATAACGGCATTAGGCCAAAGCCGTTATCGAGCTCGAAAATATGACACCGCTTGCTGCTCCTCGAGCCTAAGCCGGGCGATGGCTATTGTTTTTTAAGCAATAGCGGGAGCCAAAGAGATACCGCCAAAAGCGTCTCTTACTTTGGCCAATAAGTTTTTAGCACTTATTTGATTAATGGTTGTTTTACGAGCGACCATCGAGCTCGGCTTGCCAATAAAAAAATTCATTCTTATCGAGACAGACATCCCCACGGAAGTTGAAAGTCTAAAGTCAAAGGTCTAAAGTTTAAGATTAAAAGTCTGACTTTATGGATTTTATGACTTTATAGACTTTTAGACTTTCATCGCCCGCCGGATTTCCCTTTGGGCTTCGCGTTTTTTAATGGTCTCCCGCTTATCCACCTTGCTTTTGCCCCGGGCCAGGGCGATTTCCACCTTAATCAATCCTCTCTTAGTATATACACTTAGAGGGATAATTGTCAAGCCTTTTTGTTTGCCTTTCCCTAAAAGCGAGTGAATTTCTTTTTTATTCAAAAGGAGTTTGCGGCGGCGGTCCGGCTCATAATCCGCTTGGTTGCCTTTGGCCGGAAGATAGGGGGCGATATGGGCGCCGACCAGCCATGCCTCACTCGACTGGTCGATGGAGATGTAGCTCCCTTTCAAACTAACGCGTCCATTTTTGACCGATTTGACTTCGGGGCCGGAAAGGACGAGGCCCGCCTCAAAACTGTCTATCAACTCATAGCTGAAAGCGGCTTCTTTATTTTTTAAAATTATTTTATTTTTATTTGACACGCTTTTTAATAGTTAGCTATAATATAAGTATATGGCGCAACCGGAAGCGAAAAAAATAACCATTGATATTTCCTCGTCCACCTTGATGAAAATTTTATTTGTCATCATGGCGGTGTTTTTTGTTTTTTATATCAGAAATATCGTTTTGATCATTTTTGTCTCAATTATCCTCGCTTCGGCCTTTGACCCCTGGGTTGATTGGCTGCAGAAAAACAAAGTGCCCCGTTCTTTAAGCATCTTCCTGATTTATTTGATTTTAATCTTGGTTTTGGGAGGAGCGGTTTATTTAATCATACCACCGATTGTGACGGAAGTGAACGCCATTTCCCAAGATTTTCCTTTTTATTGGGAAAAGATAAAGACCGGCCTGAATTGGCTGGAGGCCTATTCCGACACTTACAATTTGGACGCGAGCATCCAGAATTCACTCGGCGCTTTTGAGGCCAATATCGGCCGGGCCGCGGGCAGTGTTTTTAACACCGTGACTTCGCTTTTCGGCGGCCTGATTTCTTTTTTGATTATTTTAGTGATTACTTTTTACATGACGGTGGAAGAGCAGGCGATGAAGCGGACTTTGCGTTCTTTGGTGCCTTTGAAATATCAGCCCTACCTCACCCACTTAGTTAATCGGATTCAAGAAAAAATCGGCTGGTGGCTGCGCGGCCAACTACTCCTGTCGTTTATTATTTTTCTGTTGAGCTTGATCGGCTTGACGCTTTTACAGGTGAAATACGTCTGGGTTTTGGCTTTGTTCGCCGGCGTGACCGAGCTGGTTCCTTATCTGGGCCCTTTCTTGGGAGCCATACCGGCGGTTTTCATCGCTTTCACCCAGTCGCCGGTTCTGGCGTTTTGGGTGATTGTCCTTTATATTGTTATTCAGCAACTGGAAAATCATTTGATTGTTCCCAAGGTGATGCAAAAAGCCGTCGGCCTCAATCCAATCGTGATTATCGTGGCGATTTTAATCGGCGCCCGGCTCGCCGGGATATTGGGCGTGCTCTTGGCCGTGCCGGTGGCGACGGCGTTAAGCGTGGTTTTTAATGATTTGTTTGAAAATAAAAAAGAAGAAAATATATAAATAATAATTTTTTAAAAAATGGCTTACAAAAGAATGGGCCGGCAGTCGGACTATGAGGACGAGCCGATCGCCGAAGAAGAAATCCAAGAAACTCAGGATTTTGCCTACCATCATGGGCAAAAGGGCTGGGCGAAAGTCCTAATCACCATTTTAATTTTAGCCGTTGTGCTCGTCGGCGCGTGGTTTGTCGTTGACCGGTACACCACTTTTGATTTTTGGGGGCTTTTGCCTTCTGCCAATTTGGGAGCGAAATCTTGGCAGGCGGTGTTTCTCACCAATGGCCAGGTTTATTTCGGCAAGATAATAAAGGAGACCCCGAGCAAGCTGGTGTTGGTGGATATCTACTATCTGCAAGTGGTCAATAAGCCGCTTCAAACATCAGACCAGAGCCAAAACGCCAATACCAATCAAAGCCAGCAGGATCTTTCTTTAATCAAGCTGGGCAATGAAATCCACGGGCCGGCGGATGAGATGGTGATCAATCGGGACCAAGTGCTGCTCACGGAAAAGTTAAGAAATGACTCCAAGGTGGTGCAGTCAATCAACAAGTATGTTCAGGATCAAAGCCAGGTGAAATAAACACTTTTCAATTTTAGAAAACCTCCTTTTAAAAAGGAGGTTTTTTGTTTATTATATGGTATAATAAGTTTAATAATGGACAATAATGGACAAAGAAAATAAAATCAATTTCGGCGGCGAAGAGGAATATTTTGCTTTGGCGGAAATCACCAAGGAGGATTTTTTTAGTTTTGATTATCTTCTGGCTTCGGCAAGAAACGGCCGGCTTAAAGCTTTTAAATTCGGCGATGATTGGTTTACTACCAAGAGCTGGGTCCACGATTTTAAAAACAAAATCAGGAATAAGGTGGAAGCGGAGATCGGCGAGAGGCACTCGGAGAAATGGGTGGAGCATTTTAAAAAACGCCGCGGATTTTTCCGCGCGGTTTGGCAGACCTCAAAGCCGATTTTAAATTTTCAATTGGAACAACGTTTCGCGGCGATATCTCTCGTTTTGTTTTTTTTGTTTTGTCTTTCAGGTTTGACTGTTTCTTTCGCGCGGGTTGACGAAAAATTCAATCTTAACCGAGCCGAATGGGGAGAAAAATTTGTTTTGGCCACCGACGCCGCTTACGGCTTGCCTTGGCAACTGGCGGAGAAGGGGTCGATTCTCTATCTTGGTTTTTTTAATCAAGCGTTTTCCGGTTTGACAATTTTAGAAAATAATTTGGACCAATCGATTTTAGCCGTCGGCGACTCGGTCGGAGTTGACCCGAAACGTTTAGCCGGATTTTTTTCGGGCGAAAAGATTTATGACGAAAGAATCACCGAATATTTCCAGGAATTCTTGAAGAAGCTCGGCTTTGCCGCCGGCCAAGGAGAAGTCGCGGGTGAGAGCGAGTCGTTAGAGTAGTTGGTTGCTTAAAAATATTTTTTAAGCTAAGATTGAAATGAAAAATTAAATAAAAAATATGGCAAAAACAGACCTTGATTTAATGAATAAATTGGTTTCCCTGTGCAAAAGGCGGGGATTTATTTTCCCGTCAGCCGAGATTTACGGCGGGATCGGCGGTTTTTATGACTTTGGCCCCTTGGGCACGGAGCTCAAAAACAACATTAAGCGGGCTTGGTGGAAGAAGATGGTCCAAGAAAGAAATGATGTCGTCGGTTTGGACAGCTCCATTTGCGCTCCCCGCGCGGTCTGGGAGGCGTCAGGACATTTGGCCGGTTTCACCGACCCGTTAGTGGAATGCAAAAAATGCCATCATCGGTTCCGGGCCGACCAAATTGAAAAAGGGAAATGTCCGGATTGCGGCGGCGAACTCACTGAAGCCAAAAAATTCAACCTCTTGATGAAAACATTTTTGGGCGCGGTGGAAGGCGAACAAAACGAGGCGTATCTTCGCGGGGAGACCTGCCAAGGGATTTATCTTGATTATTTGAATGTGAAAGACGCGACGCGGAAAAAATTGCCTTTTGGCATCGCCCAAATCGGCAAAGCGTTTCGAAACGAGATCACGCCGGGCAATTTTATTTTCCGCACCAGGGAATTTGAGCAGATGGAAATGCAGTATTTCGTCCAGCCCAAACAAGCGAAGAAATATTACGACCAGTGGAAAGGTTGGACGATGGATTGGTACAAGAGTTTTATCACCCAGCCGAAGAATCTGCGCTGGCGCCAGCATCAGCAGGACGAATTGGCGCACTACGCCAAAGAGGCCTGGGATATTGAATACCGCACGCCTTTTTCCAGCGACGGCTGGAGCGAGTTTGCCGGCGTCCACAATCGCGGCGATTGGGATTTGTCCCGGCATGCCAAATTCAGCGGCGTTGATATGAACTATAGCGACGAAAAAACCGGCGAAAAATTCATACCCTGGGTCGTGGAGGTGTCCCAAGGCGCGGACCGGGCGGTTTTGATGTTTCTTATTGACGCTTACCGCGAAGTGGAGACCCGAAGCGGCGATGAGGACGCCAAACACGAAAAAGAAGTCGTCTTAAAATTGCATCGGGATTTGGCGCCGATAAAAATCGCGATTTTGCCGCTTTCCAAAAAGGAAAATCTGTCAAAATTGGCGAGTGAAATCCAGCGGGATTTGGCGCCTTATTTTATGACGATGGCTGACGAGACCGGCTCCATCGGCAAGAGATATCGCCGGCAAGATGAAATCGGCACGCCGTATTGCGTGACCGTAGATTTTGAATCGCTTGAAGATAAAAAAGTCACCGTCCGCGACCGCGACACCATGAAGCAGGATCGGGTCGCCACCAGAGAACTTAAAGATTATTTTAAAGAGAAATTTGATGTATAAAAAAACAATTTTTAAAAACGGCATTCGGCTCGTGGCCGCGCCCTTAAAAGAAACGCAGACCGCGACCATTCTGGTTCTTTTTAAAGTCGGTTCCCGCTATGAAAATAAGGGTAACAACGGTATTTCTCATTTTATCGAACATATGATGTTTAAGGGGACGAAGAAAAGGCCGACAACTTTGGATCTATCCAAAGCGCTTGATGGCGTCGGCGCCGAATTCAACGCTTTTACCGGCAAGGATTATACCGGCTACTATGTCAAGTCCGACAATAAGCATCTTTCGCTCGCGATTGATGTCTTGTCCGACATGCTGACGAGTTCCAAATTTGATGAAAAAGAAATCAATCGTGAAAAAGGGGTGATTGTGGAAGAAATAAATATGTACGAAGACAATCCGATAATGTTCGTGGAAGACCTTCTGGAGCAAATCATGTTTGGAAAAAATCCTTTGGGAAGCTCTATCGCCGGAACGAGAAAATCAGTGAGAGGATCAAGCCGAAGAAAAATGATGAGTTATTGGCAAAAGTTTTATCAAGGAAAAAATATTGTTATCGGCTTGGCCGGAAATTTCAATACTGTCCATTTAAAGGAAATAGAAAAAAAATTTGTTTTTTCTTCCGGCCAAGCCAAGAATATTTTTAAGGTCGCAAAATCAAAACAGAAAAGCCCCCGAGTTATGGTGAGACACAAGGAGACCGAACAGGTTCAATTGGCCATCGGCTTTCCCGCCTATTCATATGCCAACAAAAAAATTTACGCCCTGCAGGTTTTAAATGTGATTTTGGGTGGCAATATGAGCTCGCGTCTTTTTTTACAGGTGAGGGAGAGAAACGGTTTGGCTTACGCGATTCGGTCGTGGCTGAATGTCTATGAAGACACCGGCGGTTTGATTATTCAGGCCGGACTGGATAAGATAAGAATAGAGAAGGCGATTGGCTTGATTATGGACGAATTGAGAAAGGTTAAAAAATCGGTAAAAACAGAAGAAATTCGGCGAGCCAAGGATTATTTGGCGGGAAAATTAGCCATTGATTTGGAAGACAGTTCCAGTTTGTCGCAGTGGTACGGCCAACAGGAGCTTTTGACCGGGAAAATTTTGACGCCCGAAGAAAAAATAAAAAAAGTTATGGCCGTCACCCTAAAGGATATCCAACAGGCGGCGAAAGAAGTGATAAATTTTAAAAAGCTGAATTTAGCCATAATTGGACCGTTTAAAAACGAGGATAAATTTCTCAAGTTAATTCAGAAATAATTTATAATAATAATTTTTTGATAATTTTTAATTTCAAATTTTTAATTTTATAAATAATTTTTAATGTCTTAATCCATTCGGCTTCGTTCAGGATAAGCTTTTAAAAATTAAAAATTAGACCATTATTTAAAAATTACAAAATTAAAAATTAAAAATTGTATAGTTTATTTATTTTTTATTTTTGTAATAGAGTTATTTTATGAGAATTGGGATAGATTGCCGCACAATTTTAAACCCGGTTGGCGGCGAACGCGCCGGCGTTGGCTATTATACTTATTATTTGTTAAAAAGTTTGTTGGCGTTAGATAAAGAAAACACTTATGTTTTGTTTTTTGACAGCCGCTTCAAGCAGGTTGACGAATTCAAGCAGGAAAATTCGGAAATTGTTTTTTTCCCTTTTTACCAATACAAAGAATATTTACCGGTCGCTTATTCCCAAATGCTGATTAGCGCCGTTTTGGCTCAAAAAAAATTGGATCTATATCATTCGCCGGCCAACGTTATTCCGTTGTTTTACAGCCGGCCGTCGGTCGTGACGATTCACGATTTGGCGATTTATAAATATCCGAAATTTTTTCCCATTAAAATTTTGAATCGGCAGATTTTTTCCACCAAAGTGCTTATTCCCAGGTCATTGGCCAGAGCGGAAAAAATCATCGCGGTTTCAAAAAACACCAAAACCGATATTATCGAGGAGTTTGGCATTCCCGAAGAAAAAATCGAAGTGATTTATGAAGGAGTGACGGTGGGTGAGAGAGATTGCGAAGAAAAAACGGAATTCAATCAGATTAAGGAAAAATACGGCATCAACGACAAATATATTTTATTTTTAGGCACGATTGAGCCGAGAAAGAATATTATTACTTTAATTAAAGCTTTCCGCAACTTGCTTTTGGCTTATGATTCGCCCGCCCAAGGATGCCAACTCATAATCGCCGGCGCCGAGGGTTGGAGCAATCAGCCGGTTTTTGAAGCGATTGCCGACGCCAACGCCAGCATCGTCGGATTAAAGAAACGGCGCGGCGGCAAGGATCGGCGTAGCGGTCCGGACAGCAGGAGCGAAGCGAAAAAGAAAAAACAAGGCGAACGGCGCGGCGGCAAGGATCGGCGGCTTAAACAGCCGATAAAATATATCGGTTACGTGTCGGAAGGCGAGAAGACGGGTTTGATTTGCGAAGCGGTTTGTTTTGTTTTTCCCAGTTTGTATGAGGGATTCGGTTTGCCGGTTTTGGAAGCGATGAGTTTGGGGACGCCCGTCATTACTTCAAATGTCAGCTCGTTGCCGGAAATTGTCGGAGAGAAAGCCGGCATTTTGGTGGACCCGAATAAAGAAGCGGAAATCAGCGAAGCGATTCAGCAAATATTGACCGACCAGGGAATGAGAGAATCTTTAAGTGTTTTGGGCCGCCAAAGAGCCAAGGAATTCAGCTGGGAAGAATGCGCGCGAAGAACTTTGGCCGTGTATAAAAAATCGGCTGAAAGTAAAAAGAAATAAGACAGCGGTAAAATTATTTCAACAAAAAAAATTCCGCCCCGCAAACGCGGGGCGGTTTTATTTAGGGAATTATTTCATTTTTAAGAGTAAAATACGAAGAATAGCAAAGCGGCAAAAAGAAAAATCTGCATTATTACTCCATACTTGAGTGGCGGATTGAATTTGGTTTTGGCAATAAGAAAGTGGTGGATTTTAAAATGCCAGGCAACCGGTTTTTTAAGAATCTTGAAACGGCGCATTTTGTAAATGACCACCATGATGTCTGGAAGCAGTCCGCCGATAATCGCCCAAGAAACACTGTCTTCTTTGGCAAAACTGAAATTTTTAAAAAGAAAAATTAGATAAATAGCCAAGACAAATGCGTCGCAGGCGCCATAAAGGGCGATCATTTTTAAATCCCTTTTCTCTCTGATTTTGATGCCGAAAAATTTATCACCCAAATTTTCATCGCCATGAGGAATCATGTCAAGAATGAAGTGAGACAGCATTCCGACCAGAAAGGCGAGAGCGGAGTTATGGATTTGTTTGCCGACAATGGTCGCGGCGACGGCGTGGACAGTAATGAACATATAATGAATTTTATCATATGAACAAAAAAAACGCCAACGGTCGGCGTTTTTTTGTGCAGTATTTTTGAATTAGTCCGAACCCCGATAGTAAAGCAAAGCTTACTACGGGGCACAGCGCATTTCGCCGCCTGCGACGGCAAGCCCCCAAAAATTTGAGCGGCTTCGCCGCGATCGGCGCCTGCCCCGCATAATCATGAAGTGATTTGTGCGGGGACAATTTCAAATTTTTCTATGAGTTAATTATAGCTCATTTCAGAAAATTTTTCAAGAAAAATGAGCCTGAAAAATTTACGGCTTTGGCGGAAAAAAAAGAAATGCTAGTTTACCCAGCATCTCTTATGAAGTGGAGCTAACTCCTAAAACATTAATATTCCTCGGCACAATCCTTCTGATGAGGCTTTGGAGAACATTACCAGGCCCTACTTCGATGAATGTACAAGCGCCGTCCGCGACCATATTTAGCACGGTTTGATACCAGCGGACAGGGGAAATTAACTGGGCAATCAAATTCTCACGGATAACAGCTGGATTAGTAGCGGGTTTCGCATTCACATTTTGATAGATGGGGCAAGTTGGCTGATTGAAAGTAGTCTCATTAATGGCTTTTGCTAATTCAACGTGTGCCGATTCCATCAGAGGTGAATGAAATGCACCGCCTACATTTAGAGGGATGATGCGTTTAGCACCAGCTTCTTTTAGTCTTTGAGAGGCAATCTCTATTCCCTTTAGTGAACCAGAAATTACAATCTGTTGAGGGCCATTATAATTGGCTGGAACAACCGCTTCGTCAATAGAGTCGAGTGCTTCTTCTACAATTTTATCATCTAATCCCAGAACAGCTGCCATAGTTGAAGGTTCGGCATCACAGGCTTTTTGCATGGCTTTAGCACGCACTATTACAAGTCGCAATCCATCTTCGAACGACAATGCTTTAGCTACTACCGACGCAGAAAACTCTCCAAGAGAATGACCGGCTACCATATTTGGTGCAGATTTATCGCTAAGGGTGGCAGCAAGGATTACCGAATGTAAAAATATTGCAGGTTGAGTAACTTCTGTTTGTTTCAAATCTCCATCTGTTCCTTCAAACATTAGACTTGTGATTCGAAATCCTAAAATTTTATTTGCTTTTTCAAACAATTCTTTTCCAATTAGGGTATTGTCATATATATCCTTACCCATTCCTACAAACTGAGCTCCTTGCCCCGGAAAAACGCATGCTTTCATGTTAAATCACCTCCTTTTTATTAATGTGCAATTTTTATGAAAAAATTTTCTTTTACTAAAATATGGTTCGAGCCGATATTTTTATCAGGTTCTTTGGCAGTTTTTAAGATCGCGGCGAAGCCACTCAGATTTTGGGGGGCTGGCCGTCGCCGCCGCCCTCCGTCGCCAAGGCTTTGGCGGGCGGGCAGGCGGCAAAAAATATTCGAACTATTTTTAAGATAGTGCCCGAGGAGAGACTCGAACTCTCACGTATTACTACACACGATTTTGAGTCGTGCGCGTCTACCAGTTCCGCCACTCGGGCTTGGTACCAGGGGCGAGATTTGAACTCGCGACCAACGGCTTATGAGTCCGCTGCTCTACCACTGAGCTACCCTGGCAAAATTTTTACTTTTAATATTGTCCACTGCTCTTCCTGGGCAGCGCCAAATGCTCCCATGGGTCGCATTTGTCGGCGTCTCGGCTTCGCCCCGCTAAAGCGGGGCTCGCCTCACTTCTGCCCGTCCATCCGGCTACGCCGGCTGGACCCACTGAGCTACCCTGGCATTTTTGATTAAGAATTATCAATTACGAATTATTATGAGTAGTTTTTTTAATTGATCCTATTATTCTTAATGGTTCTTCGCAATCAGTTAGTAACGACTGCGTTTGTTTTAAATTTAGGTAATCAGTTTCTTTCAACAACTCTATCCAGTATCTTGTTTCCCTAGCTTCTTTATAGGCAATTGAAATTTTACTAGCAAAATCATTTCTTGATTGACCGCCAATAGCTTCTTCAATGTTTGCTCCTATAGAAGTCCCGCTACGTAAAATCTGTTTCGACAGTATAAACTCCCTTTTATCTTTTCTTAAATATTTAGATAATTTTACAATTCGAACAGCAAAAGAAAAACTTTTTATTCTAATTAAGTTCTCCTCTTTCATTCTTAATTGTTAATTCGTAATTCTTAATTGTTTGTTGCGGGGGCAGGACTCGAACCTGCGACCTGCGGGTTATGGGCCCGCCGAGCTGCCAACTGCTCTACCCCGCGTCATTTTTAACCTCTCCATTATAGCAAATAATTATTAATTTGGCAAGATTTATGGCCTCATTTTAACCCCGTTAAGTAAAAAATCCTTTGAGGATTTTTTCCCCGCATTTGCGGGGTACTTAACGGGGTAAATTTTTTTTGATATAATGAGCATATTATGGGACAGGTGATCGCGATCGTCAACCAAAAGGGCGGGGTCGGCAAAACCACGACCGCCGTCAACTTATCCGCTTACCTAAGTAAATTAGGTAAGTTTGTTTTGTTGGTGGATTTAGACCCGCAAAGCAACGCCACCTCGGGCTTGGGAATTTCCCGCGATTTGGAAAAAGGAGTTTACGAAGTGCTCGTCGGACCGCATTCTTTCCAGGATGTTTTGGTCGATACCCAGCACGACTATTACAAATTGGCGCCGTCAACGACCTCGCTCGCGGGCGCGAATGTGGAGCTCGTCAATGTCGACCGGCGCGAATTCCGGCTTTATGACAACTTGCTGGCCGTCAGAAATGATTTTGATTATGTCATTATTGATTCGCCGCCGTCATTGGGCATGCTGACTTTAAACGGGCTGGTGGCGGCCGATCAGATTTTAATTCCAGTTCAAGCCGAATATTACGCTTTGGAAGGTTTGGGGCAATTGATGAATACCATTAATTTGGTAAGAGAGCGGCTAAAGCCGGAGCTGGAAATTTTGGGCGCGGTCCTCACGATGTATGACCGGCGGTTTAAGCTAGCCAATGATGTCTTGTTTGAGCTCTATCGCCATTTCCCGGACAAGATTTTCCGTTCGGTCATCCCGAGGAACATCCGCCTTTCCGAAGCGCCCAGTTATGGCCAGACGATTTTGAATTACGACCCGAAATCAAAAGGCGCGCGGGCGTATGAGAGATTGGCGCGGGAATTTGTCGAGGCGACGGAAAAAGTCTAATAAAAATAAAATATGAATAACAAAAACTCCGGTTTGGGTCGAGGATTAAGTTCTCTTATCCCGTCCAGAAAAATAAAAAACGATTTTAGCGAAGACGAGGAATTGGTCCAAACCGTTTCCGGCCGCGAAGAAAAAATCACCTCGCTGCCCCTTGATAAGATTTTTCCCAATCCCAATCAGCCGAGAAGCAGTTTTGACGAAGAAGCGCTTGAAGAATTGGCTCAATCAATCAGAGAACAAGGCGTGCTCCAGCCGATTATCGTCGCGCCTTTTAGCGGGGAGAAATGGCAGGTGGTCGCGGGTGAGAGGCGGCTCAAGGCGTCAAAAAAAGCGGGGCTTTCAACTATCCCGGCGATTATCCGCGACTTTGACGAGCAAAAAAAGATGGAAGTCGCTTTGATTGAAAATTTACAGCGAGAAGATTTAAGCCCTTTGGATCAGGCCAGGTCTTATCGCGCGCTCTTGGCGCAGTTTAATTTGTCCGAATTGGAATTGGCGAAGAAGGTAGGTAAAAGCCAGTCGGCTATTTCCAACACGATGCGGCTTCTAAAGGCCGTGGGGGAAGTGAAAGACGCTCTGGCGGAAGGCAAAGTGACTGGCGGCCACGCTAAGGCGATTGTTGGTTTGCCGGAGAGTGACCAAAGAGAAGTGTTAAGTAAAATTATAAATGAAAAGTGGGATGTGCGCCGGACCGAACGCGAGGGGCACGATATCGTGGCGAGGAAAAAAATCAGGAAGCTTTGGCCGGTGGATCCTGAAGTTAGGGCCAAACAAGAAGAGTTGGAAAAAATACTCTCGACCAAAGTGGAAATAAGAGAGCATAACGGCGCCGGTCAGATTACGATCAGATTTTTTTCAACAGAAGAATTTCAGGAGATTGTCAGGAAAATTGTAGAGTAAAAAACTCGATTTTTTGGCAAAATAAAAAATTAGGGACGCAATTTGTTTATGGCATTCCTGATCTTACTTTTTGCCATCGAAGTTTTGACCACTTCCAGCCAATCAGGCGACGGGCCTTTCCGATTTTTGTCGGTGACAATCTCCACAATGTCGCCGCTTTTTAATTTTGAGTCCAAACTAACCAATTGGTCGTTGACTCTGGCGCCGACGCACTTGTCGCCCAGCCAAGAGTGGACCTGGTAGGCAAAATCAATCGGCGTGGAGTTTTCCGGCAGGTCAATGACATCGCCTTTGGGGGTGAAGACGAAAATGCGGTTTTGGAAAATGTCCATTTTAATGGTTTGGATGAATTGCTCGCTGTCTTTGATCTGTTTCTGCCAGTCGAGGAGTTCGCGAATCCATTTGACGCTATTTTTATTCAAATTGCCGTTGCTTTCCTTGTAATTCCAATGGGCCGCTATGCCGAATTCCGCTTCCTCGTGCATTTTTATCGTCCTGATTTGGAATTCAACCACATCGCCGCTCTCGGTAAAGACGGTGGTATGAAGCGATTGGTAGCCATTGGGCTTGGGCTGGGCGACGAAATCGTGGATTCGGCCGGGCATCGGTCGGTAAAGCTGATGGATAATGCCAAGGGTGGCGTAACAATCAGCGACCGTGGGAACCACGAGGCGCAGGGCGATCAAATCGTAGACCTTTGAAATATCTCGGTTGACTTGGGGCCGATTTAGTTTTTTGTACAAGCTGTAAAGATGTTTGGCTCGGCCATGGATGGAAAATACTTCTATGGGGATATTTTTTTCCGCCAGTTTTTTAACCACGGTCCTTTTTACTTTTTCCAATTTTTTCTCTCGGATTTTGTATTCTTTGGGGAGGATTTCCTTGAGCCATTTGTAATCCTCGGGATAGACAAAAGGGAAAGCCAAATCCTCCAATTCACCTTTGATTTTTCCCATGCCCAGCCGGTCGGCGATGGCGGCGTAAATCTCAATTGATTCGGTGGCGATGCGAAGCTGTTTTTCCGGCGGCAAGGCGGACAGAGTTTTCAGGTTATGGAGACGATCGGCGAATTTGATGAAAATCACCCGAATGTCTTGGCTCATGGCAATGAACATTTTTCTTAAGTTGTCGGCGTAACGCTCAATGCCGCGATATTTAAGCTTGCCCAGTTTCGTGATGCCTTCCACCAGTTGAGCGACCTCGCTACCAAAATTTTTTTTAATGTCGGCGATGGTAAAAATAGTTTCCTCTGGCACGTCATGAAGCAGACCGGCCATGATCGTCGGCAAATCAAGGTTTAATTCGGCTAATTTTTTGGCGGTGGCTAGCGGGTGATTGATATATGGCTCGCCCGAAGCGCGAGTTTGTCCTTGGTGCGCCTCCTCGGCGAAATCATAGGCCAACCTCACCATCTCCAAATCGCTTTGGCGATGGTTTTCCGTCAAAGTTTCCAATAGTTTGCCGAATTCTTTTTGGGGGTCAAATTGATTCATGGTTTAAAGTATTATAAGACAGTTTTATTTTTAAATTTATCAAATTACCAGTTATCGATTACCAGTTACAAGTTATTTACTGTGTTCGCATTCTTTATTGCCGCACTTGAGTCCATTTTTGGTCTCGGCCATGGGCCAGCCGCAGTCGGCGCATTTCTCTTTAGTCGGCTTGCCCCAGAAAGCGGTCTGGCATTCCGGATATTGGTCGCAAGCGTAAAATATCCCTTTGCGGCCGTGCTTGGATACGATTTTTCCTTTATGGCAGGCCGGACATTCCAGATTCAGGTCTTCGGCCGCTTCTTTTTTGATAAATTTGCATTTGGGATAGCCGGAGCAACCTTTAAAACTGCCGTATCGGCTTTGGCGCATCACTAGTGGCGCGCCGCACTCCGGACATTTTTCCTCCAAGAGCTCGGGCTTGGCCTTTTCTTCAAACCCGCCCGCGCCATTTATTTTTTTGGTGTTTTTGCACTCCGGATAATTTGAGCAAGCGAGGAATTTGCCGTAGCGGCCGACTTTAATAATCATCGGACTGCCGCATTTTTCACAGACCGCCTCGGTCTTTTCTTCGGTCAGCTCTTTTTTAGTGAGCTCTTTTTCTTTTGCCATAAGATTTTTATTAAAAGGTTCGTAAAATTCTTTGATGATCGGTTGCCACTCGCGGTGGTCGTCAGCGATATCGTCCAAATCTTTTTCCATTTTGGCGGTAAAATCGTAATCAACGATTTGGGAAAAATGTTCTACCAGTAGATCATTAACGATGAAGGCGATATCTTTGGGCTGAAGCCGTCTCTTGTCCACTCTTTCCACGTACCCGCGGGAAATAATCGTCGCGATCGTCGGCGCGTAAGTGGACGGCCGGCCGATGCCTTTTTCTTCAAGTGATTTGACCAAAGTCGCGTCCGTGTATCGGGCCGGCGGTTGGGTGAATTTTTGCGCCGGGTCTATTTTATTTAATTTCACTTCCTCGCCTTTTTTGAGTGGCGGCAAGATTTCGTCTTTGGTGGACGCCGGATAAATTTTTAGGAAGCCGTCAAATTTGATGACTTGGCCGTTGACTCTGAAAGTATATTTGTCGTCTTTGCTATTTACATCAAGCGAAGTGTTTTCAAGCTTGGCTGGGCTCATCTGGCTGGCCACCGCCCTTTGCCAAATCAATTCATAGAGCCGGAATTGGTTGCGATTCAAAGCGCCTTGTACCGAATCGGGCGTGAGCTTGGCTGAAGCCGGGCGAATGGCTTCGTGCGCTTCTTGCGCGCCTTTGCTTTTGGTTTTGTAAACCCTGGTTTCCAAATATTTTTCGCCCAAATTATTTTTCAAATAATCCGACACCTCGGCAATGAATTTTTGCGACAAGTTCAGCGAGTCGGTTCTCATGTAAGTGATGAGTCCGGTTGATTCGCCGCCGATTTCCACGCCTTCGTAAAGCTGTTGGGCGAGCATCATGGTCTGTTTGGCGGAAAATCCCAAGCGGTTGTTGGCTTCCTGTTGCAAAGTGGAGGTGGTAAAAGGCGGATGCGGATTTTTCTTTGATTCTTTGACCGCAATTTCCGCGACGCGGTATTTGTTGCCCTCTAGTTCTTTAACCAATTTGTTTGCCTGTTCTTGGTTGGTAATGGCGAATTTATCCATGCTCTTGCCGTCTATGGCGTGAAGCTTGGCGATGAAATTTTCTTTGTCCGTCAGATCGGAAAAGTCGCCCATGATTTCCCAATATTCTTCGGTTTTGAAATTCTGGATTTCCCGTTCGCGCTCCACGATAAGCCGCACGGCCACGGATTGGACCCGGCCGGCCGAAAGCCCTTTGGCGATTTTTTTCCAAAGGAAAGGGGACAATTTGTAGCCGACCAACCGGTCTAAAACTCTTCTTGCTTGCTGGGCGTCCACCAAATCAATATCAATTGATCTTGGATTTGCCAAGGCCTCTTTGATGGCGTCCTCGGTGATTTCGTGGAAAGTGATTCTTTTTATTTCGTCTGCCGGCGTTTTGAGTATTTGTGCCAAATGCCAAGCGATGGCTTCGCCCTCGCGGTCTTCGTCAGTCGCGAAGTATATTTGGTCGGCTTTTTCGGCGAGCTCTTTCAATTTTTTGACTTGCGCCCTGCTTTTGGCCGGCACTACGTAAGTCGGTTCAAAATTATTTTTCACATCCACGCCCAGCTTGCTGGTCGGCAAATCCCGAATATGGCCAAAAGAGGACTCGACCTGAAAGTCCTTCCCTAAAAATTTTGAAATTGTTTTGGCCTTTGTCGGAGACTCAACAATAACTAACTTTGACATTTAAAACTTTTATTTTATAAGAATGTAATTTTTTCCTCCCGCATCCTTAATCATGCCTTTTATTTCCATCATCGTGAGGAGCGAAGCGAGCGCGTTAATTTTTAGTTTACTCTCATTGGCGATTTTGTCAATGTGGGTTGGCTCTTGGGATAAAATTTTTATGATCATTTCTTCTTCTTGGCTTTCCGGGACAATTTTTTTCTCTTTGGTGAATCCGGCGATTTGCCTCAAGTTGAATTCTTCCAAAATATCGTCCGCTTTGGTGACCATTTTGGCGCCTTGTTTAATGAGATTATTGGTACCCTGGGAATTGACGCTGTAAATGCTTCCCGGCAGAGCGAAGACTTCGCGGTTTTGTTCCAAAGCGTGTTTGGCGGTGATAAGCGCTCCCGAGCTTTCCGGCGCTTCAATGACCAGCGTCCCCAAAGACAGTCCGGAGATGATGCGGTTTCTCATTGGAAAGGTGAATTTGGCCGGCATCGTGCCTATCGGATATTCGCTTAAAATCGCGCCGTCACTTTCAATGATTTTATTCGCCAGATAGCGGTTTTGGGAGGGATAAATATTTTGCCAATCAAGCCCGGAGCCCAAGACGGCCGCGGTCAGGCCGCCGGCTTGAAGGCAGGCCTCGTGAGCGATGGCGTCAATGCCGAGCGCCAAGCCGGAAACAATAGTGATGCCTTGCCGCGACAAGTCGCTCACGATTTCCTTGGCCGCTTGGCGGCCGTAAGGAGAGAATTTCCGCGTGCCGACCACGCCGAGACAGAAATTATAGAGCGGTTCAAGCGAGCCGCGAAAATATAAAATCGGCGGGGCGTCGTAGATTTCTTTAAGGAGCGGCGGATAGGACTCATCAGTGATGGTGACAAAATTCACCTTTTCTTTTGCCAGTTTTTCCCATTCTTCGTCGGGATTGATTTGGCTTCTTAAAATAATGATTTCTTGGGCTAATTTTTCTTCAATGCCTGATTTGATAAAACTGGCGGTATCGGCTTGCCAAGCGTTTTTCAAATTGTTAAAATAGCGAAGGATTTTTCGGAATTTAACCGGGCCGATTTTATTAATTTGCGAAAAAGCCAGCCAGTATTTGGCTTCTTCGGGAGCGGTCTCTCGGCCGTTTTTTAAAAGTTTTTCAGCGGTTTTATTTCCCGCTTGAAGTAAAAGGGTATTTGACATTTTTTTTGCCTTATGATAAAATGTCGTATTAGCAGGCATTTTCCTGTTTGCCAGTTGACAGACCGGTTGTTTCCCTCCTAACGGCCGTTTGTCTCAAATTATGGCCTTATCCTTCTGGATACAGTCATATACTGGCTGGCAGGAAAGTGCCTGACAAATAATCGGCTCTTTTATTAAGCGATTGTCGGGGCAGAGGCCGTTTACCTGACTGGCCCTGCTTGACCTGTAGCCATCTATCCGTAGAGCTCGAGCATAAACGGGTCGCGGGGTTTCGGCGTCGAACTTCTCCGCCAATCGTTTAGCAAGCCGTTTTTTTGTCAACAGGACGATTAAACGGCTTTTTTTAATTAAATTCATTCATCGCTTCTTGAAGCGATTCAATAATAGTCCTCCGGCTAGCCGAGACGGCTTTGGCAATTGTTTTTTTCACTTCTTTTTCTTTTTTTCGGCTGATTTTTTCCAAAACAAAATTCAAAGTGCCAATTTTTTCTGTTTCATCGGTCCTAATACCGATTTTTATCTGGACGAATTCTTTGGTGCCAAGTTGGGTGATGATGGAGTTCACCCCATTGTGTCCGCCAGAAGAGGAGTTTATCAACAGGCGGATTGCGCCCAAAGGTAAATCAACATCGTCTCGGATGACGATGATATCTTCAATTTTTATTTTATAAAAATTTTTAATGGCGATGGCGGCTTCGCCGGAATTATTCATATAGGTGAAGGGCTTGGCGAGGATGATTTTTTCGTCCTTCATCTCGCCGGTGGAAATTTCTGCTTTGAATTTGGTGGATTTTTTAAACTTCGGCAAATCAAAATCCTGCCGAATTCTTTCGACCGCCATAAAACCCAAGTTGTGCCAAGTATTCTCGTATTTTTTGCCCGGGTTGCCGAGGCCGATGATTAATTTCATATCTTTAATTTTATTTCTTCCACTTTTTTGTTTCAATCTGGATCGGCGTGCCGATAATCTTGAATTTTTCCCTTAGATTATTCTGTAAAAATCGGAGATAGGAAAAATGGAGCGTCGTCGGGTCGTTGACGGTAATCATAAATCTCGGCGGGGTTGAACCGGTTTGCTTGATTTCATAAATGTAGGGATTTTTAAGGCCCTTGCCGCGAGAGGGCTTGTGTTTTTTAATTTGCGATTTGAGAAATTTTTGGAGCTGGCTGTCGGAAATTTTTACTTCCGACGATTTTTTGATTTCCAAGACCAAATCCAAAATTTTTCTCGCTCTTTGCCCGCTTTTGGCGGAAATAAAGATAATCGGCGCCCACCACAAGTAGGGGAAAATGGCGCGGTAATAATCAACGTATTTATTGACCGTGTTGGTGTCTTTTTCGGGGATCAAATCCCATTTATTGGCGACAATAATCATCGGCTTGGAATTCTCCAAGATTTCTTGGGTGATTTTTTTGTCCAGCAGGCCGATATCTTTATTTACTTCGGTCACGAGGATGACGACATCGGCTTGGGCAATAGTCTGAATGGATTTGGCGATTGATTTTTTTTCCAAACTGCCAGGGACGATTTTGCCTTTTTTAATGATGCCGGCGGTGTCCACCAAAATGAAGCGGTTTTCTTGATAAATAAATTCCGCGTCATGGGATTCGCGGGTGGTATGGGGGATGTCAGTGACAATCACTCTTTCTTCGCCCAAGATAGCGTTTAAGAGCGACGATTTGCCGACATTGGGTTTGCCGATGATGGCTATTTTAATGGTCGGTAATTGGTTATCGGTTGTTGGTGATTTGGTTTTTGGTAATTTTTCAATAATCAAATCGAGCAAATCGCCGGTGCCGGAGCCGCTTAAAGCGGAGAGCATGATCGGCTCGCCCAAGTTTAATTTATAAAGTTCGCCGGACATTTGCCGCCACTTCATGGAGTCGGCTTTGTTGCCGATCAGAATCGTTTTTTTCTTCAGATTTTTTTTGACCAGCTCGCGGGCCAGTTCCCGGTCGGTGGCGAGGACGCCCGCTTTGACGTCAATTAAAAATAAGACCAAATCAGCGGTGGAGATGGCCTTCTGCGCTTGTTTGACGATGTTGATTTCAATAATGCCTCCCCCCTTCTTGTCGACGTCTAAACCCCCGGTGTCAATCAAAGTGAACTGTCGGTCTCGCCATTTGACCAGATCAATATTTCGGTCGCGAGTCGTGCCGGCGATATTGGAGATGATGGCTTTATTTTTTTCAATCAAGCAGTTGAAAAGCGTGGACTTGCCGACATTAGCGCGGCCGACAATCGCCACTTGAGGAATTTTATTTTTCATAATTAAATATTAGCTTAAAATCGCGTAGTTGGCAATTTTGGAGAAAGAAAAAAAGCGATAGACCGGAATCCATCGCCTTTGGTTCTACTTTATCTCTCTAAGTTCAATATCTCTAAAGATATCGTCGCAGAGAACGCATCTTTTGGCGTGAAAATATCGGCCGTCGAGCTGGTTTAAATTTTCATTTCTCGCGATAGCCGCGAGCTCAAGCACGCCCGCTTCGGTAATTCTCAAAGTGCTGCCGCAGCCTTCGCAAAAGGCAAAAGCCGCTTCTCCTTTTTCCAAAGGTTCCTTTAGTTTTTTAAAATCAGGCTGATGGCCGCCAGTCGCTTCTTTTTTTCTGACGGCGCCAAAAAGTTCATCGGGTCGCATGGGCTACCTCCTTTCTTTGGGTTAGCATCTCCAAATGAAGAACATCAACAACAAGTGTCGCTACTTCATCTATCTTCTCTGACCATTTTTGCGGGTCGGCTTGAGGATCTAATCCTTCTTGAGGATATTCAAAATATACATTAGCTTTATTATGATCACTGGATTCGTAGGTTTTGACGTCCAAAGTGACAGTTATTTTTTTTCCTTCGTCTGTTTCCAGCTCAAAAAAAGCGTCAACGCCGTGCTGAAAATCCAAATGCGAACCGACGGCGGTGAAAAAACTCAATCTCTCCCAATCGGAAAGAGACAATAATTCCATTACTTTACTGTGCAGGTTGCAGGCGAATTGAGGCGACGGCTCGTGCGGGTCGGAGTCCCGGGGTTGGCGAGATTTCGCATCCTTAATCGCTTCCTCAAAATCCAGACGGGTATGGTTTTCAATCCATTTTTTAAACTCCACGGCGTCTTTCACTTCGCCGAATACTTCGCTTTGAGCCATTGAGCCAGTCAGGCCGAAATCCGGTTTGGGTGATCTAAATCTCATAAGTTGGTTTATTATCTTAAGTTATTTTACAAATAAAGTCAACCCCTTGTCAAAAACTTTTTATTTTGCTAGTATTTCAATGAGTTTTACGGTACATTTTAACCGACAGGAGGAATGAACATGGGTGAGAGAACTCGAGAATACGCTTGGTATTTAGAGGCGCTTGATGCCGATAGCAACGAAATAATCGCCAAGAATTTGGGCGATGATCAGAGTTGCGGCGAATATACTTGCGCTGATCTTCAAAGGCGTCAACTCTTCAGATGCGATTCCAAGTTTGTCGCCAAAATCAGAATGAGTAGAGCCAAATTTAATCTCCATTTCAAGGTCTTCGTCCAAGAAGGCCGGGGACCGATTAGGTTGTGGCCGTTTCAAAAAAAGGATAGGGGCCATTGCCGCGTTCTTTCAGTAGCACGTATTACGCAAAAGACGGGATAATTTATCCCGTCTTTTAAAATTGTCGTTGTGAAGGAGAGGAGTAATCCCAGCGAAAGCCGGGAAGTAATCCTATTTTAATGTCATTGCGAGGAGCACGCCGAGCGATAGCGAGGCGGGATCCCTCACTTTCGTTCGGGATAAACTCCGCAATCCCATGTTTTTAGAGAGTTACTCTCTTTGGCTATGGGATTGCTTCCCCCGGCTTTCGCCGGGGCTAAAGGCTCACTCGCTCGCAATGACAATTTTAATTATTTTCCCAGCACGATCAAAATATTTACCATTGAATCAATACTGGCGGGAATTTTGTCAGCGGCGGTTGTGTTATAAATTTTTTCCAGTTCCTTTATCGTCAGCGGATATTTGCCGCGGCTTAAATCGTAAATTGTCACCGAGGTGTAGTCCCTCGTCGGCGCGTTGCCGAATTTTAATACTTTAAATCCCAGCTCTTTTAGCCGTTCAAATTCCCTCGTCGCCCAGCCAGCGACAAAAGTTCCGTTTTGGATCTCAATTGTGGCTCTCTCTTGGGTGAAATCGGTTTCCGGCTCAAGCGTCGGCGTGGAAGTGGCTTGAGCTGGCGTGGAAGTCGCGTTTGGCTTAATGATGGGCGGCGGGATAAAAGCGGTGTCGGAGTCGGTGATGGCCTTGGCGGTGGCATCGTCAAAAATATTTTGCCACAAGCTTCTTATCGCGCCATAACTTGAGTCGTTGGGCAAGAGGACATAAGCGCCTTCCTCGGTGATTTGGTCGTGAAGCAATCCGCCCGGCCCGTTGGTGAGAGAGCGGTTGATGATTTTCGCTCCGTCAGCTTGCTTGCCCAGCTCATAGAGTTTGAGCATCTCCCAGATTTCCAAGTTGGTGCTGATATGTTGATTATAAGTTTCCAAAAGGGCGTTTATTTTTTTGGGGCTGAAAAGAGTGGAAGCGCTAAAAATTTTTTCTTTCAAAGCGGCGAGAATTTTTTGCTGCCTTTTGGAGCGGGCGAAGTCCGAGCCTTCCACGCCCAGAGCGTGGCGGCTCCGCGCGTATTTCAAAGCCGTTTTCCCGTCCAGAGACTGTAACCCTTTTTTTATCTTGAGCGTCTCGTAGCGGCTTTCAATCGGGTAGGCGTCTTCTTGGCCGAGGATGGGATATTGGTAATCAGTCAAATTGTTTTCCACCTCCACCTCCACACCGCCGAACTCGTCAATTAATTTTTCAAAGCCGTCAAAATCAACGGTGAGGTAATAATAAACATCGTCATTCAATAATCTGCTCATTTCATCGGCCGCCGCTTTGCCGCCCGAGCCCGGACTGCTTTTTTCGGCATAGGCGTTGATGGCGTTGATTTTCAGCCAGCCGAGATTTTCCGATTTGACCATTAAGTCGCGGGGGATGGACATCATGGCGGCTTGATTGATGCTTGGCTTGAATGAGCCCAAGATTATCGTATCGGTCAGATTGCCGCCGTCATGGCCGGCGCCGCCGATTCCCAAAATTAAAAGATTGATGCGGTCGTTTTTTTCGCCGTGAAGCTTCTTGCTTTTGGCGGCGATGAGTTTGCCGACTTGCTGGAAAAAGTTGATTTTGGAAAGGTTGTCCAATAGCTCGCGGTCGGAAAAAACCATTGACGAGGAAAAAATCGTTACCCCAAAAAAAGCGACAATAATCAGTATCGCTATTATTTTCGGCCAAATTGACCTCTTTCGGATTGGTTTTTTTTCTAGAATTTCCGGCCCTCGCGGGTCATTTTGGATAAAATCAACTTCTACTTTCGGCATTGTTTTTAATTATTTCCAATTATTTTCCCAGTTATTTTTTTATTATACAGCATCACTTGAATTTTGCCAAGGGATTGTGTTGTAGTATCAAGGGGATAAGTTCTGATTTTCCGCTTGTAAAATTTTGATTTTATGTTATAATTAAAAAGAAATTATAATGCTTGGGGAAAACCTCATCGTTTTATGACCGAACAAAAATTTAACGACAATTTTGCTTCCAATGGCGATTTCAGTCACAATTTCCGTCCTTCCAAATGGCGGGAAGCGATTGAATTCGTTTGGGAAACACTCAAAATCGCCTTGATTTCTTTGGCGATCATTATTCCCGTCCGGTATTTTCTCATCCAGCCGTTTTACGTTAAAGGGGCGTCAATGGAGCCGAATTTTTACGACCATGAGTATCTGATCATTGACGAGATTACTTATCGGTTTGCCGATCCAAAGCGGGGCGATATCGTGGTTTTTAAATATCCCAAGAATCCAAGTCAATATTTCATCAAGCGCATCATCGGCTTGCCGGGCGAACAAATCAAGATTATGGCCGGCAAAGTTTATTTAGCCCAAAAAGACGGCCAAGCTGAAGTTTTACCGGAGGATTATTTGCCGGCCGACTTGTCCACCAATCTGCCGATGGAAGGATACAGCGAGGTGATTTTGGGCGCGGATGAGTATTTCTTGCTCGGCGATAATCGCGACCAGAGTTTGGACTCGCGAGTTTTCGGCCCAGTCAAGCGCGAATTTATCGTTGGCCGGACTTGGTTGCGCGGCTGGCCGTTTGACCGATTGACAATTTTTGAAACGCCCCAGTATGATTTATAGATTTGTAATAATTTAATTTTTTAATTTTTTAATTTTTTAATTTCTTGAATTAATGTCTAGACCAAAGAAACTGAAGTTAGAGGAGGAAAAGACGGAAAAACGCGGCCGAAAAGCGAGAAAAGAAATTTCCACCGTGACCGGCATGCGGGATATCCTGCCTCAAGACCAGAAGTATTGGGAGGCGGTTCGCCGTTCGGCGGGAAAAGCGGCGGTTGATTACGGCTATGGCCGCGTAGACACGCCGATTTTGGAATTTAGCGAGCTTTTCGCGCGCGGCGTGGGCCGTCAGACGGATATCGTGGAAAAAGAGATGTTTACTTTTATTGATCAGGGAGGCGACAATTTAAGCTTGCGTCCGGAAGCGACCGCTTCGGCGGCGCGCGCTTATATCCAGCACGGTATGCTCAACCAGCCGCAACCGGTCAAGTTTTTCTATCTCGGCCCGATGTTTCGCCACGAAAAGCCCCAGGCCGGCCGTCAGCGCCAATTTTGGCAATACGGTTTTGAAGCGATCGGCGAGATTAATCCGGCTTTGGACGCCCAATTGATCCTGATCGGTTTCAACACTTTGAATAATTTGGGTATTGAGTCGTCAATTCAAATTAACAGCATCGGTTGCCCTGATTGCCGAGAAATTTACAAAAAAGAGCTGATTAAATATTACAAAGCCAAAGCCAAGTTGCTTTGCGAAAATTGCCGCGTTCGGCTGGTGAAAAACCCGCTCCGCCTTTTGGACTGCAAAGAAGAGGGCTGCAAGAATTTACGGGACAACGCGCCGCAGATTTTGGATTTCTTGGATGAGGAATGCAAGAAGCATTTTATGAAAGTGGTGGAATACTTGGATGATTTGGATTTGCCTTATGTCCTCAATCCGTATCTCGTGCGCGGTCTTGATTATTATTCTCGGACGACTTTTGAATATTGGGCGATAGACGACAGCGAGGGCAAGAACGCTTTGGGCGGCGGCGGCCGTTATGACGAGCTGGTGAAGATGTTGGGCGGCCGGGAAGACGCGCCGGCTTGCGGTCTGGCGATGGGCATGGATCGGATTGTCGCCAAGTTGCGGGAAAAAGAAATCGAGGTGCCGGAATACGGCGCCAGCGAGGTATTTGTCGCCCAGCTGGGCGAAGCGGCCAAGAAAAAGGCGATGGCGCTTTATGAAAAACTGCTTCAAGGCGATTTCAAGCTGGCGCAGGCCTTTTATAAGGACAACCTTAAAGCGCAACTGGAGTTGGCGAATAAATTAAAAGTCAAATTCACTTTGATTATCGGGCAGAAAGAAGTGGGCGAAGGGACGGTTTTGATTCGCGACATGGAAGGCGGTATTCAAGAGGTGGTGGATATGGGTAAGGTGGAAAATGAGTTAAAAAAGCGCTTGGAGAAAAGCCGGCAGCCGGTGGTGCCGATTATCGTGGAGAATCCGGAAATCCCGCTGCCTAAGAAGCGGCTGAAAAAGGAAGATTTTATTGATTCCCTGGAAGAAGACGAGGGCGGAGAGAAGCTTGGGCAGATTGACGCTTTTGAGGAATGACGAAGTAACTGGTAACTGGTAATTGGATTTATTTATAAATTTTTTAAAAAATATTAAATAATTAATTTATAGAAAGTGAGGTGAACAAGTGGTCGAAGTAAAACGGAAGAAAGGAGAAACTTTTGAGTCTTTGGTGCGGCGTTTTGGCAAAAAGATTCAGCAAAGCGGGCGGCTAATCCAATCCAGGAAAGTCCGATATCACGGCAAAGATTTGAATAAAACCGCGGTTCGGGCGAGAGCCAAGAGGCGGCAAGAAATTACCGCCAAGCGCGAATATCTGAAAAAAATCGGCAAGCTGGAAGAAGACCCGAGAGAACGGCGGAAATTTTAAAATTTTTTATAATCTCCTCCCCTTGTTTTAAGGGGGTCGCGTAGCGACGGGCAGAAGCGAGCGAAGCGAGAGCCGCTTGTTGCGACCTATGGGAGCAACAAGCGCTGCCCAGGACCGGGCCCGAAGGGCGGAGGGGTCTTAAATAAAAATTGTTTCAAGACCTCCCCCCATCCCCCTCCTTAAAACAAGGAGGGGGAAAAAATGTTTAAATATTTTTAAAATGCCAATTCAACAACAAATCGAACAGGATTTTTTAAGCGCTTTCAAAAATAAGGCTGAAGCCGAGGTTTCTGCTTTAAGGATGCTAAAATCCGCGCTGATCAATCGCAAAATTGAAAAAGGTGTCGCCAAAGACGAAAATTTAGGCGATGAAGAAGTTTTGGCGGTATTGAAATCAGAAGTGAAGAAACGGAAAGATTCAATTTTGGAATATGAAAAAGGCGGCCGGCCGGATTTGGCGGACAAAGAAAAAGCCGAAGTCGATTTAATCGGAAAATATCTGCCCGAGGAGCTCGGCGAGGAGGCGCTTTTGGAGATGGTGAAAGAAGCCATCACGGAAACCGGCGCCGCGAACCCGGCTGATTTCGGCAAGGTGATGGGACTGGCGATGAAAAAAGCGGCCGGCGCGGCCGACGGGCAAGTGGTCAGCAGATTAGTAAAAGAAGAACTTAGTAAATAATTTTAAATTCCAAATTCAAAATTTCAAATTCCAAATTGCCCGCTTTTAATCGGGGTGCCGATAACCGGAATTTGAAATCTAAATATAGATAATTTGGGATTTGGTGCTTTGAATTTGGTGCTTTAATTTATTCCCATGCTTAACCAACTTTTTCCCAGGCAAAAGTTGTTGAAAAAAAAGGCCGTCAGAAAAACAGCCGTGGTTTGTTTTTTGGCGGTTTTTTTGTTTTTAATTTTGCCTTATTTAGTTTTGGCGCAGGACCAATTTGGCTTGGAAGCGGCGGCGCAAATCGGCTTGCCGCGGGTGGATTTGAAAGTGGCGATTGTCCGAATTATCCAGATTATTTTGGGTTTTTTGGGCCTTGTCGCCGTGATTATCATTCTCTACGGCGGCTATGTGTATATGACGGCGGCCGGCGACCCGAAGAAAACCGAAAAAGCGAAGAAGATTTTAATTGACGCGATTATCGGACTCATTATCATCTTGGCGGCGTTCACCATTGTTTCTTTCATTATTCGCGCGCTCGGGGGCGGTGGCGGCGGCGGAGGCAGGCCGTGTCCGGGCTGCGACGGCGATTTGGGGCGCTGGGGCATCGGCCGCGGGCCGATTGAAAGCGTTTATCCGGCGCCGGGACAAACGGAAGTGCCGATTAACACTTTTATCGCCGTCACTTTCAAAGAGAATGTGAAGCCGGAGACGATTTGCGACGATTTGAATGGCAATGGCATATGCGACAACGGCGAATTTATAAGAAGTGAAAGCGTGGAGATTTGTAAATTAGTAGATAGTAACACTAGTGATTGTGAGACAACTGGCGATTTTACTATTGATAGTTTTATTACGACGACCGTAATGAATCGGTCCGGCGACAACCGAACTTTTGTCTTCACGCCGAATAAATATTTGGGCTTTGAGGATTTTCAAGACCGCGATTTTAAAGTACTGCTCAAATCAGGAATTAAAAAAGCGTCCAATGGAGAGCCGATTTTAAAAAATTTATTTAATCAACAATATTACTGGTCTTTTACGACCAACGGCGAGCTGGATTTGGATCCGCCGGAAATTGTCTCAACCAACGCGATTTTAAATCCGCTGTGGATTTCACCAACGAGCGGCGTTTATCCTAATCCGGACGACCAAGCCGATACCTATACCGTGAGTAACCAGCCGACGCCGACGACTTTTACTTTTAGTGTTACCGCGGCAAGTTTCACCAGTATTGAATCCGAAGTCGCAGCGAGTTATACCCAGCCGGTAAACGGCGGTGGGACGACAGTTAATGCAACTTTGAGCGGGGATTATGGCGGAACAGGGAGCGGAAAGGCGACCACCACCATGTCCGGCGGCGCCAACAGCGCGACGACTGAATGGCCGGGCGCGATGCCTGATTTTACTTCTTTTTATAATGGCAGCAGCACCATTGACATTGGTCCGTATGGGCTCATCTTTAATTTGACCGGCCGGGCCGTAGGCGGCAATAATTGGACTTTTACCGTCACTGCCTATCAGCCGGGCGACAAGATTGAAATTTTAAGAAACGAAAATTTAGTTAAGACCTATATTATCGGCCGCGATATCAGCAAGGGCAGTGGCGACGCTGATTTAATTAGTAATATAAAAAATAAAATTTTTGCCGACAGCGGCGTTATTTTTGAAAGTTGCACGACCGCTGAAGGTTGCGATATTAAGACTAAACAAACCGGCGACGACAGCGCCCGATATGAAATCCGTTCGGTAAAATATAATTCCACCGCTCAAAATTTGATTGAGAGTGATGATTTGATGGTGGCGAAAGTGAACGGCGCTGATTCTACTGAAAATCAAGACCCGGGCGAGAGCCAGCGCGATGTGCCCAAGAACACGATTTTTCAGATCAATTTCAACGAAGCGATCAATCCGATTTTTGTGGACAAGGTTGTGGTTAAATTCGATAGAAACGGAGATGGCGCGGTTGATACGGCAGTCAGCGGCACCCAAATCGAAGTGTCAAATCTATACCGAACACTTGAATTTAAGGGGCCGATTGAGTGTGGCATTAATTCTTGCGGCAATCAGATTTATTGCTGGCCGGTTAATGATTATATGACGCCGGGCAATACATCTTATGACCCTGACGATCTGTCTCATAAAGCGACCAATTATGAAGTATCGGTTGAAGCGGCGAGCTTGATACCGCACTCTGACGGCCGTTGCGCCCAATGGGGCGGACAATCCGAACAATATGGCCGTTGCCGCAAAGCCATCGGCGGCCAAACCGTGTATTATCCGATGGCCAAAATACCATTTGATGGCTTGATAGATATGGCGGCTAATTCTTTCAATGGCAGTTTTGATTATTATGAAGAAAATAATAAAGTGAAAGGCATCAGCGAAGGCAAATCTGATGCCGAGGCGCCTATTTGTGTCGGTTGTTCCGGCTACGGCGCTTATATCCTTAATGACTCTGTTCCTTTATATAATATTTCCAGCACCATTGGCGACGATTTCAAATGGAGCTTTTTTGTCTCGGATAGGATAGACCGGCAGGCGCCTTTGGTGGAAAAAATTGACACCGCCAACCTGGATCGGAAGGGTAACGGGACAACGACTGATTTGTTAGCGCCGGTGGATTTGGCTTTTGACCGCATTATGAGAAGCGCGACTTTGAAGCCGGGCTGGAATTATGGCGACACGCCAAAGGACCGGAGTTTGAGATATTTGGCCTTGGACACCCTTGGCAACTCCAATCCGGTCGGCTATTGGGTCGGCAAGGAAAATTTGGACAGTGATAATGATATTTTCCCCGATTACACCCGGGTAGACATAAACCACAATCCTTTTTCAGTCAATGTGAGATACAGCCCTTTGGCCGGTTCGGGCATTGAGTCCATCACCCAGAATTGTTTTTTGCCTTCGGCCGGACCGGCCGAGGCGGGAAGCGGTTCTTGCTCTTATAGCGGCGAAACCGCGACTGACGGTTGCGTCAATGTAACTTTGCCCAACCCGGCTTCTTACGGCAAGTTGAATTGTCTGGAAATTACGGACGCGGAGGTTTGCGCTGGGACCGAGATTTGTAAGGTGTTGTATTACGACGAGGATAATCTTGAAGAGACTAATAGAGCCGGCTCTTGGATCTTAACCAAAGATTTTTCGCGCGGCGCGGATAGTGATGCTGTAAACAGCGGTTGCTGTCTGGGAGTGTGTGAGGGTAGGCCGTAACTGTCATTGCGAGTAAAACACTTCCTGTAACTGTCATTGCGAGGGAGCCCGCAGGCGACCGAAGCAATCCCATGTCAGGATTGTCATTGCGAGGAGCACGCCGAGCTCAAGCGAGGCGAGCGGACGAAGCAATCCCATGTTTACTGCCACAGGGTCCCTCACTTTCGTTCGGGATAAACTCCGCGAAGCAATCCCACCTCCCAAGTGTCATTGCGAGCGAAGTCCCTTTGCTCGCAAGCAACGGGACGAAGCGAAGCAATCCCATGTTTAGCTAAAATATGTCCCGCTACTATTACACTTACATTTTAACTAACAAAAACAATAATGTCCTTTATATCGGCGTAACAAGAGATTTGCTAAAAAGAGCATGGGAGCACAGGAATGGCATCCATCATAACAGCTTTACTAAGAAATATAATTTAAATAAGTTGGTTTATTATGAATATAGCGAATCAATCTATGCCGCCATTGCCAGAGAAAAACAATTAAAAGGCGGCTCCCGCCAAAAGAAAATAAATTTAATCAACCGATTCAATCCTAAATGGGAAAACCTCTATTTGGAGATGGCGGGAGAGAACGACGAGAATTAAACATGGGATTGCTTCGGTCGCCTGCGGGCTCCCTCGCAATGACAGCTGAAAGAACATGGGATTGCGGAGCTTGTCCCGAGCGAAGCGTGGGGATCTCCTCGCAATGACAAAATTAAAATGAAATTATTAAAGAAAAAAAATATTTTTTTAGCCATTAGAATACTTTTATATTCTTGTATTCTTGTATTCTTGTATTTTTATGTTTCGCCCGTCTTCGCTCAAGATTTTGGATTAAACGAAGCGGCGGGTATCGGCCTGGCGCAAATTGATTTGAAAACCGCGATTGTCCGAATTATCCAGATTATCTTGGGTTTTTTAGGCCTGGTCGCCGTGATAATTATTTTGTACGGCGGCTATGTCTATCTGACGGCGGCGGGCGACCCGGCCAAAACCGAAAAAGCCAGAAAGATTTTAATCAACGCTGTTATCGGCTTGCTTATTATTTTATCAGCGTTCGCGATCGTGTGGTTTGTCGCCAATATTTTCGGTCCACCGCCGCCACATGAACCCTGCTCGCCGGTCGACGCCACTTCCGCCTGCGGACTTAACGGTTGCGGCGTGAGGACTTGCGAAGCGGACGGTTTTTGGGGCGATTGCGACACGAGCGGCTGTCCGGAGCCGATACCTTTTGCGAGAAAATTTTCTTATGTCAGCGGATTTAAATCGGACAGCTTGAATCATTGGAGCCGAGATATTTATCAGAACTATCCCGAAATTGTTTCGGTGCCGGCAATAGATGATTTAAAGGCGAGGGGCTATGCCAGAAATCAAGGAAACACTATAAATTCAATGGAACTATTTACCAAACCAGATGGAGGCACTTTTAGCAGCACTGGTTTTTTCGCGGATGTCCCAATTGATCAAGAAGTAGTGAGCAATGTGTATGCCGGTTGGGACACTTCTCCTTTCGCGCCGGAAAGTATTTTTTGGGATAAAATCAAAGTCAGTATTCCGGGACTCTCGCCGTCTTTTGAGTCGGCGGAGCTTAAAATAAAAATTCGTCCCGCTCACTGCTTCAACGGAGTGCGCGATCAAGGAGAGTCGGAGGTTGATTGCGGCGACGGTTGCGGCGCTTGTCCTGGCGATCCCTGCGGCGACAACCCAGATGTCTGCGTTAATAATTGCGCCAATGATGTTTGTATCACCGCCACCTGCCGCTGCGCCTACCTGCCGGAAATCACGGAAATTTCTCCGGCGGACGGCGCGCCGGGAAATTATATCACGATTTGGGGCAGGAATTTCGGCAGCACCCAAGGATTCGTGGAATTTATTGACTCGAGTGGCAATATAACTTACGCCAACTTAGATCTTATTGAGCAGTGCGGCGGCGCCAATTGGACTAACGGCCAGATTATCGCCGCCGTGCCTGCCGTTGATTTAGCGGATTACGACGTGAAAGTGGTAACCGCTCAAAGCTTAAACAGCAATACGAAGAATTTTACCGTCAATAATATTGACCGGCCGGGTATTTGCCGAGCAGTGCCGGATAGAGGAACAGGGACAGACCCGTTCACTTTCCCGGATACGACCAATGTTTACGGTATTAAATTTCCTACAGCCGCCCCGCAAAATAATATTTGGTATTTTAGGTTTTATGACGAGACGACGAGAACTTCGTCGGATGACAACGCGACCAGCACCGCCGCCATTTGGACAAACCAAAACCAGATGATAGACACCGTGCCGCAGAATAAAACCGGCAACTCTTCAATTAGAATTTACAACGGCAGCCAATCCAGCAACTATTACCGGATGGTGATTTCCGCCGGCGGTTTAGGTGAATCTTGCGGCTATCAAGATACCACGACCACCTGCTCGGCGGCTTCTGTTTGCCAGCCGGGCTTGCTTTGCAGTTATGATGATGATTGCACCTGCCGATGGGCGCCGAATACTTGCGGTGATAACCGCTTGAGCGAAGATGAGGATTGCGACAAAGTGGGCGGCGTTTATAGATTTCAGCCAAGAAATCCGGCGGTGAAAGATTTTTCCGGCAACATCGACGGGAACGTTCACGGCGCGTCTTTAACGGGCGGGAAGATTGGCGAGGCCTATCAATTTGACGATGTCAACGATTATATTGATCTTGGCAGAGATATAACAACCGGTCTTTTGGATGAACTGACGATTTGCGCCTGGGTTAAGCGGGCCGCCGTCGGGTACGGGGATATTAAATATTTTGATGGCATTATTGGCAGTTATTGGTGGGATAATTGGCTGACTTGGCGGATTGAAGGTAATACCTTACCCTATGGCAGTATTATGACTAGATTTTATTACGAGGATGGAAGCAGAACTGGAGAGATTGAGGAAGGTTCTAGTGTTGATAGTATTTCCGATACCAACTGGCATCATATCTGCTTGAGTTACAAGAAGGGTGATAAAATTCGGCATTACTTAGATGGGAATTTAACCGTCGAAGTACCGGCTCAAAATAAGAGACTGTCGTTGCCGACTACGAGGAGCGTTTATATCGGCGCCGTTGGTCAGGGAAACTATTTTAACGGTTTAATTGATGAAGTTAGAATTTATAATCGCGCTTTAGACCCTTCAGAAATTACGCCGGACGCGATGACTTCTAATGGCTTGGTCAATTATTATTCTTTCAGCGAGAGCCGCGGAAAAGATCAATGCGCCGATTATGACTTGGGCGCCGGCGCTGTCACTTGCCAGAGCGACTGCCATCTAAATACTTCAGCGTGCAGCAATGGTCCGGTTCTAGCCCAGCCCGCCACCCAGTCCATTTATACTTGGGCGTTTCGGACCATCATCGGCGGCTATTTCAACGAGCCGTTCGTGATTGAGGATTGTTCGCGTTCGCGCGATTGCCGAGAAGGCCAGAAATTGCCCAGCCCGACGCCGTGGAGCGAGGGCTGGAATCAGACCATTACCCCCAACCTTTATATTCAAAACGAAAAGGCGTGCGTCAACGCAATTATCTCGGCGCGGTTCAATGTTCAGATGGATCCGGCGACCTTAAACAACGACAATATTATGGATCCGGCGACCTTAAACAACGACAATATTATTGTTTTGCGGTGCTCCAATATTTCTATTCCCTCCATTGATCCAGTTACTCTTGTTATTACTTATTCCATTACTCGGCTTTGCACCTTGGTTCCGGGAAGTATCACCGTCAATAGTGATAATAATGAAAAAGAAAATGATTATTTTGTTTTCACGCCCAGCGAGCGACTCACGCCCGGCGGAGACGGCTCATTTTATAAAGTGATTTTAAGAAAAGAGATTAAAAGTTTTATCAATATTCCTTTAAGAGAGGAAACGCAAAAAGTCGCTGAACGCGACTGTAATGTCGGATATTATGATATAAATAAACCATCTAATCCCGATGGTAGCGTCAATAATGTTTATATTAGTGACGCCGCTTATTGCTGGAATTTTGAGACGCGGACGGACGATGACCCGGCTTTGGTGTGTCCGGAGGGCTGCGTGGAATGTTCGCCCGACCCGGCGCGGATGTATTTTTACGGCGACACGACCAATTACAATGCCAATTTGGATAGCGCGGACAATGTCTGCTTAATGCTTAATCCCTGGACATATTCTTGGGATTGGGAAAGTGATAAGACGGATAAGGTGGTTGTATATGCCGTTCCTCCGACTGCTCCAAAGGCGACCAGCACGGCTATTGGCGAGACGATTTTTGACGAGCCGAATCCTTACGCCAAGGTTACCGCGTCATTATCAAGCGGCAAAAACGATTTCTGCCGCACCTATAACGATTTCACCAACCCGATTGTGATGGAAGAGGCGGCCTGCGACAACACTCCCCAAAGCCCGAGTCCATGGTTGAATTCTTCCAATAATTGCCGGAACGCGATGATTTCCGCCCGTTTCAGCCGGCCGATGGTGGGCGGTTGGACAAACGCGGATGGCACAATTAATAACGGCACTCTAAACAAAAATAATATTATCTTGCAAAAATGTACCATTGACATCACTCCTCCCGATATGGGTATTGACTGCGAAGATGATAATTTAATCAATGATGACAATCAAATTAAAATTTTTGATTATAGCCACGAGGTTACTCCGGAAAGGTTAAGGCAAGAAGAATTTGACAATTTGTCCGGTCCGCTCCCGGAAGGGTTTTATGTTTTTCCTTGTAATGATTTGGACGCTAACTCTTTGTATCGTGTCATCATCAGAGGCGGCAACGGCGGCGTGCGTGGCGCTAAATTAGTTACAACTCCTGACGGCAGTATTGTTGAAAGCACCAATCCCGATACCGGTGAAGAAATAAAAGAAGGCGTTTTGCTCACGCCCACGATTGATAATTGGGATTACAATAATGATGGCGAAGACGATTATTTCTGGACTTTTTCCACCGGCAGCCAGGTCTGCCAGCCGGAACAGGTCCAAGTGGCGCCCCGAGACAAATTTATGCGCTTGGTCGGCGACACGCAGGAGTATAACGCTTTTGTCCAAGCCGCCAATTGCAACCTGCTTAATCCTTTATTAATTGAATGGAATCCCTGGCGCTCACTCCTTGATTTGGACGCCGCCGGCGAAGGCGCTCCCGGCGATTCAATCGCGACGGTAACCAACGAAACAAATGAACAGAGAGGAAATACTGAAATTTGTCGCAGGGGCAGCTGGAGCGGGAGTGACATTGGCGACAATATCGCTCCCACCCAGACCGCGACCGGCGTCGGCGAAGGCACGACCTATATCCGCGCCAAAGAGCCGCAAGGCCGCTGGGACGCCGGCTGGCTTCAGGTCGGCTTGGGCGATTATTTGAGAATCACCAGATACCAGCCGAGGGGCGAGGTGGCTTGCAGAAATGAATTGATCCAGCTCGATTTTAATATGGATGTGAAAACAAACAGCATCAGGCCAAATGATAATGTCAAGCTTTATGAATGCGCCAGCGCTGAATGTCCGATAAGTAGCGCTACACGGAGAGATATCAGTATCTTCGGAACACTGCCGGAATTGACAAATGAAGTCGTTTTCACGCCGACGCTTCAAGCCAGCACTGCTTATCGCGTTTTGGTTATGGGTGGGTCGGATGGTCCGAAAGCTTGGAACGATAAAGAATTAAGCGGCCAAAGTTTGAATTTCAACAGCTCCGGCGCGGCCAAGGCCGGTGAAGAATGCGAGCCCGGTATTTATCCTTGGAATTATCCCGCAGGCAATACCGTCTGTAACAATAGCTGTCTGCTCACCGGCGATTTGTGCGGCACCAGATTCGCCCAGTGCGGCACCAACTATCAAAATGTCAGCAGTTATTATTATTATCCGTTTTCCGCGGGCTCGCCGCCATTACCCGCCAATAATGACGAAAAGCCAGTTTTAAAAAGCGGTGGAGATTGTAAAAATGGAAACTGTTATGAATTTAACGGCGCGGATGATTATATTGAATTGCTTTCCCGCACCGATTCCGTAAATGTGATGGGCGGCAGTTTCACTTTGAGTGCTTGGGCGCGGCCGACTAACGACGCGGGGGGATATAAGATGATTGTCGGCAAATGGGGCTATCATATGGGCTTGATGTACAACGGTTATGGAGCGGAAAGAAACAAATTTATTTTTATGCTTTTTGATAATTTATCCACGAGCAATCAATATAGAGCAGTTTCATCCAGGACATATGGTTTGAATGAATGGCATTACGTGACGGGAACTTACAATAAAAATAATTATCAAGCCAGGCTTTATGTTGATGGGGAGTTGGTTGGTTCAGTTCAATTACCCAACGGGTCAATTATAAGGCCGGTTAATACACCTATAAGAGCGGGTATCGGTATTATTGAAAGTGACAACGCCACAGATATAAATGGAGATCGGATACATTATGATTTGCCGTTTAAAGGCACAATCGACGAAGTGACGATTTTTAAAGGCAATTTGACGGATAGTGAAGTAAAGTCGCTTTATGAAAGCAATGGCGTGCCGCCTCCGCCACCGGCAGAAACTTGCGACAGCACCTGCCACAATCTCGGCAATACCAACCGCGCTTCTTGCGGTAACGGTGTGGTTGAATCAACCGAAGAATGTGATGATAGAAACACCACGGACGGAGACGGTTGCTCTAAAAATTGTCTCTTAGAAGGTTCAAACGCGAGATATGACTCGCGTTGCGGCAACGGCAGGATTGAGCAAGGAGAAAGTTGCGATGATGGGAATACGAGAAGCAGTGACGGGTGCTCTGATATTTGTTTGGTAGAATCTCTATCTCCTCGGCCTGGTTCAGCGCCTAATGTCTCGGTTTGCGGCAACGGCACGGTGGAAGAAGGCGAGAGCTGCGATGACGGGAATATAACTGCGGAGGACGGCTGCGGCGCCAGCTGTCTAAATGAAGGCTCATCGGGCGGCGCGGACTGCGGCAACGGCGTGGTGGAATCCGGCCAACTGGACAGTTTTTCCTGGACTTTCAGAACCGGCGATTTGGCTGGCGGCGAAGTTTGTAGTCCGGTAACAATCAGCATTCCGCCCTGCCCCAACGGCATCTGGCGCGTCGGTTTTTTTGAAAATATTACCAACGCGACGGTTTATATTCAACAGGCAACACCTGATTCAGATCCGGCTTTTAACTCCGCCACTTGTCAAGACCAAGTTGCTTATAAAAATTTCTGGCAAAAAACTTTGGCGGTCATTAAATCTTTTGCTTTAAAATTAATTGGCCGAGAAGCTGGCGCGGCTTCTTATTGGTGCCCCATTTCCACTATCGATTACAATTTCAGTAGCTTATCACCGCTTAATCATCACCAAGACCAAGACGGCTTTGAAATCATCGGCTACCGCGACGAATATAATCGTTATATCCTTAGCTATATCAAAGATACAAGTTGGACGCAGAATGAGGAATATAGAATAAAAGTGGATTACAGCATGGGCGGCGGAGAGAGTTCAATCTCACAATCAGTCGTCATCAATCGCGACTATTGCGCGATTGATGAAATCATCACCAATGTTTGGCCGATTGGCGAAGAAAAAAATCAGGATAATTTCTTCTGCGACCGAGACGATTGCGGCCAGAATTCTTCCGACCCGTATCTTCAGGACCAAGACGCGGCCTCCGGCAACCAGCATTTGTATCGCGCTTGGGGCATCAACGACACTATTACCGCGGGCAAAGAGTATTATCTCCGGCCGATGGACAAATATGACAACAATTTCTTTGTTTATAATCCGGACGAATTAAAATGGACAGACCAAACCGGCAGCCAAGTATCTTTAGGTTTGCCCGCTGATTTT
>JBBTQN010000016.1:0-84317 GCA_038065695.1 Patescibacteria group bacterium | reverse complement strand
ACCTACCGTTGGCTACTCCTTTATTTTCAATGATAATAAGCGGATAAATCTTTGGGATGCCCAAGGCAGATTATTTGTTTATAATCCGGAAGCATCAGACCCGGCCCAAAAATGGACAGACCAAACCGGCAGCCAAGTATCTTTAGGTTTGCCCGCTGATTTTAGACCTACCGTTGGCTACTCCTTTATTTTCAATGATAATAAGCGGATAAATCTTTGGAGCGGCAGCTTGTGCGATTGGCGTGATTTAGGCGGCCCTGCCGCAAGCAACTGCGATTTTTATTGGCAGAAAATGGTTGGAGGAAATGAAATTACCACTCCGCCGATTACTCAAACCAATACCACTAATGATATTTGGGTGACAGTCAATGGCGCCGATAGGGATGTCGTCAATTCAACCGATAGAGACGGACTGATTTCCGCTTATCTGCCGACCTCCGCGGTTGAAGAAGGCGTAAGCCGCAGGGCCGATGTTAATGTTGATATTTTCCTTTGCGACAACCCGTGGCCGAAGCCGCCTCTATTTCCCTTTATGGATTCGGGAAATAATTGTAATGGTTGTGACCCAGCCGTTTCAACTTGTGCCGGTTGCTACAACACCAATTTTAAGCTCTACTATTGCCGCGACAATGGTGTGGCCGGGTCGGTCGGCGATTTGCCGTCATTAAATCAAAACTTAATTGTCAAAGGCAGCGATGCCGGCACCGCGGGCGCGGGCATAGTCAAGGAATTTTTATGGCCGAATGAAACCGCGGCCAGCGATCAAATGGGAGGAAATGACGGCGAGACGCGAGGAACTGGCGGCTCGCCGGTTACCGCCGGCAAAGTCGGCGCGGCTTATAAATTTACTGGTGCGACCGGAGACAACAGTTTGATTGCCTTGCCCTCGGAGATAGTTGATGTGTTGCAAGGCGGCAATTTTACGATTTCTTCTTTTGTTAAATTTGATCCAAGCACTAAACCTCTTGATGATGGAGATCCTGATACCTTTTCACCAGCCAATTATAGCCTAATGGGTTCCGGCTATTATTATTCCCTTTGGTATCAATTTGAACGTTTGAATTTTGCTCTTGTGGCGGCTGGTAATGAAGCGGCTTTTTCTGGTCCGCTTAACGCGGACCAATGGTATCCAGTGTCAATAACTTACGACGGCTCAAAAATTATCCTTTATGTTGATGGCCAAAAAGTGGGAGAAAAAATTCCTCCCCGGTTGCCAGCTTCAGTTTCGCCGAATTATTATCTGGGCGGGTTTTCTCCAACTCTTGAAAGTAAATTCAAAGGTCTTTTAGACGAAGTCAAATTTTACGACCGCGCTTTGACGGCGGAGGAAATTCAAAACAATTCCGACAACGGTTTGGTGGCTTATTATCCGTTTGAGCCGACAACCGGCGCGATTGGCATCCGCGTCGCCAAAAATACCAGCCATCTTTCGCCCTTGGCTTGGTATCGGTCCGTTTTTGACCCAAATCGGCAAGGCAATCCGCAAAGCTTGGTGGTGGACAGCTATCAAGGGATGAGAGAAGGCCGGACGACTTATGTTGATGCCGCCGATTTGAATGAAGACGACCCAAACACTTCAGCAACAAATGAGGCAGGGACTAATATTTACAGTAATATTTATCTGATGTCTTACAGTGAAGCCGCGGACAATAATACCAGGGAGATTTATAACCGGCTGACCAGAGGATGGTTTTTTAATGCTAGCACCACCGCGGCTGGCGGCTTGCCGGACGCGGGCACGTGTTCTTTAAGCAATGGTAACGGCTGTTTCATTGACGCCCAATGTGAAAGGGAAAATGCCGGTTATTGCGACTCGGCCAAAGCCAAACTGACGCGTGACACCAAGCGCTTGGCGGATTTGGGCGATGTCAATTTGCTTTTGGAAAATTATAATAATCAGAACGGTTCTTATCCAACTTTAACCGCCGGCTCTTATGTCGCCGGCTGCAGTTTGAGCGTCTGGCCGTCTTGGCAGGCGAGCTTGGGGAACACGCTTGGCTCGGCTTTGCCGACCGACCCAATAAATAGACTGGATGGCTGTCAATCCCCCCCTAATAATTCAAATAACGATCCGAACACTTGCTGGAATCAGGGGGCGAAGACAATGGGCGCGCCCACCGATGGATATGTTTATTCGTATTTTAATGATGTAATTTCCGGCCATGGGGAATATAATAATAATTGGAGCCCGGCGACGAATTATTTCACCGGCTTCGTTGCCGCCAATCTTTGCGAACGATCAATGACTTGCGGCACAGATGTCGATTCTTCCGAAAATTCGAATTATCCAATTACTAATTTTCCGAGGTGTGATGTGAATGAGGATTGTAGCACCTGCTGGACTGATTGTGGATGTGGAACAGGTACAGTCTGCCGACAAGAAAGCGGAGCTTACCAGTGTTTACTGCCAGTGGAAGGCGATACAGACTGGGATGATGACTGGACTTTTAATAATACTGACAGATGCCCCTGGGATCCCAATAGACAGACAGATCCCGGTCAATGCGGTTGTGGCGATACCAGATGGACGGGTGGTAGACAAACTGATACTTCGCCCGGTCAAGAAACAGACACGGATATAGATAATACGCCCGACTGTAAAGATCTATGTCCAAATGACGCAAACAGAATAGCTCCCGGCAGATGCGGCTGTAATTCTACGTTTTCAGAGACGAGTGATGGAGACGGCGACGGCACGCCGGATTGTAATGACGACTGTCCCGACGATCCCGATAAAACCCAGGTTGGCGCCTGCGGTTGCAATGTGCCGGATTTGGATCCTGACAGAGACGGGGTTTATAATTGCCCCCAACCATAGCAGTTCGTCATCCCCGCTTCCGTTTTCACGAAGGTAAACTCCGGCGGGAATCCAGACAGAAAAAAGAGTATAATAAATTACGAAACTTTCTTAATCGTCATTCCGGCGAAAGCCGGAATCCAGGAGCAGTAAGAGTATTCCATTCAAATTCGCTGGATCCCGGCTTTCGCCGGGATGACGAGATGAGAAGATAAAAAACCGGAGTTTCATAATTAAGAGAAATTCTAAATTCTAAATTCCAATCCTATGTTTAAGAGCCAACCGGACGGCAGCCAGCCGCTAAAAAACAGCAAACTCCCATTTATATTTTTGGTGATTTTGTCGCTTCTTTTCATCGGCGGTTTTGTTTTTGGCTCTTATAAATATTTTATTCACGCCGGTCTCGCGTTTCAATACGACGATAACTGCCCCACCGTTTGGAATCCGGACCAAACCGACTCCGACGATGATGATGTCGGCGATCTCTGCGACAACTGTAGAGATGTGAAAAATGGGAAGACCAGCGGTGATCAGTCTCGTTGTAGCGGAGGCGATTGTTGCGCCTTTACCGGCGCCGAGGAATCAAAATGCGACCAAGCCAACGCCGACGGCGATTCTCGAGGCGACGCCTGCGAAAATGACACTGGCCCGTCAACCTGTGACAATGCCATCAGGGAAGGTAGCGAGGAGTGCGATTGCAGTGAGACAAAACAAATCGTTTTAGGCCAAGAGTTAACACCAAATGTGTGTTCTAGTACTGATTACGGAGACGGCAGCCGTTCCATTTGCGCGGATGGCGATCTGACTTTTTCTTCCAATTCTCCGGATGGCGACTATTATCTTATTCTTACTTCTTCAAACTATAATGACACTACCGAAGAGTATGGCATCAGGCACCAGATAGACGTCAAGGTTAACGACGCCACTGTCGGGCATATTTCCGCTTTGGCCAGCGCGCCTGCCAGGCCGCAAAAAAACGCCGTGAATTTGGGAACCGTCCCAAGCGGGGCCGCTATCACTTTGACCTGGACCAATGATGTTTATTGCGCCCCCGGTCAAGAAGTGAACTGCCCCTCGGCTTATCCTGATGATGTCAATTCTGATTTGCGTGTTTATAGTGTCGCTTTAGCGGTCAAATCAGCCGATCCCCGCTGTCGGAGCGTGAATGGCACCGCGCCGATATTTTACAGCCCTAACCGGCAGAACGCTTATTATTGTAGCGACAGCTGTCGCACCGTCATCGGCGTGAGCGAGTTCTGCGGCGACGGGGAACGGCAAGGTGCGACGCACATCCCCCAAGGCAACGAGATTTGTGACGACAATTATTATTTCAACGCCGCCAACGCCGGCCCGGCTAACGGCTGCGCCAATGATTGCCAAAAATCATGTCCGGACCACGGGGCGACCTATACACTGCAGGATATAACAATTTCACCAAGAACTAGAATCGCTGATGATATTAATAATGGGAGAAATACTAGTGAAATATTTTTTGAAGACTGTCGAGTAGCCAATAAAATAAGCGGTCAGATTTGTGTTAAAGGCAGCGTGGAAGAGACAGCGATTGTTTTTGTTACGGATTTGTCGGCTAGCATGGGGGATCGTCTTAGCGAGCTAAAGACCGCCTTGAAAACTTCAATGGAAAAATTGTTTGAAGCGCCAAGGGTGTCAATCGGCTTGGTGAGTTTTTCAGATAGTGCTAATGATGACACTGAAGATATTCAAGATTGCGATTTATCTTTATGTAAGAATGATAAGAATCAATTAAATGCCATGTCTGAAAAGGTTAATGGCTACAGGACAGGTGGCAGGACGAGGACTGATTTAGGCATACAAAAAGCGAGGGAAATTTTGAATAATTCTTCCGTCCCCAAAAAGATAATAATTCTGATGAGTGACGATTCGCCTGAAAAATTGAATCAATCAGGAATTATAGGTGATATTAATAATTATACCGAGTCGGCCAAGAGTAGCGGGATTGAAATTTATGTCGCCGGTTTTACTAATGATAAAAATATATTGGGTGCGTTTAATTATTGGTCTTCTAATAATGGTCAGGGCAACATTCCTGATGTCGCGCCAACAGAAGTAGAAGATTGCGATTTTTGGGTGTGGGGGTTTTGTTCATGGAACGCCCATTGGCAGCTGGCGGCTGATATTTATAATACCCATGGTTGCAGTGGCACTTTTTGTTTTACTGATTTAAATTTAGAAGGATTATATGAGGGTATTATCAATAAAATCAATAGTGAATTAAATATGAAAGTCAGCATTTCTATTGATGGCGGGCCGGAAATTTATTTTCCAGATGTGGGACCAGATCCAAATAATGAAAATGTCTATAAATGTACCAATAAAGAAATTTCATTGCCTATTGGTTTTTGTCATAGTATTCATCTGCCAGCCACTAAACATACCATTACTTTGGATTTTGATACGACTCAACCGGGAAATGCTGTTGATTTGAGGAATTGGAAGTTAAGCTACTGTCCTAAACTCGGACTCGATATTCCTCACGAGGCTGACTGTACTGATAATGATGGTGATACCTACAATATTGAAGGTGGTATATGCGATTCTATTGATTGTTGTGATAATACCACCTGTAATACTCATCCCGAAAATATCTATCCCGGCGCGGCTGAAGCCGCTTGTTCTACTGACCACACGGATTACAATTGTGATGGGGTTAATCCGCCAACTTGTCCGCCAGAGACCGCACCGGCCTACTGCGGCGATAATCGATGTAATGTTAGCTGCGGTCAATCTTCTTGCCAAGTCAGTGATCTCAAAACTCAAGAAACTACCGCTACCTGTCCGCGAGATTGTTGTCTCACTGCCACCAGTTGTGATGGAGATAATTGTACTAATAATCCTCACGATCCTGTTTATTCTCCCGCTTGTAGTGATTGTAATAGTCCCACTGGCTGGCAGAATCCTACTTGTGATGCGACGCTATTTCCCGGAGAATATTGTCAGGATGTACATGGCATTCCTCCTGATTATACGGTAGGTGGTTATGTTTTATATCGCCCCTCTCCCTCTTCAGATGCGATTCCACCCGGAGATCTCAGTTGTAGATTAAATATAAATAGTGAAACAGGGGTGAAGATTTATACCTGTTATGACACTTGTGTAAGTGGCGAAACCCCACCAATTACTTTAAAAAGGTGGGGCTGTATTGGCGCCAATCCAGATAGCTACGCCTCTGCCGGTACTCGTAGTTGCACCGCCGCTCCTCTTGATGATAGTTACACTTGTCACGGTGTTGCTAACGACGAAACCGCCGATTACTGCAAATCAACCGCGGTTACCTGCATAAATAATTGTGGCGATGGTTGCGAGTCCGGTTGCGAAGCGACTGACCTGGACTGCAACACTGTGCCCAACAATAATAATTGCTGTAATCGCGCCGCCGGAGAAAATATAGATAATGAAGCTGCTTGCCCGGTCAAAGTTGGGGATATGATTAAGTTAAGAAATGGAACTAATTGGTTGGGATATCATAATGATTATATTTTTGCTGATAATATTACAGTTAAAATTTTTATAATAAATGCAGGGTCAAGCAGCGCTTGTAGTACTTATAGTTTGGGGACACCAGCAGCTGGAGATGTAAATAATGAAGCATGTGTCAGTTTTTTAGGCGTTGGATTTCATTTAAGTTGGCTACAAAACGGTTCCTTTCCTGAAGAGGATAGTACGTATCAAATTATTAATCCTTTAGATAGTCCACTTAAGATCGGAGATGTGATTTATTTTAAAGTCAGGGATTCTTATGGCTACTGGTCCGCTCGCTATAATTCTCAAAGTAAAATAGGCCTTTCAACAAACCAACAGGCATGGGAACAATTCCAAGTTTGCCGTACAACCGGCACTAATCCGTGTTCGTCGACTTTAACCAAAGCCCCATCAGCGTCGCAATTGGCCATCGGCGGTATTCCCTCCGGCCAAGTTGCGGGTGCCGAGGAAGCGAGCCAGCCAGTAAGCCAGAATATTTTCCGCCGGTGGTGGTTATTTATTTTAAATTTATTTAAAATTTAATCAATAAAAAATTCCCCTCCTTTCCAAGGAGGGGTTAGGGGAGGATTCCCCCTCCTTGTTTTAAGGAGGGGGTTGGGGGGAGGTCTTTGATAAAATTTATTTTAAGACCCCTCCCTACCCTCCCCTTAAGACAAGGGGAGGGACGACGGTTTTTCCCCTTTGAAGGAGGATAAATACAATCATATGTTCGACCAAAACCAACCCAAACCGCAAGGACCATCAAATGAACCGGCGCCGTCTAATTTTGCGCCCGCCCAGCCGCCGGTGGAAGATATTTTTTCTCCCACCGAGTCAGCTTCCCAGCCAAGCTCTTTTGAGCAATCAAACCGTCCCTTGCGGCCGGTCGCCCAAGCGCGGCTAGCCACTCAACCCACCGGAGGGATGACCGTGCCCGAGGCCGAGCTTTTTGGCGGCCGTTCCATCTGGGCGAATAAACTGTTCGTTTCTTTAATCGCGATCGTCATTATCGCCGCGGTGGCGGGCGCGGGCTGGTGGCTGTTTAATTTTCTAAACGGCCGTTTGCCCTTCATTAGCAACAACAATAATAATAATGTCGCCAATGAAAACACCAATCAAGGCGGTGTTCTTAACCAAAACATCAACCAAAATATGAACCAGAACGCCAATCAAAACGAGAATACCAATCAGCCAGCCAATGAAAACAGCAACAATAATGCCAATCAAAATACCAATTCTGCCGCGACCATTGATTCCGACAGTGATGGCCTGACCGATGAAGAAGAAACAGCGCTTGGTACCGACCCTTATAAATTTGATACTGACGACGACGGGCTGACTGACCGGGCGGAAGTCAAAATTTACAAAACCGACCCCCTGAAGCCGGACACGGACGGCGACGGCTTTTTGGACGGCGCGGAAGTCATTAACGGCTATGACCCGTTAAAAATCGGCGGCGCGAAGCTTTTTGAAGCGCCTAATCAATAAAATTTCCTCCCCTTTCAAAGGGGAAATCGTCGTCCCTCCCCTTTATTCAAGGGGAGGGTAGGGAGGGGTCTTAGATAACAATTATTTCAAGACCACCCCCTAACCCTCCCCTTAAAACAAGGAGGGGGAAACCAAATCAAGACCTTCCCCAACCCCTCCCCTTTGAAAGGGGAGGAAGACGACTTATATTTTTAAAAGATATTTTTATGTTCAACCAAAAACCACCAACTCCGCCAGTGGCGTCTTCACCCGCGTCTTCGCCAGCGCCGGCCAACCAAGACATTTATGTGATGCCGGAAAAATTCCAATCACACAAGGCGAAATCGTCGTCCGGCAAGGCCTTAATCATCGTTTTGATTATTTTTATTTTGGTCGCGGGCGCTTCAGCCGCTTATTTTCTCTACGATATGTGGCAGAGAAACCAGGCGGCGCAGGAATTAGCCCTCCTTCAAAATCAAAATGAAAATCAAAATATGCCGCCATTTAATGAAATTATTAATAATGAAAATTTCAACGCCAACGCGAACGCCAATTTGAACGGAAATGAGAATGGCAATTCAAACGAGAATATAAACAACGGCAATGAAAACGCGAACGGCAATTCAAACGGCAACCAAAATATCAATGCCGGCCAGCCAGCTGCGCCGCCGACAGTTTCAAGCGACGCCGACCGGGACGGCTTGACTGATTTGGAAGAAAATATTTTTATCACTTCGCCGACCAAGCCGGATACGGACAGCGACGGCTATTTGGACGGCAGCGAAGTTTTAAACGGCTATGACCCGACGAAGGTCAATTCAGCCAAAATAAAAGATGCGAGCGCCGTTCAAGTTGTCACCACCAGTTTTGCCGGCGATAATTTTGAATTTTTAAACATCAAAAACTGGCCGGTGAGCCCGATTTCCGCCAGCCGCCAGGTGGTCATTACCACGGACACCGGGGAGATCATCCGGATTTCCGTCAAAGACAATCCGGACAAGCTCTCCGCCGCCAATTGGTATTTAAATTTACACCCCCAAACTTCTTTGAGCGATTTAAAGACGGTCAAAGCTGATGTTTTGGAGGGGATTTTTTCGCCCTCCGGCTTGGAGGCGTATCTGGTCAATCCGGAAAAGACCAAAATTTATACTTTTGAATATCTTCTAAGCGACGTGAATGAATTCCGTTATCCCGCCATTTTCAATATGATGATCAAGACCTTCAAAGCAGTCAACACCTTGCTGGCCGCGAATTGCTTGGGTGTTTTTTGCCAAGACAAGCCCTGCGGGCCGCTTCCCGACGGTGGCAACAGTTGTGAGACCGCCACCGGCGTTTGCTATGAAAAAAGTTGCCAGGCCAATGCCGACTGTTCTGTCGGGAAAACCTGCCAGCAGGTTGATTGCCTCGCGGGTGATGCTATCGCACAGGCAAAGGTTTGTAAATAATCAGTTATTCGCCGTTTAAAAAGTATGTTAAAATTTGAAGTTAATTATCGGACGAAAACGACTTACCCCTCAAAATATTTAAAACAAATTGTCCAATATTTTTTTAAAGAGTCAAAATTAAAAGGCCAGTGGTATTTTTCTCTCGCTTTTGTCGGCGAAGCGGAGATAAAAAAATTGAATCATAAATGGCGAGGACAAAAAAAAGCGACTGATGTTTTGAGCTTTGCCGAAGAGAAGGGCGAATTCATCAATCCGCCGGAAGAAAAAAATTATTTGGGCGAAGTGGTGATTTGCGCGCCTATCGCTAAAAGGCAAGCAAAAGAATTCAATGTTTCTTTTGAAGTGGAAGTGGCCCGGCTCCTTATTCATGGCTTGGCGCATTTAGTCGGCTACGAGCACGAGAGGGTTTCATTGGCCAAAGCGAGAAAGATGGAAAATTTTGAAAAAAGAATAGGAAAAATCCTAAAAATGCCTTGAACACAAAATTTGTTCATTTTTTGTTTTTTGGCTATTGAATAGATTTTCTTTCTGTTTTATAATAATAACTAAGTTTTATCCCATGCTTAAAAGCGATTTAATAACCGGACTTGATGTCGGCTCAACCGCGATCCGAGTCGTGGTCGGCCAAAAGGAAAAAGGAGACGAGCGGCTGAAAATCATCGGCGCGACGGAAGTGCCGGCTCAAGGAATCAGCAAAGGCATCGTCACCAGCGTTGAAGACGCGGTTTCCTCGATTTCTTCCGCTTTGGAAAAAGTGGAGCGGATGATCGGCCAGCCGATTGACCACGCTTGGGTTGGAATTAATGGCAGTCATATTATCGCGAGTGAGAGCAAGGGAGTCGTCGCCGTTTCCAAAGCGGACGGCGAAATCAGATCAGAGGATGTGGAACGGGTAATCGCCGCGGCGCAAGCCGTCGCGATTCCACCGAATTATGAAATCCTTCATGTCATCCCAAAAAGTTTTACCGTTGACTCGCAAACTGGCATTAAGGATCCGATTGGCATGACCGGCATTCGGCTGGAAGTGGAAGCGCAAATCATCCAAGGCCTCGCGGCGCAGATAAAAAATTTGACCAAATGCGTTTATCGCACCGGCTTGGATATTGATGATGAGGTTTTGTCCATTTTAGCTTCGGCGGAGAGTGTTTTGACCAATCGCCAGAAAGAATTGGGAGTGGTGTTGGTAAATATCGGCGGCGCGACGACCGGCATCGCGGTTTTTGAGGAAAATAACGTGCTGCACACGGCGGTTTTGCCGATCGGCTCCGAATACATCACCAACGATATCGCCATCGGACTGCGGATTTCACTGGATACGGCGGAAAAGATAAAACTCCGTGAAGGCAGCGCGCTTTCGGAAAGTTTCAAGAAGACGGATGAAATGAAATTTGCCGATTTGGGCGGAATAGAAGACGGTTATTTTTCCAAGAAAGAAGTCGCGGAAATCATTGAAGCCAGAGTGGAAGAAATAATGGAACGGGTGGACAAGGAACTTAAGAAGATCGGCCGTTCGGGAATGTTGCCGGCGGGCGCGGTTTTGACCGGCTCGGGCGCGAAACTTGACGGGATGACGGAAGTGGCGAAAAAAACTTTGCGTCTTCCCGCTTCACTCGGCTATCCGCAAGAATTGATTTCCAATCTGGATAAAGTAAGCGATTTGTCTTTTACCACGGCGATCGGCTTGGTGATTTGGGGGAGCGAACTGCAGCGAGGCGGTTTCGGCCTGAAAATCTTAAGCCGCTTTCGGAGCGTTGACAAAGCCGCGAGTCAAATGAGAAGATGGTTTAAGTCATTTTTACCCTAACGAAGTCAAAAGTCTATAAAGTCTATAAAGTCTATAAAGTCAAAAGTATATTAGATAAAAATAATTATTAAAAAGATGATTTTATAAACTTTTAACTTTATAAACTTTATAAACTAAATTATATGCCCGAAATAAAACCGGAACTTGAAACTTTTGCCAAAATTAAAGTGATCGGCGTGGGGGGCTCCGGCGGATCCGCCATCAATCGAATGATCGCCTCAAAAATCAAAGGCGTGGAATTTATGGCGATTAATACCGATGTCCAAGCGCTTCATCACAACGAAGCAAAGCACAAGCTTCATATCGGCCAGATGACCACTCGCGGACTGGGAGCGGGGATGGATCCGGAACTTGGTTTTCAAGCGGCGCAAGAAAGCATTAATGACATCCGTGACGCCTTAAAAGGGGCGGATATGGTTTTCGTTACTTGCGGTTTGGGCGGCGGCACCGGCACCGGCGCGTCGCCGATGGTGGCGCAAGTCGCCAAAGAACTTGGCGCTTTGGTGGTCGCGGTGGTGACCAAGCCGTTTTCCTTTGAGGGCACGCAGCGCGCGGCGATCGCTGAACGCGGCTATCATGAACTTCGAGATCGGGTGGACACAATTATTACCATTCCCAACGATAAAATTTTTCAAATTATTGACAAGAAGACCTCCATTCTCGATTCATTTAAAGTCGTTGATGATGTTTTGCGTCAAGGCGTGCAGGGGATTTCCGAGCTCATCACCATGCCTTCTTTAATCAATCTTGATTTTGCCGATGTCAAAGCGATTATGCTTGATTCTGGCTCGGCCTTGATGGGTATTGGCGAGGCGAATGGCGAAAACCGAGCGGTGGCCGCCGCCAAAATGGCGGTTTCCTCTCCGCTTTTGGATGTTTCAATTGACGGGGCGCGCGGAATCTTGTTTATTGTGATGGGCGGGCCAAACTTGACGATGGACGAGGTCCATGAAGCGGCCGAGGCGATTACGGAAAGCGCCGACTCCAACGCGAAAATCATTTTCGGCGTCGCGATTGACGAGGCGATGAAAGACAGAGTGAGAATCACGGTGGTCGCCACCGGATTCGGCGATAAAGAAAAGGCCAGCCGTTCATCCTTAGAAGAGCCGAGATATTCAATGAATCGCTTGTTTTCCCGCCGGGTGATTGATGAAAAACCGACCGAAACCAAAGCGCCAAAAACAGAAACGGCTAAAATGGAAGAAAAAGAAAGGCCGGCGCCGCCATCTAGGATTCGGCCGCGGGTGGAAGAAGAGGATTTGGAAATCCCGGCTTTCATCAGGAAAAAGATGAGATAAATTAAAAAATCAAGAAATTAATTTGTCGAGACGCCCCGTCGGGCGTCTCGACGCTTTTTTTATCCAAAATGTTATCCCCAAACCGTCTTTAAAATTTTAAAAAACCAGCCAAAAAGCGATTTTTGACAAGGGGCTTGAAGGTGTTATAATTAAAGATGTTGGGAAGCAATGATAAGATAGATCTGGCGAAGATTTTTTGAATTTTAAAATTATTGATTTTCGCTCGCGGGTCTATTTTTTTATTTTGTGATTTTTACTCTAATTTTAATTTTTGAAATCGGCTGGCCCCACCCGCCGAAATCTGTTTATTCGTTAAAATTTTGGCTTAAATTCCTCTTTTATCATCTTTTTTCTCATTTTTCCGAAGGTGTGGCAAATTTATGGAAAACCAAATCAAGCAGGTAAAGAAACGGGACGGCCGGATTGTTGATTTTGACCAAAACAAAATCATTCAGGCGGTTTTTAAGGCCCTAAAAGCGGTCGGCCGGGAAGATTTGCCTTTGGCCGAAGAATTGGCCGAACGAGTGATGCGGCTACTCAATAGCAAATTCCATCCTCGCTCAATTCCGGCGATTGAAGAAATTCAGGATATCGTGGAGGAGATTTTAATTGACGCCGATTTGGTTAAAGCGGCCAAATCTTACATTATTTACCGCGAACAGCACGCTCGGCTTCGGGAACTGAAAGAACTGATTAATTCCAATGATGTTATTGACGGCTATTTGAAGCAATTGGATTGGCGGGTCAAGGAAAACGCCAATATGGCTTATTCGCTCCAAGGGCTCAATAATCACGTCGCTTCCTCGGTCAGCTCGCATTATTGGCTCAATAAGATCTATCCGCCAGAAATCAGAGAAGCGCATGTAAGCGCCGCCATTCATCTCCATGACCTCCAACTTCTCGCGGTTTATTGCTGCGGTTGGGATTTGCAGGCGATTTTAAGAGTCGGTTTTGGCGGGGTGAACGGCAAGGTCCAGAGCAAGCCCGCCAAGCATTTCCGCGTCGCTTTAGGCCACGCGGTGAATTTTCTTTATACTTTACAAGGCGAGGCGGCCGGCGCGGTCGCTTTGGCCAATTTTGACACCTTACTCGCGCCTTTTGTCCGCCATGACGGTTTAGAGTACAAACAGGTCAAACAAGCGCTTCAGGAATTCGTGTTTAATATGAATGTGCCGACCAGAGTCGGATTTCAAACGCCTTTTAGTAATTTAACTTTTGATTTATTGTGTCCTTCCACCTTAGCCGACGAAGCGGTTATTATCGGCGGCGCGCCGCAAACCGAAACTTACAAAGAATTCCAGCCGGAGATGGATTTGATCAATAAGGCGTTTGCCGAAGTGATGTTTGAAGGCGACGCCAAGGGGCGGGTATTCACTTTTCCCATTCCGACTTATAATATTTCGCGCGATTTCAATTGGGATAATGAAGTGCTTAGCCCGATTTGGGAGATGACCGCTAAATACGGGATTCCTTATTTCGCCAATTTTATCAACAGTGATATGAAAGTGGAGGACGCGAGGTCAATGTGTTGCAGATTGAGGCTGGATAATCGGGAGCTTCGGAAGCGCGGCGGCGGGATTTTTGCCGCTAATCCGCTGACCGGCTCCATCGGCGTCGTCACCATCAATTTGCCTCGCATCGGCTATCTCGCCAAAACCCAAGACGGTTTTTTCAGTCGCCTCGGTCAAGTGATGGATTTATCCCGCCAAAGCTTGGAATTAAAGCGAAAAATTTTGGAAAATTTTACCGAAAGCGGGCTTTATCCTTATAGCCGTTTTTATCTTGGCGACATCAAAGAGCGATTTGGCGAATACTGGCGCAATCATTTCAACACGATTGGCATCAACGGGATGAATGAAGCGGTTTTGAATTTTATGAATCGGCCGCTTTCCACGCCCGAAGGCAAGGAATTCGCGCTTAAAGTGATTGATTTTATGCTGGAACGGCTGGCGCGCTATCAAGAAGAAGATAACCAGCTTTACAATCTGGAAGCGACGCCGGCGGAAGGCACGACCTACCGATTTGCCAAAAAGGACAAAGAGCTTTATCCTGACATTATCGTGGCCAACGAAGAGGCCTACCGGGAAAAGGGCGCGGCGCCTTATTACACCAATTCCACTCATTTGCCGGTCAATTTTTCCCATGATATCTTTGAAGTGTTGGAACAGCAGGATGATTTGCAAATTAAGTACACCGGCGGCACGGTCATCCACGGCTTTTTAGGAGAGCGGTTGTCTGATATTGAAAGCACCAAAAAATTGGTCAGAAAAATCGCGGAGAATTTTCGTTTGCCCTACTACACCTTGACGCCGACTTTTTCGGTCTGTCCTAAGCACGGCTACCTTAATGGCGAACATCGCTATTGTCCAGTTTGTGACGAGGAGATCGGTTTTGTCAGACAGCAAGAGGATAAATTGCCGCTTTAAGTCTATAAAGTTAAAAGTTCATAAAGTTCTTAAAGTCATTAATCAGACGACTTTATAGACTTTCGACTTTATGGACTTTATAAATTAAAATTTATTAATAAATAAATTTTTATATGGAAGGTGACAAAACAACAGCGAAACGCCAGCTCTGCGAGGTTTATTCCCGCGTCGTCGGCTACATTCGGCCGGTGGACCAGTGGAATCCGGGCAAACAATCGGAATTTTCCGACCGGAAGACTTTTGAAAAGAGCGGCGTCTTAAACGATTGATTGTAAGACAAAAAGACTTATGAAAATCGGCGGATTACAACCAGTGACTTTACTGGATTATCCGCAAAAGGTGGCAGCGATCATATTTACCAGCGGTTGTAATATGCGCTGTCCTTTTTGTTATAATCCGAATTTGGTTTTGCCCGAGCTCATTTCAGCCGGAAACCCAATGCCGGAAGATTATGTTTTTGAATATTTAAACAGAAGAAGAAAATATCTGGACGGCGCGGTGATTTCCGGCGGCGAGCCGACCATCCAAGCCGATCTCGCGGCATTTTTAGCAGAAATAAAAAAAATCGATTATTCGGTCAAATTGGACACCAACGGGCTTTTGCCCGATGTTTTGAAAAAATTAATTGAGGCGGGGCTGATTGATTATCTGGCGATGGACATCAAAGCGCCTTTGGGCCGTTACTTAGAAATTTGCGGCCAGGCCGTGGCTGAAGAAGCGATTAAAGAAAGCGTAAAAATTATCAGAGACAGCGGTCTGCCCCATGAATTTAGAAGCACTTTAATTAAAGGATTCCATCAGAAAGAGGATTTGACCAAAATGGTTGAGCTGATTGCCGGCGCCCAGACGTATTATTTACAGAATTTTTCGCCCCAAGGCGAATTGATTGAGAAAAATTATACCGGTGCGAGTTTTTCGGTGGGCGAAATGGCGGAGTTTCGCGACCTCGCGAGTCGGTTTGTGGAAAACTGTGTTGTCAGATAGAGTAATGTGGTATAATAGAATAAATCCCAAATCTAAAATATCAAATTCCAAAATTCTTTAAAAATTAACGTTTTTTAGCAACTATTTGGGATTTGTAATTTTGAATTTATAATTTAGATTTTATGGATCAAAATTTTTTAAGCCGAATAGAGGAGGACATCAATTACGCCAAAGCAACCGAGCACTTGGTCAAAGAAGAAAAGGAGGAATTAAGGAAATTATTGGAAGAAAATTTAAAATACAACCGCGCGATTTACGCCGACACTCAAAAAATCAGGAGTTTCATGTTTTGGCGGATAGTGATTTCAATCATTTGGCTGGTGGTTATTGTGGCGCCGATTATCGCCGCCTTCATCTGGCTGCCGCCGTTAGTCAAGGATTTGTTCGGTAATTATCAGGATCTCTTCGGGCAGGCCAATGGTATTTTTGATTTTATAAACCAATTAAAGCAACTGAAGTAGTATGAATGAGACATCGAGTCAAATTAAAGATTTGAAGCGTCAAATCTCTGGAATTTGGAGGTTGCTTTGACTTGGATAAAGTAAAAAAGGAAATCGCCGAATTGGAGAAGGAAATTTCTCACTCCGATTTTTGGGCGGAGCCGGAAAAAGCCAGGGTCATCAGCCAAAGGTATGAAAATTTAAAATCAGATTTGGCGAGTTGGGAAAATTTAAAAAATGAAGTTGATGAACTCGGCGAGCTGGCCCAGATGGATGACAGCGGCCTGTCGGAAGAAATTGGAAAAAAACTGTCAAAACTAATCCAAGAATTCAAAGAATTGGAATTCTTGGTTTTATTTTCCGGGCGTTATGACGAGGGAAGCGTGGTCGTCTCCATCCACGCCGGCACCGGCGGGGTGGACGCGCAGGACTGGGCGCAAATGCTCCGGCGGCTGTATTTGAGGTTTTGCGAGCGGCACAATTTTGAGGCGAAGGTGGTGGATGAAACGCCGGGCGCGGAAGCGGGACTAAAGAGCGCGACGATAGAAATCAGCGGCCGCTGGGCTTACGGCTGGCTAAAATCCGAGAATGGCGTCCATCGTTTGGTGCGCATTTCGCCGTTTGACGCGGAAAAAATGCGCCACACCTCATTCGCTTTGGTGGAGGTTTTGCCGGAATCGGAGGGGATTAAGGAGATTGAGCTCAAAGACGAGGATTTAAAAATTGAAGTGATGCGCGCTTCGGGTCACGGCGGACAGAGCGTCAACACGACTGACTCGGCGGTACGAATCACTCACCTTCCCACCGGCCTCGCCGCCAAATGCCAAAACGAACGCTCCCAGCTCCAAAACAAGAAGAGCGCCATCAGGATTTTGAAGGCAAAACTTTTAAAATATTATGAAACCGAGGAAGGCGAAAGAGTAAAGGTGATGAAAGGGGACTATCAGAAAGCCGAATGGGGCAATCAAGCGCGTTCTTATGTCCTCAATCCGTATAAATTAGTCAAAGATCACCGGACCGAACACGAAACTGCCGATGTGGACCGCGTCTTGAACGGGGAGATTGATGATTTTGTGGAGAGCTATTTAAGAGGAAAAATTAAGGAATAATAAATATCTGCGAATTACTAAATTCAGGAATTGCCTTATTTTCTGGCTGCGGAACTCGCCCCGCCAAGGCGGGGCTCAAACAGTCCTCGCGGCGAAAATAAGGCAATTTCTGAATTTAGATATAAATAAATCATGTCATTTCGTAATTCAAAAAATAATGAATTATTGGCAGAGAATTACCCATTCCAAATCAAAAATATTTTTATTTTGTCTTTTATTTTTTATTGTCGGCGTCGGTGTTTCCAGTTTTTTTTCTTTTAACTCGTTTATTATCTTTTGTTTAATTTTAATATCAGCTCTCGGGCTGATTTTTTCCTTGCCCGCCGTAGCTTTAGCGAAGGCGGGCTTGCCCGTTGTAGAGACGCCCCGGTGGGGCGTCTTAATATTTTTTATTTTTTGTTTCTTCCTCGGCGTTTGGCGTTATCAAATTTCTCTGCCTGATTTTTCCGACGAAACGAAAATTTACTATTATAACGGCCGAGAAACCAACTTTTCCGGTGTTGTCGCCGATATTGACGAACGGATTGATAAGCAGAAAATAACTATTAATTCAAAATTGGCGGGTAAAATACCGGTTAGCGGCAAAGTTTTATTGACCTTACCGCTTTATCCTAAATATCAATACGGTGATGAAGTCGGTGTTTCTTGCCAACTAAAAAAACCGGAAAAGTTCGATGATTTTGATTATGAAAAATATTTAGCCCGATATGATATTTATTCGGTGTGTTCGTTCGCGAAGATTTCTAAAACAAATCCCCCTCCCCTTGTCTCAAGGGGAGGGTTGGGGAGGGGTCTAATAATTAATGTATTAAAAGCGAAAAAATTTTTGTCTAATGGCCTCTCCCTCTCCATTCGAGAGCCGCAAAACGCCCTTCTTCAGGCGATGCTTTTTAACAACCGCGGCGGTTTGTCGCCGGCGTGGATGGATAAATTTTCCCAAACCGGCGTCACCCATATCATCGCCATTTCCGGCCAGCATATTGCCATTATTTCCATGGTTTTAATGAGCGTCGCGATTGGCCTCGGGATATCTCGGCCAAAGGCGTTTTGGGCCATCGCCGCCATCATTGTTTTTTATATTGTCATGATCGGCGCGCCGGCTTCGGCCGTCCGCTCGGCGATTATGGGCATCCTCGTCTTGTATGCCCAGAAAGTCGGCCGGCTGAATAACTCGCTTAATCTGATTGTTTTTGCCGCCGCCGTGATGCTCGCCTTCAACCCGAAAGTTTTGATTTTTGACGTCGGTTTTCAGCTTTCTTTTATGGCGGTCATCGGCTTGATTTATCTCGTTCCTATTTTGGAAAAATATTTCCGCCGCCTGCCCGAATTTTGGCAAGTCAAAGAAATATTTATTATGACCTTGGCCGCCCAAATAATGACCTTACCTTTGATAATTTTTTATTTTCATCGGCTTTCTCTTTCTTCTTTTCTGGCCAATATTTTAATTTTGCCCACCATTCCGTTTTTAATGGTTTGGGGCTTTATCAACGCGGTCGTTGGCGCGGTTTTTTTGCCGCTCGGAAAACTCTTGGGTTATGTCAGCTATTTTGCCGCTGGTTATTTTCTTTGGGTGGTTGATCGCTTGTCAAAAGTGCCACTCTCAAGCCTCCAAATAGAGTGGCTAAATATTTTTTTGGTGGTCGCGCTCTACGGGGTGATTGCGGTTTGGGTGTATAATACGAATAAGAAATTAAAAAATTAAGAAATTAAGAAATTAACGATGTTTAACAAAAAAACAAAAATTATATTTATTGTCATTTTATTTTCTTGTTTTCTTGTTTTTTTAATTTTTTATAATTCTCGCCAGCCGCAGGTATTATCTGATACCGCTTCCAACCCGCAACCAGAATTAAAAATTTACTTCTTTGACGTGGGCCAAGGCGACAGCGAGCTCATCCGGACGGCCAAAGGCGACGACATTTTAGTTGACGGCGGGCCGGATAATTCGGTTTTGGAAAAATTGGGCAAATATCTGCCTCTCACCGACAATGATTTGGAGCTCGTCATCTTGACCCATCCGCATGCCGATCATGTCACCGGCCTGGTGGAAGTGCTAAAAAGATATCGGGTGGAAAAAGTTATGATGACCGGCGCGAGCCACACTGCCGGCGATTATATTGAATTTTTAAACTTAATTAAAGAAAAAAATATCCCCGTGGAAATTGTGGACGGCCAAAAACAAATCGCGCTGGACGCCTCCACGACGATAGAAATACTCTGGCCTTTAGAGAATATTGAGGGTCGGCGTTTTGATAATCTTAATAATTCGTCAATTGTTTTCCGCTTGTCTTATGTTTCCTCAACCGCGCTTTTTATGGGCGATTTTGAGCAGGAAGAAAAGCTGGCTTCCAGCTCTCCCGAGCTCGTCAAAGCCGACCTTTTGAAAGTCGGTCATCACGGCTCTTCCAACGGCAACAGCCAAGAATTTCTGGCCGTTGTCCAGCCCCAATACGCCGTCATTGAAGTCGGCGCTGACAATTCATACGGCCTGCCCTCTTTCCGCGCCATTTATTATTTGGAGGAGATGGGGGTGAAGATTTTTAGGACGGATAGGAATGGAGATATAGTATTTGAGAGTAATGGAGTAAAGTGGCAGTTGATTAAATAATAAACTATTGATTTTTTTATCATAATATAGTAATATCTCTCCTAGAGAAATTGTAACTTGACAATAAGCAGAAGGGAGGGTATTGGCTATGTATATTTGCAAAGGAAAGACACGGGTTGTATTCGTGTTTCCTAAATTGGGATTAGTTTTTAAACTGCCGATGATTCGTTTTTTAACTTCTATTGCTTTGACAAAAAGAAACCTCCAGCGTTATTTTGGAGGTAATCCGCCCCTTCAAAAAGAAGATATGGGTGATGTCAAGTCATATTTATTTGGCGGTATCTTAAAAAATTGGCGGGAATTTATTTTTTATTTAAAAACCAGACATCCTATTTTGCAGCCGACATTTTTTTCTTTGTTTGGATTTTTCAATATCCAATTAGCGGGAAAAGAACAAGTAAAAGAATGGGGAGCAATTTTGAGTCAGGCGACAGAGATATTATTTGATTCAAATGACGACAATCCGTTTTTTGGTAGCGATAATCACCACTGGATGAACCCAAGGAATTTTTCTATTGATGACGGAAAATTAAAAATGCTTGATTATGGGAGTAAGTATACGCAAAAAACCATAAGGAGTCATGGTTCGATAATTATTGCTGATTTTAATCCTTCATATAAGTACAATGAAGAAAGATATTTGGAGAAATACCTGGCATACAAAGCAAGGAGAAAGATTTAACGAGGCATCTAGTCATTGATGACGGATGCCTTTTTTATTTGGGATTAATGGAGTGGCAGAGGGAAGTGGCCTTCTTGCGATTTTTTATTTTCTTTGCTAAGATAATCTCGTTAATTATTATTTATTCAATATGTCCGACGCTAAAACTAAGATTCTCCTCATTGAAGACGACCCGATGATCGTGGAAATGTACAAGATGCGGCTGGAAGCCGAAGGATACGAAGTGACGGCGACTGACCGCGGCAGCGAGGCGATTGAAATCGCCAAAAAAGAAAAGCCGGCGGTTGTTTTATTGGATGTGATTTTGCCCGAGATAGACGGATTCACTATTTTACAGAATATGAAAGCGGAAATGGAGACAAAAGACATTCCGGTTTTGCTCCTGACCAATTTGGGCCAGGAATCGGACAAGGAAAAAGGAACGAATTTGGGCGCCGCCGATTATTTCGTCAAATCCCAGCACACGCCCGCCGAAGTAATTCAAAAAGTTAAAGAATTAATTACTAAATAATTTTTATGAAACCGGAAGCGATAGAACGAACATTGGTTCTACTCAAACCCGACGCGATTAAGCGTGGATTAGTGGGAGAAATTACCACTCGCTTTGAAAGGGCGGGCATGAAAATCGTCGGGATGAGACTCTGTTGGGTAAAGGCGGATAAAGCTGGTGAGCATTACGGTGAGGATATTATTAAACGGCGGGGGGAGAAAGTGAGAAACAATTTGATGGATTTTATCACTTCCGGTCCGGTGGTGGCGATGGTGATAGAAGGCGTGGACGCGATTGAAAATGTGCGGATGATGGTCGGCCCAACCGAGCCGAAAGCGGCATTGCCAGGCACCATCAGGGGCGACTACGCCCATGTGAGTTATCGCCATGCCGACGCGCAGGGCAAAGTCGTGGAAAATCTGGTTCATGCTTCATCGGATAAAAATGACGCGGAAAGGGAAATTTATTTATGGTTCAATGAGGACGAGCTTTTTGAATACCAGACGGTTTATGAAGCGCATACGTTTTAAAAATACCCCAGTATCACAACAAAGTTGGATACGGGGCAAGCAAGAATATAAAAATATAAAAATAAAATAGCCCAATAGTTGATGGGCTATTTTTGATAAGCGGGGCGCAGAGAGGCGTATTACTTGGCGGCCTTCTTGCTCATCGTCTTGAGGCAATTGGTGCAGATTTTTATTTTCCGACCGCCGATTTTCTTGCTTTTCAAATTAATTTTTTGTTTTCTTTTGGTTTTTACTTTGGAATGGCTGACATTGAATCCGGTCGCCGTCCCTCGGCCGCAGATGGAACAAGTTTGAGACATAATGAAATTTTTAATTTTTAATTTTGTAATTTTTAAATAATGATCTAATTTCTAATTTTTAAAAATTAAATCATTAAAAATTATTTAAAAATTAAAAATTGGAAATTAAAAATTCTCAAGATATTTGTTTATGGATATAATCTTATCATATTTGTCAAAATAAGTCAATAATGTTAATATAAAATAAAGTCGTCGTCAGACTTTTGACTTTACAGACTTTATAAACTTTCAACTTCATCGCATGCCCATCAATTGGATATTTTCCGACCCGATTTTTTTCGTCACTTGGATCCTCGCCATCTTGGTCACTTTGACCATTCATGAATTTTCCCACGCTGCCGCCGCGCGTTTTTTCGGCGACAGCACGGCCGAGCAGGCGGGGCGAATGACCTTAAACCCTTTGGCGCACTTAGACCCGTTGGGATTTTTAATGCTGGTTTTTGTCGGCTTTGGCTGGGCCAAGCCGGTGCCGGTGAACTTGGGTAATACCAAAAATCCTCGTTTAGCCGAGGGTGTAATCTCTCTGGCCGGGCCATTTTCAAATTTCTTGGGGATTTTTATATTCGGCATTATCCTAAAATTCGTCGCTCCCGCTCTCGGCCCGTATAATCTTTTGACTAATTTTTTGTTTTTGTTGGTTTTAGTCAACACCATTTTAATGGTTTTCAACCTGATTCCGATTCCGCCTTTGGACGGCTCAAAGGTGCTGTTCAGCTTATTACCCAGCCGATTTGATGAGTTTAAATATAAATTTTCCATCAATGGCCCTTGGATTCTTTTAGTTTTGGTGATTTTGGACAGTTTTTTGCCTAGGAGCATTTTGGGGTCTTTCTTTAATTTAATTTTAAATTTCTTGGCCAGATTTTTGTAATTTTAGCCATTGGAAAATTGCCTAGTTGACTTATCTCGGCGAATCAGTTAGAATATTTAGAGTTAATTATTAATAATTACACCCCAAAATACTTAGGATAAAAACAACCTAATTCTAATTTTTGGGGTTCCCCGCGGGGGAACTTTTTATTCTCCCACGAACTCCCACGAATCTACAAATCCTTTACGGATCTACAAATAATATTTGGATAAATAAATTTATTTTTTTATTTTTTTAATTTCTTAATTTTTTATAATTATGCCTACCATCAACCAACTGCTTCGGAAGAAAAGAAAACCGAATAAAAAGAAATCCAAAACGCCGGATTTGCAAATCACCTTAGACACCTTGCATCGCCAAAGGAAGACCATTAGAAAAGGCAACGTGTTCAAACGCGGCGTGTGTATCCAGGTGAGGACCACAACGCCGAAGAAGCCGAACTCCGCTCTTCGGAAGATTGCTCGTGTCCGCTTATCCAATGGCCAGGAAGTGACCGCTTATATCCCGGGCATCGGCCACAACTTACAGGAACACTCCATTGTTTTGATTCGCGGCGGCCGAGTCAAAGATTTACCGGGCGTGAGATACCATATTGTCCGGGGCGTCTATGATTCGGCGGGCGTGGAAGGCAGGAAGCGCGGCCGAAGCATTTACGGAGTGAAGAAAGACAAGAAGGCAAAGGCTTAATTTTATATTTTTATTATTTTTATATTTTTAAAATTATGCGAGGAAAAAAAGCGCCAGTCAGAGCCATTGAACCAGATCTAAAATTCAATCGCGAGGATATCGCGAAGTTTATTAATTACATCATGGAACGCGGCAAGAAATCGGTCGCCCAGGAAATCGTTTACGACGCGATGGATATTATTTCCAACAAAACCAAGCAGGACGCCATTTCGGTCTTTGAGCAAGCGATAAAAAATGTTTCACCAACAGTAGAAATCAGAAGCAAACGCGTCGGCGGCGCCAATTATCAAGTGCCGGTTTCCGTGCGTTCCAAAAGAAGCTTCAATCTCGGTTGCCGCTGGCTGATTGACGCGGCTAAAGCGAAGAAAGGCAAAAAGATGGCGGAAAAATTGGCGGAAGAAATCATCAACGCTTTCAACAATGAAGGCGCGGCCATCAAGAAGAAACAGGATGTCTATCGGATGGCGGAGGCCAACCGGGCCTTCGCGCATTTTTCAAGTTAATTTTTTATTTTTTTGAAATTAAAAATTAAAAATTAGAGTATTATTTAAAAATTAAAAATTACAAAATTAAAAATTAGATTCTTATGCCTCGTTTAGAACCCCTGGAAAAAATCAGAAATATTGGCATCATCGCTCACATCGACGCTGGAAAGACGACCGTCACCGAGCGGGTTTTGTTTTACACCGGCAAAAAACACAAAATGGGTGAGGTCCATGAAGGCGAAGCGACGATGGATTGGATGGAACAAGAGCAAGAGCGCGGCATCACCATAACCTCGGCCGCGACGACTTGCTTTTGGCCGAACGCCGAGTGGCTGGGCGGGGGCGACATTCAAATCAATATCATTGACACGCCGGGCCATGTTGACTTCACCGCCGAAGTGGAGCGGTCGCTCCGCGTCTTGGACGGCGGGGTGATTGTTTTTGACGGCGTGGCCGGCGTGGAGCCGCAGTCCGAGACTGTCTGGCGGCAATCGGAAAAGTATCACGTGCCGAAAATCGGCTTCATCAATAAGATGGACCGGATGGGCGCGGATTTTTATCATGACCTCGCGACCATTCACGACCGGCTTACCCCAAACGCCCACCCGATTCAGATTCCGATCGGCGCGGCCGAAACTTTTAAGGGCATCATTGACCTTTTTGAGATGAAAGCGCGCATTTACCAAGATGAGTTGGGGACGAAATGGGAAGACACCGAAATTCCCGCCAATGAGGTAGAAAGAGCGAAAGAATATCGGGCGAAATTAGTGGAAGCGATTTCCGGACATGATAATGAATTGACCGAAAAATATTTGGCGGGCGAAGAAATTCCCATCGCCGATTTGAAGCGGGTTTTGCGTCAGGCGACCATAAAAAATAAAATTGTACCGATTCTTTGCGGCTCGGCTTTAAAAAATAAAGGCGTCCAATTCTTACTGGACGCGGTGGACGAATTTTTGCCGTCTCCTTTGGATATCGCCGCGCCTATCGGCCACGATGTTGACGACGAGAGTAAAGAAATAAAAGTGGCAGTGAAAGACGACGCGCCTTTGGTCGGCTTGGCTTTCAAAGTGGCGACCGACCCGTTCGTCGGCAAGCTTATTTTTTACCGCGTTTACAGCGGCGTCCTTAAATCCAGCTCTTATATTTTAAACAATACCAACGGCAATAAAGAAAGAGTCGGCCGGATCCTGCGCATGCACGCCAACTCTCGCGAAGACATTGAGGAAGTGTATGCCGGAGAAATCGCCGCCATCGTGGGGCTCAAAGGCACGACTACCGGCGACACTTTGTCCGACCCGAGCCACCCGATATTTTTGGAAAGGATCACTTTCCCCGAACCGGTCATTGATATCGCGATTGAGCCCAAGACCAAAGCCGACCAAGAAAAAATGGGTATCGCTTTGTCCAAGCTTTCCGAAGAAGACCCGACCTTCCGCGTCCGGACCGATGAAGAAACAATGCAGACGATCATTTCCGGCATGGGCGAGCTTCATTTGGATATCATCGTTGAGCGCATGAAGCGCGAGTTCAAAGTGGAGGCCAATGTCGGCGCGCCGCAAGTCGCTTACAAAGAGACGATCAAAAAAATGGCGGCAGCCGAAGGCAAATATATCCGTCAGTCCGGCGGCCGGGGACAATACGGCCATTGTTGGCTTAAAGTTGAGCCGTCCGAGCCGAACAAGATTTTTGAATTTGTTGACGAAATCAAAGGCGGCGTGATTCCCAAAGAATACATTAAGCCGATTGAAAAAGGCGCGCGTGAGGCGATGGATAGAGGTGTCATCGCCGGCTATCCTTTGATTGATATTCGGGTGACGGTTTATGACGGCTCGTATCACGAAGTGGACTCTTCCGAAGCGGCGTTTAAAATTGCCGGCTCCCTGGCGTTTCAAGCCGCGGTCAAGCAAGCCGGTCCGGTGATTTTGGAACCGATTATGAAAATTGAAGCCGTCACGCCCGAACAATTCATGGGCGATGTCATCGGCGATTTGAATTCGCGCCGCGCCATCATCGGCAATATGGATGAAAGGGGAATCGGCTCGGCCAAAGTCAAAGTGATTTCCGCCGAAGTGCCGCTCGCGGAAATGTTCGGCTACGCCACGGTGCTGCGCTCGCTCACCCAAGGCCGCGCTTCTTCCACGATGGAATTTTTGAAATACAGCGAAGTGCCGAAGAATGTGGAAATGAAGATTGTGGAAGGACGAGCCGGCAAAGCCACGGAAAGGAAATAGGTTATTATAATAAAAAAATCTTCCGTTCTGGCGGGGGATTTTTTGGTTGTGGATAACTCTATTGACAATGTCTATACAATGTAATACAATATGAATATATTAATAATATTAAATTTTATGACTGAATTAGTCCAAGCCAGAGTGGATAAAAAAATCAAGCGCCAAGCCGCGAAAATTTTTAATTCTTTGGGCCTTGATTTAAGCACAGGGATCAAGATTTATTTGGCCAAAGTGGTTCGCGATCAGGGCGTGCCCTTTTTACTAACGACCGAAAATGGTTTTACGCCAGAACAAGAAAAAAAGATTTTAGCCGAAATTGCTGCAATGGAGGCAGCTTACAAATCCGGTCGTCGTAAGCCGGCAAGGAGTTTAAAGGAATTAGAAAAACAGCTCTTATCCTAGTTTATGGCTTATTCAATCTGGTATACAAACAAATTCAAGCGGCAATATCGTAAATTAAAAAAATCAGATCCTGATTTATTTAATAATTTGAAAGCAATTATTAGCTTATTGATTGAAAGAAAAGATGTTCCGGATAAAAATTGCAATCATAAATTAGTCGGCAATTTTAAGGATTGCTGGGAATGTCATATTGCGCCTGATTGGCTTTTAATCTATCGCTACCGGCATGACATTTTGGTTTTGGAATTAGTGGCTACCGGATCGCATGATGATTTATTTTAAGCGAATAAATCATGAATTTGAAATAATTTTTACTACCAAAGGCAACCCTGCATTTGCGGGGTTGTTTTCAATATCTTGCCACTATTTTATAAATATTATAAGATGAAAATGTAGAGACGCATTGCCATGCGTCTCAATTGGGCGTCGGAGACGGATGCAATCCGTCTCTACAACGGAACATCGAAGACAAGAATGTTCTTTTCAAAACAAAAAAAAGACCCGGCCGAGAGACAGCTTTGTCTCAAGGCGGGTCGGATGTTGATTGTGTTTTACAAGGGAAGGTGCTACTTAAGAAAAGAGCGGACACAGAAGACCGTGGAGCTTTTTCAACTGCTCGTTGAGCATCTCGTGCCAAGTGAAACATCCCGTTTCACGCTCTTTCAAAAGATTAACCAGTTTTTCCAATCTCTGTTGGAGATCGTCAAAACCGATTTCTTCCACGCACTCCATCTCTGTGAGTGATTTGTCCATTTGTTTTTTCTCCTTTCCTGTTTTTCCGTTTTCCGTTCACTGTCCTTCGCTTTCGCCGCAATCCGGCGGGATGAAGGCAATAGACATCGCTTGGTATTCTACTGACTGCACTGCCATCCTCCCATCAATTTTCACATATCTGGATTTGGCGTTGTCGCCATAATTAGCATGAGAAAAAGGAACGGGGGATAATTTATTGCTCCATTCACTCACCACTTCCATATTTGGTGGGTTCATTGGGAAGAATTGAGGAATCTTTTCCGTCATTTCTTTTTGAGCGGTTTCCACCGGCGCGGTTTCTTGTAGAGCGTTTTTACCATCCGCAAGACCATGATGGTATCCTACTGTCCCGCCAACGACGGCAGTAAAAAGTAAGCACAGAATAGCAACAGCAACAAATCGTTTTTGTTCAGAAGGTGACATCATCTTTTTTCTCCTCTTTGTTAATGTCCTATTTTCATAGTCAGCTCGCTCATTTTGCCAATCAAAACAAGCGCTGACTTAACACCCAATTATACCATTTATACCATATCTAATAAAAAAGTCAACCCCGTAGAGAAATTATTAATATTTTATTTATAAAAATTAGCTAAATTTAGATAAAAATAACTACGAATTACGAATTTTTACGAATTTACGAATATTCGTTAAATTCCTCCCCTTTCAAAGGGGAGGTTAGGAGGGGTTTTGAAACTCACGCCAATTTTCGTGACTTTCATAACCTCCCCTAACCCCTCCTTAGAAAGGAGGGGAAATCGATTTGTAAATTCGTAGCAAGATTTGTAGATTCGTGGGTAACCTAAAATCCTATGAAAAAACTTTTCTCTCTCATTAAAAAAACCGGCGATAAAGCCATTATTTTGGATGAAAATGGCGAGCCGAGTTTTGTGATTATGCCTTTTTCCGATTATGAAAAAATGGTTTCTGACGATGACTTTTCCCCTGATGATTTTTTGGCTGAAATTGGCCGTAACGACGATGATTGGCGTAATTGGTGGGAGGATAAAGACCAAGATTTGCCCTTTGGCCAAGCTGATTTTCCGGCTGATTTAACGGAAAATGGTCGTAATAAGCCAGATTGGACAGAGGGAGCCGGGTCGGATTTTGGCTCGCCGGCCGAGCCGGAAAACCCAATATCTTCCGAAGATTTTAGCCAAAATAAGGAAAAAAACGAGGAAGACCCGCTTTATTTTGAGACGGTGGAATAATTAGGGATAACTGCTCTTGCTAAATATTTAAAATATGCTATAATTATAAAGATATAAAACACAAAAACATAAAAATATTTGGGTTTCTGTGTTTTTATATTTTTTCTTATATTCTTGTGTTTTTATAAATAAAGAGTGAGGTCTGGATAAAACCCGCCTTTGGCGGGGGCCTCAACCAAAGGTTTAAAAAAATGGCAGAACAATTTGACCGAAGCAAGCCCCATATCAATGTGGGCACCATCGGCCATGTGGACCATGGCAAAACGACTTTGACGGCGGCGATCCTAAAGATTTTAAGAGCTAAAGGGTTTAGAGCGCAGGATAAGTCAGTTGACCAGATTGACGCGGCGCCGGAAGAAAAAGCGCGCGGTATAACGATCGCGACCGCTCATGTGGAGTATGAAACCGAAAAAAGGCACTACGCGCATGTGGACTGCCCGGGTCATGCTGACTACATTAAAAACATGATTACCGGCGCGGCGCAGATGGACGGCGCGATTTTGGTCGTGGCCGCGACTGACGGCCCGATGCCCCAGACCAGAGAGCACATCTTGCTCGCGAGACAAGTCGGCGTGCCTTATATCGTGGTCTTCATCAATAAAGTTGACCAAGTGGACGATCCGTCTTTGATTGATTTAGTGGAAGAAGAAATCCGCGACTTACTCAAAAAATATGAATTCCCCGGCGATGCTACGCCGATTATCCGAGGCAGCGCTTTGAAAGCGCTGGCGGATCCGACCGGTCCGGACGCCGAGCCGGTGATGAAACTGATGGAAGCTTTGGATACTTATATTCCCGAGCCGCAGAGAGCGACTGACCAGCCGTTTTTAATGCCGATTGAAGATGTTTTTTCCATTGAAGGCCGCGGCACGGTCGTGACCGGCCGGATTGAAAGAGGCCTGGTCAAGCTCAATGAAGAAGTGGAAATCGTCGGTTTGGGCGAAACCAAAAAGACCGTGGTCACCGGCATTGAAATGTTTAACAAGTCATTAGATGAAGGCCGAGCGGGCGATAATGCCGGCATTTTGCTCCGCGGCATCAGAAAAGAAGAAGTGGAGCGCGGCCAAGTACTCGCCAAGCCGGGCTCAATCACCCCGCATACCGATTTTGAAGCGGAAGTTTATGTCCTGTCCAAAGAGGAAGGCGGCCGGCACAAACCGTTTTTCAAGGGCTACAAGCCGCAGTTTTATGTCCGCACCACCGATGTGACCGGTGAGATTGAACTCGCCGAAGGCGTGGAAATGGTGATGCCGGGCGATACCATCAATAATTTGAAAGTGAAACTGGGCAAACCGGTGGCGATGGAAGAAAAAATGAAATTCGCGATTAGAGAGGGTGGACACACGGTGGGCGCGGGTGTCGTCACTAAAATCATTAAATAAAAGTTTTTCCATAAGGGATCCCTTTTTTGGGGTCCCTTATGTGAGCGAAGAAATAGTTAATTAAAAAATAATGGCCAGTAAAACCTCGGCGGCAAGCGCGACTAATGAAAAGGCGCACCAACGGATCAGGATAAAAATCAAGGCGTACGATAACAAGATTATTGACAGTTCGGCGAAAAAGATTATTGAGACCTGCCAGAGATTCGGCGCCAAAGTCGCCGGTCCGATTCCCCTGCCGACGGAAAAGAAAAAATATACCGTCAACCGATCGACTTTTGTCCATAAGGACAGCCGAGATCAGTTTGAAATGAGAGTTCACAAGCGCTTGATTGACATCATTGATCCTGACAGTAAGACGGTGGACGCGCTCATGAATTTAAATTTGCCGGCCGGAGTCAACATTGAGATTAAAATGTAACCTTCTACGAATTACGAATCGGTACGAATATACAAATATTCGTAAATTCGTAAAAATTCGTAATTCGTAGAGAATTATAATCAATGAAGAAAATGGAGAAAGTTCCCGCGTAATTATAGAAGCAAAAAGGGGAAAACCTCCATAATCGACATCGATTAAAAAGGGAAAACCGACATACTAAATTAAGATATAGAATTTAACAAGTAGTGCTTTTTGGCGCGACAAGTTGAATCTGGCTTAAGGTATGTGGCCAGGTTTTTTTATACAAATAAAATATGATACTAATATACGAATCATACCAATGCTACTAATCATTCTAAGTTATTCCCAAAGCAACATTCGTATCATTGGTAAACATTCGTATATTGGTATCATATAAAATATGAAATTTATTCTAGGCAAAAAATTAGAAATGACCCAGGTTTTCAAGGATAACGGCGACGTGGTTCCGGTCACGGCAGTCTTGGCCGAGCCCAATGTAATCACCCAGTTGAAAACTAAGGGCAAAGAAAACACGACGGCAGTCCAAGTCGGCTTTGGCGCGGCTAAAAAATTGAAAAAGCCGCAAGCCGGCCACTTGAAGGATTTACCCAAGTTGAAAACTTTGCGTGAGTTTGAAATCGCCGAAGATGAGATGGGCGGTTTAAATCGCGGCGATGTGATTACGGTGGGGGCTTTTGAAGCCGGCGATAAAATTAAAGTGACGGGCAATTCCAAAGGGCGGGGCTTCCAGGGCGTGGTCAAGCGCCACGGTTTTCACGGCCAGAAAAGCAGCCATGGCCACAAAGACCAGGAAAGAATGCCCGGCTCCATCGGCAATACCGATCCGCAAAGAGTGATGAAGGGCAAAAGAATGCCTGGACACATGGGTGACGCGCAAGTAACGGTGAGCGGCCTCAAAGTCGTGGAGATTGATAAAGAAAAAAATATTTTATATGTTTCTGGCGCGGTCCCGGGAGCGAGAAACGGACTTCTAATGATTTACGGACCGGGCAAGATGGAATTAAAGAAAGAAGAAGTAAAACAAGAAGAGGCGTCAGTGGAAGGAATTAAAAAAGAAGTTAAAATTGAAGACCAAACTAAAGCGTCGGAAGAGGTTAAGGAAAAAAAATAAAAATAAAATAGAATAATAATTACCAGTTACCATTTACCAATTACCGATATGATAAAGATTCCCGTCTACAATTTAAGCGGCGAGAAAATGAAAGAGATGGAATTAAGTTCCCGGATTTTTGGCGTCAAACCGAAGAATGAGGTCGTCCATCAGGTGGTGGTCGCGCAAATGGCCAACTCCAGGCAAGTTTTGGCCCACACTAAGACCAAGGGCGAAGTGAGAGGCGGCGGCAAAAAGCCGTGGCGCCAAAAAGGCACCGGCCGAGCGCGGCACGGCTCAATCCGTTCACCTTTATGGATTGGCGGCGGCGTCACTTTCGGCCCAAGAAAAGACCGGAATTTCAAAGAGAAAGTGAACAAGAAGCAGAAACAGCTGGCTCTGGCGATGTGCCTTTCGGATAAAGTGAAAGAAAATTCCTTGGTGGTTTTCAATGAATTAAAATTGAAAGAAGTCAAAACTAAGGCCTTGGGCGGTTGGCTCAAAGAATTGAAGACAAAAATTGAAGATTTGGAAAAAAGCAAGAAATTTTTGTTGGTTCTGGACAAAAATGACCGGGATTTTATCCGAGCGGCTTTGAATCTCAAGAATGCCAACACGATTTTGGCGGACAGCTTGAACTGCCTGGATGTTTTGAAATACGACACGATTTTAACCTCGGAGAAAGCGATTAAAATAATTGAGAAGCATTATCGGAAGATAAAATAACGCAACTATATTATATGGGAATATTTAGCAGTTTTAAAAAACCAGCCAAGAAAGAAGAGAAGGCGGCCAAGCGTGAGCCGAAGGTTAAAGTTGCGAAAAAAGAAGAGGTGAAAATGGAGCCGGAAATTAAAGAACAGAAGATTAAAGAAGAGAAGGCGGCCATCAAGCCGACAAAAACAAACAAAGAATTGAAAGAGAAGATTTTGTCGAAGAAAGAGTTTCATGGCGTTTTAATTCGTCCGCTCATCACGGAAAAAAGCACGGGCTTGGGGATTTTGAATAAATATGTTTTTGCCGTTGACATCGGCGCCAATAAAATTCAAATCGCCCAAGCGATTTTGAATCGTTATGGCGTGAAGCCCGCGAGCGTTAACATTTTAAATTTTTCCGGAAAAAAAGTGAGAATGGGCCGGAGCTTTGGCACCAGAAAGGGCTGGAAGAAAGCGATCATCACCCTGCCTGAAGGCCAGGCGATTCAGATACAAGAAGGCACGTAACGCGGCATATGGCATATGGCTTATGGCTTTTATAAAATACCGTAAGCCATATGCCATGGGCCATAAGCTAATAAAATTATGCCAATTAAAATATACAAACCAACCAGCCCGGCGAGACGCCAAACTTCGGTTTTGGAAAGAGGAGACATCACTCGGCACAAACCCGAGAAAGGCTTGATCGTGTCTAAAAAGAGAATGGCGGGCCGAAACGCCCAAGGTAAGATTACCGTGCGCCATCAAGGAGGCGGAGCGCGGAAAAAAATCAGAGTGATTGATTTTAAAAGAGACAAATTTGAGATACCGGCCAAGGTCGTTTCCATTGAATATGATCCAAACCGAAACGCGCGGATCGCTCTGCTTTTTTATCAAGACGGCGAAAAGAGATATATGGTCGCTCCTCAAGAATTGAAAGTCGGTGAGTCGGTCAAGAGCTCAAAGAATTTGACGGATATTAAAGTGGGCAACGCGATGCCCTTAAAATTCATCCCCGCCGGCATGTTTGTCTATAATGTGGAATTGATTCCCGGCCGAGGCGGACAGTTGGCGCGGAGCGCCGGCAATTCAATTTATTTAATGGGTTTTGACAACCATTTGGCTCAGCTTAAAATGCCCTCGGGAGAAGTGAGATTGGTTAATGAAGACTGCTTGGCGACGATTGGCGTGGTGAGCAATCCTGATTTTAAAAATATCCGCTGGGGCAAGGCCGGCCGAATGCGGCATCGAGGCATCAGGCCGACGGTGAGAGGCAAAGCGATGAACCCGGTCGATCACCCTCATGGCGGCGGTGAAGGCGTCAACCCGATCGGTCTTAAATCACCCAAAACGCCTTGGGGCAAAGTGGCTTTGGGCGTCAGGACGAGAAATAAAGGAAAGTATTCACAGCGCTTCATTCTTTCTCGCCGGCCGTCAAGGAAGAAAAAATAATTAATTAGGTTGTAGCTTGTAGCTTATTAGCTTCTTAGGAAAAATAAAAAGAGAATCCTAACAAGCTAATAAGCTAACCAGCTAATAAGCTAAAATAATATGTCAAGAAGTTTGAAAAAAGGCCCTTATGTCGACGAGAAACTTCTCAAGAAAATGGCCAAAATAAAAAAGGGAGACAAAGTGGTTATCAAGACTTGGTCTCGAGGTTGCACGATTACGCCGGAAATGGTAGGCTATACTTTTGGCGTTCATAACGGCCGGGAATTTATTCAAGTTTTCGTGGTGGAAAATATGGTCGGCCATAAACTAGGAGAATTTTCTCCGACGCGCAAGTTCGTCAAGCACGGCGGCAAGATTCAAAAAGCGATTGACGTCTCCAAGACCGAGGCGGAGAAAAAATAACCAGCCGAATAAAACAGTATGGAATTAAAAGCCAAAACAAATTTTTTAAGAATGTCGCCGAGGAAGGTAAGATTAGTCATTGATCTGACTAAAGGTTTAGACGTGGAAGAGGCCTTAACCCAATTGAAGTTTTTAAAGAAGAGAGCGACTGGGCCAGTGGAGAAGCTGATCAGGTCAGCGATTTCAAACGCCGAAGAGAATTTTAATTTGAAAAGAGGTAATTTATATATCAAGGAAATCAGAGTTGACGGCGGTCCGACGATTCACCGTTTTATGCCTAGAGCGATGGGTCGAGCCACGCCGATTCGAAAGCGCACCTCTCATCTCTCTCTGATTTTGGCCGAGCGGGTCCCAACCGAGCCGGGGAAAATTAAAAAAGCCAAACCAAAAGAAGATCAGAAAGACGATATTATAAAGGTTGATGATTTGAAAGAGTTTGAGGTAAAAGAAAAAGCGGAAGCGAAAAAAGAAGGGAAAAAACCAAACGAACGACAAGATAAAAAGGCAAAGAAGGGATTTACAAAAAGATTTTTTAATCGAAAATCAGGATGATAGTTATTAAAAAATCAACAAAACAAAAAACAATTCAAAATAAAATATTTTTATATTCTTGTATTTTTATATTTTTATAATTATGGGTCAGAAAGTTCATCCGAAAGTTTTTCGGCTAAAAATCAATAAAACTTGGAGTTCCAAATGGTTTGCCGACCAAGAGTTTCCTGAATTGTTAAGACAGGATGTTTCGGCGCGCCGATTTATTAGGGAAAAATTAAAACTGGCTGGAATCTCCAAGGTGGAAATTGAGCGTTCGGCCAATTCGGTCAGCATCAATATCTACGCTGGCAAGCCGGGCGTTATCATCGGCCACGGCGGGCAGGGCGCCGAGGAACTGAAAAAAGAGATCCACAACAAATTTTTTAAAGACGCTTTTAGCCGCCAGAAAGGCATTAAGAATATCACGGTTAATGTTTTTGAAGTGGATAAGCCGGGACTTGACGCGCCGATTGTGATGTACGGAGTAATTGCTGATTTGGAAAAACGCATTCCGTTTAGGCGCGCGGTCAAGCAGGCGATTGCCCGGGTGGAAAAAGCGGGAGCCAAGGGCGTCAAAATCACCGTTGCCGGCCGGCTGAACGGCGCGGAAATCGCCCGGGAAGAAACGCTTTTTTCCGGCAAGATTCCCCTTCATACTTTAAGGGCGGATATTGATTACTGCCGCGGCGCGGCTCAGACGATTTACGGCAAAATCGGAGTGAAAGTTTGGATTTACCGCGGCGAAGTCTTCAATCGTAAAGAAATTGATAATACGAAAGAGAAAAAATAAATTATTATTAAGATATGTTAGCGCCAAAAAAATTAAAAAACAGAAAACATCATCGTCCGGATATAAAAGGCCGAGCCACCAGCAATGACAGCATTGCTTTTGGCGAGTTTGGGCTCAAAGCCACGACCGGCGGCTGGATCAAATCCTCCCAACTGGAAGCGGCTCGTCGGGCGATGGCTAGGTTTATCAGGCGCGGCGGCAAGATTTGGATCCGGGTTTTTCCGCATCGGCCGATTACCAACAAAGGCAGCCAATCCACGATGGGCGGCGGCAAGGGCGCGCCGGAATATTATGTGGCCGCGGTGAAAGCGGGCAATATCATTTTTGAGATGGATGGCATCGCCGAGAAAGAAGCCAAAGAGGCGATGGAGCTCGCCGCTTACAAATTGCCGATCAGGGCGAAATTTATTATCAAAAAATAATTAATTCAGATATGGAATTAAAGGAAATTAGATTAAAATCAATTGAAGAGTTAAATCAAACATTGAAGGAAATGCAAAGTAAATTGGATGATTTAAATTTTAAAGTAAGACAGAAGCAATTGAAAAATATGCGCGAAGTCAGGGTGATAAAGAAAGATATCGCGCGAATACTTACGGTAATAAAACAAAAAAAAGCTTAAATTAAAGATATGAAGGAAAATAAAATATTAAAAAAATTCAAAGGCGAAGTGGTTTCCGATAAAATGGAAAAGACCGTCGTGGTTAAAATTGACCGTTTTAAAATGCACCCCAGATACCACAAGAGATATAAAGTAAGCAAAAAGTATAAAGTCCACGATCCCAAGAATCAATACAAGATCGGGGATGTGATTGAGTTTATCGAATGCCGGCCGATGAGTAAGGATAAAAGGTGGCGGGTGGTTTACAAGAATACAAGAATATAAAAATACAAGAATACAAGAATATTTTTATATTTTTATATTTTTAAAATAATATGGTTCAACCAAGGTCAATGCTAAAATCCGCGGACAATACCGGAGCCAGAAAGCTCCAGGTGATTAAAGTTTTGGGCGGCTATCAAAAGAGATATGCCAGAATCGGCGACATTGTCACTGCCTCCGTAAAAGAAGCCGTGCCTCACAGCCTGGTTAAAAAGGGCGATGTGGTCCATGCCGTTTTGGTCCGCACCAAAAAGGAAGTTCGCCGCTCGGATGGCTCTTATATCCGCTTTGATGAAAATGCGGCCGTTATTATTGACTTGAAGGAAAAAGAGATGAAGGGGACTCGTGTTTTCGGCCCGGTACCGAGGGAGTTGAGGAATTTGGGGTATCAGAAAATTATTTCTCTGGCTTCAGAGGTGTTGTAGATTAAAAAATTAAGAAATTAATAAATTAAAATATCAAAATTAAAAAGGCGGGACGATGAGAAAAAATAATAAATAATTTATCAAGTAGTCAAATTAAATTAAGATATGAAGATTAAGAAAGGAGACAAAGTGAAAATGCTCTCGGGCAAGGATAAAGGCAAGGCCGGCAAGGTTTTGCAGGTTTTTGCCGGTGAGGGCCGATTAATGATTGAAGGTTTGAATTTGATTATTAAGCACCAAAAAGGGAAAAGACAGGGAGAAAAAGGGCAGAGGATTCAGTTCCCTCGGGCGGTCAGAATTTCGCAAGTTTCTTTGATTTGTCCGAAATGCGGCCGAGACGCGAGAGTCGGCTACAAAATTAATAAATTGGAATCAGGCGAAAAAGTAAAAGTGCGCGTTTGTAAAAAATGCAAAGAAGAAATTTAATACTCTACGAATCGCGAATAATTACGAATATACGAATAATTAAGATATGAAATCTAAATTATACAAGAAATATCAGGAAGAAGTGGCGCCGAAATTGGTGGCTAGTTTTGGCTTGAAAAATAAAATGGCCGCGCCGAAAATCGAGAAAGTAAGCGTCAATGTGGGCATTAATTCCAGAAGCACCGACAATGCTCTCTTGGAAAACGTGGAAAACAATTTAATGCGTATTACCGGTCAGAAGCCGGTGCGCGCTAAGGCGCGTCAGGCAATATCAGCTTTTAAAGTGCGCGAAAATATGGTCGTGGGCGTCAAGGTGACCATAAGGGGAAAACGGATGTATGACTTTTTAGACAAACTGATTAATGTCTCCTTGCCGAGAATCCGCGATTTTCGAGGTCTGCCGGAAAAAAATGTTGACTCTCAAGGCAATCTGAATATCGGGCTTAAAGAACATAATGTTTTTCCGGAAATTCGTTCTGACGAGGTGGAACGGATCCACGGTTTGGAGATTTCCATCACCACCAATGCCCAAAGTCGTGAAAGAGGACTTGAATTGTTTAAATTACTTGGTTTTCCTTTTCAAAAATCATAAAAATACAAGAACACAATAATACAAGAATAAAATATGTTAGATCTAAAAAATAATCAGTTCCAAAATTTATATTTTTATAGTTTTATATTTTTATATTTTTAAAATTATGGCAACCGAAGCGCAAATCGCGAGATCAAAAAAGAAACAAAAATATTCTACCCGATCGGTTAACCGATGCTGGCGTTGCGGTCGTCGGCATGGTTATATGAGAAAGTTTAAGTTGTGCCGCATTTGTTTCCGGGAGCTGGCCACCAGCGGTCAAATCCCAGGTATTGGCAAATCTTCATGGTAACAATAAAAATATAAAAATACAAGAATATAAAAATATGAAGAGAATATTAAATGTAAATAATAATCCAGATAAAAATTTATTTTTAAGTTTTTATATTTTTAAGTTTTTAATATTATGACTGATCCAATCGCTGACATGCTAACCAGAATCAGAAATGCCTCAAGAGTGAAAAAAGAAGAGGTTTATGTTCCTTTTTCCAAGATGAAACTGGAAATTATTAAGATTTTAAAGAAGGAAGGCTTTATTAATGGTTTTGAAGAGATGGATTATAGTCCAGACAAGAAATTCGGCGGTTTTAATATCCAGCTTAAGTATAAAGACAATGAGCCGGCTATTTCTTCGATCAAGAAGATTTCCAAACCGGGCCGGCGGGTTTACGCCAGCAAAGATAATTTGCCCAAAGTCTTAAATAATTACGGCTTAGCGATCGTCTCGACTTCGCAAGGACTGATGACCGGCAAAGAGGCGAAAAAAACAGGATTGGGCGGCGAGGTAATCTGTGAAATCTATTAATAAAATTTATTTTTAAGTTTTTATATTTTTATATTTTTAAAATATGAGTAGAATCGGTAAACAATTGATCAAGATCCCCGCGGGAGTAGAAGCTAAAATAGAAGCTAATTTTGTCGTGGTTAAGGGTCCGAAAGGCGAATTGCGCCAGGAAATTCATCCCCAAGTCAAAGTGGCGATAAATGACGGCATCTTTAATATTAAAGTTGAAGACGAAACCGAAAAGTCGCAACGCGCTTTATGGGGGCTTTTCGGCAGTTTGATTAAAAATATGGTTTTAGGCGTGACCGAAGGCTTTTCTGAAAAATTGGAAATAAACGGCATTGGTTTTAAGGCGGCCGTGTCAGGTAAAAAGTTAATTTTAAATGTCGGTTTTTCTCATCCGGTGGAATACGCGATTCCTGACGGGATTGAAATAAAAATGGAAGGCAATATTATCGCCATCAGCGGGATTGACAAGCAATTGGTCGGCGAAACGGCCGCTCAAATAAAAAGAATTAAAAAACCCGAGCCCTACAAAGGTAAAGGAATTAAATACGCGGATGAAGTTTTAAGGCGCAAAGCCGGCAAGGCGGCGGCTAAATAATTATTGGTTATGAAAAAAGCTAAATTAAAAAATCAAATTCAATTAAGGAGAAAGAAAAGAGTGAGAGCAAAAATTTCTGGGACGAAGAGTCGCCCGCGACTTTCGGTATTTAGAAGTTTGAAGCATATTTACGCCCAGCTGATTGATGATGAAGCGGGAAAAACCATCGTGAGCGCAAGTGACGGGGAAGTCAAGACCGGTAAAACCAAAACAGAAAAGGCGGCCGGATTGGGAAAAATCATCGCGGAAAAAGCTCTGGCTAAAGGAGTTAAACAGGCGGTTTTTGACAAAGGCGAAGCCAAATACCACGGCCGAATCAAGGCGGTCGCCGACGGCGCGAGAAACGCCGGTTTAAAAATTTAATTAAAAATATATGTCCAATAATAAGAGAAGAAGCTTTAAGGGAAAAAAGGAGCAATCCGAATTCGACCAGACCATCGTTGAAATCGCTCGGGTCACCAGAGTCATGGCCGGCGGCAAAAGAATGAGATTTCGAGCGGCGGTCTTGGTCGGCGACCGGAAGGGCCGGATCGGTTTTGGCTTGGCTAAGGGCAAGGACGTTTCCGATTCCGTGGGCAAGGCCAGCAAAAAAGCGGAAAAAAATTTAATCAAAGTCAACCTGACCAAAGGCACGATCCCTCACGGAGTTTTACAGAAGTATGGCGCGGCCAAAGTGATGCTCAAACCCGCTCCGGTCGGCACCGGTATTATTTCCGGTGGTTCGGTGCGTTTGGTTTTGGAACTTTTGGGAGTGGAAAATATTGTTTCCAAGATAATGGGCGGCAAAAATAAGATTAACAACGTCAAAGCGACGATTGAGGGGCTAAAAAAATTAAAGGCGGTGAAAAGTGAAAAGAAAGATTTAAATCAAGAAAATAATAAATAGATTATGCCACTTAATTTATCCAATTTGAAACCAGCTAAAGGTTCAAAAAGAAAATCGCGTCGGGTTGGTCGCGGGGGCAAGCGCGGCACTTATTCCGGCCGGGGTATGAAAGGCCAAAGGGCGAGATCCGGCGGCAAGGGCGGTTTAAAGCTCTTGGGACTAAAGCAGACATTGAGGCGCATTCCTAAAAAGCGCGGTTTTCAAAGCTTGAACAAAAAGTTTGCCGTGGTTAATTTGGCTGATTTGGAGAAAAAATTCCAAGATGGCGATGTTATCAATGCTCGATTGATGATCAGAGCCGGCTTGATTCGCGACACTAAAAATGGTATCAAGATATTAGGCGCCGGCAAGTTGACCAAAAAATTAACCGTCGTTGCCAATGCTTTTTCTGCCTCCGCCCAAAAGGCGATTGAAGAAGGAGGCGGGAAAATCCAGTTTATAAAATCTTCTAAATCATAAAGCCCATCGGGTGTGTTTTCATCTATTTTTGACTTTTAATTATGTTTGATAAACTTATCCAAATTTGGAAGATAAAAGATTTGCGAAAAAGTCTCCTCTTTGTTTTTGGCATGCTGGTGATTTTTCGCATCGCGGCCCATATTCCCGTGCCTGGCATTGACCCGTCAGGATTAAAAAAACTTTTCAGTTCCAACCAACTTTTGGGGCTGATGAATGTCTTTTCCGGCGGCAGTATGGAGAATTTTTCCATTGTCATGCTTGGCGTGGCGCCTTATATTACCGCTTCCATTATTTTTCAGCTTTTAGCGATGGTCGTTCCCTCGCTTGAGGAGCTTTCCAAAGAAGGCGAATACGGCCGAGCGAAAATCAACCAATGGACCCGTTGGGCGACCATCCCTTTGTCTTTTTTGCAGGCTTTCGGCATGATTACTCTGCTTCGCCAATCCGCGGCTGGTTTTCTGCCCAACTTCAGTTCTTGGCAGATGTTTTTGGCGATGTCCACCATTACCGCTGGCACGATATTTTTAATGTGGATCGGGGAACTCATCAGCGAAAAACACATTGGTAACGGCATCTCGCTTTTAATTTTTGCCGGCATTATTTCCGGATTGCCCGCCTCCATCGGCAGCACCTTATACACTTTTGATAAGGCGGAAATTATCAATATGATTATTTTCGGCATTATCGCCTTGATTACGGTGGCGGCCGTGGTTCTTATCACCGAAGGCCAACGCAACATCCCCATTTCTTACGCGCGTCGAGTCCGGGGCAATAAGATGTACGGCGGCACCAACACCCATTTGCCTCTTCGGGTCAACCAAGCCGGCGTCATTCCGATTATCTTCGCGATTTCCATCATTCTGATTCCGCCGATGATCGCGCAACTCTTTTTGCGCGCCAAGACGACCTGGCTGGTCGCCTCCGCTCAATGGGTGATTCAATTTTTTCAGAATCAGCTGTTCTACGGCATTTTGTATTTTGTCTTAGTGGTGGCTTTTACTTATTTTTATACCTTTGTTATTTTTCATCCCGACCAGATTTCGGAAAATTTGCAGAAGAACGGCGGCTTCATCCCGGGCATCAGGCCGGGCCGGAGCACGGCGGAATATTTGCAAAAAATCGTCACTAGAATTATCTTCATCGGCGCTTTGTTTTTGGGTGTGGTCGCGGTTCTGCCTCTCGTGACGGCGGGCATCACCGGCACCCAGACTCTGGTCGTGGGTGGCACGAGCTTGCTCATCGTGGTCTCGGTGGTGATTGAATCTATGACTCAAATCAACGCCCAACTCTCGATGAGAGATTACGAGGAAATTTAACTCGGTAATCAGTTGAAGCCCCTAAATAGGGGCTTTCTTTTTTAAGAAGAATAAAGTAAAATAAAAGTGTCTTGTAAATTTTTAATTTCCAATTTTTAATTTTTAAATAATTTTTAATGTTTTAATTTTTAAACATTAAAAATTAGAATTTATTTAAAAATTAAAAACTAAAATTATATTTATGTCAAACGAAAAGCCATTCGAAATTATCGTCCTCGGTCCGCCCGTTTCGGGCAAGGGGACGCAGGCGGAGCTCTTGGCCGCTACTTTTGATATTCCCCACATTTCCTCGGGGCAGATTTTACACCCCATTAAAGATGACCCGGCTCATCCCTTATCCTTGGAAGTGGCAAAATATATGAACGAAGGCAAATTGGTGCCGAGCGAAATCGTGGACCGCTTGATTTTGGAGCGGATAAAAAAAGATGATTGCCGTTTCGGTTTTGTCATTGACGGCTATCCGCGCACTTTAAGCCAAGCCGAAGTCATCAGCGGGGCGGTTGACCTTGATTATGTTTTTTTAATCCATGTTTCAGATGAGGTGATTGTGGAAAGGATGTCCGGCCGGCGGGTTTGCAAGAACGGTCATTCTTGGCATTTGAAGTATTCGCCGACTAAAAAAGAAGCCGTTTGCGATACTTGCGGCGAACCGCTTTTCCAACGCGATGATGACAAGGAAGAAGTGGTGAGACAGCGCTTATTGGTTTATCACGGCGAGATGGCGCCGATTATTGAATTTTTTGAAAGCAAAAAGATTCTCATCCGCCTTGACGGCGAAAAGCACATTGAAGGCGTTTTTCAGCAATTCGTCAGACACCTGGTATTTGATTTGAGGAATAAACTGAATTTAGTGAAATAATTTTTTATGGTCAAACCAAAAACTTCGGCAGAAATTGAAATTATGCGCGAGGGCGGCCATATCTTGGCCGGAATTTTGAATTTGGTGATAAAAAAAATTAAGCCGGGCGTGGGCACCAAGGAACTCAATGATTTGGTGGAAAAACTCATCAAAGAAAAAGGCGGCCGGCCGAGTTTTAAGGGCTACAAAGCGGCTTGGGCCGAACATGTCTATCCGTCGGCTTTGTGCGTTTCCGTAAATGACGAAGTGGTCCATGGCCTCGCCGAGCCGAATCGGATTTTGAAAAATGGCGACATTGTCGGCCTTGATTGCGGCTTGGAATACAAAGATTTTTATACCGATATCGCAAGGACGGTGGCAGTCGGACGGGTGAGCAAGGAAGCGAAAAAATTGATGGCCGTCACCGAGGAAGCGCTAGGGCGGGGTATTAAAAAAGCTAAAGCCGGTAGCCGACTTCTTGATGTTGCCAAAGAAATCCAAAGCCAGGTTGAAAAAAACGGTTTTTCAATCGTCCGGCAATTGGTTGGCCATGGCGTCGGTTACCAAGCCCACGAAGAGCCGCAAGTGCCGAATTATATCAGCAACGATTTTAAAAATATTAAACTTGAAAAAGGCATGACTTTGGCGATTGAGCCGATGGTTAATGCCGGTTCTTGGGAAGTGGAAACGCTTGACGACGGCTGGACGATCGTCACTCGTGACGGCTCGCTCTCGGCGCATTTTGAACACACCATCGCCGTCGGCGAAAAAGGCGGGGATATTTTAACTATTTTATAATGTCATTGCGAGGGAGTCCCGCCTTGGCGGGACGACCGAAGCAATCCCATCTAAAAAAAAGAATAATTTTTCAAATCATTTTTTTTAAAAATCAAAACAATGGCAATAAATCAGTCTCGGAATTGGCCGTTGTTGGAAAATTTTTATTATTGATTTTTAACTTAAAATTTGCTATAATTAATGGATAAATAGGTATAAATTATATGTATAATTGGTCAGTTAAAACCAGCGAGTTAAAAAAAGACAAGAAACAATACGCCATTTGGCGTCTTGAACAAATGGTTAATTTTGGTTTGAATAAAGAAAAAATTAGAAAAGGGGAATTAAAAAAATATTGGTCCCGCCTCCGTCTTGATTCGCAAAAGAAAAAATATCTTGAATTTTTGTTATGGCCGCGGAAAAAATCTTGACTCAAAATCAAAAAAAAGTTTTAGAGGCAGTTTCCACTAATTCCGGAATCTGCCGTGATTTTTATTTGACCGGCGGCATCGCTTTGGCGGGATTTTATCTCCATCATCGGCTTTCGGAAGATTTGGATTTTTTTTCCGAAAAAGAAGTCGATTCCCAAGCGATTTTTATCTTTTTTAAATCAATCAGTAAGAAATGCGGCTTTAAAAAAGTTGATTTCAAGCAAAGTTTCAATCGGAATCTTTTTTTTCTCCATTTTAAAAACGGCGAAATCATCAAGACCGAATTCACTTATTACCCCTTTCCGCGGATTGAAAGGAAAAACAAAATCAGTTGGCTTTTTATTGACAGCTTGATTGATATTGCCGTCAACAAAATTTTTACCATCTACCAGAATCCCCGTTCGCGCGATTTTATTGATTTGTATTTTATTCTTAAAGATAAAAAATGGCGGCTTGACGGATTAATTAAAAAAGCGAAGATAAAATTTGATTGGCACATCGACCCGATTCAATTGGGCAGCCAATTGTTAAGAGTAAGAGAAGTCAAGGATTATCCCAGAATGATTAAAGAAATCAACCCAAACGAGTGGCAAAAATTTTTTGTTGGCGAAGCGAAGAAAATAGATAAGCAAATTTTCAAATAAAACCATACCCACTCCCGAATCACCGCACTAAAACCAAAGATTTAATTTAAGGGTTGCTTCCAGTCATAGCATTGGCACTATTTATAAAGTTTAATTTATGAAATTATTAGGCATGGATTACGGCAAATCAAAAGTAGGTTTGGCGCTTGGCGACACGGAAAGCCGAGTGGCTACGCCCTTTAAGATTTTAAAAAATAAGAACAAAGATTTTTTATTTAAAGAGCTCAAAAAAATTTGCGATGAAGAGGGGATAGAAAAAATTATTGTCGGCCTGCCGATTAATTCTCAAGCTCATTCTCCGGAGCAAGTTGACATAACTCAAGATTTTATTTGTCGATTAGAAGAATCATTAAATATAAATATTGAAATCCAAGATGAACAATTAACTACTCGCTATGCCAAGCGGCTCTCTCCCAAGGGAGACGAAGATGCCGTCGCCGCCATGATTATTTTACAAAGCTATTTGGATAGCCAGTAGAGACGCATGGCAATGCGTCTCTACAAAATAAAACAATTTCCAATGACTCAATTAACTACTGGCATCATTCTGCGCCGCGACCATTACAATGATTTTGACCGGCAGTATATCGTCTATACCAGAGATCTCGGCAAGGTGACGGCCATCGCCAAAGGCGCCAAAAAAATTATTTCTAAATTGAGCGGCCATTTGGAGCCGTTTTTGGTTATTGATTTAATGCTGGCGGGTAACTCTCGGTATAAAAGGGTGGCCGGAGCGGGCATTGCCAAAAGATATCGGAAAATATCCGGCAGTTTGGAAAAAATCATCATTGCCGACTACTTCTTGGAGGCGATAGACGCCTTAATTAAATATGATTTTATTGACCAAGAAGTTTTTTTCTTGGCGGATAATTTTTTGGCGGAGCTCTCTTTGGCTCCTGACGCGAAACACGGTTTGCTGATTCTAAACAAGTCGCTTTTTGGGCTGTTGAGCCATTTGGGGTATTGTCCCGTCATTCGCGCTAAAACCCAAAGGCAACTTATTATTGAATTAAATAATTTAGCCGTTAATGTTGGCGAAAAAGAGATCAGGACTTTCAATTCGCTTTTGAAAATTTTTTAAGATTTTCCCCCAATGTAAGCCGGTTGTTTTTAATCGGCTTTTTTGTTATAATAAATTCATTAAATTTTACCCCATTAAATAGGCAACTTCGTTGCCAAAAATCCTATAAGGATTTTTATTTAACGGGGTTTACTCTATTCTTATGTCAAAAACATCAGTGCTGGAGGCAGTAAGCCAAGCGGGAAAGGAGGTGGCGATTTCCGGCTGGGTCCATGGCCGGAGGGATCACGGCAAAATTATTTTTATTGACCTTCGCGACCGAAGCGGCCTGATGCAGGTGGTTTTTATTCCTTCAAATAAGGAAGCTTATAAATTGGCAGAAAAATTAAGGAGTGAATTCGTGGTCAAAATCACCGGTCAGATTAATAAGCGGCCGGCTGATATGATCAATGATAAGATTCCCACAGGCACGGTGGAAATGCTCGCCACCAGTCTGGAGATTTTGAACGAAGCCAAAACCCCGCCGTTTGAGTTGGATAAGAGCACGGCCGGTGTGAATGAAGAGCTTCGCCTCAAATACCGCTATTTGGATTTACGCACCGAGAGAATGACCGCTAACATGGTGATGCGCTATAAAGTTATTAAATTAGCGCGTGATTTTTACGATGAAAAAGGATTTTTGGAAATTGAAACGCCGATTCTGACCAAGGGCACGCCGGAAGGCGCGCGCGAATTCATCGTGCCCGCCCGCCTATGGCCCGGTAAATTCTATGTTTTGCCCCAGTCGCCCCAGCAATTCAAACAGCTTTTGATGGTCGCCGGCGCCGAAAAATATTTCCAAATCGCGAGATGTTTCCGCGATGAGGACACTCGAGGCGACCGTCAAGCCGAATTTACCCAGATTGATGTGGAAATGAGTTTTGTTGAGCAGGAAGATGTTTTGAATTTGACCGAGGAACTGATGATAAAAATAATTAAAGAGTTGTATCCGGGCAAAAAAATAAAAGAAACGCCTTTCCCGCGCTTGTCCTACGCCGAGGCAATGGAGAAATACGGTTCGGATAAACCGGATTTAAGGGACGATAAAAATAATCCGGACGAGCTCGCTTTCTGTTGGGTTATTGACACGCCGATGTTCAGCCATTCCCAGACGGCCAAGAAGTTGGTCGCCAACCACCACCCTTTTACCATGCCTCAAAAAGAAGATATGGAAAAATATCCAGATGAACCGGAAAGATGGCGCGCTTACGCTTATGACTTGGCGTTAAATGGCAACGAGATTTGGGGCGGCTCCATTAGGATCCATAGGCAAGATATTCAGAAAAAAATTTTTAAGCTTTTAGGCCTCAAAGAAGAGGAAATCCAGAATCGCTTCGGTCACATATTGGAAGCGTTTGAATTTGGCGCCCCGCCTCACGGTGGCATTGCCGCGGGTATGGATCGGATAATGTCTATTTTGCAAAACGAGTCCAACATCCGCGAAGTCATCGTCTTCCCCAAGACCGGCGACAGCCGCGATTTGATGGTGGACGCGCCCAATGTGGTTTCCAAAAAAACCTTGAAAGAAGCGCATATTCAATTGGAAAAGGGGATCCAAACCGAGGAAGGTTTTGACACCGAAATGGCGAGCTAACCCCCGCAAATCTACAAATCCCACTACGAATTTATAAATACTACAAATAATTATTTGTAATTTGTAGATTTGTAAATGATTCGTAGATTTGTGGGGGGGGGTAGTAAAAATTAACAGTAAAATAATTAACTATTTTTATGAAAAAATCTCTCCTTGCTTTGGCAGTTGTCGCGGCTTTTGTTTTGGCCGGCTGTTCGCTTATTCCGACCGGCAATCAAAACCAGCCGTCAAACGAAAACCAAAACGCCAATACCAATCAAGAATCAGCTCCGGCCGTCAACTTTACCAAGACCGGTAATATTTCCAATTGGGCGAATAAAACTTTTCTCTATGAAGAACCGGGCAAGCCGGCCGTATCGGCCACGCTTTCATTTGGCGATTATAGCCAATGCGACAATAACGCCCAAGGTTTCACTCCCTGTAATGTTGCCGAATTTAAAGACGGCGACCGCGTGCTCGTGGAAGGCAATCTGGCTGATGGCGTTGTGAAGGTGGTCAGAATCACTTTTGTTAAAGATACGGGTGCTACCGACCCAACCGCCGGCTGGTCTACTTATTCCAATAGTCAGTATGGATTTGAGTTTAAATATCCGAAGGGATATATAGTTTTTAATAACTCTCTCTACACGTCAGAAGCATATGCTAATAAGGATAAAAAAGGTTGTGATACGTGTAAGTGGGTTGGCATCATTAATATTATTTCCGTAAAAACATCAGATACTATAGACCAGTATGTTATTCGCGAATTTGCGTGGCCCGGAAAAACTTTGGAAGAAGCAAAAAAGACAATCAATTCTGAAAATTCATCCTATCAAAAGATTACAATTGGCAACAATGATTTTATTAAAGCTTGGAGCGCGGACATGAATTTGGAAACTATATATTTATTGAAGCACGATGGAAATATTATTGGTTTAAAGGTTGTTGGTGATGAAGGAGAAATTTTAAAACAAATTTTATCCACTTTCAAATTCAATAATTAAATCATTGAAAATTATTTAGAAATTAGAAATTAGAAATTAGAAATTCCGTCATATGTCTCTCTCCGCCTTACAGAAATATATTTTACGCCGAGGATTGGAGGGTAAAAAATACTCGGCGTCAAAATCAATCTTGATAAAGTTTTACGACAGCCAAAAGAGGCGGCCGAAAATTGACGGCCAAATCAGTATTATCACCAAAAGTGTGGAACGGCTGATAAAAAAAGGTTTAATTCGCGGTGTCGGCATCAAAACGGCGGAGAAGTGGTTCATTAAAGAAATCATCCTGACGCCATTGGGCAAGAAAAAGGCCAGAGAATTGTTTGGTAAGCAAGAGAAATTGCCACTAATGATTAAAAGATCTAAATAAAATCCTCCCCTTGTTTCAAGGGGAGGTGTCCCGCCAAGCGGGACGGAGGGGTCTTAAATAAAATTTATTTTAAGACCTCCCCCAACCCCCTCCTTAAGACAAGGAGGGGGAAGAATTTAATTCATAACCACTAAATTTATGGAAGAATCTTCTTCTAAAGGTAAGGGTGCGTTTGACGCGTTTTTGAACCTTTTAAGTTTGATCACGCTCGGCTGGATGTCAATTTCAGTCGGCGCCGTTCTTTTTCAAATCATCAATAAATTTTTTGTGCCTCAAATGATTGAATACGGCGGCAGTTTTTCGCAAGGGACTTTGAAATTCAATATCGCCTCCGCCATCATTATCACGCCGATATTTCTGGCCGTCGCCAATTGGCTTCATAAGAATTACAGAACCGGCGGCCTAAACCATCAAAGCGGCATCCACCGCTGGCTCACTTATTTAATGCTCTTGGCTTCGGCCCTCACCATCATCGGCCGGCTGGTTTATCAGCTTTTCCGCTTTTTGGACGGTGATTTTGCCTTGGCGGTAATTTTAAGAACGGTGGTGATACTGGTGATTGCCGGCGGCATCTTCGGCTACTATTTTTACGATTTAAGAAGGAAGGACTTTTCCATCAGAAGTAAAACCTCTCTTTCAATGTTTGTCGTTGTCGTCGTGGTTGTTCTCTGTTCGGTCATCGGCAGTTTTTTCATTATCAGCTCACCGACGGAGTCACGGGCATTAAAATTTGATGAAGGAAGAGTCAATGACCTCATCAACCTCAATTATATCATCAATGATTATTATCAACAGAATAGTAAGTTGCCGGAAAATTTTTCTTTGCCGCAATTTGCCAGCTATAAAGATCCGGAGACCGGCCAGTCGTATGAGTACAAAGTCGTCGTTTCCGATAAATACGAAATTTGCGCCATCTTTTCTCTCGCGGCCGGAACCGGTCCGGAAAACGGCACATTCAAGCCAATAAATGACGCGGATATATTTTCTCACGGCGCGGGCCGGCAGTGTTTCAATCGGACGGTTCAAACTTTGAACAAAAATATCCCGCCACTTAGATAAATATTATTTTTTAAATTTAATTTTATGCCAATACCCGCCAAGGTTAAAAATTATTTGGATAAAAAGGGCATTAATTATGAGGAGATTGCCCACAAGACGGTCTATACCGCCTATGACGCCGCCCAAACGCTTAAAAAAGAATTGAAAGAAATCGCCAAGAATCTGCTCATCCAAGTGGACAAGACTTTCGCCTTAGTGATTGTGCCGGCTGATAAAAGAATTGATTTAAACAAATTGAAAAAAGTTTTGGGCGCGAAAAAAGTTTCCATCCCCGATGAAAAGGTGATGGTTAAAATTTTAAAAATCAAACCGGGAGCGATTTCTTCTTTTGGCAAACTTCATCAGCTGGAAGTTTTGATTGATAGGGCAATGGTGGGGACGAAAAAGGCGGTTTTCTCTACCGGCAGTTTTACCGACAGCGTCCTTTTGAGAGTAAAAGATTTCGTCCAGATGGAAGAAGCCAAATTGGCTGATGTGGCGATGAAGGGCGGATACAAGATTCCTAAGAAGACGAAGCAGATTATGAAGAAAGTAAAAAATAAAGTCGCAAAAAAAACAGCAAAGAAGAGGGTGGCGAAAAAGAAAAAGAAATAACCATATCCCATGACAGAAAAAGAACCTACCAGAAGTAAAGAAAATGACTTTGAGGAAAGAAAACAGCTGATTGAACTATGCAAGAAGAGGAATTTGGAATGGATTGACGAAGTGATTCAGCAAATACCTCAAGCAAGGCGAGATTATCCTGACCCTAGCATCGATTGGGATGAGCAAGAACGAGAATGGCTGAAAGAAAAAGAGCTCATATCCGATTTATTTAATCTAGGCAAAGAATCAGCTGTTTTAATAGATCCTCTCTATTATTTAATTCCTTTAAAAATGGCCAGTCGCTTAGGAATCGACCGGCTGCGGACTATAAAGGAATTAGTGGAAAAATTCATCCCCCTTGAAAAGCTAAAGGGCTATCTCAAAGAAATAAATTTCCAAAGTGAAGAAAGTTATCTTTCCGCAGGATGTGAGGGATTTTTTCATGACGGTATAGCGGAAATCCCGAAATATATTACTTTTAATGGGAAAAATCCCGATAATTTTTCTGCGACAGTTATTCATGAAACCGCTGGCCATCCGGTTGGGTTACTAATTGAACAACTAAATCCTGATGCCAAAACAGTGCTGGATAATAACTATCAAATTCTAAAAAATGAAGGAATCTTTTTTTCAGGTTCGGTCGGACGGGTTTATCCTAAGTCAGAGATGGAGAGCTCATTTGATCAATTTATCGCGGAATTTACAAAACAATATTGTTTGGAAAATGACGCTTTATGTGAGTTTATAGAAAATTTACCACCCAAAGCAAGGGATGCTTATAAAACTTTTTATAATTTCTTTAAAAACGATATTTATGACGGTCAGGAATTTGAGGTTGATAACTAAGGTTGAAAAATAAAAAATTTATAATTTATTTGTGATTTGTAATTTATTTTAAATGTATCAAATAAAGACAGAACAGTTTAGTGGTCCATTAGACCTTTTACTCCAATTAATTGAGAATCAGAAGTTAGATATTTCCCAAGTTTCTCTGGCGCAAGTAACCGACCAATATCTGGCTTATTTGGACGAGGTAAAAGACATCAGCGCCACCGAGTTGGCTGATTTTTTGGTGGTGGCGACCAAACTTCTGGTTATTAAGTCAAAAATTCTCCTGCCGCAGACTATTGATGAAGAAGAAGACAGCGCCGAAGAGCTTGAAGCCCAACTTAAAATTTACAAGGATTACCAAGAGGCCTCAAAAATAATAGAAAAGATTATCGGCCAAAAGAGGTTTTCTTTCAGCCGGGAACGGATTGCTTTCCAATTTGAACCGGCTTTTTCTCCGCCGCCGCAATTAAACGCTAAAGTTTTATCCGATGTTTTTGGTGAGATTTTAAAACGAATTGAATATGTCGTTAGCTTGCCCCAAAAAGTGATGGAAAGAACCGTCAGCTTGCGCGAAATGGTGACGAATATCAGGGAGCATTTGAGGGAGATCGGTAAAACTAATTTTTATCAGGTTTTAAAAAATGCCAAATCGCGTACTGAAGTTGTCGTCTGTTTTATGGCGCTTCTGGAACTCATCAAGCAAGGAGAAGTGGTGGTGAAGCAAAAAGGCGTGTTTGACGAAATTATGGTTGAATCTATTAAATCTTAAATCCCATATGTCGATAGAAAACCAAATAGAAAGTTTGTTGTTTATCTCTCATAAGCCGCTAAGTATCAAGGAATTAGCCAAGCTCATGTCGGTCGAGATTGAGGAAATAAAAAACGCTTTGGCTGAATTGGAAAAAAAATATGAGACCAGAGCGGGAGGAATAAAATTACTTAAGATCGATGATAAATACCAAATGGCGACGGCCGGCGACTCCGGTGAAATAGTGAAAAAATTCATTAAAAGCGAGATGACTGGCGAACTGACGCGGCCGTCTCTTGAAGCTCTGACCGTCATCGCTTATCGGGGCCCAATTTCCAAAGCGGAGCTGGAGATTATCAGGGGCGTTAATTGCAGTCTGATTTTACGAAATCTTCTGATGCGCGGGCTGATCGAGGCGGAGGAAGACAAAAAAAAGGCAGTTACGGCTTATCGCATTACCTTTGATTTTTTAAAATATCTGGGACTTTCGAAAGTAGAGGAATTGCCGGATTTTGAAAAATTAAATCGCAATAATAATTTGGAAAAACTGCTCCAAGGAGTGGAAAATATTAATAATTAAAACCGTCATTGCGAGGAGCGAAGCGTAAGCGGAGCGACGTGGCAATCCCATGGGATCCCCACGGTCGTCGCGCCTTCGGCACTTCTCCCTCGGGATGACATTTGAAAATGTCATGTTTGAAATTTTAATCAATTTAATTTTAGCTAGTTTGTTTTTTAACGCGCAGGTAAATGAGCAGGCGACTTTGAATAATTTTACCCAAGTTGATTATCGCCTGCCTCAAGCCGAGATGCGTTATTTAGAGGAGGAAGCGCCGCAAGCGGTTGAGAACCCGGAGAGCGCGGGAGTGAAAGTAACGGCCAAAAGCGCTTTGGTCGTTGACGCGGAAAGCGGAAAAATTCTTTTTGAGAAAAATCCTCAAGAAGTCAGATCTATCGCCAGTATCACCAAGCTCATGACGGCGTTGGTTTTTCTGGAGCACAACCCCGGTTGGGATAAGGAGATAACAATGGCCCAAAGCGATTTTCGCGAGGGTGCGACCAGTCGTTTGATGGTTGGCGAGGTGGTTTCGGTCAAGGACGTTTTTTATACCGCCCTAGTGGCTTCCGCCAATGAAGCATCGGTGGCTTTAGCGAGGTCTACCGGATTAAGCGAGGAGGAATTTATTAAAAAAATGAATGATCAGGCGCTTGAATTGGGAATGAAAGACACAAAGTTTGTGGATTTGACCGGCTTGGAAGACGGCAACAAATCAACCGCGGTTGATGTCGCGATTTTAGTCAAAACGGCTTTTACTCAAAAAGAAATTTTTCGCGCGGCGAGCACTAGTAATCATAAAATAACGATTTTGAATAAAAATATTACTCGAAAAATCGCCAGCACGGATTGGATTTTAAATCAAACCTTCGGCGTTGGCGGTTCGTCTTATCGAGTGGAGGCGGGGAAAACCGGTTATTTGGAAATAGCGGGTTATTCCTTCGCCAGCCAGATTACCGACCAATCAGGCAAAAAATTAATTACGGTTGTTTTGGGGAGCGACACCATCGATGATCGATTTGTCGACACTAAGAGTTTGGCTTATTGGGTGTATCATAATTTTAAGTGGCAATAAATACATGAAAAAAATTATTATCGCCAATTGGAAAATGAATTTGTCTCCGAAAGAAGAGGAAGATTTAGCGACACAATTTGTCGAAAAATTAAGCGGCGAGTCAAATGTCGAAGTTGTCATCTGTCCAGCTTTTGTCAGTTTGACGAGAGTCGCTGAAGTTTTAAAGAATAAAAAAATAAAATTGGGCGCCCAAGACGGTTTTTGGCGGGAAAAGGGCGCTTATACCGGTGAAATTTCCCCGTTAGCTTTGAAAGAAATTGGCTGCGAGTTCGTGATTTTGGGCCACAGTGAACGGCGGGCGCATTTGGGTGAAACCGATGAGACAGTCAATTTGAAAGTGAGGGCGGTTTTGGAAAATAATTTAACCCCGATAATTTGCGTCGGTGAGACCATGGATGAACGCCGGGAAAAACACACCGACTATGTGGTTTTGCGCCAGCTGGAAAGGGCGCTAAAAAATATCCATCTCACCGGCAGTGAGGAGTTAGTGATCGCTTATGAGCCGGTTTGGGCGATTGGCACCGGCCAGCCGGTCGAAGCCGAAGAGGCGGAAGCGGTTTTTGCCGCTATCCGCCAATCGCTGATTGATTTGTATCCGGCAACACTGGTGAACAACAATATCAGATTGATTTACGGCGGCAGCGTGGACGGAGCAAATGCCGGTGATTTTGCCAAATTGGATTTAGGTAGCGGTTTTTTGGTTGGCGGAGCGAGTCTGGACGCGGAAGAATTTAGAAAGATAATTGATTCTTTTTAATTTTTTATTTTCTTATTTTCTTAATTTTTTAATCTTATGCTCACCCACATTAAAAGTGTTATCAGGCAAGTGAAAAAAAATTCCGCCGTCGGCGCTTTTAACACTTTCAATTTAGAGACGACTTTGGCGATTGCCCGGGCGGTCAAGAAAAGCCGACGGCCGGTAATCATCCAGGTGTCGGAAAAGACGATAAAATACGCGGGGTTGAAAAACATTATTGCCATCGTCAAATCAGTGGCGGAAAGCGAGACTGGACAAATACCGGTCGCCCTCCACCTTGACCACGGCCGCAGTTTTGATATCATAGTTCAGTGCGTCAAAGCCGGTTTTTCTTCGGTCCATTTTGACGGTTCCGAACTTCCCTTAGCTAAAAACATCGCCTTAACTAAAAAAGCGGCTTTGTATGGCCATCGCTTCGGCGTCTGGGCGCAAGGGGAATTAGGCGCTTTGGCGGGCCAAGAAGGGATGGAAAAGGGACTGAAAAAAAGCGGCGAGCGTCTGACCGACCCGAAGCAAGTCAAAGAATTCGTCAGACAAACCGGGGTTGACGCTTTGGCAATTTCCCTCGGCACCAAGCATGGCCGTTTTGTCGGCCGAGAGAATATTGATTTTAAAAGATTGAAAGAAATAAGGAAAGAAACCAATATCCCCTTAGTGCTTCATGGCGCTTCCGGCGTGAAAAGCGAAGACCTAAAGCGAGCGGTAAAAGCGGGAATAAATATCGTTAATTTAGACACGGATTTACGATTGGCTTTTGTCTCCTCACTGCGACAAGGACTAAAGGAGCAAAAGTTGGAAATAGATCCGCGGGAAATAATGAACGGAGCAATAAAAGAAGTGGAAAGAGCGGTATTTCAAAAAATAAATTTAATTTCATGATTTTGTTGGTTTTAATAATTATCGTCATTGTTTTTTGTTTAGCCTATCTCGGCTATATTTTTTTCAAACACTTGCCTGATTTGAAAAGTTTGGATATCAGCTCGATTAGCGGAGAAAAACAGGGGGAAGTCAGGACGAAGATCCTTCACGCCAAGTTTTTGAGAAGCAGCGCCAAGGCGAGAGAAAAAATAAGAAATGCTTCCAAACGGCAAAAGGATTTTTTTGCCGGCAAGATTAAAGAAATTAAGGAAAAAGTTTCCAAATTGGAAAAAAGATATCAAGGTGAAGCAACGGAAGAAAAAGAGCCGGTGGAAATATTAAAAGAAGCGGATGATTTAATTAAGGAAGACGATTTCAGTACGGCGGAAAAAAAGCTTATTGAGGTAATCGCCAAGGACAAAAAAAATGTTGAGGCGTACGAAAGTTTAGGTGAATTATATTTTAAAAATAAAAATTACGACCAGGCGGAAGAAGTTTTTAAATATTTGATTAAGCTGCGAACGGTAAAAAGCGATGATGCCGCGCATTTGAAGAACGGGCGTTTAGAAGAAGCGGAAACCGATTTTTTAAGTTCGTTTGAAGTGGATCCGAAAGTGGTGGCTTATTATGATGATTTAGGCCAAATTTATGAGGTGACGGGGAAGCCGGACAAGGCGCTGGACGCTTATCTTAAAGCATCTTCGGTCGAGCCGAATAATCCAAAGTATTTGGATAAACTGACGGAGTTGGGCGTGAGGGCGGGCGATAAGGGTTTGGCCAGGCGCAGTTTTAACCGACTGAAACAAATCAATCCCAAGAATGGGAAATTGGCCGAGTTCAAAGAAGCGATTGAAAAAATGAAGTAAATATGATAGAATAGGGAGGTGTATTTTTGCCGTTGTAGCTCAGCTGGGTCGCCCGAAGGGCGACGGGTGGCAGTGAGCCAAGCCCGAAGGGCGCAGGCGAGACGCCGACAAAAGCGAGCGAGCGTAGCTTTTGTCGCCACCCTGGAAGAGCAACTCCAGGAACTTGGATTTAAAAATAAAAATATTTTGCCGTTGTAGCTCAGCTGGTAGAGCAACTCCATGGTAAGGAGTAGGTCCGCGGTTCAAATCCGCGCAACGGCTCCATGGGTCGGTACCAAAGTGGTCAACTGGGGGAGACTGTAAATCTCTTGGCTATGCCTTCGGGGGTTCGAATCCCTCCCGGCCCATATTAAAAAGAAAAACGGCGCATTGGGTCAACCCGGAAGGCACCATTAAATTTGCCGACCTAGCTCAATGGTAGAGCAACGGTTTTGTAAACCGTAGGTTGTCGGTTCGATCCCGACGGTCGGCTTGCAGAATAATTAATAAAATATTTATGTCCCAAGAAAACTTAATCAAAATGGAGTGCGCGGTTTGCAAAAAAATCAATTATTTTTCCCGCAAAAATAAAAAGATTTTAAAGAACCGATTGGAAATGAAAAAATATTGCAAACATTGCCGCAAGCACACGGCGCACAAGGAAACGAAATAATTAAAGAAATATATGGCCTAGGCCATATATGGGGGCGTAGTTCAACAGTAGAACGGAGGTCTCCAAAACCTCAGACGAGGGAGCATCACCTTCCGCCCCTGCCAAAAAATTTTTGAAATATTTTTCCAATATGAAATTTTAATTTACAAATAAAATGTGTTTAAATTTTATTAAGGAAATAAAGAATAAAAAATCTTAAAAAATATGGACAAGAAAACCGTTATTATTTTAGGGCTGTCAATGGTCATTATCATTTTAGCGGTCATCGTCGGTCTCGTCTTTTTGCGCGGCGAGGAAGACACTTGGCTTTGCCAAAACGGCGAATGGGTCAAACACGGCAACCCGGTCTCGCCGATGCCTATCACCGGTTGCGGCAACACCGCCATCGCCAATCCTGCTTCGGCTTTTTGCTTGAAACAAGGCGGAAATTCAACGATTAAAACCAACCCCAATGGCGGCGAGTACGGCGTTTGCTTTTTTTCCGACGGCAGCGCTTGCGAAGAGTGGTCATATTTCAGGAATGAATGCCAGCCGGGCAAGAACATTTCAGTTTTTTATCCCTTCGCGGGCGGTGAAGTAAATTTGCCGTTCAAAGTGGAGGGTATCGCCCGGGTATTTGAGAGCGTGGTCAGTTTCAGGTTGAAAGACGGAAACGGCGATGTTTTATTTTCTTCCACGGCGATGGCGCAAAGCCCGGACCTGGGCCAGTTCGGCGCTTTTACCAAAGAAATAAATTATCTAACCAAGACGCCGACCAGCACGGATGTGGTTTTGGAAGTTTATCAGGCCTCGGCCAAGGACGGTTCGGATACGGATAAAATTTCCGTTCCGCTAAAATTGAACTTGGGCGACACGACTAAATTAAAAATCTATTTTAATAACACCAAATTAGATCCGGCGATGACTTGCAATAAAGTTTTTCCGGTTGACCGGGTTGTAGCTAAGACCGAAACGCCGGCCAAAGCCGCTTTAGAACTTCTTTTAGCCGGCGAATTGACCCAGGACGAAGCGCAAGCCGGTTATGAGACGAATATTAATCCGGGAGTCAAACTGCAAAAGGTGACGATTGTGAGTGGCACGGCTAAAGCGGATTTTGACGAGCAATTAGAGTATCAAGTCGGCGGTTCTTGCCGCGTGGCGGCGATCAGCGCCCAAATCATCCAGACCCTGAAACAATTTTCCACCGTCAAAAAGGTGATTATTTCCATTAATGGCCGGACGGAAGATATTTTACAGCCGTAATCTTAACCTTAAAAAATCGTCCCCCACCTTTAAAGGTGGGGGACGATTTTTATTAGTTTAAATTTTATGACGGATTATTATACTTCGATGATGACCGGCAAGATCATCGGCCGCTTTTCGGTTTTTTGGTACAAGAATTTGCCGATTTCGTTTCTGATTGAATCTTTGAGATATTGATCCTCGGGCGCCGTTCTTAAATCGGTGTCTTTAAGGATTTTTTTCACTTTTTGCCTCGTCATTTCAATCAACTTCTTGTTTTCTTTGAGGTAGACGAAGCCGCGTGAAATTAAATCCGGATTATGGATGAGCTGGCCGGTTCGCGAATCAATCGTCGCGATAATGACGATCATGCCGTCCTGCGCCATCATTTGCCGGTCGCGAAGGACCACATTGTTGCTGTCGGTAATTCCCAGTCCGTCGACAAAGACATAACTGGCGGGCACTTTTTTGGTCGTAAGCTGGCCGCCGCGCCGGTCAAATTCAATTACTTGGCCGTTGTCGGGGACGAAAATCCGCCGCGGGTCAAAGCCGATATTTCGGGCGAGTTTTTCCGCTTCTTTGAGCATATAGTGGTTGGCATAGACGGGGATGAAATAATCAGGACGCACCGATTTGAGCATGTGGATGATGTCCTGCTTGTTGCCGTGGCCGGAAACGTGGATATCCATGACGCTGCCGTGGATGACATTGTCGCATTGGCGGTAAAGATTGTCTTTAAGCCGCTGGATGGTGCGCTCATTTCCCGGAATGATGGAAGAAGACAAAATGACGGTGTCTGATTTTTTTAGTTTTATATTCCGATGGTCGCCTTCAATAATGCGCGAGAGGACCGCGTTGCCTTCGCCTTGGGCGCCCGTGCACAAAATGACGATTTTATTATCGGGATAATCATCGGTTTGGTCGATTTTAATCACCGCGTCTTTTCGATATTTGATGTAGCCCAGTTTTTTGGCGATTTCCACGTTCATCTTCATGCTGTAGCCGTCCAAAGCGATTTTTTTGCCGAGTTTTTCGGCGGTGTCAATAATCCAACTGATTCTTTCAATTTGAGAAGAGAAAGTCCCGATAATTACTCGCCCCGGCGCGCCGCTGATAAGACCTGCGATATTTTTTTTCATTTCCTCCGAAGTGGCGCTGGTTCTCACATCAATCGCGCCCAAACTTTCCAGCATCAAAATTTTCGGCCGCGGCAGTTTATTCAAGTGAGTGTAGTCCAAGAACGGCCGGCCTCGTTGGTCTTTTTCCATGGTCCAGTCGCCTGGGTGGATAACGGTGCCTCGCGGCGTGAAAAGGATAATGCCGACTGCGTCCATAATAGAATGCTCAATTTGGAAAAATCCGATTTGGAAAACGCCCAATTTTATCCGTTCTTTAATATTTCTAATATTAATGGTCTTCAGTTTTTTGGCGCTGCCTTTTTCATAATCTTCCAGTCGTTCTTTAATCATCGCGAGGGTGAGGTCGCGGCCGATGACCGGCGGATTGCCCAATTTCGGCAAGAGAATTGGCGCGGCGCCGATATGGTCCAGATGTCCGTGCGAGAAAATTACGCCTCGGATATTTCTCTCCTTGCCTTTCAGGTAGTTGATGTTGGGAATAATATAATCAATGCCGGGCATGTCTTCTTCCGGAAATTGGATGCCCATATCCAAGATGACGATGTCATTTCCGTATTCAAAAACAGTCATATTGCGGCCGACTTCTTCACAGCCGCCGATCGGAATGATTTTTAAAACTTGGCTCTCGCCTTTATCGTTGCTTCTTTTGGCGACTTGGGGCGTTGCGACCCATTTTTGTTTATTTTTTTCTTGAGTCGGTCCGGCTGGTTTTTGTCCGCGAAAAAATTGGCGGCTTGGGGTTTGCCCATGGTCGCTTCGGTTAGTAGTCGTTTTTTTAGAGGCGTCAAAACGGCTTTTTCCGCTTGAGCGAAAATTTCTTCGGCCGGCATAACTTGCCGGACGAAAGTTCTTTTCTGGTGTCATTTTATTTTGGTTAGATTTTATTAATTGATTAAGGGTTATGGGATAAGCGCCCATAAGAGAGATGGTTTTGTGCCGATGGAGAGATTTGAACTCTCACTCCCTTGCGGGAACACGGCTCTGAACCGTGCGCGTCTACCAAATTCCGCCACATCGGCGAACGAAGTCTTAAAGTCGAAAGTCCTTAAAGTCCAAAGTCATTTTTAAACTTTTGACTTTATAGACTTTATAGACTTTTGACTTCGTTATTTCCACGCCCGTTTTGTTTTAATGTACCATTCGTTTATATTGGCGAATCGGTCAGCGGGCGCTGAGATGCTGATCAAATCAAAGCCACCGATGGCTTTGTTTTGAGGGTAAGTGTAAGTCGGGTTATAAAGGAAAATCGCCGGCAGTTCGGCAGCGACGATTTTTTGGAATTCCAGATAATTTTTTTTCCGAGTTTCCCAATTGTTGGTTTTTCTCGCGTCTTCCAAGAGTTTATCCACTTTTTTGTCGGAAAAAATCGCCAGATTCAAACCGGGATATTCGTTTTGGGACGAATGCCAGAAAGCGAACGGGTCCGGATCGGAGCCCAGATTTTCGCCAAAAATCAAAATCTCGTATTCTCTCGGCTTGATTGTTTCTGGCAGAATTTTTTCTTTGTCAACGATGTTCAATTTTGTCTCCACGCCGATTTGTTCCCAAAAGCTTTTGATCAGCTCGGCGGTTTTGACATATTCCGGTTGGTCCACGGTCGTCAAGGTAATCGTAAGAAGAAAATTTTTCTTTTGTCTGATATTTTTAGTGACTCTTTCTTCGGTCGTGGTGCTCATTATTGCCCAGCCATTTTTTTCCAAGAGCGCGCTGGCCGCTTGCGGGTCATAGGAATATTTTTTAATATCCGGATTATCTTCAATGCCCGGCAATGTCGGAGAATCGATAATTCTGCCGGTCGACTTGAAAACGTCGTCAAGAATTTTTTGCTTGTCAACCGAGAGAGCGAGCGCCTGCCTGATATAGTCGGCTTTAAGCAGGTCGTTTTTGGTCTGGTTGAAAAAGATGGCCGTGTATTGGGGTTGGTTCAGATTATTAAAATTGATGTTTTTGTATTTTTTGAGTTGTTCGCGATATTCGCGCGGCAGATAAGAAAGGCCGTAAACATCCTTGTTCTTTATTGCTTCCACTAGTGACGGAAAATCGCCAAAAAATTTAAAAGTAATTCCATTAAGATACGGCTTCTCGCCGTAAAAATCTTTATTTTTTACTAAAGCATAGGAACGGATATTGCCGTCTTTGTCTTTTTTTAGATTTTCAAACTGCCAAGAGCCGGTGCCAATCGGCCGTTTATTGAGCTCGGTCAGATCGGCGTTGGCGGCCGGGATATTATACCATAAATGTTCGGGCAAAATACCAAAGGTCAAAAGCCCTAAAAAAGGCGCGAACGGTTCTTTTAGAGTGAATTTAACCGTGAAGTCGTCGATTTTTTCCGCGACCACGCCGCGGAAACTTCGCGACAAAGGACTTTTAAATTCGGGGTCCTGGATGGAAGCGACGGTGAAAATTACATCATCGGCTTTAAACGGTTCGCCGTCGTGCCATTTAACGTTTTTTTTCAGATGAAAGGTATAAGTCAATTGGTCGTCGGAAACTTCATAACTGTCGGCTAAGTCCGGCGTCAACTGGCGGTTTTTATCTTGCCGCATCAGCCCGCTGAAAACCAAGCTGGAGATGTCCAGATCCACATCGTTGCTTTGGGCTAAAATCGGGTTGATGAATTGGGGTGAGCCGATCAGTCCTTCGGAATACTCGCCGCCGTAGGCCGGCAAGGCGACGGTCGTCAGAAAATAAATTTTTACCAAAAGAGAGATGATGGCAATCGCGGCAACGGCGGAAATCAATTTTACTTTTCGGCTTTCTCGGCGGTCAAGAACGCGAGTAAAATATTTGATTTGCTTCAAAGAGAGGAATTTGGATTTATTTAAAGAACGCACCAGGTGTTTGTCCAACTGGTGTTGCCTTTCAAACTGTTTAAGTTTTCTGTTTGTTTGGGAAAGGCCGCTAAAAAGCTTTTTTCCCCAAGATGAAAATAAACTCACGGTTTTTTTACCGGATTAATATAAAGACGATTAATATAAGACATTGATAAACGCGGTGACGAAAAAAATTATCGCGATGACGACGGTTGCCCGAAACAGGAATTTTTCCATTCCCCGTTTGGTGCGATAGACATTGCTGTCCCCGCCGAAAGCCGCGCCCAGTCCCGAACCCCGATTTTGTAAAATAATGACAACAATTAAGGCGGTGGCTAAGATTAATTGGATGATATTGAAGGTCATTTATTTTTTGAAGATGAGAAAAAAAATACGATTTTCAGCTTGTTTTTAGTATATCACACTTGGTTTAAGAAGTCAATATGTTTGGAATAAAAATAAACCTATGGTATAATAAAGATAAATCTTATTGATTTATTACTTCAAGTTTAAATATTGAATATTCAATATTTTAATATTTTTTTGGAATGAAAAAATTATTAATATTTTTTTTAATTTTATTCGTGATTTTAATTCTATTTGTGGCTGGCTTTATGTCCGCCGCGGTTTTTAACTCTTCAAAAAATAAAAATATTTCCGGTGAGGCGAATGCCAACGCCAATTCAACCAATTTGGACAATTTTACCGTCAGCGGAGGAAAGAGCGCCGTTCGTTCAACTGATTTGGACAGTTTTGCCGTCAGCGGAACTAAGAGCGCCGTTCGCCAATTAGTGGAAAAAACCGGCCGACCGGCTTTTGGCAACCCTCAAGCCAAGTTGGTGATTGTGCAATTCGGCGATTTCCAATGTCCGCATACTGGCGAGGAATTTCCGATTATCAGGGAAATTATCAGCCGCTACCAAAAACAGATTTTTTTCATTTATCGGAATTATCCGGCCATTGATAATAATTCGCCGACCATCGCGGCGGCGGCTTTGTGCGCTAATGAGCAAGGTAAATTCTGGCCGGTTCACGACCGGATGTATTTGGGGCAGAGCCAAGGTTTTACCGATGAAATTTTGCGCGACATCGCCAAGCGTTCAGGACTGGATTTGGCAAAATACGACGATTGTGCTAAAAAGGGGACATATCTGCCGGCGGTCCAAGAGGATTTTAACGACGCGACGATTTTGGGCGTTTTAGGCACGCCGACTTTTTTCGTCAACGGCCACAAGCTGGAAGGCGTGGTGACCAAGGAGCAGTGGGAGCAGATTATAAATAAGGCGTTGGAAATATTGAAATAATTTTATGATAGAAATCCGTATTCATGGCCGTGGCGGCCAAGGGTCAGTTACGATGGCCGAGCTTCTGGCGGAAGCGATTTTTTATGACGGCAAATTTTCGCAGGCCTTTCCTAATTTCGGCGTGGAGCGGCGCGGCGCGCCGGTGGAGGCGTATGTGAGGATTGACGACAAATTTATCCGGTTGCGCTCGCAAATTTATGAGCCGGATTATATTATTATTCAAGATGAATCTTTAATTAACATCGTAGAAATTTTCAAGGGCGCGAAAAAAGGGACGATCGTTTTAATAAACACCAAAAGATCGGCGGTGGAATTCAAAGCGCCGCCCGGCGTGGCCATTAAAACGATTGCTGCCACTGACATTGCGACAGAAACCATCGGCAAGCCGATTTTTAACACGGTTTTAGTCGGCGCTTTTGCCGGCTTGTCGGGTTTAGTCAGTTTCAAAGCGGTAGAAAAGGCGATTAGTAAAAAATTTGAGGGCGAAGTGGGAAAAAAGAATATAGAAGCGGCGAAGAGAGGGTACGAAGTAGTGAGTAATAATTTAGTTTTATGAGACAAATCTTAAAAGAAAATATTTTTTTCCGCGGCAAGGAACAAAAGCAGGTTTCCAAAGAAAAAGAAGACGATTTAAAAAAAGAATTAAGTGAGTGTCAGAGCCGTCCATTTGAAGGAGAGATAGAGAAATCTCCGGAATGGTCGGAAAAGATTGATTGGTTGACAGAAAAGATTCGCGAGATAGCCGCCGAATACGGGGTGGAGCCGTTTAATCTTACGGCTGATATCGTCCATTTTTTGCCGGAAGAAAAACTTCGGGCGTATGTAAAACGGCCTCTTCATGAAAATATTTATGGCACTCACACAAATCGCGGCATTTTATTGAATGAAAAATTTTTTAAGACGGTCGATATTGATTCACTCATTGCCGTGATTCATGAATTATTCCATCAAGCATCAATAACAAAACTTGCCTATTTGGAAGATGAGGAGAAAAAATTTGATTTTTATGCTGGTTTGTCGGTAAAAAGAGGCGGTTATGCCGATTTATCAAAAACCGAAATGTGTTTTGGCGGTTTAAATGAAACAATTACTCAATATTTGACAAAAAAATTTTATCGGGATCATATCCAAAACCAGGAAGAAGGAGCAGCGAAAGAAAAAGAGATACCGGGACCGCGCGGTTATGACTATTTGGAAAGATTACTTGATGATTTAGCCGAAAAATTAAGAGAAGTTAATCAAGATAAATATCAAGACAAAGATGAAGTGATTAAGGAAATGGTAAAATCTTATTTTTCAGGCGGTTCGCTGTTGCCTCTTTTTGCGATCCTAAATCCCCACAGTTATCTTGATATTTCCCGATTAAAACCAGATGACTCTCTTGAGACATTAAAACAAATCGCGGCTTTCCGAGAAAAGTACGGCTTGCCGGAAGATGAAATATTAACTGGTAGAATTGAATATTCTGAAAAAGGATTGCTTAAGGAAAAGATTTAAAAATTGTTTAAAAAATAATATGTCTGAAGGATTAAGAAAAAACATTTTTATTAAAAATGAAAAGTCAGATGAAGGGGCTGACTTTAATAATCCAATGAAAGAAGATAGTAATTATACTATTGTTTCTGAATTTGTTAAGGAAAAAGAGTTGGAAAAGTCTAAAGAACTTTCCGAGCTCATTGATTCAGCCAGAAAGATTGTCCATAATGAGGCGAGAGAATTCGGTGTTGAAGTTAATGTTTTTAACGACAGAAATTTAGTACACCTATTACCTCACGACACTCTTCTATCTATCTTTAGCTCTCATAATCCCGAAAGAATTCCAACCTTTACAGCAACCGATTTTGGTATTTGGTTAGATGCTGATAAGTTGAAGGATAATAAAGTTAGTGAATTAGAAAAAATACTTTTATTAGTACATGAATTTTTACATCAATCCTCGGTTCATAAGTTTTCTCAATTTATTGATCAAGAAGGCCGAGTCCATGTTAGACCATATCAAAAAGGTTATGCTGTCGGATATGGAGCCACCTACCAAGATGTGAAAAAGTCGCGTCGTTTATTCTTTGGGCTAAATGAAGCGATCACGCAATATTTAACCAGATTGATATATATTCGAAAGATATCTAAAGATCCGCGTTTTGCTGAACAGGTAGAGCAATTGGAAAAAAAATTAACCACTAAACAAAAAGAAGAAGGAAAAACAGTTCTTCCTAACCGATTCTCTGGTGTTTATTATTTTTTAGAGTCGTTATTCAAAGATTTATATGAATCGATTTATAAACGCCATCAAGATGATTTTGAAGATGATTTAGAAGTGAGAAACAAATTTTTTTATCATTATTTTAATGGCGATTTACCTGGGGCGGGAAAATTGATAAGGAAATTAGGTGATGGCGCCTTCACTGATTTGGCTAATATCGACTTAGTTGAAGGGGATGATACTCTTCATCAAATCATCAATTTTAGAAAAAAATACGGCTTGCCGGAGGATAAAAATATTGAGCAAGCGTTAAAAATGATTAAGAAATAAATAATTTCGGCGGATAATTTATATGCCCGAAGGCAAACTTGAAAAAAATTTATATTTTGTCGATTCAAGCAAGAGGCCGCTTGAGGGAGAAGATAATGAGGTAGTTTCAGCTGACTTCAAAGATTTTTTAGAAATGACCGTTGAGGGCGAAGTGGAGAAATCACCGGAACTAGTAAATCACATAGAATGGCTGGCACTTGAATTAAGAGAAACTATTAAAAGACAAATTGAAATTGAGCCGATTGAAATAACTCCATCCATGATTCATATTTTACCCCGAGATTTATGTGAGAAAAATTATAATAGGGATTACGAAGTCAATCCGGCGTTTTGCAATAATCAAGGTATTTTTATCTGTGAAGAGTTTTTAAAGGAACAAAAAAATAACTTACTCGCGATATTGGACATTTTAACTCATGAATTTCTTCATCTTTACGCGGTCACGAAACATTATATTGTCGCCACCGATGACACGATAGAAATAAGAGATCAATTACGACAAGGTTGGAGTATAAGACATGGGAAACCAGTGGAAGAAAAAGAGGAATTTCATTTTAAGGGCTGGGACGAGATGATCACCGACAGATTGAATGTTGATTTTTTTAGGAATAATATTCGCCAGCATCCTAAATATCGCGAGTTGGCGATTGAACGCGACAAAAGGTTGCTTTCAGCCGAAGAGATTGAAGAGGGGATGATCGTGATCAGTGAAGGAAACTCGGAGTATGAATTTTTATCACGGCTGTTTTCCGATATGGTGGAGAAAATATATGAATTGAATCATGATAAATTCGATGATCAAAATCAGGTTTATTACGATTTGGTCAGGCCTTATTTTTCCGCCAGGTTGAAACCAACGGCGAAATTAATCAATTCATTGGGACGAGACTGTTTCCGCGATTTAGCCGACTTTGAAAATAAAAAAGATATCAATCAAGCGAAGGCGATTATTGATTTCAGAAAAAAATATAATCTTTCGGACGATCCGCGTTTACAAGAATTTATTAATGCCGGAGGAGATGAAGACTTAGTAAAGGCGTATATAAAGTATTAATCTTTTTGGTTTATGAAAAAAATATTAGAAGGCAGTCGGGCGATTGCCGAGACAATTAATAATATCGGCGTAGGTGTGGTTTCTGCGTATCCCATCACGCCGCAGACGCATATTGTGGAAGAACTGGCCAAGCTGAAAGCCGATGGCCAGCCCAACAGCGAGGCCGGCAAGGCGGATTTTGAATATGTGCGGGCGGAAAGCGAATTCGCCGCGGCTTCCATCGTTTTGGGCGCGTCGGCGGCCGGGGTGAGGACTTATACCGCCACTTCTTCGCAGGGGTTACTGCTTATGGCTGAAGTGCTTTATAATCTGGCGGGCATGCGGCTCCCGGTGGTTATGACCGACGCCAATCGTTCAGTTTCGGCGCCGATAAATATCTGGAATGATCAGCAGGACGTGATGATTATGCGCGACGCCGGCTGGATAATGCTTTTTGGCGAGACCGTGCAGGAAGTTTGTGACTTACATATCTTGGCTTATAAAGTGGGGGAGAAATTGGAGCTTCCGGTGATGGTGAATTTGGACGGCTTTATTCTCACTCATGTGGTGGAGCCGGTGGAAATTGAAGCCGCGGAAAAAATCAAAAAATATTTGCCGGCTTATCAGTCCTCGGAAAAATTGGATGTAAAAAATCCTTTGACTTTCGGGCCGCTGGTCACGCCGGAACATTATTTTGAAATCAGGAAAAGTTTGCACGATGATTTGGCCGCCTCAAAAGCGGAGATTAAAAAGGAAATGGATAATTTTAAAAAAATATTCGGCCGGCCGCTTAACTTGGCGGAATATTATGGCGATAAAAACGCCAAGACCGTCATCGTGGCGATGGGTTCAGTTTTAGGGACAATGAAAGAGGCGGTGGATGAATATCACAAAAACACAAAAACACAAAAACACAAAAACACAATCGGTATCTTAAAAATCACCGCTTTCCGGCCGTTTCCGGACGATGAAATTATTAAATTGTTGGTTAAGGCCGAAAATATCGCCGTGCTGGACAAATCGATTTCACTCGGCACTGAAGGGATTTTAGCGACCGAGATAAAGCGCGCTTTGTATGGCCAAAGCCAAGCGAAAATCACCGGTGTTATCATGGGTTTGGGCGGTCGCGATATTACCAAGGAGATGATAAAAAAGACCATTGAGATATCCAAGAGAACCAAAGAGAAAATAATTTTCGTCGGAAAATAATTTAATAATTTAATAAATATATGAACCAACTAAGTGATCAGCTTATGCGCTCTGCCGAGGAGCGTAATAAATTAAATAAATTTGAAATTTTTTCCTCTTCATTTTTGGTAGCTTTCATCGTGTTTTTGATTATTTATACGGGGGGCGCTTTTTTATTGAGGGGCGACTTTTTTGGTTTTAATATCGGACAAGCTATTTCGTTTATGTTTGGCGCGGTCGTTGGTTTGGTATTATGGATTATATTATTTTTTATATTATTATTAAAAGAAATAAAGAAAAATTTATTCTTGCGTATTTTTTCAATCATCGGATTTTGTTGTTTTCTATTATTTGGCGGATTTGTAGCTTGGCGGTTGTTTTTTGGCAGTTATTTGGGCGTACCCGCCATACCAGCGCCGGAATTGTGCTCTCTTTCTGCTGATAAAAATCTGTGCTTATTTAATACTTATCATGATAAACTAATGGCCACTAACGATTTGAAATTATGTGATGAATTATATGATAAATATAAATTAGATCTTGATTATTTTGCTTGGCCTTATGATGACTGGCAAATCACCGATGAAAAAGACTATTATCCGAACGCTTGCATGACGGCTTACCAGTTTTGGTATTATATAAATCAAAGGAATAAAATGTTTAATGAAAAAAATAATATTAATGATGATTGTAATATATGTATTGGTGTAGAAAAAATGTCAGGATACAGCATTGATTATCCTTTTAATATTGCGAGGTGTTTTGATGATATAAAATATTATAAAGGAGAAGATCCTTCTGTCTGCGTGGAATTACTTAAGGCGAAGGGATATGATTATTCTACAATTAATAAAGTTAAAAATTATCTCGAACAAAAGCAGAAGAAGTAAACAATTCTATTGTTAGTGATTTAAGTAGTTTTATTCCACTATAATTTTATGAATAAAAAATATAAATCTCCCCTATCCAGAAATTTTTCCCCGAAGCACAGCGCTTGCGCCGGCTGCGGGATGATCGTGGCGCTGCGGCTTATAATTGACGCGGCCGGGCCCGACACGATCATCACCAACGCCACCGGCTGCATGGAAGTGACGACGACGAAGTATCCCAACACTATTTTTAAGACGCCTTACATCCATAGCTTGTTTGAAAATGCCTCCTCGGTCGCTTCCGGCATTTTGGCGGCCTTGAAATACCAAAAAAAAGACAAAGACATAAATATTATTGCCATCGGCGGGGACGGCGCGACTTTTGACATCGGCTTGGGAAATATTTCCGGCATGTGGGAACGGGGCGAAAATATTTTATACATCTGCTACGACAACGAGGCGTACCAAAATACCGGCTACCAGTCCAGCGGCGCCACGCCTCTGGACGCTAATACCACCACCACTCCAGCCGGGGAGCGTTCTTTCGGCAATGATTTGTCTAAAAAGGATATGATCGGAATCGCTTTGGCGCATCATTTGCCTTATGTGGCGACCGTCACGGTCGGCGATCTGCCGGATTTGACGGCCAAGGTGAAAAAGGCCTTGAGCATCAAGGGTCCGAAATATTTACAAATTTATACGCCGTGCGTGCCGGGCTGGGGGATTGAAGCCAAAGACACGGTTTCGGTGGCGCAACTCGCGGTTCAGTCGGGATCTTATCCGATAATTGAATATGTCAACGGCGAGCTGGTCGGGAGGATAAAGATAAATAAAAAAATCCCCGTTGAAGAATTTTTAAAAGTTCAAAAAAGATTCAAACATTTATTTGCTTCGCCGGCCGGCAAAGCGGAAATCGCCAAAATCCAGAAAATCGCGAATGAAAATATTAAAAAATTTGGGCTGTAATATAAAAATGTAGCAGACGCCCCGCTGGGGCGTCTTTTGAGACGCGGCACCGCCGCGTCTCTACAATGAAACCGCTGAAGGGCGGTTTTGTTAGGTAGAGCCGTAGCGATGCTACGGCTCCGGAGACGTTGCAGCACAACGTCTCTACGCGTTTTGTTATGCGCTAAATAGCAGTTTGACAGAATTATCGAAGGTTGCTATAATGACTCGTTGTCCTTTTAACGCGGATAATGGTAAGCCATAAGTCCGGAGATGGGCTTTGGACAGGTGGCAGGCCATAAAAATAAGGAGTGAGAAGATGGGTAAGCCAAAGAGTGAATTTTTGCAGGCGTTTGGCAAGGCGTTTCAGGTTTTTAAGGCGCTTGCCGATGAGGTGCTCGCGGCAGGCGGAAGCGACGATGATTTGCGTCTTTTAGAGACGGATAAAAATTTAAAACAAAGAGTCGCGGAAATGATTATCACAACTCGCAAAGTCGCGGAAATCTTTACTGCTCAAACGGCGCGCCAAGCGGCCGAAGAAGCCAGCCGCTATGTGGCAGGGAAATACAATCTCGTCATCGATTACACCCAATCCCTCGCCGACATAATTACCGCCGGCAAGTATGACCGGGAGAACCCGGACATCACCGCCGAACACTTCCCAATCACTGGAACAGGCAAACAAGAAGTGACGGTGGAGCTTCTTCATTTCAACCGCCATTTCAACAACGGCGATGAGGTACTGGCCGAGATAGACAAACTCGGCTATCGTCCCGCCAAGATTGAAGAGCTTCTGGCTCTGGGCGCTGCCCAGCCCGAACTTCAAAGGCAGTTTCCAATCGGAGCGCTGGGCTCAACTTGGCGTAGTGCCGTCGGCGGTCGTCGCTTCGCCTGCCTCGACGGGGGCAGTGCTAGGCGCGTCTTGGACCTCGGCTGGCTTGGGGATGATTTCTACGACTTTTGGCGTTTCGCGGCCGTCCGCAAGCCTGCCCGCAATGCTTCGCATAGCGAAGCAGGCGGGCAGTCCTGACCCCTTTGACCCCTTTTGTTCCCCCGCGTGATAAGATGTCTTATTACGCGGGGATTTTTTGTCCCACATTTTTTCTCCTTTTTTTTCCGTCATCCCGGCGAAAGCCGGGATCCAGGATAAAGTCACGGATTTAATTGGAATTAGTCTGGATTCCCGCTGGAGTTTATCCTCGCGAAGGCGGGGACGGGAATGACGGAGGAGGAGGTTTTGTTAAAAAAATTCAATTACCAATTACCAATTACCAGTTACTGGTTACTGGTTATAAATTCCCTTTGACACCCTTGACGGTTTCGTATATAATAAATGTTGACTTTTTATTTTCTAAACCCCTCCCCAACCCTCCCCTTCGTAAGGGGAGGGGGACGACGATATGCCGGATAAAATTTCCATCAAAGGGTCGCGCGTCAACAACCTGAAAAACATCAGCGTTGATATTCCCAAAAACAAACTGGTGGTCATCACCGGACTCTCGGGCTCGGGCAAATCCTCGCTGGCTTTTGACACGATTTACGCCGAAGGCCAAAGGCGTTACGCCGAGAGTTTGTCTTCCTACGCCAAACAGTTTTTGGATTTAATGGACAAGCCGGATGTGGACAGTATTGAGGGGCTCACTCCCACCATCGCCATTGACCAGAAATCGTCTTCGGTCAATCCGCGTTCCACGGTCGGCACGATTACCGAGATTTACGATTATTTGCGACTCTTATATGCCAAAGTCGGCGTCATCCATTGCCCTAAATGCGGCCAAGAGGTTTCTCGCCAGACGCCGGCGCAGATTTTGGAACAGATCATCAGCTTGCCTGGAGGCGAAAGAATCCAAATTTTAGCGCCGGTCGTCTATCACAAAAAGGGCGTTCACACCGCCCAAATAGAAGCGATTAATAAAGCCAATTACGAATTGCTTCGAATAGACGGCCATTTTTATAACATTGACGAGGCGCGGGAGCTGAAATTGGACAAGAATTTGGCGCACACGATTGAAATTTTAATTGATAATATTGTTTTGTCCGAAGAGCTCAAAAAGCAAGACCAAGACGACATTGAATGGCAGCGACTGGCCAAAGCGGTCAATCTGGCTTTGGATTTGGGCGACGGATTTATCAATATCTATCTTCCGGAAAAGGATAAAGAATTGCCCTTTAACCTTTATTATGTTTGCCGCGAATGCGGGGTTTCTTTGCCTGAAGTGGAGCCGAGAAGTTTCTCCTTCAACTCGCCTTATGGCGCCTGTCCGGCTTGCAAGGGCCTCGGCGTTAAAATGGTTTTTGACCCGGATTTGGTCATCCCGAATCGCCGGCTTACTTTGGCCGAGGGCGCGGTAAAGCCCTGGGCGCGGAATTTTGCTTCCCAAAATTCCAATTTTAAACTGCTGGAGCAGGTGGCGAAAAAACACAAGTTTGATTTGAATTCGCCCGTGGCCGAGCTTGCCGAAAAAGCGCTCCAAACTATTTTTTACGGCGACGGCGAATTTTACGACGCTGGCGATGAAAAAAGGCAATTTGACGGCGTCATCGGTTTTTTGAACAAAAAATACGATCAAGGCAAATCAGAATATTTGCAAAAAACTTTGGAAGAATATATGCGCGTCTCCACTTGCCCCACCTGCCGCGGCGCGCGGCTTAAGCCCGAGAGTTTGGCGGTCACGATTGATAATCTCAATATCGTGGAAGTCACCAATATCGATATTGACCAAGCGGAGAAATTTTTCGCCGACCTGGGCAAGAAATGGCAAGGCGCTTCGCGCGAAGGCAAGATTTCCAAACAGGTTTTGAAAGAAATTTTGAGGAAAATCGGCTTCTTGCAAAATGTCGGCTTAAACTATCTCACCCTGTCAAGGAGCGCGAACACGCTTGCCGGCGGTGAGGCGCAACGGGTGCGGCTCGCGACGCAAATCGGTTCGGGTTTGGAAGGCGTCACTTATATTTTGGACGAGCCGTCCATCGGCTTGCACGCCCGGGATAACGCCAAATTGATTGAAACCTTGAGAAAATTGCGCGACAAAGGCAACACCGTGATTGTCGTGGAGCACGACGAACAGATGATGGCCGCGGCCGACCAGCTCCTTGATATCGGGCCGGGCGCGGGCATCCGCGGCGGTGAAGTGGTCGCCGCAGGCACCTTTGAGCAGATTAAGAAAAATAAAAAATCAATTACCGGCCAGTATTTGTCGGGCGCGAAAAAGATTGAGGCGCCGAAGTCATTTCGCGAGGGCAACGGCAAAGCGATTGAAATCATCGGCGCTTCGGAATTCAACCTGAAAAATATCAATGTTAAAATTCCTTTGGCCAAATTGGTCTGCATTACCGGCGTTTCCGGCTCCGGCAAATCCACGCTGATGACCGAGATTCTGGCCAAGGCCTTGGCGCGGAGATTTTACCGCACCAAGGATTTGCCGGGCAAACACAAAGAAATCAAGGGTTTGGAAAATCTGGATAAAGTGATTGACATTGACCAGTCGCCGATTGGCCGCACGCCGCGTTCCAATCCCGCCACTTATACCGGTGTTTTCACTTACATCCGCGATTTGTACGCGTCACTTCCCGAGAGTAAATTGCGGAGCTTCAAGCTCGGGCATTTCAGCTTCAATGTCAAAGGCGGCGGCCGATGCGAGAATTGCGGCGGGGACGGCTACGTGAAAATTGAAATGCAGTTTTTACCCGATGTCTATATTGAATGCGAAGAATGCCACGGCCGCCGATATAACCGGCAGGCCTTGGAAATCCATTATCATCCGCCCGTGCCCGGCGGCTCCGGCGGACAAGGAAAGAATATCGCCGATGTTTTGGATATGTCCGTTTCGGAAGCGAGAAAATTTTTCGCCGACAATTATCAAATCGCGGACAAACTCGCTATTTTGGAAGAAGTCGGCTTGGGCTATCTCCGGCTCGGGCAGTCGGCGACAACTTTGTCCGGCGGCGAAGCGCAAAGGGTAAAACTCGCGACCGAATTGTCGCGCCGGCCGACCGGCAAAACACTTTACATTTTGGACGAGCCGACGACCGGCCTTCATTTTGACGACATCAAGCGCTTGCTTCAGGTTTTGAGCCAGCTGGCGGACAAGGGCAATTCGGTTTTAATTATTGAACACAATCTGGATGTGATAAAATGCGCCGATTGGATTATTGATTTGGGTCCAGAAGGCGGAAACAAGGGCGGCGAAGTCGTCGCGGAGGGTACGCCGAAAGATGTCGCTAAGGCGAAGAAGAGCTACACCGGGCAGTATTTAAAGAAGATGTTGAAATAAAAAAACCGCCCCGCAAATGCGGGGCGGTTTTTTATTTGTTTTTAATTTTGTGCTATAATTAGTATTGAGGGTAAAAAAAATAAAAAAATTTTCAAATTCGGAAATATTTAATTTCTATATCGAAAGGAGGTGATTAAATGAGCAAAGAAGTAAAGACGACTTTCTGGCTTTTTGGCCTGGTGGTTCTTTCTATTGGCCTGCACAATTTTTTAATAAGCGCTTTTCAATTTGATGAACAATTCTTTTTTATCCTGACTTTCATTTTTGCGCTGGCGTTTGTCATCTCGCTCCTTTACGATGTCTGGATTTATTCTCTGAATAAAAAGCCGAAAGACATGTGGCTTTTGGGCTGGCTCGGCCTTTTGGGTTTACTGGGACTTTTGCCCGGATTCAGTTTCGGCCTGTTCGGTTTCTTCGGTTTCTTCGGTTTCTGGGGGTTGAAAAGGTAAGTTAAAATTTAATTATTTATCATTCCGATAATTGCCATAGAGAGGAGGCAAAAAAATCGGCGGTTTTGTTACTGAAAAAAGCATTGAATTTTTTTCTAAAACGCGCGGCCGCTCCGCGCGTTTTTTTGCTTTTTTACTAGTAGGGGAGTATAATGATAAAAATTCATAACCCATAAAAATATGGCAGTTGTAGAGCGACAAGACTCGATTTCCGCCACTTTAGTTGATAAGGCATTTGAGTTGGAACCGGAAGAAAGAGGGCCGGAAAAGCCGCGGGAAAGCGAGCCAGAAACCGAAGAAAAATTGGTTCCTTCGTTTCAAGAAAAGATTAGTGACGCGGCAAGCGTGGATGAGTTGATTGAAATTATTCAAAAAAAAGATTCGGCTGTGGCCAAAGCAATCAACCGAGCCGAAGAATTTTTACATCAGAATATGGCGGAAATCGTCCTTGGCGTTTTGGCTGACAAACGCGCGGAGATAAGAAATGATTTAGGGAATGCGGTGGCGATGGTTAACAACACGGAAATTGAAATCAAGGTCAAAGAATTAATGAAAAAGGAAATGGCCGCTTACTTTGAAGAAAATCGGCCGGAATTGGTCCAAAAATCAATCGGCGAGGCGCGAAATTTGCCCGAATTGTTTTTTATTCTCAAACAGTTTAAGGGCATCAACGGCGAAGATAAAAGATATTCGCCGGAAGAAGCGATGGAAATGATAAACGGCGCGCAAAATCATCTGGAGATCGCGATTAATCAAAAAAACCTATTGTCCCAAGACATTGGTGGAATTGAAAATAAGATAAGCGGTATTGTCTCTGAATGGAAAATTCCCGAGGATTCGGGGATTAACGGACAGGTTAAAAAAATATTTTTAAATCACGCCAAAGAATTGCGGCTTAAAAAAGAAGCGGAAAAGTTCAATGGAGGAATTTTTAAAAAAATAGGTAAAAGAATTTCAAGCTGGTTTAAAAGGTAAGAATAATCGTAAATAAAAAAACATCGCGGCGGGCGGTGTTTTTTAAATGTAAAAAATCGTTAAAATTTGAGGTATTGACAAGATTAATAGAAGGGAGTAAACCAAAAGTGTCTGGAGCTGTAAATCCAGAAAAGAACCTTAAAATTTGGGAAAATTCGCTAAAAATAGCGAAGAAAGGAGCAAGTCATGAGAACGAAGGAGTCTTTGGTAAAGTTGGCTGTTTGTTTGATTTTTGGAGTTGTTTCTTTAATCGGTACAATTGGTTGCCCGCCGCCACCAAATGAGCCAATATCGATTATATTTATTCACATTCCCGCCTTTGGTAGTACGGAAAATTTGCGCGGGGAAGTTAGTGGTGTTGATCCAAGTGATTACCAAGTGGTTGTTTATATTGATGTTTATGGCTGGTGGATTAAACCGTATTTCGCTTCACCGCTTACACCCATCAATTGGAATTCCACTTGGAGTTGCGATGTTACCACGGGCGGCGATGATATCTATGCCACGAGTTACGCCGCTTACCTTGTGCCCAAAGGAACTGATCCGTCATTATGCGGACCCTGCGCCGAGTTGCCCGATATTCCCGAATCCGTCGTCTTTACTCAATACGACCGCTTTCCGTCGGAAGGTGAAGGTGAAGGTGAAGGAGAGGGCGAAGGCGAGGGAGAAGACCAAACCCCGCCCAATATTCAAATAGGCAATGGCAATCCGGTGACAGTGCAAGTAGGCAGTGTTTATGTCGATGCGGGAGCAACCGCGATTGACAATTCTGATGGCGCTTTGACGGTCACGGTTCAAAACAATGTTAACACCTCGGTAGTCGGCACTTACTATGTCATCTACACGGTGACCGATTCTTCGGGCAATATGGCGACGGCGACCAGAACGGTTTATGTCGTGGACACGACCAGGCCGGTGATTACCATCATTGGCGCTAATCCGGTGACTTTAGAAGTTGGCGCCTCCTATATTGATGCCGGCGCGACGGCCATTGACAACTATGATGGCGACTTAACGAGCCAGATTGTGGTCACCAATTTGGTTAATACCGCATCTTTGGGAAGCTACAGTGTGGTTTACACGGTTGCTGATTTTTCCGGCAATTCCGCTTCTGCTACCAGAACGGTAAATGTGGTGGACACGACTAGGCCGGTGATCACGATTTTGGGTGACAATCCGGCGATGGCTCCGCTCGGCTTTGTGTATGTTGATGATGGCGCAACAGCGAATGATAATTACGACGGTAATTTGACCGTCAACATTATTGTGACCAACAATGTCAACACGGCGGTACTCGGAATTTACACAGTCATCTACGATGTGAGTGATACTTCGGGCAACACCGCTCAAGCCACAAGGACAGTCAATGTCGTGGAAGTGGAAGCGGCGGTTATTATTGACACTTGGCCGGCATATGGTCAATATGGTTCTCTTTATGGCCATGTCGTCGGCATTGACCCGGCTGGTTACAAGATTCTTTGTGTCATTAAGGTGGAGGGCGTGTGGTGGACAAAACCATATTTCGCTTCACCCTTGACGACTATAAGTTCGGATGGTACTTGGCATCTCAATGTTACGACCGGCGGCAACGACGTTTACGCGACCGAATACGCCGTTTGGGTCGTACCAAACGATTATCAAGTATCGCTTTGCGGACCTTGCTCCAGCTTGCCAGTCATTCCGGAAGCGATCGCGAGCGCGACTCTTAACCGAACGCCGCCCGCGAGAGAGATCTCTTTTGCCGGCCGCATTTGGCAGGTCAAGAAAGCCGATTTTCGCGCTGGTCCGGGACCGAATTATTTCTCTGACCGACCAGAAGATGTTTGGGTTGACGGAGAAGGACATCTTCATCTGACGATCAAGCTTCGGGACGGCAGCTACTATTGCACCGAGGTTATTTTGAATGAATCCTTGGGCTACGGCACCTATATGATCCAGACTAATTGTCGTTTGGATCTATTGGATCCGAATATTACTCTTGGTTTGTTCACTTGGGATCCGGAAGCCAATGACGTTTATTTCCGTGAGCTGGATATTGAATATGCAAAATGGGGAAGCATCACCATTCCCACCAATGCTCAATTTGTGAAACAGCCCTGCGGCGTTTGCCCGGGTTGCAGTAATTGTTCGCGCTTCCAAGTCGATCTCACTGACCAATCAATGTATTTGACCAACTATATGATTTGGCAAGAAGGGAAAGTGGAGTTTCGCACTTATTACGGCCAGTACGCCGTAAATGAGACTCCGCCCGCCAGCGCTTTGGCCGGTTATTGGTCGGTGACTGATTCTAGCGTGCCGACTCCCGGCAATGAAAATTTCCGTTTCAACCTTTGGCTTTTTAATGGCTATGCGCCGTTAAACGGCCAAGACGCGGAAGTCGTCATTACTGATTTCAGTTATCAACCCGAAATTCCGATTTTTGACGACGAACCGCCGATGATCACCATGCTTGGTTTGAATCCGATAAATGTTGAAGTCGGCAGCCAATATGTGGATGCCGGCGCAACCGCTTATGATGTGGCGGATGGCGATTTGACGAGCCAGATTCAAACAACCAGCAATGTCAACACTTCGGTTTTGGGAAATTACTTTGTCACTTACTCGGTTTCCGATTCAAGCGGCAATCCGGCGTCAATGACCAGGACGGTGAATGTGGTGGATACGACTCCTCCCGTTATCACTATCTTGGGCGATAACCCGGCGACAGTTCCGGTCGGGTTGGATTATGTTGATGCGGGCGCGACCGCGAATGACAATTATGACGGCGATTTAACTGATCAGGTTGTCGTTTCAAAAGATGTGGATACTTCGGCGATAGGCCAAGGATGGGTTGACTACGATGTCAATGACTCATTGGATAATGCCGCTCAGGCCGAGCGGACCGTCAATGTGATAAGGTAAGTAGCCGAGATCTTGCCCGACAGCAGTTCATTGTAATAAGTTTTTCACGCCCTCTTATCCGCATGGATTTGAGGGCTTTTTTTACCCGTTCAGACTCTACTCGGCGGGCCTTTTTATTTATTTTAGAGGAGATTGAAGGGAAAATAAACTTTAAAATCAAAACCACCGACAAAGTCGGTGGTTTTTTTTGCGACGACCGGAAAGGCCGCCATCGCGAAACACTTTAAATTATTACAAACTTAAATCCCATAAAGAATTCTCAAACCTTTAATATCAGGTGCTTCCAAGGTTCTTTTCTTAATTTCCCCAAAATTGGAATAGCCATACATCGTCGCTTCTCCGCAGCTGCTGTTATACTGATCATTAAGGCCAACACCATGGCCCAGCTCGTGAGTCGCGATGTTTTTCAGGTCCATCAGCGCGGCATTGACCTCGGCGTCTCCCCAGGCAAAATCCAGGTCAAACATCAGATCAAATTGCGAGATATATCGGCTGTTGGGTTTGCCGGAAAAATAGCCCCAGATTCTGGTAACCGCAATCACGCCGCTTTGCGCATAGTTGCCAAAAGAAATTTCATTTTGGCCGTCGGCATAAGTGTCAAAGTCGGCCGTGCTGCTTGCGGTAACGTTGCCAAAAAGCGAGGCGCTGGTTTGATTGTCCCAAGTCGTCGCCGATGATTGAATGCCGCTTAAAACTTCGGCTTCAGTCATTCCTGAATTAGTCGGATTAACCAAGAGATTTTCCGTGGCAATCAACTTGGCATAAGCGCTGATAAAACCATAGCAAGTAGGGATTCTCGCGTTATTGTTTTGACCTGGCTCTTCTGGCTTAACAAAATCTTTTTTAAAATGGACAATGGTGATTACCTCAAGCGGCGGCGCTTTCTCAATGGCGAGGTCGGGGACAATGACCGTGGTGCCGGACGGCTCCACTTGCGCCGGGAAGCGCTCAATCGCCAAAACCGCTGGCGCGAGCACCAAAGCCGCGACGATGGTTAAAAAGATGGTTTTTTTCATAATTTTTGAGTTATTTATAAGAACAATTTAATAATAACACCTAAAGTATATCACTGTCTAAGAGGATGTCAAGCTGCTCGTCATGGGCGCATTCAGCTGGCGGCTTTTGCTTTTTTACTGGTAGCGGAGTATAATATGACAAGTTAATAACTTAAAAATACTTACTTTTCATTAAGTGAGGAAAAGGAATTAAAATATGTCCCAATATTACCACGCCAAACGGGTTAGCGGTTTGTTTGACCCCAAAAGTAAAATTCCTTTCCGCTTAAGCCGGTCAAAGATTGATTTGTTTATGGAATGCCCGCGCTGTTTTTATCTTGACCGCCGGCTGGGAATCGGCCGGCCGCCGGGATTTCCTTTTACTTTAAACAGCGCCGTGGACGCGCTCTTAAAAAAAGAATTTGACCTTCATCGCGCCAAAGGCAGCCAGCATCCCTTAATGAAAACTTATCACATCGACGCGATTCCTCTGGCCCACGAAAAAATCAACGAATGGCGCGACGCGCTTCGTGGCGGCATCACCTACCTTCACCAGCCGACTAATTTTATGATCACCGGCGGCATTGACGATGTCTGGCAAAATTCCCAAGGCGAGCTCATTATCGTGGATTATAAAGCGACGGCCAAGGAAAGCGAAGTGAATATTGACGCCGACTGGCAGATGGGCTACAAGAGACAGATAGAGATTTACCAATGGCTTTTCCGCCAAAATAAATTTCCGGTGTCGGACACGGGTTATTTTGTCTATGTTAATGGCAAAACCGACTGCGAGGCCTTTGACGGTCGGCTGGAATTTGATATTAAAATTATTCCTTATCAAGGCGACGACCATTGGGTGGAACTAGAAATTATCAAAGCGAGAAAATGTCTAGAAGACCAAAAGATTCCCGTGGCTTCACCTAATTGCGATTATTGCGCCTACCGCTCTGAAGCCCAAAAATCAGAAAAAAATGGCTAATTTTAGCGCTTTATTGAACTGGTGTTTATTAACATAAATCAAATACGATATTGAAAAAGGCGGTTTTAATTATATTTTCTTATTTTCTTATTTTCTTATTTTTTTAATTTCTTAATAATTATTGGCTTTTTCTTTGTTTTTAAGCTATAATTGAAGAGGTGAAAAATAAGTTGTGGACAACTGGCGAGATAAATTTAAAATAACTAAATTTAAAATAACTAATAACTTAACCTTAAGGTTATGGCAAAAATGACCAAATCTCAAATCTTGGCCGGTTTAGCCGAGAGCTCCGGTTTGAGCAAAAAGGACGTCGTTACTCTAATGGATAAGCTGGTGGAGCTGGCTTATGTCGAAGTCAAGAAAAGCGGGGAATTTGTGGTGCCGGGTATTGGCAAATTGGTAAAAGTCAACCGCAAAGCCCGACAAGGCAGAAACCCGGCCACCGGCGCGACGATTCAGATTCCGGCTAAGACCGTCGTCAAATTCCGCGTCGCGAAAGCGGCCAAAGAAGCGGTTATGTAATTTGGCGCGTTAAATTGAATCTCAAACTCCGTCTCTTGGTGAAGAGGCGGAGTTTTTGGTATAATATAATTAAATCACAAAATATTATTTTCAATGAATAAAAAGTTATCTCACAAGGCCTGCAAGGCCTGGGTCATCACCGTGGATATGGGCTACGGCCATCAGCGGGCGTCTTTTCCTTTGCGGAAATTCGCGCCGGGCGGGATCATCTGCGCCAACAATTATCCGGGTATTCCCGACCGAGATAAAAAACTCTGGGTGGAAAGCCGGAGATTTTACGAGTTCATTTCCCGTTTTAAGAAAGTGCCCTTTTTGGGGGAAAAGGCGTTTGAGCTTTTTGACCGGCTTCAAGAGATTCCGGCTTTTTATCCGCGCCGCGACTTGTCCCGCCCCAATGTCCAGCTCAAGCAGATTTATTCTCTCTTTGAAAAAATGGACTGGGGCAAGCATTTGATTAAAAAAATATCAAAGCGGCCGTTTCCCTTAGTGACCACTTTTTTCGCGGTGGCGATGATGGCTGAGTATTACAATTATGAAGGCGATATTTTTTGCGTGGTTTGCGACGCCGACATTTCCCGCGCTTGGGCGCCGCTTCGCCCCCAGACCAGCCGGATAAATTATCTGGCGCCGAATAAGCGCGTGGAAGAACGGCTGAAACTTTACGGCATCAGGCCGGACAAAATATATCTCACCGGTTTTCCGCTGCCCGATGAGAATGTCGGCAAAAATTTAAAAGATTTAAAACTTGATTTGGGCCGGCGGTTGGTTCAATTAGACGCTTCAAAAGTGTATTTGTCGCAATACAAGAAAACCTTACTTTCGCAGCTGGGAAGAAAAAATTTGAAAACAAAGCCGACGAGACCGCTAACCATCACTTTCGCGGTCGGCGGCGCCGGCGCCCAAAGAGAGCTGGGGGCGGAGATTTTAAAGAGCTTGAAAAAAGAGATTTTATCCGGTAAGGTGAAGCTGAATTTGGTGGCCGGCGTCAATCTGGAGGTCAATCAATTCTTTAAAGAAGCGATTAAAAATCTCGGGTTAAGGGGCAAACTTAATCATGGCTTGGACATTATTTTTCAAAAAAGCAAGGATGATTATTTTGAAGAATTCAACCATGTCTTGAGGGGAACCGATATTTTATGGACTAAGCCGAGCGAATTGTCGTTTTATTGCGCTTTGGGCCTGCCGATTATTATGGCGCCGCCCATCGGCTCGCAGGAAATTTTCAACCAGAAATGGCTCACTTCCATCGGCGCGGGCATGCCGCAGGAAGATCCGAGGTATACCAGTGAGTGGCTTTCGGACTGGCTTAAGTCCGGCTGGCTGGCCGAAGCGGCGATGCAGGGATTTTTAGAGGCGCCCAAATACGGCACTTACAATATTGAAAGAATTATTTTCCACCGGCTGGGCGAGATGAAGAAGGTGAAGACGGTGCTGCAATACTAATTCAATAGTTTTATTTCTTAGAAAGAATTTTCCCCTCCTTTCCAAGGAGGGGTTAGGGGAGGTTATGAGAGTCACAAACCACTAAGCAAGCTTCAAAACCCCTCCTAACCTCCCCTTAGTAAGGGGAGGAATTTATTTTATAAATTGAAAATTTGTATGAAAACAAGATTAATTGTTTTTTTTATTTTAGTGTTTTTTTTATCCGTCGCCCCAGCCCACGCCCTGGGCGATCTGATCAAGTCGGCCTCGAGTCCGACCGTGTATTATCTGGACGGCAACAATTTCCGTCATCCTTTCCCGACCCAAGCCGTGTACGAAACTTGGTACGCCGATTTTTCCGGCGTGAAAACCGTCAGTCCGGAAACAATCACTGATTATCCTCTGGCGGAAAACATCAAAGTCCGGCCGGGTGTCGCTTTGGTTACTTTTGAAACCGATAAAAATATTTACGCCGCCACGCCGGGCGGAATACTCCGGCCCTTTAAAGAAAGAGATTTAATCCAAAGAATGTACGGCGATAAATGGTTTGAAAAAGCAGTTAAAGTACCGGAGGCTTTTTTTGGCGATTACCTTATCGGCGAGGAGATGAAATACGACCATGAATTGCCTGATGGCATGCTGTATTTATGGGACGGCAAATATTATTATAATGATAACGGCTTACTTTGGCCGTTCAAGGATTTGGCGGCGGTGAAAGCGAACGGTTTTAAGACCAGCGACGCGGTTAAAGGAAATATCGCCTTGGATAAAAGAGCCAAAGAAATCAGCTTTTTAAATACCCGGATTTTCAATCCGGTGGCTAAACCGAATGCGACGACAGCCGATTGCGAAAACAAAAAACTCAAAGCCGCTTTTATTCTGGCCGCCAAGACCCAGCCAAGCCAAGACGAAATTGACAAACTGACGGCGATAAAAAATCGCTTGGCGGAAAATTTCGTTTTTGCGACCAAGGGCTTGGCCAAATTGGATGTGAGCTACCCCATCATTATTTTAAGCGATGATGAAACTTTGTTCTTTCGAGACCGGGACGGCCAGCTTAAACCGGACAATGAAGTAATCAACACCTTTTTTGACCAGAATCCGGATAATTTTGATTTTATTATTTTATACAATAATTTTGTTTTGAATGAATCAGTCGTCGCTAAATATGTTTTAACCAATAACGATTTTTTGGGAACGGGCAACAGCCAAGTCCATTATTCGTTTTTTTATGGCAGCCGCGGCAAGCTGAAAGGCATTGCCAATATGGGCAATTTGTTAAAATACGGCCTTGGCAACACTGCCGATTTGGACCAATCGGTCAATTATATTATTCATGAGATCGCCCATCATTGGAGTGGCCGAGCGATATTTCAAGATGAAAACGGCGAGGTAAACTACGCTTTGCTTGCCGGCACCGAAAAAAATCATTGGAATATATATGTTGATTTTATCTCGCCTTTGGGCGGCAACGGCTGGCAGGATAACGGCGATGGCGCATTCACCAGTAAAATCACTTTGGCGAGCGAGCCAAACCGCAAAGTATTTTCCAATCTTGACTTGTATTTTATGGGACTACTTCCCACGCCCTTTGTCGGGCCGATTAAATATCTGGCGCCGGACGAGCCCGGCGCGGTGGGCAATGTTTTGAGAGGTGAGTTAAAAGAAGTTTTAATTGACCAAATTGTTGATACGATGGGGGAGTGGGGATGCCGGATATAAGTTTATAAAGTCTATAAAGTCGAAAGTCCACCCCGTTAAATCTTGCTTCGCAAGAATTTTGCCGGCGGCAAAATTATTTAACGGGGTAAATAAAGTCCAAAGCAATGAAAAAAGAGCTTATAGTAATCTGTGATAATATCAGAAGTTTATACAATGTTGGTTCAATATTCAGAACTAGCGACGCTCTCGGCGTGACAAAAATCTTTTTATGTGGTATAACGGGTAAGCCGGGACAGAAGGGAGTGGACAAAGTGGCTTTGGGCGCGGAAAAGGCAGTCGCTTGGGAGCACTACCGGCACGCTTGGCGACTGGTGGAAAAATTAAAGAAGCAAGGCGTTAAAATTGTCGCCTTGGAGCAGATAAAAAAAAGTATAGATATTAAAAAATTCAAGCCGAAATTTTCTTTAGCTTTAATTGTCGGCAATGAGGTAAATGGCGTTTCGCCGTCGTTACTCAAACGAGCCGACGCAGTAGTGGAAATCCCGATGAAGGGTGTCAAAGAATCTCTAAATGTCGCCGTGGCTTTTGGCATTGTGGCATACGAAATCAGTTTGTAGTTTTTAGTTTTTAGATTTAGATGGTTGTTAACTACCAACTAAAAATTAAAAATCGAATTCTATCTCGGGCTGTGGTATAACGGTATTACGCACGCTTCGGGTGCGTGTAATGGCGGTTCAATTCCGCCCAGCCCGAC
>JBBTQN010000015.1:0-16953 GCA_038065695.1 Patescibacteria group bacterium | reverse complement strand
CGTTCAAGGAGAGCGGACTGCCGCCAATGTGGCTGGGAATAATTTTTACTGTACTCTCGGTGATAACCCTTCTATGGTATAAACCCGGATTTAAACACGTGAGCACAGGCTAATAATTAGATTCAACAGGAGGATAATATAATTTAATGTGAGAACAAACGGCGCGCCAGCTTCGCTGGCACGAAATTCGGCGGCGGAAAAGAGATTCATTTAAGAGATGATAATAATGAATAAAAATAAAATTGAAAAAATGGTAGATAATGCGTGGAAAATGTTTTGTAAATATTATGATTACAAGGCTTTTAAATATTCAAAGCCATTAGGCAAAAAGGAAGCTAAGGATTCGCATTGGATATGCTGGAACGAATCTGATTTAATGGTTCAATTTGCAAGATTCTTTTACAAAGAATTGGATAAGACTGATTCTAATATTGAAATGCATTTTGACAAAAATTTAGATGACACTAATTTCCAGGATTATAGTTTTGAGGATAAATTGGAAAAATTGAAAGATGAACTTGGCAGAGTTCCCAAAGTAGATTTAATAATTACACCAGAAGACTGGTTCGGCCCCTTTTTAATGTGCGCGGAAGCAAAATATTTTCATTGTTCAGTAGAATCTATATCTCGGAATAAACAAACTGTGAAAGAAGCTATAGAGAAGGATATCAAAACCTTATCAAAAATAAAAGAGTTACGCATCGCGGATAATGTTGTATTTATTATCTTTGATGATTATTACTATCTTAATGAACCTGAAAAATGTAAAAAAATTAAAAATTTGTTAAAGAAATACAATAAAAAAATAAAAATATTATATCACAATTCCCGTATAAAATTGAAATAAATATTCAAGGTCGGGTTTTGAACAGCAGGTTTTAATATGGCGCGCCAGCTTCGCTGGCACGAAATTCGGCGGCGGAACCCCAGTAGCAGAACGCTTTGCGTTCGCTACGGGGCAAGAAGCGAGGGCGGGCCCCGAAGTACAAATGCCTCGCATTTGACTACGGGATAAACAAAAATTCTTGCTTTTTACTTGCCCCGTAGCAAGCCGAAGGCTTTGCTATGGGGCCCGCCCGAGCGAAAATTATCAAAAGTCAGCGTCCGGATTTTCGCGGAAAAAAGTTCGGATTTTGTCCAAAAGACCCAGCCAATTTGTAAAGTTTCGGTTTCCCGCCTCGCTCGGGGCTTGGCTTTTTTCCAAAATGGAAATATAAAAAAATAGCTGGCTACTTTGCTATGTAGCATATTATGTAGCATGCTACGTAACAAGATAAGGAGCAGGTTTTATGCCTGTTTTTTTTGACAAAACGCGAAAAAAATGCGATAATGGGAAGTAATTGGGGGATATAGTAAAATGGTATTACGCGGCATTCGCATTGCCGAGGTCTGGGTTCGATTCCCAGTATCTCCACATCGGTCACTTAGCTCAGCTTCCGCCAAAGGCGTTGAGTCTGCCTATGGCACGAGATCAGCCTCTGGCTGAGGTTAGATTCATTTTATGGGCATATAGCTCAGTTGGTTAGAGCGTTCGGTTCACATCCGAAAGGTCAGAGGTTCAAATCCTCTTATGCCCACATGAATTATATTTACTTCATCAAAAGCTTAAAGAATGGAAAGATTTATGTAGGTTATACCGAGACTGATCCAAAAATTAGATTAAAACAACACAATACAAATTCTAATTTTTGGACTAAGGAAAATAAACCTTTTATATTACTATATTACGAAAGATATTATTGCAAGACAGGTGCTATAATGAGAGAAAAATTTTACAAATCTGGTTTTGGTAGAAAAATAAGAGATGCGATTATAAAATCAGTTTCCGCCAAAGGCGTTGAGTCTGCCTATGGCACGAGATCAGCCTCTGGCTGAGGTTAGAGCGCTTCGTTCACATCGAAGAGGTCTTGGGTTCGAGTCCCAAAGTAGCCATTATTTTAAAAATTAAACCGGTGAAAAAGAAGAAAAAAATAAGAGAATATTGGAAATATTTTCTAATTCTGCCGCCGATTGCCGTGGCTGTTTTGGCTGCGGTTTTTATTTTTTATCAATCCAATTTCAAAACTTATCTTAGCCCGTTTGCCAATCAATTATTTTTTCAATTTTTTCAAGAAAAAGGCGAGCGAAAACTCAACCATTTGGAGCCGGCGCCGATGGTTGATATCGTGAAAAATCGCGGCATTTATCCGAATCGGACGCAAACTTTAAAAATTCAGATCGCACTCAAGGTGCCGATTTTGATTTATCATTATATTGAAGAACAAGATAATACCAAGATTTTAGCCGGGCTTTATCTAAGTCCGAATATTTTTGAAAATCAACTTGAAACCTTAAAAGACCATGGATTTCAGCCGATTTTTGCCCGTGAACTTGGAGAGGTCTTGGAAAACGGCGGCGTTCTACCCAAAAATCCGATTGTTCTCACTTTTGACGACGGCTATGCCGATTTTTATTATAATGTTTTTCCGCTCCTAAAAAAATATGATTTCAAAGCGACGCTTTTTGTTATTGTAAGCGCCATCGGCCAGTCGGGATATGTCAGCGAGAACCAAATCCGCGAAATGAATCAGAGCGGGTTGGTGGAAATCGGGTCGCACACTTTAAATCACGTCAGCTTGAAATTTATTGACGATGAAAAAGCTAAGACGGAAATTTTTGAAAGCAAGAGGAAGCTGGAGCGGATTATCAGCGAAGAGGTGAAAAGTTTCGCTTATCCTTACGGATTTTTTATTGACCGCGACGAGCAGCTGGTGAGAGAAGCCGGTTATCTTGACGCTTTCTCCACTTATGCCGGTCTTTACCAGAAAAAAGAAAATATTTTTCGGCTTTACCGTCTGCGGCCGGAGGAAAAAACCGGCGATGAGCTGATTAGATTTGTCAGTTATTTGAAATAGTTTATTTGAATTTTAAAATTTTAATTTTATACCCTCTTTCTCTTTTTGTCATCCCCGCGAAAGCGGGGATCCAGGAGAAGTAATACGCAACATTTTTTTAATCTGGATTCCCGCCTGCGCGGGAATGACACCAAATGGTTTTTTATAATAAAAAAGCCGCGAAAGATTTTCGCGGCGGTGATGGGTGATGAACATGCTATTTGCAGATGAAGTCGGCCGTTTCCTCGGCTTTTTCCAATTTTTTTCTAAAATCGTCGGAGAAGGTCATGCCGAAGCGTAGATTATTTTTTGCCAATAGGATTTTTAAGTAATCAAGATGTCTTTTGCCTACGCCCCGACACCTTAGAAATTCCGCTTCGGTCAGCGCGCCGAGGTCGGCCAAGTAACGGATTTGGGCTCTTTTCAAGACATGGCGAAGCCGCTCGGGCAGTTCAAGGGTGTCAATCGGCTGTGCCAAAATGGTGATCAGGCGATATCTCTCGGCTTTTGATTTTCTTCTTATGACTGCCAAACATTCTTTTATGATTCGGTGGATGTGTCTCGCGGCGGGCGTCTTGGCGCCTTTCACGCCGCCCAAATAGCAGTAGGAAAGCAATAGGGTGGCCTCGTTTTGGCCCACCATTGAGCTTATGGTCTGTTCCATATCTAATAATTCAATTTGGCCGTAAACGGAATATAGTCTGAGGCAGCTCATAATTTCGTCTTCTACATTTTCCGGTGTCATTAGCATGGCGTTTTTCTCCTTGTTTTTTTACTTCAGTTTGTAACGAACAATACTATCTTACGGAATCCTATCTTAAATTTATTATTTTGTCAAGCGGATTGCCAGAGTGTCAACGGTAGTTTGCGTGCTTTTGCCTTTTTTTCCTTTGTGTTATAATGATTCTGCTAAGGAGGATTTTTAATTCATAAAAAGGAAAAATATGAAGAAAATCGCTTATTTTACGGCTATTTTAACAGTTTTTGTTTTGGGGGTCGGTTTTACCGTCCAAGCGGCCAAGTCAGCTCAAAATCCCGGACAAATAATAAATACTTTAACGGCTAATGCCACTTCGACCAGAGCCACTTCCACCAGTGAACGGCAATTGAGAAAATGCGAAAATTTTCAGGAGAAATTCGGATTAATTATTGATCGCCACGACAATAATAAAGAAAAATATCTCAATCTTTTCATTAATTTGCAAAACCGGCTTTCCCGCATCGTCCAAAGATTGGAAGCCCAAGGCATTGATGTCTCCGACCTTAAAGCCGATTTAGTGGTTTTGAATCAAAAAATTACGAAATTCCAAACTGACTACGCCGCTTATCAGGCAAAAATCCAGGAGATTAATAATTTATCTTGCAGTGATACCGGCTTGAACAATCCGATTAAGAACGACCTTAAATCTTCCCGAACCTTGCTCAAAAATCTCCAAAAAGATATTTTAGACGTGAGGACATATTACCAGACCGTAATTCGCAAAGATTTGCAGGCGCTCAAATCGCAAGTGGATAATTTGAAAAAGCCGTCAATCACCGGTAATGAAAATTCCGCCGGCAACCGAGCGACCAGCACGGCCACAAGCACCGATGAAGATTAAAAAAAATAATTTAATTTTATGACAAAAAAGAATTTAAAAATTTCTCTTTTAGTTTCGGTGGTGGCGGTAGCGGCGGGTTTAGTGAGCGGTTGTACCATTGGTCAACCGGCGGCTAATTATAACGGTCAAGTGGCGCCTGGTCCCGTCGGCGTGATTACCGGAAATGAAAATATTAATGATGCCAATGCTAATACTAACGAGGAAATTAATTTAAACAAAGAAATCAACGACTTGGACCAGTCAATAAATTCAATCAACGCCTCTGATTTCAGCGATACTGACCTGTCCGACAAAAATCTGGGATTATAATAATATCAAAACCCCCCTTAACAGGGTTTTTTGTCTTAATAAAAGGTCGTTCATTAATATATGGAATTAAAAACAAAAAAATGAAAAAACTAAACGGCTTAGATTGGCTAGCCATCATTTTGGTGGTGATCGGCGGTTTGAACTGGGCTTTGGTTGGCTTGTTTAAATGGGATGTGGTCGCTTTGATTTTTAGCGACATGTCAATCGCCGCCAGAGTGGTCTATGTCGTGGTCGGCGTGGCGGCGGTATATCTAATCGCCATAGCCGCCCAATTGAACAGAAAGTAGTCCTGTATTTAAAAATGAATAGTATTTTTGCTGTTTATAAGCCGAAAGGGCCGACCTCTTTTGATATTGTCGCCCAGATTAGAAAAATTACTGGCATTAAAAAAGTCGGCCATGCCGGCACTTTAGACCCTCTCGCCGAGGGTGTTTTAATTATTGGCGTCGGTCGGGAAGCGACAAAACGGCTTTCGGAAGTCGTGGATAAAGAAAAAGAATACATTGCCGACATCCGGCTGGGGATGACGAGTGAGACGGACGACGAGGAAAAAGTCCATAAAGTCCATAAAGTCCATAAAGTCATCAAGTCCGACGAAATAAAAAATATTATTTTTAAATTTATTGGTGTTATTGATCAAATTCCGCCGAAGTACAGCGCGATGAAAGTGGGAGGAAAAAGGGCGTATAAATTGGCGCGGGCGGGAAAAGAAGTGAAAATGGAATCGCGGCAGGTGGAAATTAAAGAGATTGAAATTTTGGAATATGAATATCCAGATTTGAAGTTGAGGGTGGTGACTGGCCCGGGTGTGTATATCCGGGCTCTGGCGCGCGACATTGGCGAGGCGCTTGGAACTGGCGCGTATTTGGCGGGACTGGTCAGGACGAGAGTGGGAGGGTTTAGTAAAAATGATTGTATTAGTTTAAACAGTATAAATAACAAATCCAAAATTTCAAATTCCAAATAAGAATCACCGATGGCCAGGAAGAGATTTTAAGGAAATGAAAAGGGCGTGACTTATATCACGCCCTGATGATTCTTTTCCAAAAATTTCTTTTTGAGGACGCTTCTCGCCCTCATCATCACTTCGTCGGCTTTACTCATGCCGTCTTTTTGAGCAATCTCAAATAAAATCTCAATGATTTTTTGGGTCGCATTGCCCAATTCCCGTCCAACCCGGATCCTTTTTTTTCCAGCCATCTGAAATCTCCTTTCTTTTTCATTTTCTTTTTGGAAATCGGTCAAACAAAGGCATAAACGCCTTCAGAATAAACGCGCAGATGACGGCGCATGGGACTCCCACAAAGCGGAAAAAAAATCGGTTGATTTTTTTCATGTCTTTTACATCTTGTGCGGAAACGGCCATAATTCCGGTTACGGCTACGGCACAAACGGCAACAAGAGATATAGAGGTGAGAAGTACTTTCATGACGGTATTCCTCCTTTTCGCGTCGGTTCGTTTTCTTCTTTTTCCAAAAGATTTTCTCCGGCAAGCTGGTCCGCAAAATAAATTACCACTCGGGCGATAATCGCGATTAAAATCGTTAAAATCGCAGAGAGTATTATTGCCGTCAATAAAATTAAAAAGAGCAGTTTATACATCTCGGGTACCCTCCTTTTTCCCCGTTTTAGCAGCATTTGTTAACTCATTTAAATTTTATTTGATTTAAATTAAATTGTCAATTATAATTTAGATATGGGAAAAAAGGAGAAAAAATACGAGGTTATCTCGGTCGGCGGCGTCACGCGCGACATCCTTTTCTATTCCGGCGAGGGGGAGCTCCTCAAGACCGGCAATTTGACCAAGCAGCGGCTTTTAGCGTTTGAATACGGAGCGAAAATTCTGGCCGATAAGATTTATCTCACTTTTGGCGGGGGAGCGGCCAACACCTCGGCGTCATTTGCCAAGATGGGCCTTAAAGCGGCTATTGTTTCCCGAGTCGGCGATGATGATAACGGCTACGAAGCGATAAAGAATCTGGCCGGCCATCAAGTCAATACCAGTTTGATTAAAAAGTCAGCTGGCGTCCAAACCGCCTTCTCTCTCATTCTTACCATCAGTAACGCCGCCAAAGAGCATATCGCTTTTATTTATCGCGGCGCCAGCGACCTGTTGTCCAGTCACGACCTGATTTCCAGAGTTGAGACGGATTGGTATTATGTCTCCTCTCTGCCGAAAAAAAATTGGGAAGGGATAATGTCATCGCTTATAAAAACCGGCAAAAACATCGCTTGGAATCCAGGTGGCGAGCAGCTTCAAGAAATCGCTAAGATGAAAAAATTCCTGTCCAAAATAAAATTATTCGTCGTCAATCGCGATGAGGCGCTGGAATTCAAGAAATTAAAAGATATTAAAGGATTAATTCGTCATATTCACGGCTTGGGTCCGAAAATAGTCGTCATTACTGATGGGGCAAGCGGCGCTTACGCCTTTGACGGCAAAAAATATTATTTTATGAAAGTGAAAGCGGTCAAAGCGGTCAATACCTTAGGCGTAGGCGATGCTTTTAACTCGGCCTTTACCGCCGCTTTGATTTATGGTAAAAATATAAAGGAAGCTTTAAAATGGGGAATGAATAATTCCGCTTCGGTGGTAACTCACATCGGCGCCCAGAAAGGGCTCCTAAACAGAAGGCAAGCGGGAAGGTGATTTTTTTATGTTTAAAGGTGATAGACCATATTTTGGTCTATTATTTTATTTTTCTATTTTTTGTGACACAAAGTAAAATTACAAATCCAAAGCACTAAATTCCAAATATTTGGAATTTGAGATTTTGAATTTGGTGCTTAATCATTTTATCTTTTTATTTTAAATTTTAAATTTATAAATAATCTTTTGAGAGTTATGTCTGAAAAAAAATTTGTCTATTCCTTCGAAGAAGGCAATAAGGAGATGAAAGAAATTTTGGGCGGCAAAGGCGCCAATTTGGCGGAGATGAGCGGGCTCGGCATCAAAGTGCCGCCGGGATTCACCATCACGACCGAGGTTTGTGATATTTATCATAAGAACAATAAAAATTATCCGGCAGAAGCGACTTCCCAAATAGACGCCAAGCTGGCTGAACTGGAAAATAAAATGGGCAAGCGTCTCGGCGACCCGAGCGACCCGCTTTTAGTGTCAGTTAGAAGTGGCGCCGCTTCCTCCATGCCCGGAATGATGGATACGATTTTGAATTTGGGCTTAAATGACGATTCTACCGTCGGTTTGGCGGAAAAATCCGGCAATCCGCGGTTCGCCTGGGATTCTTATCGCCGTTTGATTCAAATGTTCGGCAGTGTCGTCTTAGGCCTGGAGCATAAAGATTTTGAAGAAATTTTGGAAAATGTCAAAGACACCAAGGGTGTCCATTATGACACGGATTTGGAAACGGCCGATTTGCAGGAGATCGTGCGCCGATACAAACACAAAATCAGAGAAGTTAAAAATATGGATTTTCCGCAGGATCCGAAAGAGCAGTTGAAGGTGGCGATTGACGCGGTTTTTAATTCTTGGAACAACTATCGCGCCATCCGGTATCGTGAAATCAACAATATCAAAGGACTCATCGGCACCGCTGTCAATATTCAAGCGATGGTCTTCGGCAATTTGGGCGAGGAGAGCGGCACCGGCGTGTGTTTTACCCGCAATCCTTCCACTGGCGAAAATAAATTTTACGGCGAATATCTGATGAACGCGCAAGGCGAAGACGTGGTTGCCGGCATCAGGACGCCGCTTGCCGTGGAAAAACTCAATGAAGCGATGCCCCATATTTACGCGGAACTCGTGGCGGTCTGCAAAAAAGTGGAAGACCATTATCGCGAGATGCAGGATATGGAGTTTACCATTCAGAACGGCCGGCTTTTTATCCTCCAAGCGCGAAATGGCAAGCGCACGGCGGCAGCCGCCGTCAGAATTGCCGTTGATTTGGTAAAAGAAGGCAAACTCACCAAGGAAGAAGCGCTCCTCAAAATTGATCCGAATCAATTAAATCAATTGCTTCACAAGCAACTTGACCCACTGGCCAAAGAGGAAGCCGAAGTGGTGGCGCAAGGACTGCCGGCGTCGCCGGGCGCGGCGGTCGGCGAAGTGGTTTTTACCGCCAGCGAAGCGTTTGAAAAAGCCAAGCAGGGACTGGATGTGGTTTTGGTAAGAATTGAGACCTCGCCGGAAGACATTGACGGCATGCACTCGGCCAAGGGCATTTTAACCGCCCGAGGCGGGATGACTTCGCACGCGGCCGTGGTGGCGAGAGGCATGGGCACTTGTTGCGTGGCTGGTTGCGGCGACATTATTATTGATGAGAAAGCGAAACAATTTACCATTAAAGATAAAGGCATTGTCGTTAAAGAAGGCGATTTCATCACCCTTGACGGCGGCGACGGCAAAGTTTATCTCGGCCGGCTCACCACCAAAGATCCGGAGTTAAGCGGGGATTTCACCATAATTATGAATTGGGCTGATGAAATCAGAAAGCTGGGCGTGCGGACAAACGCGGATACGCCTTATGACGCGCAGGTGGCGAGAAAATTCGGCGCCGAAGGCATCGGCCTGTGCCGCACCGAACATATGTTTTTTGAAGGCGACAGGATCAAAGCGGTGCGCGAAATGATTTTAGCGGCGGATTTGCCGGGACGGGAAAAAGCGCTGGCCAAATTATTGCCTTATCAAAAGCAGGATTTCATCGGCCTCTTTCACGCGATGGAGGGATTTCCAGTGACGGTGCGTTTATTAGACCCACCGCTTCATGAATTTTTACCCACGGAAGAAAAAGATATTTACGATTTGGCGCGGGAAATGGAAGTGGATATGGGCACTTTGAAAGCGAAAATCGCCGATCTTCACGAATTCAATCCGATGCTCGGCCATCGCGGTTGCCGCTTGGCCATCACTTATCCGGAAATTTATGACATGCAGACAGAGGCCATTATTGACGCGGCGATTGAAGTCGCCAAGGAATGTCCGATGTGCGGCCGGGCCACCCAAGTCAAGCCGGAAATTATGATCCCGCTCGTCGCGACCACGAAAGAATTTGAAATTTTGAAAAAGCGGGTGGTTGATATCGTGGAGAAGAAATTGGCTGAAGCCGGCATGAAAATAGAATATAAAATCGGCACCATGATTGAAGTGCCGCGCGCGGCCATGGTCGCGGATAAGATCGTGGAAGCGGGCGCGGAATTTTTCTCTTTCGGCACCAATGATTTGACGCAGATGGGCGCGGGACTATCCCGTGACGACGCGGGAAAATTTTTGAAAGAATATGTGGCGCAGGGGATTTACGAGCGCGACCCTTTTGAAGCGATTGACCAAGAAGGCATCGGCGAGATGATCAGAATCGCGATCAAAAAAGGCAGAAGCGTGAATCCTACCTTAAAGATCGGCATCTGCGGCGAGCACGGCGGCGAACCCACAACCGTGGAATTCTGCCATCGAGAAGGATTTAATTATGTTTCCTGCTCGCCATTCCGCGTACCGATTGCTCGGTTAGCCGCGGCGCAAGCGGTGATTAAAGAACGAAAGTAACTGGTAACTGGTAACTGGTAATTGGTAATTGAATAAAATAATTTGTAGAAACACCCCGCATTTTGCGGGGTGTCTTTTTTGTTGGTTTTTTCATTAATTTTATCCAATTTTAGCTAAATATTAGTCAAAAAATAAAATCGCTATTGACAAAGATTATAGGGTATGCTATAATTATAGGTTAGTTCGTTGACAGTTTGGGATTTGAAATTTGTCTGTAATTGGGCAAAAAACAGGGAGAAAGGCAATGAGGACATGGTATTGTGTAGTCATTGGTTTGGTGTTTGTGTTGGCCGTTGCCATGTTTATGACATGGCAGGTTATCAGGGCCGACGAGGCGCCAGTTCAACCGGCGCTGGCGGAATCAATTCATTTCGCTCCGGTGAAGGTGGCCACGACAGTCATTGACGGACGCGAGCAGGTGCCGACGAGTGGCGCGACAGGAACAGTGAGAGTCCAGGGACGGCTATGGTAGTTGTCCTTGATGGTGTGTTAGTGAACCGAGGAAACAAGAGAAGGAGAACGAAGATGAAGAAGCAGATGTTTGTGATGATGGTGGCGATTGCGTTGGTGGCGCTGTTCTCAACGGCAGCGTCGGCGGGCATTGCCGACACGGCCAGAGGCGATGAAATTTCGGTCGCCCGGATACTTGACGGCGTCGTGACGAAGGGCGGAGGAATCAACCTTGATTCGGTCGCCCAGACGCTCAAGCAGGATATCGTAGAGCTGGGGTTTGACTTTTACCAGACATCCGGCGACGGCTACAACTACTATTTCACCTTGCCGGTTATTGACGGTCAATACAAGGGCGAGTTCACCGGCATCGTCCCCGGCAATTATGAGGTGAATGTGTATGCCTTCGACGATAACAGTAATGTTATTTTCGATGGCCATACTAGCGTGAGCGTGAGCGCCGGAAAAACTTCCGTTTTGGAAGTTTGGCTGGAACTCGCCGATTTATACAATTATCAGTTCGCCATCGACGGTCTGCCCGGTGAGTACTGGGATTGGGGGCCGTTGAATGTTACCGTGGATAATGGTGGTGAATACACCGCCTACTACCTCGGCCTGGACGCGCAGGGGCGGCCGATTTTCAGCGCTCTACTGCCGTTTGATTTCGAGCGGGGTTATATAACCGTTCAGAATACAGATGGCAAGTGGTACTCGGCTCTCCTCCAGTTCGACTTCTATGCTATGTATTATGGCGGCGGCGAACCGGTTTATCAGCCGTTCATAAACATGGCTGACTTGGGTAGCGTCGAGGTGACGATCAGGTTCGCCTGCGACAAACCCGAGTAAACATATATTCAGAAGGCGATTCGCTAGTGGCGGATTGCCTCAATCTTTATACCCCCGCGAGTGTTTTATACATTCGCGGGGCGTTTTTTATTATTTAAATTTATGGTAAAATTATTTATGTAAATATTGAAACCCCCCTTAAGCCCCCTCCTTAAAACAAGGAGGGGGAATAAAAATTATGCCTAATAATCTTAACAATTTCTTCCATCCCAAATCCATCGCCGTTATCGGCGCCTCGGCGCATGAGGGCAAGGTGGGAAACGACATCGTCCGCAACTTAATCAAGTCGTTTTCCGGCAAAATTTATCCGGTCAACCTCAAGGAAAAGACGGTGGAGGGGCTCCAGGCCTACTCTTCTATTTTAAATATCGCCAGCGCGGTGGATTTGGCGGTGATTGTCATTCCGGCTCAATTTGTCCCTCAAGCGGTGGAGGAATGCGGAGAGAAAAAATGCCAAAATATCATCATTATTTCCGTCGGCTTCAAAGAAATCGGCCGTGCCGGCGAAGAATTGGAAAAACAAATCGCTGAATTAGTGAAAAAATACGGCATCAGAGTGCTGGGGCCGAATTGTTTGGGTTATATTTCCACTAATCCCAAAATCGACGCTTCTTTCGGCCGGAGTTTCCCTAAAGCGGGCAACATCGCTTTTGCTTCGCAGTCCGGCGCTTTGGGCACGGCGGTCTTGGATATGGCCCAAGCCCAGCATCTCGGCTTTTCTTATTTCGTCAGTATGGGCAACAAGTTGGATATCAACGAGCTTGACTTGCTAGAATATTTTTACGCTGACAAAAAAACCAAGGTGATTTTGATGTATTTGGAAAATATCGCCGATGGGCAAAGATTTATGGAAATTGCCAAAAAAGTTTCCCAGAAAAAGCCGATTATTATCCTCAAAGCCGGCAAGACGGAAAAGGGGAGTCGGGCAGTTTCGTCGCATACCGGCTCGTTGGCCGGCGCGGCCGAAGCCTACAGCGCCGCTTTCAAACAGAGCGGAATAATTGAAGCCGAATATTTAGAGAATTTTTTTGATTTTGCCGAAGGATTTTCGCTTCAAAAAATGCCTTCAGGGAACAAAGTGGCGGTGGTGACCAATGCCGGCGGGCCGGGAGTCCTGGTTACTGATGTGTTGCCTCAATACGGTTTGGAACTAGCCGACCTCTCGCCGTCAATAATTAAAAAATTAAAAGCCAACTTGCCCGAGGCGGCCAGCGTGATTAATCCGGTGGATGTCTTGGGCGACGCGAAAGCCGACCGCTACGGTTTCGCTTTGGAACTGCTCATTAAAGAAAAAAATATTGACGCCGCCATTGTCGTCTTGACGCCGCAGAAAATGACCGAGATCAAAGAGACCGCTCAAACCATCGGCCAGATTTCCAAAAAAACCAAGAAGCCGATCATCCTGTGCTTTATGGGTGAGGCGGAGATAGACAAAAATTATGCCGTGTTCAAAGAATATTCTTTGCCGCAATATAATTTTCCCCTGCAAGCGGTCAAGGTTTTGGGCCAGATGCTGGAATGCCGAAAACGACAAGAGTCGGGGGTAGAGGAGGCGAAGGGCAATCAACTGGCAAAAGATAAAAAAAGTCGGGAAACGGCGGGAAAAATTTTGGAAAAATCAATTTTAACTGAAGTTGACTCCCGAGAGATTTTCTCTCTTTTTGATTTTCCTCTGCATCGGGCGGCTTTGGCGGAAATCAAGGAAGAGGCCCTGGTGGTGGCGGAAAAAATCGGCTATCCGGTCGCTCTAAAAGTCGTTTCGCCGGACATTGTCCATAAGTCCGAGGCCGGCGGCGTGAAATTGGGCGTTAAAAACCGCGAGGAGCTCTCACAAGCGATTGACGAGATGAAACGGGGACTCTCGCGAAGCAAACCAGCGCCGAAAATTGACGGCTATTTGGTCGGTGAGATGGTCAAGGGTTTGGAAGTAATTATTGGAATGAAACGCGACCCGCAGTTTGGGCCTTTGATTATGCTCGGGCTGGGCGGAATTTACACGGAAGTTTTCAAGGATGTCACTTTCAGAATCGCGCCTTTTGGACTGGCCGAGGCCAAAAAAATGATTAAAGAACTTAAAATTTATCCTTTATTTTCCGGCGCGCGAGGGCAAAAGCCCTTGGATGTAAACGCGCTCGCGCGGATTTTGGTCAAACTCGGCGATTTTTCCTTGCTTTTTGAAAGCGTCAAGGAGATTGATTTTAATCCGGTGATGGTGAAGGAAGACGGAGCGGTGATTGTGGATGTGAGGATAATTAAGTAAATCCCAAATCCAAAATTACAAATTCCAAATATTTAAAAATTGAAAATTATTTGTGATTTGAGATTTTGAATTTATTATTTATTTTTATATTTTTAATTAAAAAAATCTATGGGTTTCAACGGTTATATTATTGTCGCGATTATTATCGTGGCCGTGGTCGCCGCTTTAATCGTCAAGGCGAAATTAGAATAAGAATGTTCAAATTTTTTTTTAAATCCCTCAATTGGCAAACCCAGTCCATTACTTCGGCCGCCATTTTAATCGGCGGCTTGTCTTTGGTGAGCCGGCTGATCGGTATTTTTCGGGATCGGATTCTGGCGGCCGAATTCGGCGCCGGCGACACTTTGGATATTTACTATGCCGCTTTCCGTTTGCCGGATTTGGTTTATAATCTTTTGATTTTAGGCGCGGTATCGGCCGGGCTGATTCCGGTTTTTACCGCTTTGATTACCAAAAAATCAATTTTTGGCCGCGCCAAAAAAGAAGCTTGGTTACTCGTCAATAGCGTTTTAAATCTCCTGATGGTCGGTACGGTGATTGTCTGCGCGATTTTATTTTTTATCGCGCCGTATCTAATGCCGGCCATCACCCCCGGCTTTTCGCCGGAAAAGATGAAGCTCGTCGTGGGACTTTCGCAAGTGATGTTTTTAAGTCCGATATTTTTGGGGCTTTCGGCGATTTTTGGTTCCATCCTCCAATCTTATAAAAGATTTTTTATTTATTCGCTGGCGCCGATTTTTTACAATGTTGGCATCATCATCGGCGCGATTTATTTCACTCGCTGGTGGGGGATCTACGGTTTGGCTTGGGGCGTGGTCTTGGGCGCTTTTATTCATTTTATTATCCAGGTGCCACCTTCCGTTTCTTTAGGCTGGCGCTACGGCTTTGGTTTTAATTTGAAGAATAAAAATGTCCGCTTGGTATCTCGATTGATGATCCCGCGGACCTTGACTTTGGTTTTGAACCAGCTGAATTTTTTGACGGTGACAATTATTGCTTCCACTTTGGCGGCCGGCTCTTTGGCGGTTTTCAATCTGGCCAATAATCTGCAGAGTTTCCCCTTGGGGATTTTTGGCGTGTCTTTCGCCGTTGCCGCTTTGCCGGTTTTATCCGAATTGGCGGCGAGGAAAAAAATCAATGATTTCGTTAAAACTTTTTCCGCCGCTTTCCGCCAGACGCTTTTTTTTATCGCGCCGCTTTCCGTGCTTTTATATGTTTTGCGCGCCCAGGTCACACGCGTTATCTTGGGCAGCGGCAGTTTTGACTGGCTGGACACGCGGCTGGTCGCGGCCTCGCTCGCGATTTTCTCCTTGGGGCTTTTCGCCCAAGGCCTTTTGCCGCTTTTAACGCGCGGTTTTTATGCTCTCCACAACAGCAAGACGCCTTTTTATATCGGAATATTTTCTTTGATTGTCAATGTTTTAGCGCTTTGGTTTTTCCGCTTCGTTTTCGGCTTTGCCAATTGGTTCTCGTTTTTTATGGTCGCGATTTTGAAAATGGCTGATTTGTGGCATTTATATGACTTGCGCATTTTGGCTTTGCCGGCCGCGATTACCGTTTCTTCAATTTTCAACATGATTCTTTTAATGATTTGGCTTAAGAAAATGATTGGCCGGCTGGATGGCCGAAAAATTATTGATTCCACTTTTCGGATCGCTTTTGCTTCCCTTGGCGGCGGCTTGCTTGCTTACGCTTCGCTTCAACTGATGGCGCAAGCAGTGATAACAGAGACTTTTCTTGGCATTTTGGCGCAAGGTTTAGTCGCCGGTTTGGTTGGTCTTTTCGGTTATTGGCTTTTAGGCCTGCTTCTTAATATGGAAGAAATGGCGGTTTTTACTTCTTCTTTAAAGCGTAAACTGCTCAAGTCGGCTCGTCGGGTGGAAGACACGAATATTGAAGGGGAAGGCATTTAGTCCAAAGTCTAAAGTCAAAAGTCTAAAGTTTTTGATTTTTTTATTTTTTATTCCGCCCATTGGCGGCGAGTTGACTTTTAACTTTTGACTTTTAACTTTTGACTTAAATAAAAATCTCCCTCGGCTTGCCTTGGGAGATGTTTTGGTTTGTTTAGTCGAATTGTTTTCATTGCAATCGATTCGCTATGATAAAGGACACCATTGCAACCAAAAACCACATGACAGCTGAAAGAGTCGAAACATATGGATTTATCATGCGTTCCAATTTCACTCGACAGCCATAGGCGATAGCGGTTGCTACTGTTAACCATCCGAAAAAGAAAAAGTATCCCTTACTCATGTTGTGTCTCATGAATGTAGGTATAATTATCACTATCATAAATAAGACGCAAACAATCGCAAGGAGAGTCGGCAGTGAGGCAATTACTCCAATAATTAAATTGCTCTTTTCTGGTTTTTGTTCTTCTTCCATTTTTCCTCCTTTCTTTGTTTCCAAATCATCATTCATCATCCGGTTCGGGAAATCCCTCCTCTTCCAAGGTTTTATAGTCAGGGTTGCGTTCTTTGAGATACAGCTCGGTCAGGCGATGCCAAACTTTTGTCGGCATGTCAAAATCGCCTATTTCCGGTTTATGGTCGCCATTTGTATCAATCAGATGGAGCGACCAACCGGGTTGGGGAAAGCCGTATCTGGTCGCTTCGCCGTTTTCCGCCTCGTAAGGAAAATTCTGAAAGATTTCTTTCGTTACCTTTGCCGGAATTTCGAGTCGGTAATCAAGCAAGTCGTCGCCATCAAAGTCGCCGATTTTAATATTCCAGCCCGACTGCGGCACATCAAAGACAGTGAGTATCTGATTGATCGCGTCCCAGAACCTCAATTGATTTTTAACTCCTGATTCCTTTTTCTGTTCTTTTTTCTTCAGATATTTGGCGATTGAATCGTTTTTTATTGCCAAAGTGGAATTAGGCAATGAGCCCAATGCCGATGCCGCTAAAAACATCAAAAACACCGAGAGAACCACTGCTTTCTTCATCTTTACATCCTCCTTCTTTTTATGGTTTCTTGCCAATGTTGATTTAAAAGGTACTGCCTGTTATACTATAAGATATTATTATTTTGATTAAAAGTCAATAAAATGGATGGACATAAATGGAGGGATTATTTAAAAATAAATACAAACCAAATACATTAAGATTGGGT
>JBBTQN010000014.1:0-13016 GCA_038065695.1 Patescibacteria group bacterium | reverse complement strand
TGTTGGATTGCCGCTTGGATGGGTGATTGGGACATAATATTAAGTTAATCCTTAAAAACGTCATCCCGAGGAGTCCAGCCGAAGGCTGGACGACGTGGGGATCCCATGGATTTTAGAGATAGTCACTCTCATAAAACATGGGATTGCCACGCTTCGCCTCTCCGCCAAATGGCGGATCGGCTCGCTCGCAATGACGGCTAGAAAAACATGGAATTGCCGCGGTCGTCTCGATATTCGCTTCGCGAAATCGGGACTCCCTCGCAATGACAGGTTATAAAAAAGACAGCCACAAGGAGCTGTCCGAAATCATCAATATCATTCTTATTAAGAGTATATCACACCTAAAATAAAAAGTCAAATGCATTTTTTAGCCACATATTCTTCGCTATTTCAAACTATACCTATAGTGGGCGGCAATAATAATTAATTCTAAAATAAAAAAACCCGAATTGAGTCCAGGTGACCAACCGAGTTTTTTAATCACTCAAAGAACCTCTAGAATGTACCAACGCCTGTCCAACCATGATACTGGGCATCCGCTTGACGAGCTTGCCGCACGGCGTCCGCCGATCTAATTAATTTGGAGAGTCGGCCAGGCTCCTTTAACTCATTACATACTCGCTGAAATATCTCGAGGTGCTGGGGGTTGCTGGGTTCACCAAGTCTTAGCAGCAACTCCCGTTCTTTTTCATCAGGGACAACCTCCGTTAGCAATAAACCGGCTTCAGCCACCAATTTAAGAATTCTCTCCTGTTCCAATTGCGCATAAGTACAGCTCCCTAATTGTCCGTGGCGAAAAAAAACCAGTGACTGCCATAAAAGTTCTTTAGCGGCCGCTGCTTTTTGGTCCTCAGCCGCTTTAGGATCCTCCAAGGTAGCCAATAATGGGCCCTGTCGATCTATCCAATCTCCAATTTCCAATAGTTTCGTACTCATCTTGCCTCTCCTTTCAATAGATTTTCCAGCAAAACCCTAACGTCACGCTAATATTAAGATACTATATCTTGACAATTTAGTAAAATAAATAAAAAGCTCCGGTGCCGCCAACGCGACCCGGAGCTTAAATTTTTGGTTTTTTTCTCTCTGCCGCTTCAGAATTTATCCGCTTAACCTCTTCATCCAACATTTCCGCCTTGATTGGGTGGCTTTTGGGCATGTTCAGCCGGCTTCTAATCCGGCGGTCCGCCTCCCTCACCACGGCGATTTGCGCGGCATTGTAAAACCATTGGCTCAATTGCGCCCGCCTCTTGTTAACCACTTCCATATCACACAAAACGCCCAGCATTTCGTTGGAGGTGATTTTAATCTCGTATCCTTCCTCGCGAAAAAACTTCTCCAAATCAAAGGCGGCCACTTGGAAATGCTGGGGCGCCATTTTATAACCGAGGAAATCCTCAATCCGCAAAATGTCCCGATAGTCAATGCCGATTTCTTGCCATCTTTGTTCCGGCGTCATTTTTTTCTTTTTCTTTACCTCGGCTGGCGGCGTCGATGTCACAGGCGACACCGGCGGCACCACCACTTTCGTCGGCTCTTTCGGCTCGCCCGCCTCTTTCCGTTTTTTTTGTCCGAACCATCTCATTTTTCTCCCCTCCGTTTTTTTCTAAAAAGGACAACAACTTAAAAAAGTATTGTAACAAAATCACTTCCAAAAAGTCAACTGGTCGTGTCTTTAAACCAATGGATTTTTGCCAGACGATTGGCTCCATTTATTTCCACACTGACAATATCCATTCGCCAAAATTTTTCCATTTTATTTTTTTGACAGTAAATTTCCGCCGCTCTGATAAGGTGCTTGGTTTTGAAATAATCAACCGCCTGCTCCCCGTAACCGAAGCCGGACATTTCCCTCGTTTTCACTTCCACAAACAAAAACTCATCGCCTTTTTGGGCAATGAGGTCAATTTCGCCGTAACGGGTGCGGAAATTTTTTTCCACGATCCAATACCCTTTCTTGATTAAAAATTCCGCCGCCAATTTTTCGCCGAATTTTCCCAAATTAAGACGATGGTTGTTCATCTTTTCTTCGGCAAGTATTGATTGAAAATCTTTTTTTTCTCCGCTTCTTGAAGAGCTTTAGGCACGACTTTGAATTGGTATTTCAAAATATAAGCGAGCCAAGTGAAAAGGCCGACCAGCCAAAGTAAAAGCATCGGCCGGCCGGACAAAACAATCGCTCGCTCGTAGCGGAACCAGACCAAAACCAAACCGATCAGCCCCATCGCGACCAAGCAGGAAAAATACATCTTGAGCAACTTATCAAAAAAATGTTCGCGTTTTTTCGCCTTCTGAAAAATTTTAATAATGAAACCGACGACGATAACCAGGCCGAAGGCCGCGATCAAAAAATAAACCGTGCTCATCGCGATCGCCGGCCGCGCTTCAAAAAATCTGGCGGGCTCAAAAAATTTAAAAAAGTTAAGTGGGAGGGACATAAAAATTTTAAATTACCAAACTCACTCAACTGTCATCCCCGCGAAGGCGGGGATCCAGACTAATCTGAATTAAATCCGTGCTTTTACTCTGGATTCCCGCCTTCGCGGGAATGACAAAAAGGAAATTTTACTTCACGAATATCAAGCCGTAATGATACGGTCCAGCCGCGAATTCTTCCGCCAACTTAAAGCCAGCGTTTTGGGCGTGACTTTTCACTTCATCGGCGCTGATTTTATCAGCCAAAGGCGGACCGAAAGGCGAATCGGTTTTTTTCCAATCAATCACCATCAATTTACCGCCGGATTTGAGGAGCCGGAAAGTTTCTTTGAGCACCTCCCCGTCTCTATCGGACTGGAATAAGACATTATGGATGAAAGCGACATCCAAGTTGCTCTCTGGAATCCGCGTCGCGCCGACCAATTCCAAATTTGACCAGACGGTTTTCAAATTTTCCAAGCTCTCTTGCCGGGCGATATTCTCCACCGCTTGAAGCGCCGACTTTAAAATATCCACGGCGTAGACGGCGCCGCCTTTGCCGACGATTTTCGCCGCCCGCACGGCGAAATAGCCTAGATTGCCGCAGCCCAAATCCCCGACACTCATGCCTTTGTCTAGACCGATTTTTTTAAAAACGTCAACCGTGATCAACTCGTTTTCTCCGGTGTTCGGCATATGATAGTTTATAAATATTTATGACTTTATTATAGCAAATTGAAAATGTCATTGCGAGCGAAGCGAAGCAATCCCATTTTAAAATAGAGATTGCCGCGCTTCGCTCCAGCATTCGACCTCCACTCGCTCGCAATGACATCTGACTACTTCTCTAATTTCACTTTGGCGACTTTATCGCTACCCACCAATTCGCAGTTTCCCAGATTAACTGATTTGCCGTTGCCGTTTTGGGCGGCGAGAAAATGATACGCCTCCAAAGCGGCTTTGGCCCCGTCGCCGGCGGCAATGACGATTTGTTTATATTTTTCATCGGTGCAATCGCCGGCGGCAAATACCCCCGGCCGAGAAGTTTTGTTGCCTTTCGTGACGATTTCGCCTCTTTCATTCAAATCAATAAATCCCTTGAGCCAGTCGGTTTTGGGCGTGTAACCGATTTCCACGAATAAACCGTCAACTTTTAATTCTTCAACGACTGACTTCTCACCCTTGACGCTCTCTAAAACCACTGATTCCAATTTATCTTCGCCCTTTATCTCTTTGACTTCGGAAAAACAATAAAATTTAACATTTTCATTTTTCCTAGCCCTCTCGATGAGATATGGCGCGGTGCGGAACTCATCACTTCGATGGATTAAAAAAACTTCTTTCGCGATTTTGGACAAATAATCCACGGCGCCCAGAGCCGCGTTGCCGCCGCCCACCACCGCCACGGTCTTGCCCTTGAAAAGCGGGCCGTCGCAAGTGGAACAGTAGGTCACGCCCTTGCCTTTTAATTTTTCTTCGCCCGGCACTTTGAGCTCGCGATGCGTCAGACCAAAAGCTAAAATCACCGCTTTACTCCAGTATTGATTCTTTCCTGTTTTAACGACAAAACCGCCGTCTTTTTCCTCGATTTTTTTCACTTCCCCGAAATCAAACTTGACGCCGCATTTTTCCGCCTGCTTTTTGAATTTATCCATCAAATCAAAGCCGCTGATATTCTCAAAACCCGGATAATTCTCCACCATATTGGTAATTACCATCTGACCGCCAACCTCCTTGGTGACGACGAGCGTTTTCAAATTTCGTCTGGCGGAATAAATAGCCGCCGAAAATCCCGCCGGCCCAGCACCGATGATAATTATATCGTATTTTTCTTCCATTTTAATTATAAATTATTTTTTAAATATTTAGTGATGACGGTGGTGGTCTTTTTTTCTATTAGTAATGGTAGAATTTTATCCGACCGCGGTTTCAAGCTATGAGCGATCGCCTCGGCGACGCCGATTTTCATTTTGTCCGTCACTTTTTTGATTTTATTATCCAACAGCCCCCGAAAAATTCCCGGAAAAACCAAAGCGTTATTGATTTGATTATCAAAATCCGAACGGCCGGTGCCGACAATAGCCGCGCCCGCTTTTTTCGCGACCTCCGGCATGATTTCCGGCACGGGATTGGCCATCGCGAAAACAATTGGCTTCGGTTTCATTGATTTGATCATCGACGCCTCCACCAAATTGCCGCAAGAAACACCGATAAAAACATCCGCTCCGACCAAGGCCTCCCGAAGCTGACCTTTAAATCTTTTTCTATTAGTAATTCGGGCGATGACCGCTTTTTGCGAATTCATTCTTTCTCGACCGCGGCAAATCGCGCCGATGGTATCCAGTAAAATTAAATCACCAACACCCGCTTTAATTAAAATTTTAGCGATGGCGAGGCCAGCCGCGCCGGCGCCGTTAATTACCACCTTTATTTTGTTAAGTCGCCTCTTCGTAAGGCGACAGGCATTGATCAAAGCCGCCAAAACAATGATGGCCGCGCCGTCTTGGTCGTCATGAAAAACCGGAATGGACAATTCTTTTTCCAGCCGAGCCAAAATTTCAAAGCATCTCGGCGCCGAAATGTCTTCCAAATTGATGCCGCCGAAACTCGGCTCAATCAAGCGGCAGAATTCAATGATTTTTTCCGGATCCTTGGTGTCAACACAAAGCGGAATCGCATCAATATCAGCCATCTCTTTGAAAATCGCCGATTTTCCTTCCATTACCGGCATCGCCGCTTCCGGCCCGAGGTCGCCCAAGCCCAGGACCGCCGTGCCGTCAGAGACGATCGCGACTTGATTCGCCCGATTGGTGAGTTGCCAAGACAATTTTTTATTTTTGCCAATAGCGGCCGAGACCGCGCCCACCCCCGGCGTGTAAGCCAACGAGATGTCGGTCTTGGTTTTAAGGGACACTTTGGATTGGATACTGATCTTGCCCCGCTTTTTTTGATGAAGAGCCAACGACCGCTTGCCTAAGTCCATATTTTTCAAATCACTTTATTTAACTCCACTAAAAGCGTGTCTTTATTCTGTAATCCGGATAGGGTTTGCATTGACACGCCGTTTTTAAAAATAATAATAGTTGGAATGGACATAATATTGTATTTCTGCGCCGTCTCCGGATTTTCATCCACATTAAACTTGCCTACCTTGGCCTGGTCACCGATTTCCTTGGCCAGTTCTTCAATAATCGGCGCCTGCATCTTGCACGGCCCGCACCAGTCGGCGTAAAAATCCACCAAAACCGGCTTATCACTTTTTAAAACTTCACTTTCAAAATTAGCGTCGGAGAAGATAATTTCACTCATAGATTAAAATTTTATTTATTTTTCCAATACATTAAGCTTAACGCAAAAAGAAAAAAGTTTCAATTATAAAAAACAGCCCCGATTCGTGGCTGGTTTTACAATTTTTGGACCCTACCGGGATCGAACCGGTTGCCTCTTCCATGCCATGGAAGCGCTCTACCAAGTGAGCTAAGGGCCCGAATGCTTTTTTATTCTACCAAATTTTTATGTAAATTTCAATTTTTCTCGTATTTAAAAATGAATAAATTAATAAATGCGAGCCCTGAAAAATTTGACCAATCAATGTAGGGGCAGGGCTTGCCCCTGCCCGAATTAAAGGGCGGCCACAAGGGCCACCCCTACATTTTATAAAAATGTGGCAAAAGAAAGGATTTTTACTAAAAAAATTATTAAAATATTAGCTAAATTTAAATACTTTTTAAAGTTATCCACAGAGTTATCAACATATTATCAACAGTTTATCCACAAATAGCTAAATTTAGATAAAATAATATATAAAAATAGCTAAATTTAAACAAACTATGTAAATTTAGCTAAAATTATATTTTTCCGTGAAAAGTAAAAGCCCCACTATTCCAAAGAATAGTGGGGCGGCTGGCGAAAAAATGGAATGGACCGAAAATCCATCCCGATAGCAATTCTTAGCAACGTGCCGGCCAAGTATTCAAGGGTACACTACCGAAGAGAACCCGAGCCACAGGCGCCACCCGGGTAGCCCGCGCCGCGGGCATCAAGGCGCACCCGCCGACGGGCGGCATCGAAGTACAGGTACGGCGCATCAGAAAAGTCGCCTTGGCCGCGCGGAGCCACTTCCAAATCAGGAGCGTCTACAAACGGCTTGTCTTGGCCATTCAAAGACTTAGCCCATTTGGGATGAAGAGCGGCAATCATAGGAAGTTCTTGGCCCATACCTATTGTTTTGGATTGGTCCAATTGCAATCTTACATTTTTGACGGATTTACCCTTAAACCTCCGGCCGAGTTCGCAAACTCGCCAATGCAGGCCGACTGGGCGCGGCTTTGCGCCAATGCGTTGACGCACACCTTCGAGCGCAAACACCAGACCGTCCCATTTCCAAGTGAGATCCTGACCATGAATGTGGACACACGCCTCCCAGTTTAGGCGGAAAGTGTTGGCTGGGTCGCCTGTCTCAAAAAGCAAACAAACACAATACAGATGCTGCCCGTCCGATGGTGGGCATTGTGGCGGGTCGCCCAAGGCCTTAATCGCCTCGGCGGTGATGGCCGGGTTCTTCCAGACGGCCTCGTTGATTTCGAGGATTCTCACGATTTGCTCTTCGGTAGTGGAGAATAAGCGGTCTTTTCTGGAAATAGCCGATTTTTTAAACGGGTTCTGATGCTCCAAAAACGCCTGCAACTCATCAAGCGACAGCCCTTTGCCCGGCTCTTCCAGGCCGCGAATCAGTTGCTTGTCCAATTCGTCTTTCTGCCGGTTGTATTTTCTCAACCAGTCAATCGGGAACGCGAGCGGCTTCTGATCCGTCGCTTTGACCATTTCTCTTGTCATGGCCAACTCCTTTCTTTCCTTTTAAATGAACATATCCCCGTTTCTGACCTGGGGATAAAGGTCTTTACTCCCTTTTGGAGTAATCGCCTAAATATTAACAAATAATGATATTTTTGTCAAATTTAAAAAAAAACTCTCCTCCACTTCTTTTCCCCGTAATGAACGCGAAGCATTCTACTACTGGGGTTTCAAAGTTTCAGAGAGCCATAGATTCATAGATTCAAAGTGACTCAATTCCAAAGTGATAAAGTCACAAAGAATCAAGAATCGCGAGAGAGAACCTGGCCGCCACCAAGCCACCCGTCCGGATGCTCAACCGAGTGGGCATACAAAAACCAGTAGCCGTAGCCGGGGTACCAGAGCACGTACACGGCCCAGAAATTGCCGTCAATTCCACGGATATATGCAATGTTGGCGTATCCGTTTACCAATAAGACGCCCGTCTCGCCCTTGGACTGCGCTTGAAGCAGAGCAAAGAAGTGAGCCAACTGAATTTCGGCGTGGTCACCCAGCTCGGCCATAATCGGAACGTCCAAAGACGCCTTTTCCAGCTTATGGATGGCAATGGTGGCATTGCCGACCTTCTCCTCGACTTTCTCAAGGAACAACCTCTTGAAGTTGTCTCCTGTCCAACCGACATTGGCCTCCTTGAGATGCTCGCTGGCGACGAACTTCGCCGCGCCGCTGACCGCCACGGTTATAACCCGTTTCAGCAGGTCGGGTTGTTTGATCGTCACTTTCAATTCGCCCTGAAGGATTCCCAGGACGTTTTCTGGTCCGACGATTTTGACCAGCGCGTTCAGCTGGCCGACAGTGAAGACAGCGGAAGCAAATTCAGGCTTATCCATTTTAACTCTCCTTTGAGCTACTTTGCCCAGTTAGGATTTTCCTCTAATCCGAGGAGGAGCTGACCGCCACTATAGCAGTCGTAGCCAGAAAATACCGAATTTATCAGTAGTTTTTGGCTATGACTGCCTTTTTTAGCAGTTATAAAAATGAACCGCAACAATATAATTTTATAATATCTTACATACTTTGTCAACTTTCATAAACCAAAAAATACCAATCCTTCCATAGGTCTGATTTTCTTTTATCTTTGATATTATTATACCACAAAATTAAAAATATAAAAACATAATAACTGGGGATAACTTTTTAAACGGATAATTGGCATTATAAGACAAAAAAATATCTCTGTTTTAAAGAGATATTTTTAAATCGTACCGTCCCCGCCAGGAATTTCACCCCGTTAAATATGCTCTCGCTCCCATCTGGAATCGAACCAGAGTCTAGGGCTTAGGAGTCCCTTATTCTATCCGCTGAACTATGGGAGCATAAAATTTAACGGGGCGGGCCTGGATCTACGGCTTAGGAGTCCATTGTTTTATCCATTAAACTACAGGGACAAAGTTACCAATTACTAATTACCAGTTACCAGTTATTAATTAAAATCCATTGAATTATTTCTTAAATTATGCTAAAATATTATTGTCTTAATCATCTTAAATCCTACCATAAAAACTATGACAATTCAATGGTTTGGCCAATCATATTTTAAAATCCAATTCAAAAACAGCGCCGGTGAAGAAGTGACGATCGCCACTGATCCGTACAGTCCCGAGATTGGCCTCAACCCGCCCAAGACCCAAGCCGACATCTTGACGATTTCGCACGATCACCCCGACCACAATAATCTGGAGGCGATAAAAGGGGAGCCGTTTGTCATTAATGAACCGGGCGAATATGAGACCAAAGGCGTGTTTATCTACGGCATTCCGGCTTGGCACGATGAAAAGCAGGGCAAAGAAAGAGGCAATGTCACAATTTTCCGTTTTCAAGCGGAAGATTTAAATGTCGTCCACTTGGGCGATTTGGGACACGAGCTTAATGACGACCAATTGGAAAAGTTAAACGACGTGGATATCCTCCTCGTGCCTGTCGGCGGCGGACCGACCATTGACGCCAAAAAAGCCAACGAGATTATTTCCGAGATTGAGCCGAGAATCATCATCCCGATGCACTACAAAATCCCCGGTCTGAAATATGATTTCAAAACCGCGGATGAATTCTTGAAAATCTCCGGCCTGCCGTCGGAAAAAATGGACAAGTTAAAAATTTCCAGAAAAGATTTGCCGGTGGAAGAGATGAAAGTGGTGATTTTGAATCCGTAATGGCGAATGATAAATTAATTATCATAATATATAGAGACGATCAAAAATATTAAATAGTTTTAAATCCCAAATCCAAAATTACAAATCCCAAATAAATTTCAAATTCTAAAATTTTGGAATTTGTAATTTTGAATTTAAAATTTACGCTCCCATGCCCCCAAAAAAATCAAAAGTCAAAAGTCAAAAGTCAAAAGTCAAAAAAACAAACGAGCTGCAATTTATTCCTGTTAATGATTTTGATCCGCGACTTCAAACCAAGCAAAGATTGGTTTGGCTGATTGCCGGCGGAATCGGCTTGATGATTGTAATTTTTTGGTTTTGGACGCTTAGACAAAATGTTTCTCCTCGAGAGGGGACAGATAATTTGGATAAACTGGGGCAGGAAGTGGAAAGCACCATCGGCGATCTGAAAAATATTTTTGACAGCGCCAAAAATATGGCTAACCAGAGCGGACTAACTGAACAACAAGCTTTGGATCAAGCCAAGATGGAAGTGCTTCAGCAGATAAAAGTGAATATTGACAGCGCCAAATGGCCGATTCACACCTCTAAGGTGCTTGGACTCTCGCTCCAATACCCACAGAACTGGACCAAGAAAGAAACTAAGGGTATCATCACTCTTTCAAGCTATGAATCGCCGGAAAATGTGCCCGAGGTGCTGGCGCAAGTCATCATCAGTAAAATGGAAAATCCGGACGGCCTCGCCATAAATGACTGGCTTAGCCAGAATACCGACGCGATTCAAGATTATCTGCCGAGTGAAGAGAAAAATATTTTTGTCGGCGGCGTTGAAGCGGCCAAATATGAGCAGAGCGGCATCGGCGCCAATGATATTTCTTATTTTCTGTACGTGGAACATGAAAAAAATATTTTTGAAATAAAAATTTACTCGCGGAATGGAAAAAATCTTTACGAACCGCTTTTGGAGCAAGTGGTAAAGACGATTAAATTTATAAAATAACTGGTAATTGGTAACTGGTAACTGGTAATTTTTAACTATAAATTTTTAAATTTAAAAAAATAATCCTTAATTCGTAATTCATCATTCATAATCCAAAAATTTTTTATTACTTCAAATAAATCATTATTCCAATTACCAATTACCGGTTACTAATTACCAATTACCATTCTTATGCCCAAAAAAAATAAAGGAGTTATTAAAATCAGCGAGCCCCGAATTAACAACGGCATCAGCGACCGGCCAATTTCCCAAGAAGTCCAAGAAAGCTATCTTGATTACGCGATGTCGGTCATCGTCTCGCGCGCTCTGCCGGATGTAAGAGACGGCCTGAAGCCGGTCCATCGACGCGTGCTTTACGCGATGTGGGACATCGGGCTTCGCGCCAACGCCAAATTCAGAAAATCCGCCAATGTGGTCGGCGAGGTGATGGCCAAATACCACCCGCACGGCGATCTGGCGATTTACGATACCTTAGTCAGAATGGCGCAGGATTTTTCTTTGCGCTACCCGCTGGTCAAAGGCCAGGGAAATTTTGGCTCCCTCGACGGGGATAGCGCGGCCGCCATGAGATATACCGAAACCAAACTCTCCGCCCTCGCCGAAGAGCTCTTATTTGACATTGAAAAAAATACCGTTAATTTCACGCCCAATTACGACGGCGCGCACCAAGAGCCGCGAGTCCTGCCGGCCAAACTCCCGAACCTCCTCATCAATGGCACCCAAGGCATCGCCGTCGGCATGGCGACCAACATCCCGCCGCACAATCTCGGCGAAGTCATCGACGGCGCCGTCTATCTGATTGACAATCCCGATTGCGACATTGAGGATTTGCTCAAATTCATCAAAGGGCCGGATTTCCCCACCGGCGGCATCATCTATAACACTAGCGACATCAAGCAGGCCTTTGCCTCGGGCAAGGGCGGCATCGTCTGTCGCGCCAAGACCGATATTGAAGAGACTAAAGCGGGCGCTTTCCGCATCATCGTCTCCGAAGTCGTCTATCAAACCAATAAAGCGACGCTCTTGGAGAAAATCGCCGAGCTGGTGAAAGACAAAAAAATCGAAGGCATTAAGGATTTGCGGGATGAATCCAACAAAGACGGAGTGAGAATCGTCGTGGAACTTAAAAAAGACGCCTACCCGAAAAAAATCCTCAACCAGCTTTTCAAACACACCCAGCTTCAAGACACTTTCCACATCAATTTGCTCGCGCTTGTGGACGGCATCCAGCCGAGAGTCCTGAATTTGAAAATGGTTTTGGAAGAATATTTGAAACATCGCGAAATCGTGGTGAGACGGCGCACCCAATTTGATCTTGATAAAGCCAAAGAGCGGGCGCACATCTTGGAAGGGCTGGTTTTGGCGCTTTCAAAAATCGACCAAGTGATTGACACCATCAAAAAATCGCGCGACAAAGACCAAGCCAAAGAAAATTTGATGAAAAAATTCAAATTGACCGACCGGCAGGCCGTCGCGATTTTGGAAATGCGCTTACAGCAACTCGCCAATTTGGAAAGGATAAAAGTGGAAACCGAGCTCAAAGAGAAAAGAAAGCTGATTGAAGAATTAGAAGGAATTTTGAAGTCGGCCGTCAAAATAAAAAATATCATCAAAAAAGAATTGGCGGATTTGAAAGAAAAATACGCCTCGCCGAGGCGCACGCAAATCGTGGCGCACGCCATTGACAGCTTCAAAATGGAAGATTTGGTGCCAAATGAAGAAACAATCGTGATGGTGACGCGCGACGGCTACATCAAACGGCTGCCGCCGGACACTTTCAAACAGCAAGGCCGAGGCGGCAAGGGCGTCATCGGGCTCACCACGAAAGAAGAGGATATGGTAGAGCACTGCTTCATCACTTCCACGCACACCGACATTTTGTTTTTCACCAGCCGCGGCCGCGTCTTCCAGCTCAAGGGCTACGACTTGCCCCAAGCGTCTCGCACCGCCAAAGGTCAGGCCTTGGTCAACTTCCTGCAGCTCGCGCCCAACGAAAAAGTGTCCGCCATTATGCCCAACGACAAGATTGAAAACGACAAATACTTCATTATGGTCACGAGCCGCGGCACGATGAAAAAAACGCCGATTGAGGATTTTAAAAATGTGCGCCACTCCGGGCTTCTCGCCATCAAACTCAAAAACGGCGACAATTTGGAATGGGTCCAGCCGTCAAACGGAAATGACAATGTGATTTTGACGACCTCAAGCGGCCAAGCCATCAGGTTTAAAGAAACCGATGTCCGTTCCATGGGCCGCGCCGCCTCGGGAGTCAGGGGCATTAGGATAAAAGAAAACGACGAAGTGGTCGGCATGGGCATCTTTGACCCCAAAACCGACAAGACCGCCCGGCTCCTGGTAATTATGAAAAATGGCTTCGGCAAACAGACGACTTTAAACGCCTACAAAATCCAAGGCCGCGGCGGCTCGGGCATCAAGACCGCCAAAGTCACTCCCAAAACCGGCAAAATCTCGAGCGCCCAAATCGTCTACGGCGACGAAGGCGATTTGATGGTCATTTCCGCTAACGGCCAAGTCATCCGGCTGGCGATAAAATCCGTCAGCGTCTTAGGCCGCGACACCCAAGGCGTCCGAGTGATGAGATTTAAGGAAGAAGAGGACACGGTGGCGAATGTGAC
>JBBTQN010000013.1:18973-42375 GCA_038065695.1 Patescibacteria group bacterium | reverse complement strand
GATATAATCCGGCTTATTGGGATAAAGACAGGAATAATCCGGTGAATTTTTAAAAGAATTATGAATAATATCCGTAACTTCGTAATTATCGCCCACATCGATCACCCCGTACCAAATCTCAAAGATTTTTACATTTTTAAAGGAAATTAAGAAAGCGAAGCCGCCTAACGGCTTTGTCCCTCAATCTTAGTAAATTACTTTTTAGATTGGTGCGGGGCGAGACGAGGTGAAAAAGCGTAACTTTATTTTTATGGATAAAATAAGAAACTTCTGTATTATCGCTCATATCGATCACGGTAAGTCCACTTTGGCCGACCGTTTTTTGGAAGTGACCGGCACCATCAATAAAAGAGACATGAAAGAGCAGGTTTTGGACCAGATGGATATTGAGCGCGAGCGGGGAATTACCATCAAGCTCCAGCCGGTCAGGATGAATTATTTGGGATATGAATTGAATTTGATAGACACGCCCGGCCACGTGGATTTCACCTATGAGGTCTCTCGCAGCTTAATGGCGGTGGAAGGCGCGTTATTACTCGTGGACGCGACCCAGGGCGTCCAGGCGCAGACCTTGGCCAATTTGTATTTGGCTTTGGAACACGATTTAACGATTATCCCGGTTGTTAATAAAATTGATTTACCCAATGCCCAGCCGGAAAAAGCGGCCGAAGAAATCGCTAAAATTTTAGGTTGTCCGAAAAATGAGGTTTTATTCGCTTCCGCTAAGACCGGTGAAGGGGTGGAGGAAATTTTGCAAGCGGTAATCAGTCGCGTGCCGCCGCCCAGCCAAAAAGCCGAGGAGAATTTGCGGGCGTTGATTTTTGATTCGGTTTACGACGAATACCGCGGCGTCATCGCTTACGTGAGAATTTTCGGCGGCCAGGTCTCTTCCGGCGAAAAAATAAAACTTTTTTCGGGCGATATTTTAATTGACGCGCTTGAAGTCGGACACTTCAACCCAAAATACGTCAAAGACGATAAATTAACCGGTGGGGAAATCGGCTATATCGTCACCGGCCTGCGCAATGTTTCCCAATGTCAAGTCGGTGATACGATTGTTCTCGCCGAAGACCGGGAGACCAAGCCGATTCCGGGATTTCAAAAATCCAAGCCCATGGTTTATGCCGGCATTTTTTGTAAAGACGGCAGTGATTTTCCCAAACTCCGGGAAGCGATTGAGAAATTGAAATTAAACGATGCCGCGCTAATGTATGAGCCGGAAAATTCCCAGGCCTTGGGTTTTGGTTTTCGTTGCGGCTTCTTGGGCTTGCTTCACTTGGAAATTTTTCAAGAACGGCTGAAACGGGAATTTGACTTGGAGCTGGTGGTTACTACTCCGAGCGTCGCTTATCAACTTTATTTGCGCTTAGGAAAAAAAGAGATGGTTTACAATCCCGCTTCTTTTCCCGACCCCACCTTAATTGAAAAGGTGGAGGAGCCGGTGATGAAGCTTGATATTTTCACGCCCAAATTATATTTGGGCGCGGTGATGCAGCTCGCGGCGGAAAAGCGCGCCGTTTATTTGAACACCGAATATTTGGACGAGGATCTGTCAATCTTGCATTATCATATTCCGCTCACCCAATTGATTGTTGATTTTTACGACAAGTTGAAATCGATTTCTTCCGGCTACGCTTCTTTAAATTATGATTTTTACGGCTATCAGACGGCCGAGGTGGTGAAGATGGATATTTTGGTCGCCGAAGAAAGGGTAGAGGCGCTCTCCACGATCGTTTACAAGGATTCAGCTTTCGCCGTCGGCAAGAAAATTGTGGAAACCTTAAAGGAAGTTTTGCCTCGTCAGCAATTCGTCGTTAAAATTCAAGCGGCGGTCGGCGGGAAAATTGTCGCCGCTGAAAGAATTTCGGCGCTAAGAAAAGACGTCACCGCCAAATTATACGGCGGTGATTGGTCAAGGCGGGCGAAACTGCTTAATAAGCAGAAAAAAGGCAAAAAGAAGATGATGGCTATTGGCCGGGTGGATATTCCCACCGAGGCGTTTTTGGCGGTGCTCAAGAAGTAACCGGTAACCGGTAACCGGTAACCGGTAATTGGTAATTGGAATAAAAAACCCGGCCATCCTTTTAAAGAATAGTCGGGTTAAGGTTTGTGGTCGTCAGGCAAGTTTTCCGCCAGGTCTTTTTCCAGTTCGTCTTCTGAACGGGGCAGACGTTTCTCGCAGAAGATAAACCAATATTTTATTATTTCCGAGCGTTTGCGCCAGTCGCCTTGTCTGAAAGATTCAAAGAATTTCAGCCAAACGGTAATAATCTGCTTGAGTTCTTGCCTGATTTGTCTAATGACCAGTTTTCTTTTTTCGGCTATTTCCCGCCAATTTTCAGCGTGCCTTTTATGGCGGGCGAGTTCCCTCTTTAATTCAGCTATTTCCAGTTTTAGCCGGTGATGTTCGTCTGATGACTCCAATTTCAACACCTCCTTTCAAAAGAGCGTTTGAGATGGTTGCTTAAAATAACGGCGCCAAAGTGAAAACAATCATTGACAGCACCATTATAATCACGATAACAATCCAGATTTTTTGAATTATCTTGCGGTTTTTCATAATTAAATTTTAATCCTATCAGACCAACTTGTCAACAAATCTCCCCGCAAATCTACAAATTTTACTATAAATCCACGGCTATAAGCACCAAATTCAAAATTTCAAGCTCCAAATAAATCACAAATCCAAAATTCTAAATTCATTATTGTTTTGGATTTTAAATTTTGGTTATTATAATTTATTTGGAAATTGGTGCTTTGGATTTGGAATTTAAAATATTATGTCCAAAACTTGGAGAATCAAGCCAAAAGTAAATCAAGAATTGATTGATCAGTTTCCTGAAATCAATCCGATTGTTTTGCAATTGCTTTTTAGTCGCGGTTTGATAGAGCAAAAGGCAATTGATGATTTTTTGAATCCGAATTACGATTGCCAGATTTTAGACCCTTTTTTATTTAGTGAAATGGAAAAGGCGGTGGAGAGATTTTTGTCGGCGATCGCCAGGAAAGAAAAAATAATGGTTTATGGCGATTATGACGCGGACGGCGTCTGCGCGACGGCAGTCATGTTTGAAACTTTGAAAAGTTTGGGACAGGACGCCGAGATTTATATCCCTTTCCGCGAAAGCGAGGGTTACGGTCTGAACACAAAAGTTGTTCAACAAATTATAGAACAGGGATTTAATCTGGTCGTGACTGTTGACTGCGGCGTTTCCAATGTTCAAGAAATTAAAACTCTGAAAGAAGCGGGGATAGATGTCGTTGTTTTGGACCATCATCAAGAACCGATTGAGCTGCCGCCGGCTTTGGCGATTATTAATCCTTCGCTTAAGGATTCCGGTTATCCTTTTAAAAATCTTTCCGGCGCGGGCGTAGCTTTCAAATTTGTTCAAGCGGTAATGTCCGTTGGGGAGAGACAAAATTTTCCCTTGAAATTGCCGGCCGGTTTTGATAAATGGCTTTTGGACTTGGTGGCGATTTCCACCATCGGCGACATTGTTTCACTTTTGGGCGAGAACCGGATTTTGACTAAATATGGGTTAATGGTGTTAGAAAAAACCAAACGCATTGGCCTTAAAAAATTAATTGAGAATATAAATAATTTTTCCGGTGTGATTGACGCCGAATATGTCGGTTGGCGATTGGTGCCGCGGCTAAACGCCGCCGGCAGAATTGACCACGCTTCACTCGCTTTTTATCTTTTGACCGCTAAAACCGAAGAAGAAGCGGAAAAAATGGCTGAAACTTTGGAAAAAAATAATCAAGAACGCCAGCAAATCACCGATAAAATACTTAAAGAAGCAGAAATACAAATAGGCGAAGTCAAAGAAGAGATAAAAATATTGTGGGTAGTAGGTGATGGCTGGCCGGTGGGCGTGGTGGGACTCGTGGCCGGTCGACTTTGTGACCGATATCATCGGCCGGCCTTGGTGGTTACCCGAGACGGGGACCCCAAGGTCTCCGACGGGGCAAGCAAATTTGTCGGTTCCGGCCGAAGTATTGACGAGTTTAATATCACTGACGGCTTGAAAGAGTGCGAAAAATTTTTGGCGCGTTTCGGCGGCCACAGCCAAGCCTGCGGTTTTACGGCCTTAGGCGAAGACAACTTTAAAAATTTTAAAGATAAATTAACCGAAATCGCGGAAAAAAAATTAAAAAATATTGACCTCACTCCGATTTTAGTGGTGGAAACGGAAATTGAACTCAAAGATATAAACTGGGAGCTCTTAGCTGACTTGGAAAAATTTGAACCGTTCGGCGAAGACAATCCCAAGCCGCTTTTTGCCGCCTTTGGACTTCGCGTGGAGCAAATTCAGACCGTCGGCTCTGACGGCAAACATTTGCGGATTCTGGCCAGCCAAGCCGAGCATCCTAATATCCATAAATTCATCGGCTTTTCTTTCGGCGAGTGGCGCGCCAGATTGAAAGCGGGGGACAAAATTGATATAATTTTTGAGTTGGGGGTGAATGAGTGGAACGGGAGCAGGGAATTGCAGCTCAAGATTGTTGACATTAGAAAAATGTGCTAATATTTATATTGTCAAAATAACCATAAATAATATGGAAGACGAAAGATTGCAAAAAATAGAACAAAAACTCGCTGATTTAACCGAGATAGTCCTTTTTATTAAGGATAATATGGTTATGAAGAGCGAATTTAATGAATTTAAACAGGAGATGCATGAATTTAAGTTTGAAACAGAAAAAGAACTGCATGAGCTTAGTTGGGCGGTAAAAAATCTTTCCAGTGAAGTTGCTGATATTAAAAGGGAATTGGAAAATATTTCTATTAGAAGCAAGGAAGATGCTGATGCGGAAGCGATGGAAATTGTTTCTTTAAGAAGGCGAGTTGAATTTTTGGAAGATCAATTGAGACAGATTAAATTAAAAATATACTAACTTATTAAAATGATTTAAAATATGGATTTTATTAATCTTTTGGAGGTAACTATAGTTTGGATTAGTATTATTCTCATGACGGATTTGGTTTTCCAAATATATATTGAAGATGTGGATGCTATGTATTTGATTAAAAAGAATGGGGAAAAATTATTTATTGACATGCCATATAGCAAAAGAAATATTTTAAAAAGATTTTTACCTGTTAAATAAAATATTAAGAGAAAAAGCAGTAAGTTAGAGAACTATGAAAAAAGCGATTTTGCACACCGATGGCGGCGCGCGCGGTAATCCCGGGCCGGCGGGAATCGGCGCGGTGGTTAAAATCGGTAGTGAGGAGAAATATTATAAAAAATACATCGGCGAGGCAACTAATAATCAAGCTGAATATCAAGCGATTATTTTAGGTTTGGAAAAAGCCAAGGAAGCGGGCGCGGAGGAAGTGGTATGCTATCTTGATTCGGAACTCGTGGTCAAACAGCTTAAACGCGAATATAAAGTCAAAGACAAGGATTTGAGTGCGTTGTTTGTTAAGGTTTGGAATTTGGCGCAGGGTTTTAGAAAAACAACCTTTCATCATGTTTTTCGGGAAGACAATAAGGAAGCGGACAGGTTGGTGAATGAGGCGATTGATGACGGCGTAACGGGTAATTGGTAACTGGTAACTGGTAATTGACAAAGTTTATTTTTTATAAACTATTGACAAACAATTAAAAATTTGATATACTGATATTTGTCCAAGCAAATCGGATGACTGCTGTCGGTTTTTACCGATAGAGGAAAGTCCGAACACCTTTCTAACTCCAGTTTTTGATAAATTGGAGTTGGATGTCGCGGTAGTGGCTAACGGCCACCCAACTCGCCGTGAGGCGGGTTGAGGACTAGTTCCACAGAGACAATACTAACCAGTGCTACGCGCTGGTGAAAAGTGAAAAGTGTGATGATGTTTTGAATTAAGCAAGAGATATCTCCTTAGTTTAAGGCTACGTCACTCGGCTGTCAGCGATGACAGACCCGTGGTAAACTCTGCCTGGTGCAATCCCAAACATAGTAGGGAGCTTGAGGCCGCCAGCAATGGCGATCCCAGATAGATAGTCATCGCCCCGCTTAGCGGGGTACAGAATTCGGCTTACAGGTTTGCTTGGACAAAAGAGGACACCTCGCTTTCGGCGAGGTGTTTTTTTGGATAAAAAAAGCCCGGGTTGGTTTCGCGTAAGCGATGCCAAATCCCGGGTATAGAACGGAACATGAGAGCTCCTTGACTTGGGGCCGTTACCTCCCAATAGAGCCGCCACGGCGTCTGTTGCTTCGCGAGGCCAGATATAGGTCTGGCTTTTCACCACAGGGGCCGCGAAGCACTTTCCGCTATTCGCCATTTTACCAAATTTTAAGGATTTGTCAAGAGTCGATTGATTTCATATAATAATATTGCCGCCGGAGTGTAAATCGGAAACAATCCTCATGCCCAAAACAGTTTTCCGAAATCCGGCGGTTTTTCTTTTTGACAAAATATGATAGTCAAGACCCACCTTAACCGTTCCTCCTTAATTGTTTTTAACATAAATATACACACACCAAGATAATACCTACCTTGGCTAAAACCCGCCATATGGGTGTGCACATAACCCACGACTATTGACATGGTAATTATATTTTATTAAAGTAAGGCCAGTTTTGTGGTCTTTTCCAATGGGAGGGGAAGACTTGTTCTTTGACAATTAGTTGTGCCTTTAAGGAAAAGGAGAAGGTATTATGATAGGACGATATGAAACTTCAGAAATAGCAGCGGCTTGGCTCGAGGAGGCTAAGTTTCAGCTCTGGTTGCAGACCGAATTGGCGGTTTTGGAAGCCAAGGTAAAACAAGGTCGACTTCATCCTGATGTGGCAACACAGATTCGCCAGGATGGCATAGTCGATCTGGACCAGATCGCGGCTCTTGAAGCGGAACTGGAGCATGATTTGCTGGCCTTTGTCCGGTCGGTCCAGAGTAAATTGGATTCGCAGGTTGCCGGGGAATTTCACCGTGACATGACTTCCTACGATACGGAAGAAATCCCGACCAATGTTCGGGTTCGGGACTCGATCAATATCCTGTTGGAAGCGTTGGATAAACTAATTGTGGTAGTTCGTATGCAGGCAATCAAGTACAAGCGAACCTTGCAGATTGCGCGGACTCATGGCCAGCATGCCGAACCGATCACTTTCGGTTTCAAAATGCTGGGCTGGCTTGAGGCTTTCCGGCGCGATTATGAGCGTTTGCAGGTGGCCAGGGCGGCGATTGCTGTCGGCAAAATCCGTGGCGCGGTAGGTGTTTTTGGCGAACTTGGCCCAGAGATTGAAGCGACGGCCTGTGCCAGTTTTGGCTTAGCCGTACCGACGCACGCCACCCAGATTCTTCACCGTGACCGCATCGCCCAAGTCATGACCACTTTGGCAATCGTCGCCGGCAATGTCGAGCATGTCGCTCAAGATTTTCGGCTAATGGCTCAGACCGAAGTGCTCGAAGTGCGTGAGCCGTTCGGCCAAAAGCAGGCCGGTTCCTCGCGGATGCCACACAAAAAGAATACCATCGTCACCGAGCGGCTTTGCGGGATGCCTCGTCTGATCCGCGGTTACGCCTTGGCGGCTTTAGAAGAGATTCAAACCTGGGGCGAGCGCGACATCTCGCAATCTTCGGTGGAGCGGGTGATGCTACCCGATACTTTTCATCTCGTCCACTACATGCTGAAGAAGCTGGCGTGGGTTTTGGAAAAGATGGAAGTCTTTCCGGACCAGATGATGCGGAATTTGAACTTGACCCGGGGCTGTATCTTCTCGGGACAGGTAAAAGATCTGCTGGTCGGCTGGGGGCTTGAGTCCGAAGCAACCTATCGATTGGTGCAAAAAGCTTCTTTTGCGGCGATGGAACAAGGGCGGGAACTCAAAGCCTTAATCGCCGAGCACGAGCTAGTTGCCCCCCTATTAAAGGATGCCGAGAAGGCATCAGCGCTGAATGCGTGTTTCGATCCCTGGCAGGGCCTGAAACACTTAGACGCGCTATTTGAACAATGTGGAATTTCAGCCGAAGAATCAGCCTAGTCAACATAAGTGAAAGGAGAGAATAATTATGACAGGGAATGCGACAGCAAGACAGAAAGTAGCGCTACTTAGTGTTTACAGTAAAGAAGGGATTGTTGACTTTGCTAGTCAGTTAGTCAGTTTAGGCTGGCAGATTTTAGCCTCTGGCGGCACGTGTCGGCATTTACAACGGGCCGGCGTCGAGGTTGGCGACGTTGCCGACATGCTGCTTGAAAGTTTTGTCATTCAAGCACAACTCGGTGGTATTACGTTCAGCGAAAAGCCAGACGACATTCCGATGATGATGAGGCGGATGCGTGAAAGCGGCATGGATGCGGGTGCCATACTGGGTCACCGAGTGGTGACACTTTCGCGTGAGGTTCATGCCGGGCTTTTGGCCAGGGACTGTGAAGAAGACCAATCTGAATTGGATCGGCTTGGAATTCTGCGAATCGATTTGGTTTGCTGTGACTTTTATCCGCTGGCAGCGGAGATTGCTAAGCCAGATGCGACGATTGAATCGGTTGTTGAGCAAACCGATATTGGCGGGCCGACTATGGTGCGTTCCGCAGCCAAGGGCGGCCGGATTGTTATTTGTGATCCGGCTGATCGCCAAACCGTTATCGATCAGTTGCGCCAGAACGGCAATGTTGATGAAAAGACTCGGCAGTATCTCCGCGCCAAAGCCGAGTATATTGTTGCCGGCTATTGCCTCGATTCGGCGCGGTTTCACAGTGATGGTAAATTTGACGGCATGGTTGGTCAGGCGGAGCGCCAATTGGCTTATGGTGAAAATCGTGATCAATCACCGGCAACCCTTTTTACCAATCTCTCACCCCAGCCCAAAGATCCATTAGCACTGCGCAATTTCACCGTGGTTTCCGGCGATCCCAGTTATATCAGTTACGCTGATGGCCACAGAGTGCTGGCAATTATGAGATTGCTGGCTGAAGCTTGCCGGCGAAACTTTGGCAAAGTACCATACATTGCTATTGCCTGCAAACATGCCAATCCTTGCGGTGTCGGTGTTGACTGGGATAACCCGGTAGATGCTTTACAAAAAGCGTTCTTTGGCGATACGGTGGCAGTTATGGGCGCGGAAATTGTGGTGAATTTTCCAGTTTCCGACAATATTAGTGAAGCGCTGTTTGCCGTACCGGACCGTGATCTTCCTATTGTCGGCCGAAAGAATTGGGGTGTGGACGTGGTTTTCGCCCCGAATTTCTCCGAAGCCAGCATTACTTTATTGGGTAAAAGAGAACGGCGCCGTTTACTGGCCAATCCCGCTTTGCTTGACCCGCCAATGCCGCCAGCGCTTTGGATGGTTCGGCCGGTTGATGATGGCTGGATTAAACAACTGGCTCCGCATTTCGTCTTTGATCGAAGTGATGAAACAATTGAATGGTTGCCGGCAGCAAATCCATTAATGACCAGCCCAAGTTTTATAGACCTGATGATAGCGTGGGCCGCGGCTTGGCGTGCCATTAGCAACACGGTAGCATTAGCTCAAGCCGGTATGTTGATTGGCTTGGGTTGCGGTCAACAGGACCGGATTGCCTGCGTTCAGCTCTGTTTGGATCGCGCCAAACGTTCCGGCCATCAAACTCAAGGATCAATTTTTGCTTCTGACGGCTTCTTTCCGTATGCTAAACGCAAACAGGAAAGTGATCCGCTGGAAGGTCCGGAACTTTTGGTCCAGGCCGGTTGTATCGGCGGCGTAGTACCAGCCGACGGCAACAAGCTTAGTGAAGTTCAGGCGTTCTTTGCTAGCAGTGGCTTAGGTGTTGCTTACGTCAGCAAGGAACACCGTGGCTTTTTCGGCCATTAAGCCTTTATAAGACGGAGGGGATTTTGTGACCAGTTGGACTCACCCGAGTTTAGCTGGTCTTTTTTTGTATAATAGTATGCGAATGAATGCGAATTCATGCGAATGACCGATTCGTAGATTAGCATTATATTTTGCTTGACATCTGCATCTTTTCTTGTTAATTTTAACGCAGTGCAGTTTTGCGGTCTTTTCCAATGGGAGGAGAAGACTTTTTTACAACAGAAAAGGAGGAATGAACAGTGAATGTAGTCTATGAAACCAATTGTCCGACCCTTAAGCTTTTGGGTCGGGGCAAGGTCAGAGATATTTATGACCTTGGCCAGTATCTTTTATTAGTTGCCACGGACCGGCTTTCAGCCTTTGATGTGGTGTCGGCTGATCCGATTCCAGAAAAAGGCCGGGTGCTGACTGAAATGTCAGTTTTCTGGTTTGGCTGGCTGAAGCGCACTTTGCCGTGGCTGAAGACGCATTTCCTCACCGCCGACGGGCAGGAAATCATCAAACTTCAACCCGATGTCGTCCCGTATGCCGGTCAGCTCGCTGGCCGTAGCATGCTCGTTTATAAAGTCGACCGGATCATTCCAGTTGAAGCCGTAGTCCGACTCTTCCTTTATGGGTCGGGCTGGAGCGACTACCAGAAAACCGGCGCGGTCTGCGGGGTTGAATTGCCACCCGGAATGAAGAAGGCTGATGCTTTGCCGATGCCGATGTTTACGCCGGCGACTAAGGAAGAACAAAGGCAGCATGACGAGAACGTCAGCGTCCAGGAGGCGCTGAATCGGGGTTTGATCACGCCGCTTGAGTTATCGGCCGTGGCGGCAACGGCCAGTTTGGTTTTGTTTTTGGCCAATGAATATGCTAAGACAAAAGGGATCCTTATTCCCGACACCAAGTTTGAGTTCGGGATGCTTGACGGTGAACTTGTCTTGGCTGACGAAGTCCTGACCCCGGATTCTTCTCGCTTCTGGCCGGCAGACCAATACAAACCAGGTGGCGATCAGCCGAGTCTGGACAAGCAGTTCGTCCGCGAATGGCTGGAAAAAGAAGTCGAAGCCGGGCGCTGGAATAAAACGGCGCCGATGCCCAGGCTGTCGCGGGATATCATTATCGGCACGACCGAGCGCTATCTTGAAGCACTGAAGCGGCTCACCAGTTAAGCCCGGAGGGAATTTATTGCACACTATGACCAGTTTGACTAACGTCTTTTGATGTTTTGTCGGCTGGTCTTTTTTTATCATGTAACTCGCAACATGTAACATATAACATTATTATTTTGTTTCAGGTTTTGTTTCACTTTTTGACAAAATATCTTTTTTATGGTAGGATAATGAGTTAAAATTAATACATGAAACGATCCGAGATCGCCATTTCCGCCAGCTTAGTGCCGATTGATTATCTGATGATAATTTTGGCGGGAATCACTTCTTATTTTATCCGCTACTGGGAACCGGTGAAAAACATCAGGCCGGTGATTTTCAATTTGCCTTTTGGCGAATTTATGGATTTGATGTGGCTCATCGCCTTAATTTGGGTTTTCAGTTTTGTGATCGCCGGGCTGTATTCCATGACTGGCACGCGGCGCTTAATTGACGAGATTTTTAAGATTATTTTGGGTTGTTCCACGGCATTCGCGATTTTAATGTTTGTTTTCTTTTTCAGCCGCAATCTGTTTGATTCCCGTTTTATTATTTTGGCGGGTTGGTTTTTTAGCATCGTTTTTGTCATTTTCGGCCGCGGCTTGGTGCGGCTCTTACAGCACGCGCTTTATTATTTTGGTATCGGCGTCCATCGGGTTGTTATTATCGGCGAAGGGGGACTGGCCAAAGAGACCACTAGATCTTTGGTTAAAAACATTAAATCGGGATTTCGGGTGGTGGACGAATTTAACGATTTTAGCGAAGCGACGGAAAAGAAATTGGAGCAATTTAAAAAAGCTGACCAGTTTGACGAGATTTTGGTTTCCACGCCTTCTCTATCTGAAGAGGCGCTCTCGCGGCTCAACGATTTTTCTTATCTCAATCATATCGCCCTTAAATTCGTCGCTGATATTTTTGATTTTCCGATCAATAATTTTGAAATTAATACGGTGGATGGCTTGCCCATTGTGGAAGTAAAAAAAACCCGTTTGGACGGCTGGGGCAAAATTTATAAAAGGATTTTTGATTTTGTTTTTTCTTTTTTAATTATAATCATATTATCGCCGATATTTATTTTGGTGGCTTTGGCGGTTAAGCTGACTTCCCGCGGGCCGGTTTTCTTTTCTTATAAAAGAATCGGCGAATTGGGCCGGCCGTTTAAATATTTCAAATTCCGGTCAATGATCAAAGACGCGCATAAATATCGTTTTGACCAGAAATTCGTCAAAGAGCACGAAAATGTCAGGGCGGGGACGCCGATGATAAAATTCAAAGATGATCCGCGCATCACTCGGGTCGGCCGGTTTATCCGTCGGTTCAGCATTGATGAGCTGCCGGAACTGTTTAATGTCTGGCGAGGCAAGATGAGTTTGGTCGGGCCGCGGCCGCACGAGGTGGAGGAAGTGGCGCGGTATCAGACGCATCATAAAAAGATTTTAACCATCAAGCCGGGGATGACCGGTATGGCGCAGGTGTCCGGCCGGAGCGACCTTGACTTTGACGAGGAAGTGCGGTTAGATACTTGGTATATGGAGAATTGGAGTCCGAAGCTGGATTTAATGATCCTGTTTAAAACGCCTTTCGCGATTTTAAAAAAGCGGAAGGCGGAATAGGTTGTGGGTTTTTTCCGCCATAGGCGGATCCGCCCTTGGCGGAAGTTTGTAGTTTTTAGTTTTTAGAATACGGAATAGTTCTTTGACAAACGGAGGATTGAAAAATGAAGTACATTTTTGGCGAGATAATCGCTTTTTGCGCGCTTATCGGATTCGCGGTTTTGATAATCGCCGGCATGTTGAGAAGGCAATGAAAGGAGGATTTCGCAATGAGTGGATTGATGATTTTTGGCTTGGCGATGTTGGCGTATTTGCTTTTTGGCGTCTTGGCTATTTTCGTTATCTTGGCTCATAATTTTGAAATTAGCTTCAGAGAAATATCTACTTGGATGCTATTTTTCATTATTTGGCCTTTCACTTTGGCTGCCTATATGGCAAATGACGATGAAGCACGACGAATGGCGAAAGTCACCTTATTGAAAAGGCCATGAAAGGAGGATAAGAAAATGTGGTTTTATTTGGTCTTGATTGTCGTTGCTTATCTTTTGGTGGGATTTTATTTTTCCCGCTGGGCCCGAGACGACTACAAATTTAAGGAATGGCGAACAATCACGGCTTGTCTTGCGTGGCCGATTATTTTGGGGGGATTGATTATTGTGGTGGTCTTCGCCTCATTTGTGGTTTTGCTGGTCGGGATTTTTGGAGCAAGCCAAGAGACTGAATAGAAAGGAGAAAAAAACCGTGGATATTGTTTTTTTGTTTTTGAAGTTGATTTTGGGAATAGCGTTGGCGTATTTGGCGGTGGTTGTTGTTTTGTTCACCTATTTCTTATGGCGCAAAGAACCAAAAACTTTAAGCGTTCTTCTTTCCTTGCTTTGGCCGATTCCTGTTTTCTTTGCCATTAATAATTGGTGGCGTTTCTCGTTTCAAGCGAAAAGGAAACGGCAAAAGAGCAAAAAAAACTCCGACAATTGACTCACCGCCCGTAAACTTAGGTTTCTGGGCGGTTTTTTTAATTAAATAAATCCCCCTCCTTGTTTTAAGGAGGGGGGTCCGAAGGACGGGCAGCAGTGAAGCAAGCTCCGAAAGAGCGTAGCTGAACGCCGACTGTCGCGACCATAAGGAGCGATAGGCGCTGCCCAGGACCGGGGGAGGTCTTAATTTAGACCCTTCCGCCCCGCAAAATGCGGGGCACCTTCCCTTGAAACAAGGGAAGGAATTTTTGATATTTGCCAAACCCTAACCCTTTCGCTAAGATAAACCCATGAAGATTGCCTTAGTCCACGACCATCTGGCCCAAGACGGCGGGGCCGAACAAGTCCTAAAAACGCTTCAAGAAATGTTTCCGGCAGCGCCGATTTTCACTTTGATTCTGGACAAAAAAAACACCAATATTTTTTTTGCCGACAAGGATATCCGCCCTTCATTCTTACAGCGAACTCCGCTGGGAGTTTCTCATTATCAATGGTGGCTTTCGCTCATGCCGGCGGCGATTGAAAGCCACAACTTGACGGATTATGATTTAGTGATCTCAAGCGCTTCGTCTTTCGCTAAAGGCGTTTTGACTCCCCCCAAAAGCGTTCATCTCTGTTATTGCCACACGCCGACCAGATATTTGTGGACCGATACTCACTCCTATCTTCAGGAGTTAAAAGTAATTCCGCCGATAAAATTTTTTCTGCCTCTTACTTTGCGGAAATTGCGCCAATGGGACCGTTTGGCGGCTGACCGAGTGGACTATTTTATCGCCAATTCTTATACCGTCAAAGAAAGGATTAAAAAATATTACAACCGCGACAGTAAGGTGATCTATCCGCCGGTGGAAACGGAAAAATTTTTTATTTCTTCAAATCCCAAAAAATATTATTTGGCGGGCGGGCGGCTCGTGCCTTACAAGAGAATTGATTTGGCGGTCAAGGCCTTCTCGCGGCTGAATATCCCGCTTAAAATTTTTGGCATCGGTCCGGAATTCAAACATCTCAAGTCAATCGCCAAAAATAATGTTGAATTTTTAAGTAAAGTGCCGGACGAAGAAAAAAGACGGCTTTTTGCCGATTGCATCGCGTATTTGAATCCGCAGGAAGAAGATTTCGGCATTACCGCGGTAGAGGCGATGGCTTCGGGCCGGCCGGTCATCGCTTATAGAGCTGGTGGCGCCACGGAAACCGTCCGGGAAGGGGAGACCGGCGAGTTTTTTGACGAGCAGATCTGGGAAGAGCTGGCGGACAAGGTGATTCGTTTTCGGCCGGAAAGATATAATCCGGAAAAAATCAGGGAACACACGCGGCAATTTGATGTAGAATTATTTAAAAATAAAATCAGGGAATTGGTAGCGAATATAAGGAATTTAGATTAAAAATTATGCGAATTGGCATTGATGCCCGCTGTTTGATGAATAAAAATTATTCCGGCGTATCGTGGTATGCCTTCAATCTGTTGAAGGCGATTTTTGAATTGGACCAAAAAAATCAATATCTTTTATTTTACAACTCGGCCAAGCCGGTTGCTTTCCCCGAGTTCGGCCGGGAAAATGTCCGGCCGGTTGGCTTTAAATATCCCAACAAGATTTTCAATTTGGCGGTAAATTTTTTGAATTGGCCGAAGATTGACCAACTAATCGGCGGCGTGGATATTTTATTCGTGCCCAATTTGCATTTTATCTCTTGGTCCGGTAATTGCCGGAAGATTTTGGTCGTTCATGACTTGTCTTTTTTGAGATTTCCGGAATTTTTCACTTTCAAGAGCCAATGGTGGCACCAGTTGATTTTGGCCAAAAGAATTTTGAATCAAGCCGATTTGGTTATTGCCGATTCGAAAAACACCAGAAATGATTTAGTCGAGCTTTTAGAAATCAAGCCGGAAAAAATCAAGGTGGTTTATCCGGGAATAGGGAAGAAATTTAGAAAATTTTCTGATGAATCGTTTGAAATGGTAAAGCAAAAATACGATTTGCCGGCAGAATTTGTTTTATTTTTAGGCACCTTGGAGCCGAGAAAAAATGTTGAAAATGTGATTAGGGCGTGTCAGGGTCGGAATTTAGTGATTGCCGGCGGTCGCGGTTGGCGGGATAAAAAAATTTTAAAAATGATCGGAAAAAATCAGCAGATAAAATATCTCGGTTATATTAATGAAGAAGATAAGCCAGCCTTGTACAATTTAGCGTCTTGTTTGGTTTATCCTTCATTTTATGAAGGTTTTGGCTTACCGATTGTAGAAGCGATGGCTTGCGGCTGTCCGGTGGTCTGCGGCGCCAATTCTTCGCAAGCGGAGGTAGCGGGAGAGGCGGCGCTTCTCGTTGACCCCTACAATGTCAATGAAATCAAAAATGCGGTAGAATTGATAATGGGGGACGCCGAATTGAGGCAGCGGTTTTCTGAAGCAGGGATTGAGAGAGCGAAAATGTTTAGTTGGGAAAGGACGGGGAGGGAAGTGATGGATTTATTTCGTAAGTGAGTTATAAAATAAAAAGTGATTAAAAGCACCAAATTTAAAATCTCAAGCTCCAAATAAATTATAAATTAAAAATTCTAAATTTATTGCTATTTTTTTGATTTTGAATTTTGGTCATTGAGATTTTTTTGGAAATTGTGATTTGGGATTTGGAATTTAAACAATTTTGTAGGTTTATGATTTTATAGGGAGAGAAAATAATTACAATAACTTAAAAATTTAAAATATGACGATAGGCATAGATGCCCGTTTATACGGCACGCGTCATCGCGGCATCGGGCGCTACATCGAAAAACTTATTGAAAATTTGGAAAAGATTGATTCGGAAAATCAATACGTGGTTTTTTTACAGAAGAGCAATTTCAATGAATATCAGCCGAAGAATCCGAATTTCAAAAGGGAATTGGCGGATTTCCGGGCCTATTCAATTAAGGAGCAGGTCATCTTCCCGCGGATTTTAAAAAAACACCAATTTAATTTGGTGCATTTTCCTCATTTCAATGTCCCGATTTTTTATCGCGGCAAATTTGTGGTCACCATCCATGATTTGATTATTTCCCATTATCCCGATAGCCGCGCCACTACTCTCCCTTTTTGGCTTTATCAGATAAAATTGTTTTTTTATCGACTGATTTTGAATTCGGCGGCGAAAAAAGCGAATAAAATAATCGCCGTTTCCGGGTATACCAAGGAAGATATTGTTAATCTTCTTCATGTCGGTCAAGAGCAAGTCGTTGTGACTTATGAAGGCGTTGGCATTCCAGCAGTCCGAAACGAAAATTGCGCTGAAGCTTTAAATAATCTGGGCATTTTGGGCGACTATCTCCTTTATGTCGGCTCGGCCTATCCGCACAAGAATTTAGAAAAGTTAATTTCGGCTTTTAAAATTGTAGAGACGCATTGCCATGCGTCTCTGCCTAATAATTTAAAATTGGTCTTGGCCGGCCGAATCGATCTTTTCTATGAGCGATTAAAAAATAATATTAATGATAAAAATATAATTTTTACCGGCGAACTTAAAGATGAACAATTATTTTGTCTTTATAAAAATGCCAAAGCGTATGTTTTCCCCAGTTTGATGGAGGGATTTGGTTTGCCGCCCCTGGAGGCGCAAAGCCAAGGCTGTCCGGTAATCAGCGCCAATTCTTCCTGTTTGCCGGAAATACTGGGCGATAGCGCGGTTTATTTTGACCCGGGTGATATCTATGAAATGGCGATAAAAATTGAGTCAGTTTTGGATGACAAAATTTTGCGCGATGATTTAATCGAAAAAGGGTATGAAAATGTGAAAAAATATTTATGGGAAGATTGCGCGAAAAAAACTTTAGTGATTTATTTGTTATCTCAAAAATAAAACCCCAAGGCGACAATTTTCCTCAATCGCCTTGGGGTAGGTGGTGAAGTGGCAAGGGGGGGAAACCAAGCCACCTCGGATTTTCAGGAAAGTCATCACGCCGCCAGGGGATGAGCGGCATGTTTGAGGTAGGAATGAAATCCCTGAAAATCACACTTAGGAAAGCTCCGGAAGAAATAAAGGAAACAAAAGGAGGAATCGGACGTATTTGTCCCGGAGCTTCGGAAAGAGCTTTAGAAGTTGAATATATTCAATATTTAGAAGTAGTATTATTCTATAATAACGACTATTTTTTGTCAATAGCCAATTAATTATCCACAATCCCATATTTTGTTTTTAATTGTTTTTAAAATCTGTTTTATGGTATAATATAGATTAAGAAATTAAGAAATTAAGAAATTAATTTCGCCACTTCGTCATTCCCGCGAAAGCGGGAATCCAGACTAATTTGAATTAGACTCTCTTAAATTGGATCCCGGCTTTCGCCGGGATGACGGTTGTGGCGGTTTATTAAAAAACGAAGGTGGCAAAACGAATTACCAAAAAAACAAGAGCTCTTTCAAGGGGAGATAAGCCGAAGTTGAAAAAACGACGGATTTCTTTGGCAATAAAAAAGGAAAAGAGCGTGGCGATAAAGATTGGCCGTCATCCGCTTGATTATTACCAGTCGCCTCATCTCTTGGATTTGTCGCGGGCGAAATTCATCGAGAGAGTGAGGCCAAAAGCAGAGACGCCGTCTTTTAATTATCAAGATTTGCCGGCGGGAGATGTCTTGTCAAAATTTTATTTATTTGAATTTTTTTCTTTCCAAGACAGCGAGATTATCAATTGGTTGAAGAGTTTTTTTATTTTTTTAACCCAGCCATTTAAGAGAATTTTAAATCGCGTTGATTTTTCACCCAAACTGCCTTTAGCGAAAAAGGATTTTGAATCCGCCCATCAAACCATCGCCTGGGAGGAAACCGCCACTGTTAGTTTTCTCGTTTTTATTTTTTCCAGTTTTAAAAAGGCGATTTTATTTTTTGGCCATTTCTTCGCTTTCATTTTCGGCAGCGTGAAAGATTTTTTATTTAAAAAGGACGAGGTGATTGAATTTGACGATGGGAGACATGAAGAAAGAAGCCGAATTACCAAACTCAAAACGAAAGTCGAGAAGCCGGATTTTATCTTGGAAAAAAATTATTCCGTTAAAATCCCAAAAATCAAAGTCCGCCTACCCCAGCTCAACATTCCCAAACCGGAAATCTCGTCCACTAAAATCAAATTTGCCTTTTTGCCGCGACTCCTTTCTTTCCGGCCACTCATCACTTTTATTATTATGGCCATAGTCATCGCTTTGCCCTTAAAAGCGATTTTCTATTGGCAAGACGTCCAAAAAGCCAAAGGGTTGGTCTTAGGGGAAGCGGAAGAAGCATTAAACAATTTACAGTCGGCGCAGGCGGAATTGATGGGGCTTAATTTGGCCTCGGCGCAGGATTATTTTTCTTCCGCCAATCAAGATTTTTCGGCGGCGCAAGAAGAACTCGCGACCATTCAATCGTTCGTGACGGCTTTGGCGGAAATCCTGCCGATGAACGGCTTTAAAAGCGGAAAAAATATTTTACAGTTGGGCCAGCATTTGTCGGCGGCGGGCGAATATTTGCTTAAGGGCGTCAATCAAGCGGGGAGCCAGCCAGATTCAACCTTGACCGAAAAGATAAAAATTTTTAGAGCGGAAAGCGAGTTGGCGCTCAATGAATTGAAGTCGGCGCAGGGTAATTTGGACAAAGTCAGCGTCAAAATCATTCCCGATCAGAATCGCGCCCAATTCGTAGAACTCAAAGAAAAATTGCCCCTTTTCGTCAGCGGCCTGGAGAGCGCCAATGAAACGGCTGATTTTTTAATTCCGTTTTTGGGCGACCATGGCTTTAAGCGGTATCTTTTAGTTTTTCAAAACGATAATGAATTAAGACCGACGGGCGGCTTTATGGGCAGTTTTGCCTTGGTTGATCTCAAAGACGGAAAAATCGAAAAAATTAACTTGCCTTCGGGCGGCACTTACGATATGCGCGCCGGCTTTTATCAAATGTATCAGGCGCCCAAGCCGTTTCAAGTGATGAATACCAAATGGGAATTTCAGGACGCCAATTGGTGGCCGGACTGGCCGACCTCGGCGCAAAAAATCGCTTGGTTTTATGCCAAGAGCGGCGGTCCGAGCGTAGACGGGGTCATCGCCATTAATTCCGACTGGATGAGTCGGCTTTTGGGGGTGGTGGGCGGCATCAAGATGCCGGCTTACGGCAAAACGATTACGGCGGCCAACTTTGAGACCGAAATTCAAAAAAGCGTGGAGCTGGAATACGACAAAAGCGCCAACCAGCCGAAGAAAATCCTCTCCGAATTAGCGCCCAAATTGATTGAAAAATTATTCGCCGTCTCGCCGGAAAATTTTTTTGACCTGGCGGGAGCGTTGGGCGAAGGATTGAAACAAAAAGATATTTTAGTTTATCTGTCTGACGAGGAGCAGGAAAAGTTCGCCGTTAAAAACGGCTGGAGCGGGGAAATGAAAGATACGCCGAAAGATTATTTGAGCGTGGTCTTCACCAATATCGGCGGCGGAAAAACGGACAGCGTCATTTCCCAAGAAATATATCACCAAGCCAATGTGGCCGAAGATGGCTCAATTATTGACCGAGTCCTGATTTCCCGTCGTCATTTCGGGCCGACTGACGCCTATTTCACCAAGACGCCGAATCGGAGCTATTTGCGGGTTTACGTGCCTTTGGGAAGCGAGCTGGTTCACGCCGCTGGTTTTAGTGAGCCAAAGGCGTCTGATTTCAAAAAGCCCGAAGAATACCTCAAAGAATCGGAAGACTTAAAGCCGGAAGACGAAGCAAAAGTTGACTTGGCTTCGGACACAAAAATTTACGATGAAAATAATAAAACCGTTTTTGCCAATTGGGTTATTTTGGGACCGGGCGAGTCGCAAGATATTGTTTTGGAATACAAGCTGCCTTTCAAGCTTGATTTGTTAGATTCGCCGGCAGAAAATAAAAGTATTTTGGGTCGGGTGATGGCGGCTTTCCTGCCGGAGATGAAATATGATTCTTACAGCTTGTTTGTCCAGAAACAATCGGGACAAAACGAGGACCGGGTCGTGAGTAAATTGAATTATCCCACGGGTTATTCGCCGCAAATCACTTATCCGGAAAATCCGAAAACTAATAATAATTCAATCACTTTTGAAGGAAAATTGACGACTGATTTGTTTTATTTCGCGGGGTTGAAAAAATAAAAAAATAAAAAATTAAAAAAATAATTGTCGTCGTAGAGACGCATTGCAATGCGTCTCTACACTGGGTTTGTTACGTAGCATGTTACGCAGCAAAATATCATGCCTAAAAAATAAGAAATTAATATAGCGATATGTTAAAAAGGTCAAAACTTAAAAATTTAGACGAAGACTGGCAGGAGAAAGAAGTTGATGATTTTAACGAAACTGAAATATCGGCGGATAAAATAGAGAGTGACAATAAAAAGGAAGAGGAAAATGACCCCGCTAATTTAATCAGCAATGGAAAATATAAAGATACAAAAATTATGCTAAGAAAAAAGAGACGCAAAAATATCCAGCGCGATTTGGCCGAGGTCTATGTGGATGGCAATGGCCGGATTCCCGATTTGAGCCGTTTAAAAAAACCGCCGCGGCCGGCTTGGAAGACCACCATTTACGCTTTAATCGGCGTTTTTGCCGTGCTTCTTTTGGCGGCGGCCGGCGGTTTTTTCTTGTTTGGCAAACTTGGCGGCGACAGTTTCACCAATGAGCGGATCACTTTCAAAATCGAGCCGCCCGTCAATATCGTTTCTGGTGAAGAGGGGACCTACAGCATTTTAATTACCAATCGGGAAAAGGTGAATCTGTACAACTTGGAGCTGACGATGTTTTACCCGGATAATTTCACCTACGCTTCTTCAAGCGACCCAGAGGCAACCGGTGAAAAAAACAACATTTGGAGTTTTTCCGTTTTGAAAACCGGCGAGATAAAAGAAATAAAGCTTAAAGGGACGCTTACCGCCGCCTTAAATTCCACCCAAACATTTCGGGGAGAATTGCGCTTTAAGCCGGCTAATATGAACGCCGATTTCAAACAAGAGACGATTTTAGACGCGATGGTTTCCTCGTCAATGATCAGCTTTGAAGTTAAAGGTCCGGAAAAAATCCTCGCCAACCAAGAAACGGAATATGATTTTAAATACAAAAATTTAAGCGACAAAGATTTGGTTGATTTACAAGTGGTGGCTGATTATCCTGATGGATTTACTCTCGCCTCGTCCGACCCCGACCCGTCGGATGGCGAAAATGACAATATTTGGAATATTATCAATCTGAAAGCCGGCGAGGAGGGAGAAATAAAGATAAAAGGCAATTATTCGGCGATCACCGAGGAGGGCAACCGCGATTTCAAAGCGAGGATCCAGCTCAAATACCAAGATGATTATGTCTTGCAAAGCGAAAGCAGCTTGACCACCAGCGTGGTCAAAGACCAATTGAGTTTAACCTTGGTGATTAACGGTTCGGCCGAAGACCAGCCGATAAACTTTGATGATTTATTATTTTACACTTTGAATTTTAAAAATACCGGCGAGACCGATTTAAAAAATATTGAAATTGCCGCTCACTTAGATTCGCAGATTTTGGATTGGGGCAGTTTGGCAGCCGGCAAGGGAATAAAATCAACAACCGGCGTGGTGAGTTGGACCGGCAAAGAAGAGCCAAAATTATTAAAGTTGAAGCCCGGCCAGGAGGGCGAAATCAGTTGGCAAATCAGAGTTAAAGACGCGGCCTCGGTTGGCCGAGACGCGAGTAAATTCAGCGTGGAAAGCGACGCGGAAGCCACGGCTAAACAAACCGGCGCGGAAAGCGGTGAGATTTCCACCAAGACCAAGACGATCACCAATTCCATCAGTTCGGATTTGAATTTGCAAGTCCAAGCGCGTTATTATGACGAGGACAATATTCCTTTGGGCTTGGGGCCAATCACGCCCAAAGTCGGCCAGACCTCCACTTACAACATTAAAGCGGCCTTGCTCAACAATCTGCACGATATTAGGGATTTGAAAGTGACGATTTCTTTGCCAAAGAATGTTTCTTGGGCGGGCAAAGAAAACCACAATACCGGCGATTTGGTCTTTGACGCTCGAACCAATAAAGTGACTTGGAGCATTTCGCGCTTGGCCAAGACGGCCAAAGGCGCGGAAGCGGATTTTAACGTCAGCATCAAGCCGACTGCCGCCGATGAAGGCAAAATTTTAATTTTGGTCTCCGACTCATCGCTTGCCGCCAAAGACGCGGAAACCGGCGCGGATATTTCCAAAGCGCTCAAAGCGATCACCACCGCTTTCAACGACCCGATTTTGGGGCAGATGGATGGAGTGGTGGAGTGAGAAAAAATAAAATAAAAATTAGTGTGGAAGTATAGAGGAAAATAAAACAAAAATTTAATCTGGATAAAAATTTAGACAAAATCTGGTGCCATTGTCGCTAAGGTTATTAACTCGCCTCGCTTCGTTCGGCTCAAACAGAATAACCTTTGGCTTCGCCATCGCTCCAATGGCTTGATTTTGTCTCTAAATTTTTATAGGCTTAAATTTTTATTTTATTTTTCTCTTTAAGAGGGGGGGGAAAGGAAAAAAAAGAAAACCCCGCGGATGACTGGATAGTCAAACGCGGGGCGTATAAACTTTTGGGTTAAGGTGTGGCGGGTTGGTCTGCCGTTTCAAGGAGTTGAATAGTGTACTCCTCGTAAAGCTTGGGGTACATTTCTTCTCTCCAGAATTTAATTGCATCTTTCGGAATCGGGATTCCTGACTTTTCATCAAGGATTTCCCGTACCACTAAGCCGGACGAAACATCTAGCCACCAGGCGTCCTTGCGAGGCAAGGGCTCATGGTTGAGATACTTTTTCAGCATCTCCACGCGCCAATTTGGTTGTTCGTCTTGCGAGATAGTATCGGCTTCGGCGGATTGTTCTGCCACCAAGGATGGAGTATATGTGATAACACCTCGATCCCATCTCAGCTTTTGCATCAGCTCTCGGCTGTGCATGCCCAGTTGCGGAGCAATCTCATTGCAACTATCTGACAAC
>JBBTQN010000013.1:17367-18873 GCA_038065695.1 Patescibacteria group bacterium | reverse complement strand
GTTTTTCCGTTTTTTTGTCAATTTACTACTTAAAATTCATTGTATCATATCTGGCAGATTTTGTCAATAGTTGATGAAAAATCAACTAAATTATAGGATAACTATCCTAAATTATTGAACTCTCTGTTTGTCATTCCCGCGAAAGCGGGAATCCAGGCCAACCCGCAAGTATTTCTTTTTATTAATCTGGATCCCCGCCTGCGCGGGGATGACGGAAAAGTTTTATTGAAAATAATGACAGGTTACTGGTTACCGGTTACTAAAAAATGTTCAAACTACTCAAACAATCCAAAAAATCCCAAGCGCGACTGGGAAAGCTCAAGACAAACCACGGCGAAATTAACACGCCGTTTTTTATGCCGATCGCGACCAAGGCGGCGGTCAAGAATTTGACGGCCGAGGAAATGAAAGAACTGGGCGCGCAGATAATTCTCTCCAATACTTATCATTTGTATCTTCAGCCGGGGATGAAAATAATGAAGAAAGCCGGCGGACTTCACCAGCTGATGAACTGGGACGGACCGATTTTGACTGACAGCGGGGGGTTTCAAGTTTTTTCATTATCAAAAATAAGAAAGATTTTGCCGGGCGGGGTGGAATTTCGGTCGCATTTAGACGGAAGCAGGCATTTTTTAACGCCCAAAAAAGTTTTGGCAATCCAAAAAATCATCGGCTCGGATATCGCCATGGTACTTGATGTTTGTCCGCCGTCCGATGCGAGTCGGAAGGAGATAGAGGAAGCAGTAAATACCACTACGAAATGGGCGCAGGAAGTCAAAAGTCAAAAGTCAAAAGTCAAAAGTCGACAACAGATTTTTGGAATTATACAAGGCGGGATTCATAAAGACTTGCGGTTGAAAAGTTTGAAGGAAATTACGGCGTTGGATTTCGATGGTTACGCCATCGGCGGATTGGCGGTGGGGGAGACGAATAAAGAAATGTATAAAGTGCTTGATTATCTCACACCGGAAATGCCGGCAGATAAGCCGAGATATTTGATGGGAGTCGGCACGCCGGAAAATATCATTGAAGCCGTGGGGCGGGGCGTGGATATGTTTGATTGCGTGATTCCGACGAGGGAAGCGAGACATGGACGGCTGTATCTAAACCTCCCCCTGGCCCCCTCCTTCGTAAGGAGGGGGAACCCCCCTCCCCTTACGAAGGGGAGGGTTGGGGTGGGGTTTAATTACCAAACTATAAACATCCTTAACTCTCGCTACAAAGCAGATTTCTCACCCATAAACAATACCAATCTCAAACATTACACCAAGGCCTATCTTCACCATTTATTTAAAACCGGTGAACCGCTCGCGATGCGGCTGGCGACTTTGAATAATTTGGATTTTTACCTGACTTTAATGGCGGGGATCAGGCAAGCGATCAGAAGCGGTCGATTTTAACGCCTATTGCCATTTTTTTGCCTTTTTAGTATGCTTAATTTAAGTGAAGTCGTTTGGTTATAGGTCTTTGAAACAACGAGAAAGGAGGTGGCTTATGTTGGTTGAT
>JBBTQN010000013.1:0-17267 GCA_038065695.1 Patescibacteria group bacterium | reverse complement strand
CAGAAAAAGGCAGAGTCCCGATTCTGGAAAATTTCGCCAAATAAGAACCCTTGTTTCTGCGCTTGAAAGCAAGGGTTCTTTTCTTTTTCATAGATTTTTTGTTATAATTTCAATGTATGGAAATCAAAACCATTCTCTATCTTTTGGCCGTCTCGGGCGGTTTTTTATTGACTTTGATTCTGACGCCGGCGGTGATTAGGTTGGCTTTGAAATTTAAAGTCATTGACCAGCCGGAAACGAACGAACGCAAAATCCACGCTTCACCGATCCCGCTTCTGGGCGGACTGGCGATCTTTATCTCGGTGTTTGTTTTGATTTTTTTATTCCGTTTTTATCATCTGGCCAATTTTTCCAAGATTCCCGACCAGTTCTTGTGGGCGGTTTTTGTCGGGGGGCTCTTCATTATGATCGGCGGTTTTCTGGACGATAAATTCAATCTTAAACCGCTTAAACAAATCATCTGGCCAACTTTGGCGGCTTTGGTCGCGGTGTGGGCCGGCGTGCGCATCGGCTTTGTGACCAATCCGATCGGCGGACAGGAGAACTCGATTATTTATCTGGGCGCCGGCGCCGGCTTGGTTTTATCTTTTTTGTGGCTAATGGGGATGATGTACACGACTAAGTTTCTAGACGGTTTGGATGGCTTAGTTTCGGGCATCACCGCGATTGCCTGTTTGATTATTTTTTTGTTAAGCTTAGATTGGGACGTGAAGATGTCGGCGACCAGTTTTATCGCTTTGATTCTGGGTGGCAGCGCTTTGGCTTTTTTATTTTTTAACTGGCATCCCGCCAAGATATTCTTGGGCGAAGGCGGGAGTATCTTTTTCGGCTTTATGCTCGGCGTTTTATCCATTATTTCCGGCTCAAAAATTACCACCACTCTGCTTGTTATCGGCGTGCCGGCTTTGGATGTCCTCTGGGTTATAATCCAACGGTTACTTAAGCGCGAATCGCCGTTTTCCCACGCTGACCGGAAACATCTCCACTTTCGCTTGTTTGATTTGGGATTTTCCCATCGCGGGGCCGTCTTGTTTTTTTATCTCATTGCTTTAACTTTCGGCTCAATCGCGATTTTTACGAGCAGCTTTGGCAAACTAATCGTTTTTTTGGCGCTTATCGCGGTGATGATATTTTTAATTCTGATAATTTATTTTAAAAATGCCGCTCAAAGAATTAGGAACAATTGAAAAAGTTTCTTTACGTAAAGTGGTCGCCATCACTTCTTCGGCCGCTGTTTTTTTCGCCGCCGCCGGCCTGATTTATGTTTTTGGCAGTTTGAGCTTACCAAAATTTATTTCTATCGGCGACAAGCAAATCAAGGCGGAGTTGGCGGTTAGCGACGAAGAAAAAGTAAAAGGATTATCCGGCCGGAGCGGGCTTTGCGCCGATTGCGGCCTGCTTTTTGTCTATGACGGTTATTTTATTCCTAATTTTTGGATGAAAGAAATGCGATTTCCGATAGACATTATTTGGATTCGAGACGAGATGGTTGTCGGTTTTGATAAGAATGTGCCACCGCCCCAAGAAGGTGAACCGTTGGCCACCTATCAGCCAAAAACTTTCGTCAATTATGTTTTGGAAGTGCCGGCTAATTTTGTAGATAAAAATGACTTGAAAATAGGGGATAAATTTAAATTCTAATCACGATTTTTAACGGCGTACTAAATTTTATAATTTTTAATTTTGTAGTTTTTAAATAATCCCTCAAACCGTCATCCCCGCGAAAGCGGGGATCCAGGAGAAGCAACACGCAACTTTTTTTAGTCTGGATTCCCGCTTTCGCGGGAATGACAGAAAAAATGTTGTTTAAAAATTAAAAATTAGGTCATTATTTATAAAATTAAAAATTGGAAATTAAAAATTATAGAACTATTGACAAATTTGGCTGATCGCGTTAATATTAACAAGAATTAAGATTTACCGTAAAAACCATGAAGATCGCAGTCATCAAGACCGGCGGCAAGCAGTATGTCGTCAAGGAAAAAGACAAAATCAAGATTGAAAAAATAGGCGCTTCCGAGGGAGTGGAGTTTGACGCGTTACTGGTCGCTGATGGCGATAAGGTGGAAATCGGCGCGCCGATTTTGGCGGCTAAAGTCAAAGCCAAGGTGATTGGCATTTCTCGCACCAGAAAAGTGGTTGGCGTCAAATACAAGCCGAAGACCAGAGAACACAAGAAATTCGGCCACCGGCAGCAACTCACGGAAGTGGAAATTATTAAGATTTAAAAAGACAGCCCTCAAAAAGAGGGTTGTTTTTTGGAGCGTTTGTTCTTTGGGTTTAAAGATGAAAAACAAGGAGGACAGAGTAATGAGCAAAATCGGTAGACGGTCGGATCCAGTTACCACGGCGTTAAAAACCATTAAAGGAAGAATTAAAGAATTGCGTTATATTGTAAAGTTCTGGGCTAGGTCGGAGGTGACGGAAATTGTTGAGGAGCTGTCGCAAGATGTCAAAAGATTGGAAAATTTGCTTGAAAGAGAGAAAGACGACGGAAAATAATTAGCGTCTGAAGTTTCCCCCGCATTGAAACAATGCGGGGTTTATTTTTATACCTCCCTCCTCCCATTAATCGCGTTTTCCAAAGTCACTTCGTCGGCGTATTCCAAATCCGCGCCCATCGGCAGGCCGCGGGCCAAGCGGGTGATCTTCAAGTTGGGAAATTGTTTTAATAACTTCACCAGATAGAGCGCCGTGGTTTCACCCTCAATATCCGGATTCAAAGCTAAGATTATTTCCGTGACGCCGTTGTTCTTAATTCTACCGACCAGTTCATTGATTTTTATATTCTCCGGCGCGATATTTTCCAACGGGTTGATGTTGCCGCCCAAGACATGATAAACGCCTTGATAGATGCCGGTTTTTTCCAACGCGATGACATCCTGCGGTTTGGCGACGAGGCAAATCATCTTCTGGTCGCGGCGCGGGTCGGCGCAGATCGGACAAGGATCGTTCTCGCTGAAATTGAAACAGCGGGAGCAGATTTTAATTTTGCCTTTAATATTTTCAATCGCTTCGCCGAATTGGTGAAGCTCGCTTTCCGGCTGTTTTAAAAGATAAAAAACGAGCCGCTCGGCGGTTTTCGGCCCGACCGAAGGCAACTTGGCGAATTGGTTGATGAGGTTTTGGATGGAAGACGGATAAGGCATGAATTAAAAAATTAAAATAAAAAATTAATAAATTATTTTTGACGGTTGCTTTTTAAGCTGATATAGTAAAATTGCGTAGTACTTTTCCGATTGGAGCGATTGTCAAGCCGGCAATCCAAGGCCATAATTCGGTTTTAAACCGCGAGCGCTTCAATCCAAACCGAGGCACAGGAGAAACTTGATTATGTAAACTATTTTGTCTCGGACATAGAACACTTCGGTGTTTGAATAACACGGTTGTGTTTCAACACTTTATAGTCCAGCCAATTAGCAACTGGTTGGACTATTTTTTTTATCTAAATTTAGATAAATGTTTAAATTTAAAGGTATTTTACTATTGACAAATTCTGTGGATATGATATAATGGTAGTGCGTTGTAGGGTGCATAAAGCACCAAATTGAAGGGGCTAGAAATAGCCAAAAACACGGAGGACTACACGATGAAGAAGAACGTTCGGCGCAAGTACGGCGGGCAGGCGGTTCTAGGAGTGGTCTTTACTTAATTGACACCGACCCGGCCGACGCGTTCACCGCTCATAAGGGGCGGTGAAAAACTGTTCATCTGTTGACGGAGCAGATAGACGGAGGAACGCCACACGAACATTTATTATCCGTATCCGTCGGGTTTTTTTAAGTACCCGACTACATAGCCCTGACCCGGGGAGCTGAATGGCTGAAGGGAATTAGCGTCCATTTGAAATATAATGGACGCTTTTTTATTTTATTACATCTGTATTTCCGGACTGACTAAATTTTTTTCCAGATTTTTGAAGCTCACTCTTTCCTCGTCAAAAAACAAGGTAATGACGCCGGTCGGGCCGTTTCGGTGTTTGGCAATGTGGATTTCGGCGAGGTGCTTTTCTTCTTCCGACAAATTATTGACATCATAGCTGCGGTCGGCGGATTTTCGATAAATAAACATTACCACATCCGCGTCTTGTTCTATAGAGCCGGACTCTCTCAAATGTGAGAGTTTGGGTATGGCGGGGTGGCTTTGCTCCACCGCGCGCGAAAGTTGGGAAAGGGCTAAAACCGGCACATCAAGCTCGCGAGCGATGCCTTTGAGCGCGCGGGTGATCTCGGAAATCTCCTGGACTCGATTTTCGCCGTAATTTCTTGAACTTTCCATCAGCTGTAAGTAATCAATTACGATGAGATCAAGCCCGTGTTCCATCTGTAAGCGTCTCGCTTTGGTACGGAGCTCCATAATATTGGTATTGGCAAAGTCATCGATGTAAATTTGGCTTTCGGCGAGCTCACTCATCGCTTCGCCGATGCGGGGGAAGTCGTCGCCCGCTTCGGACAGACGGCCGGTGCGCATTTTCCAAAGCCCCACGCCGGCGGCGGCGCAAATCAGGCGGTCCACCAATTGCTCTTTGGACATTTCCAAAGAAAACAGCCCGACTGATTTTTTGTATTTGGTCGCCACATTCCTCGCGATGTCCAAGGCCAACGCGGTTTTTCCGACCGAAGGCCGCGCCGCCAAAATCACCAAGTCGGATTTTTGGAGCCCGGCGAGCAAATTGTCCAAATCGCCGAAGCCGGTCGCGAGTCCGCGCAATTTGCCTTTTTCCCGATGAAGCTCGTCAATGCGGTTGAAGGCCTCGGAGAGAATCTCCTTGATGTGGGTGAATTTTTCTTTCAAGTATTTTTGCGACACGGCGAAAATTGATTGTTCGGATTTGTCCAAAATGTCCGTGACTTCCTGCTCTTCTTTATAGCCGAAATTGATGATATTGTTAGCGGCGGAAATCAGCCGGCGCAAAGTCGCTTTTTTCTGGACGATTTGGGCGTAGGAGACGACATGGGCGGCGGAAGGGATTTGGTTGGTCAAAGAGACGAGGTAGCTCCGGCCGCCGACTTGCTCCAGTTGTTTTTTTTCTTCCAATCGGCTGGTCAAGCTTAACAAATCAATGGCTTGCCGTTTTTCAAACAGCTCCAAAATCACATCAAAAATCAAGCCGTGGCTGTCTTGGTAAAAATCCTCGGCGGTGATGATGTCGCCGACTTTAATAATCGCGTCTTTGTCAATTAAAAGCGCGCCCAAAAGCGACTGCTCGGCTTCAATGTTTTGCGGCGGGAGTTTTTCCAGGGTTTCGGGCATAGGAGATTTTTAATGACTTCCTTTATTTTAAACAAAGGGAGCGGTTTGCGCAACCGGAGGTTTTGAACAGGTTATACCTTGGGAGTAAAAACAAAAATTCCTGCCATTTAGGTAGGAATTTTGGCGGGAGTTTTGTGGGGCGTACAGGATTCGAACCTGTGACCATTTGCTTAAAAGGCAACTGCTCTACCTGGCTGAGCTAACGCCCCGTGTTAATTATATTTTTAATAAATTCTCTACCCCTAGAAGTTTTTAATTGTTTTTCCCTTTGAATAGCATCTTCTCGCTCCGAAAATTCTTCTTTGTAAACCAAAATCCATAAACCTTTATTTCTGCTTGTGAAAGACGATTTCTTATTTGGTAATTCACCATTATGACGCTTTATTCTGTTATTAATATTATTTGTATAGCCAATATATGTTTTATTAGAAGATTTATTTTTTATTACGTAAGTTGTATATATCATGAATATTTTGCTTAAAAGTCCGCCAGTTGGCGGATCTACCTGGCTGAGCTAACGCCCCGAATAAAAATTATCATAACAAATTTTTTTCATTTTGGCAACTATTTTGATGGTTCTATTTTTGGTTTTGGGTTCCTTGACAAATTCGAAATTATCCTATAGAATGTAGAGTCAAAGTGGTTTTGACGAGTTCCTTTACAAAAAAGGGGCAAAATTAAGGAAAATCAGCGAGAGCTGAAAGGAGGTAGTCATGGGACAGGCGATATCGACAGCAACATGTTTTGGGGGATTTTGGGGGATTTTTCGGGGAGTATTTCTCGGTAAAAATCAAAAAGAAGATCGGTATCGATCTCATTCCCAAACCAAAAAGCTGATCGATACGCTTCTTCATGATAAATTTGTTTCCAGACAAGTGGACGCGTTTATTTTTCTGCGTTGTAAAAAGGCATCAGTTGATGCCGCCGAAGCCACCAAGATCAAAGAGGCATTTTCGGCGCTCGTCCAGAAGTTAATTAAAACACTCTCGCGTCACAGATTGTCCGCCACAGACAGAAAAGACGCGCTCATCTTTCTCCGTCGAATAATGTCGGGAGTTAGCGCTTTAGGAGCCGCTCAAATCGAGAAGGCGATTATTCTTGTCGCGACCAAAGATGAAAATCCGGAAATGCGCCAAAGGGCCTGTCTCGCTTTGTATGACTTTTTCAGCCCGCAAATTGATTTGGCGTTTATTGCCTGTCTCACCGATCCTGATGAGAGAGTGGTGAAAATCGCGGAAAATGGGCTTAAGACCTCGATGATTTATTGGGAAGATGAACAATTAATTTCCGCCACCACCACATTAAAGAACATGAGTTGGCGTTTGCGTAAGTTTGCGATTGAGGTCTTGAAAGACCGGCGCAGCCAGGAAGTTGAAGCGGTCTTAATCCGGTTGCTTGACGATGATGACCACGATATCCGGCAGACAGTTAGCTCGACTTTGGAGGGAATACTGCACTCTTTCTGGCCGAGAGAGAAATTAATCTACGCCAGAGATAATGGCAATCCTCGCCTTGGGAGAATTGCGGAGATCATCCTTGATAGAAAGCAACCCTCTTATTGTCTCATTGTTTAATCTCGCCGTCTGATTATTCACCTATTTGCCTGTTCATTTTTTTTGTATTCCGTAGCCGTTGGTCTCGCACCGACGGCTTTTTCTTTTTCTAAGAATCGATTTATGTTATAATAAAAACAATAATTCTATGCTTAAAAAAGTTTTAATCAGCCATCTCGGCTTGGAAAAAGGCGAATTCATCAAGAAGTTGTTTAGGCGTTCGCTCTGGTCAAAGTTTTGGCCGATTTTATTTTCCGCTGTTTTTATCATTACGCCGTTTTTTCTTATTTATCCTTTATTTAATCGAGGCGTGCCGGGCATGGCGGTTTTTTCCATCATTTTAATTGCCGGTTTAGTTCTGGCTTTAAGAACCTACCTCTCTCATTATTTTACGGCTTTTGTGATGACTGATTCGCGGGTGGTGGAAGTGGATCAGAAGGGTTTTTTCAACCGTTCGGTCTGCGAGGTCTCATATGACAAAATCCAGGATGTCACTTATCAGTCAAAAGGGGTGCTCGCCGCGCTTTTTAAATTGGGCGATATTTATATTTCTTTTACCGATGATGCCAGGACAAAATTAAAATTGCCAAAGATGAAAAATCCGGCCGCCTTGTCCAGCGAGATTTTAAATTGGCGGACAAGGCATTCTTTGCCGGCGGCGCAAAATGCCGAATATCTCTTGGAAAAAATCAGGCACAAGGTCGGCGAAGACGCCTTCAATGATTTGACTTCTGATTAAATATTAAATAATGAGATAATTTTGTAGACATCTCATTATGTGTTATAATTAAAATGTTATTAAGGAGAAAAATTTCCCGGACAAAAATAGTCGCCGTGATAAGTTTGGTATTGCTGATTTTGTTTGGCTTGAATCTGGTCAAAGAATTGATTTCGCGCCGCCAAATTGACCGTCAGATAAGAAATCTGGAAAATGAAGCCCGGAGATTACAAAGCGACAACGAACAAATCAGTTCACTCATTGAGTCCTGGTCGAACAAAGATTATTCGGAAAAAGAAGCGCGATTGAAATTGGGACTTCAAAAGCCGGGAGAAAGAACCATTCTGATTTTAAGGGAAGGGGAGGATGCGATAACCAACGAGATAGGCGGTGATTCGGAAAAAGTGGGCAATATCCTGGTGCCGGTTGAACACGAACTTCCCAATCCGGTCAAATGGTGGAGATATTTTTTCAAACCCCATTAAATAAAAAATTCTTTCAGGATTTTTTGGCAACAAAGTTGCCTATTTAACGGGGTAAATAAATTTTATGAATAACAAACCAATCAATTTGCCGGCGGAAAGAAAATCACAACTAAGGAAATATGTCTTGGACGAGTTGGAAAATTCTAAGATCAGAAAATCAACGCCGAAAAAATCCATAACTAAACCGGCACCATCTAGAAAAGCGGCGCCCAATTTTCTGGTTGACGGGCCGATGAGAGAGGCCCCCGTTTCTAAAATTAAAAAGCCGATTTTAGTCAAAGATGGAAGCGTAAAAAGAATGCCGCCGCCTCAATTAGACAGAACCATTACCTCGTATTTTGGCAGAGCGGCAGGAATGTCTAAAAAGAGATTAAGTCCGCTTTTAAAGGTACTGGCGTTGGCGCTTTTAATTTTGATTTTGGTGGTGGCCGTTGATATTTTTGGCGCCTATCAATTTTCTTGGCATGACCCGTTTAGCCAGGCGGTTGCTAAAATTTTATTTTTGCCGGCCGGCAGCGTCAACGGCAAGACCGTTGGCTTGGCCGGCTATCTGGACGATTTGAATCTGCTGGAGTCGGCTTTGAAACAGAATCGCGAAGGGGTTGACGGCTCGCTCACCGCTGGCAAAAACGACGCGGAAAAAATTTTTAACCGTTTAATTTCGTTAAAATTAATTGATTTGAAATTGGCCGAGTATAAAAAAAGCGTCACCGAGAGTGAGCTGAATCAAGGTTTTGACAAATTGGTGGCGCAAATCGGTTCCAGAGACAAGGCGGCAAAGGATATTCGTCTTTTGTACGGATTGGATCTAAACCAGTTCAAAGTAAAAGTTTTGAAGCCGGTTTTAGCCAGAGAAAATTTACAGGAAGCGATTATCAGCGATGACCGCTTGGCTTTTAATCAGGCGGCCAAAGATAAGGCAAATGAGGTTTTAAATTTAGCGCTTAACCCGAAGGTTGATTTCGCGACGCTGGCGACGCAGTACACCGAAGATGAAGCCGGCATCAATATCGGCGGCGAGATGAGCTGGGTGACCAAGGGGGAGCTTTCTCCGGAATTAGAGCCGGCGCTTTTTTCCACGGCGGACGGCAAGGTTTATCCTCAAATAGTGAAGAATAATACCGGCTATCACATTTTGAAAGTGGAGAAAAAATTGGTGGATCCGGACACCGGCAAAGAAAGCGTCAAGGCGAGGCAGATTTTAATCAAGGTGGACGTGGATAAATACATAAAGAGCTTGATGGATTCCGCGGCAGTGAAGAGATACGTGAAGTAAGCCCACGGTCGGATTCGAACCGACGACCTACGCGTTACGAATGCGTTGCTCTACCAACTGAGCTACGTGGGCAATAAGCGGGATACCGGAATCGAACCGGCGCGCCATCCTTGGGAAGGATGTGTACTGCCACTATACTAATCCCGCCAGCAGTAAATCAATAGTCATTTTATCATAATTTTCAATAAAAATCAAGAATAAAAATCAAGGTTTAATGGATTTAAATAAAATTAAAAATAATTATCTTGGCCGGTTTTTAATCTGTTTTTTTGTGGGGGTGGCATTCTTGGCCATCTTTTCTTTGTCGGCGAAAGCGGAAGATTTCGTCTCTATCCGAGTCGTTGATTATCCTTTAAACGAGGATTTTATCGTTGATTCCCCCCAAGGTGAAGTCTCTTTGAAGATAAGCGCGGGAGCGGTAGACAAAAAGACGACCGTCAAGATGATGAATTTGGTTTATCAAGATAATATCTCTGGAATTTTTACCTACAATAGCAACCTTTTACCAGCGAGTGATTTATATTTCGTGCGTTTTTCCGACAGCCAATTTGAAATTCAACCGGAAGTGACGGTCAAATACCAGCCGGATGATCGATACAAGGAAATTTATTATTATAATTGGAATGATTTGAAGTTTGAAAAATTGATTTCTCGGCGCGATGAGCTGCAAAAAACTTTAACTTTTTCTTTTCCCGTCAAAGATAATTTGATTTTCGCGGTTTTCAGCGAGTCGGAGGTTGTCGGTGTCGCTTCTTGGTATATTTATCCGAAATACGCCGGCCAGCTTATCGCCGCCAGCCGCGATTTGGCCAAAGACGCCAAAGTGAAAGTGGTCAATTTAGACAATAAGAAAGAAGTGACGGTGACGATAAAAGATTTCGGCCCGAAGAAATGCGCCGATTGGACGGAAGAAGAAATCCGCAAAATGGGTCCTTGCCAAGACAGAATAATTGATTTATCAAAAGAAGCGTTTAGGGTCTTGGCGCCGACCTGGTCGGGAGTGATATCGGTGAAGATTTTGCCACTCTAAAATTTTTAAAATTTTAAATTATCAATCAATGATAAAATTAGTTAATGTTACTAAAAAATTTGAGCCTAATACCCTCGCTTTAAAGAACATCAATCTCCATATTGAGCCAGGCGAGTTTGTTTCCATCGTCGGTCAATCAGGATCAGGCAAAACTACCGTGGTCAGGTTGCTGATTTCAGAAATCCGGCCGACGAGCGGAAAAATTATCATTGGCGGCTGGGACATCACCAATGTAAACAGGCGTCAAATTCCCGCTTTGCGTTGCCAGATCGGCGTGGTTTTTCAGGATTTTAAATTATTGCCGAAGAAGACCGTTTTTGAAAATGTCGCCTTCGCTTTGGAGGTGTCAGGCACGCCCAAAAGTCGGATCGCCAAAATCGTCCCCCAAGTCCTTGATATTGTTGATTTGAAAGACAAGACCGGCCGTTATCCGCAAGAGCTTTCGGGCGGCGAAAAACAGAGGGTAGCCATTGCTCGCGCCCTTATTCATCGGCCGAAAGTTCTTCTAGCGGATGAGCCAACGGGTAATTTGGACGCTTTAAACACCAAAGATATTATCGACTTACTCCTCAAAATTAATGAATTCGGCACCACCGTCGTCCTGGTCACTCACAACAAGGATATTGTCAACTCTTTAAGAAAAAGAGTGATTACTTTGGAAAATGGGGAAGTGATCCAAGACCAGAAAGTCGGCAAATACGTATTATAAATTTTATGTTTTTATTAGCCTTAAATCGCAGCATCAAATTCGCGCTTCAGTCTTTTTGGCGCAACATCTGGCTGTCACTCGCCACGATTTTTATTATCTTTCTCACTTTTTTATCCATTAATTTTATCGTTTCCATCAACGCGATTTCTGATTCGGCGATTGCCGCCGTCAAAGAAAAAATTGACGTCTCGGTTTATTTTAAGCCGGAAGTGAATGAAAACAAAATATCCGAAATTAAATCCCATCTGGCCATTTTATCTCAAATTAAAAGCATTGATTATTATTCGCCGGATCAGAATATCGCCGAGTTCAAAAAACGCCATGAAAATGACAATTTAATTCAGGAGACCTTAAAAGAGCTGGAAGGCAATCCATTGGGCGCGACTTTGGTCGTTAAAGCGAAAAATTTGGACGACTATCCGGAAATTCTCAAAGCGCTAGATAACCCGGCTTACGCCGATTTGATCAGCGAAAAAAGTTATGACGATAATCATCTGGTCATTAGTCGGATAAACAGCGTTACGGACAGCATCAGGCGCGGCGCGATTATCGTCAGTTTTATTTTTATTATCATCGCCGTTTTGATTGTTTTCAACACGGTCAGAATCGCCCTTTTCACCCATCAGCAGGAAGTAAGCATTATGAAGCTGGTCGGCGCCAGCAATTGGTTCATCCGGGCGCCTTTTATTATTGAAAGCATTTTCGCGGGTATTGTCGCTTGCCTTCTTTCCATCGGCGTGATTTATCTGATCTTGTCTTTGGTTCAGCCGCATCTGGCCGCTTTTTTCGGCGGCGCGAGTTTTGACATCATCGGCTATTTCAACCATAATTTCGTCTTCATTTTCGGCGGCGAGTTGCTAGGCATCGTTTTTTTAAACATCGTTTCCAGCAGCTTGGCGTTGGGAAGATATTTGGATGTGTAGCTTCGTAACTGGTAACTGGTAACTGGTAATTTTTATTTGTTTTAAATTACGAAACATACTCAACTGTCATCCCCGCGAAAGCGGGGATCCAGTCTAATTTTAATTAAATCTATGCTTTTACTCTGGATTCCCGCTTTCGCGGGAATGACGGAATGAATGGTTGACAAAAATTTTTAAAAATGATAGGCTGAAATCAGTACATTACTTGGAGGGTAATGTTTTTTTGTACTTTTAAAATTGGGTAAAAGTGTTAAACGGTAAAAAAGGAAAGAGGGGAGGAAAAGATGAGAGTATTATTGATTGGTGGAAATCCAAAAGGCAGTGGCGGCAGAGAGCACGCGCTCGCCTACTTATTTCAGCAAAGTCCGGCCGTGGAATGGTTTTCCTGCTTGGGCGCCAACGCTGGAATAGCCGCCGAAGGCAAATATCGGGTATGCCATCCTGAACCAACCACTATTGCCGAGGCGGTGGGTTTTGCTAAGGCGTGGAAAATTGATTTGACTATTGTCGGGCCGGAAGTACCATTGGCCAATGGAATTGTTGATTGTTTTCGAGCGGCTGGGCTTTCCATTTTCGGGCCGACTAAAGAAGCGGCGCGATTGGAAGCCAGTAAGTCGTTCGCCAAGCGAGTGATGTCGACAGCTTTGGTGCCGACGGCGCCAGCCGCTGTATTTATTAAAAATGAGGTGAGAGCGGTATTCCAATATCTTATTAATCAAAAGTTACCAGTGGTGATTAAAGCTGATGGTTTATGCGCTGGTAAGGGCGCTATGATCTGTCGCGATTTTTTCCAAGTTATTGATGCGGTTCATCATTGCTTTGTCGCTAATAAATTCGGCAAAGAGGGCGAGGTTATTCTGGTAGAGGAATATTTAAAGCCAGATTCACGCCTGAAGCGCGCTGAACTAAGCATCTTGGCGCTGGTTGATATCTATGGCAATTTCATTATGATGTTGCCGGCGCAAGATTATAAAGCCGTAAACGATGGCGACAAAGGCGATAATACCGGCGGCGTGGGTGCTTTTGCCCCAGTGCCATGGGTAACTGAAGCGATGATGGCTGAAATTGGTGAAAGAATTTTTGCGCCAACTATTTTTGAGATGAAAAAGCGCGGGATGCCATTCTCCGGTTGTTTGTATGCCGGTTTAATGCTGACAGAATGGGGTTTTAAAGTCGTGGAGTTTAATGTCCGTTTCGGCGATCCGGAGTTGCAGCCGCTCGCTATGCTTTTAGACACGGACATCGTTCCGATTTTGAAAACTATAGCGGACGGCGGCAGTATCGCTGGCATTGAGCTGAAGTGGAAGCCCGGCGCCGCGGTTTGTATCGTTATGACAAGTCGGGGATATCCTGGCCAGTATGAAAAGGGTTTTACGATTAGCGGCCTAAGTTCTCTGCCAGAGGACCCGGCTCTTAAAGTATTTCACGCTGGAACGAGGATTGTTGGTGGCGCCAAACCGTATATTGTTACCGATGGGGGCCGGGTTTTGAGTGTTACCCAATATTCCCCAGACGGACTGATCGCCGCCGCCTGTGATGCTCTCGGCACCGCTCGGACTCATATCCGTTGGAGGAGTGAAGCCGATAAAGGAAGCCAGCCTCATTTCCGGACGGATATTGGCGTGGGCGTGCCGACCTCAATATAGTCAGCTCATTTTAAGACGGTAAGTTTGTTTTAATCTCTCATAACTGCGGTTATGGGAGATTTTTTTATTTGCTTGATTTTTTTATGTTTTTATGATAAGATGATTTTATTAGAGTAATTTTTAAAATCAATAACTTATGTCAAAGAAAAAAGGCAGGGACCCGAGAGTCAAAGTGCCGAAATTGAAATGGCGAATCAAGCGAGCGAAAAAAGTGGAGAAAACTGACGCTGTCGGCAAATATAAAACAGGCAGATAATTTTTTTAAACGCCCCGCCCCGTAACGGGGCGGGGCGTTATGGGATATATTGCGGGCAAGTAGTAGATAAATAATATTGCGGGATCGTCTAACGGTAGGACGCCACCCTTTGGAGGTGGTTATCCTGGTTCGAATCCAGGTCCCGCAGGTACCGTCTAATGGGTTCGGCTTGGCGAAGCCAAGCGGACGGGTAGCACAGTGAAGCAACCTTAAAATAATGTATTATATTTTAAATTGTGGTATAATTTATACAACATAGGAAAGTGACAAAGTCAGACCCGAAATCCGCGCTGAATTTAGCTGAAATATAGAGATATTGACATTCTTGTCGGTAAAATATATAATGTGGTTCTACATTATGCCAATCTCAAAAAGAATAAAAGATCAACTCATTAGAATCCTTAATGGAAACGAGAGTGTTCCGAGGGGTCTTTTTGAGATGAGTAATTATTTTCGTCTTTATGGGCCGATTAGTTTTGAGCGCCATTTAGAAGAGGGGCGAATTATTGTTGTTAGTAATAATTTTAAACAGGGATCAATTGTAACTTTTGGCGATAATGAGGAGCAACTGGATAAAAATATCAAAGATGCTATTTTGACTACTTTTGAAATTCCCTCGTCTTATTCAGAAGAGGCGAAAATACACAAGGTTAGCGATAAAACGGAAGAATATGCCCTCGCGTAGCGAGTTACCCGGCTCGCTTAAAAGAAAAAAGTTAATCAAGGCGTTATCGCGCCTTGGTTTTAGTATTGATAAAAGCGGCGGCGATGGCAGCCATTATAAAGTTGAATGTCCAGGGAGTTGTAAGATGGTCGCAATTCCTTATGATTTAAGGAAAGATGTTTTGTATTATGTGATTAAAGAAATTGAAAAATATTCTGATATAACTTGGGATGACATAAAGAAAGAATTGTAAGCAAATAATTATTATTACGGTAAGTTTATGCCGCTTGAAATGAAGGGGCGGTTTTTTTAAACCTTTATTTTTTCAGTAAAATCAGCTATAATGTTCAGAGATAGTGGCAAAACTGTTTTTTTCTAAATTTGTCTTTTTCGGCTGTGACTTCGTCGGGCTGGCGTAAAAAGATTTTCAATGTAGCGCGGCTACATTTCAAGTCTTTTTACTGGCCCTTCTCGTCTCGCTCGAAAAATCCTAAATTTATAGTTAAAACAGTTTTGCCACCATCTCTCACTATGACCAAGCAAAGTTTAGCGAAAAATACCACCTATTTGACGGTGGCTCTGGCGATACAAAAGCTCCTCGCTTTTGTATATTTTATTTTTGTCGCCCGCGGCATCGGCGTGGAAAACACCGGCCGGTATTCGTTTGCTTTGAGTTTCACCACGATTTTCGCCATGTTTTTGGATTTCGGGCTCACCCAGATCCTTATTCGCGAAGCCGCCAGAAATAGGGAAAATTCCCAAAAATATTTGGCGAATGTCATTGGGCTCAAGCTCATTGGCTCGGTGATTGTTTATGGCGCGATTGTTTTGGCGGTAAATTTGATGGGCTACCCAGAAATTACCAGGCAGCTGGTTTATGTCTCCGGCCTGGTGATGATTATCGATTCTTTTTCTTTGAGTTTTTTCGGCACTTTGCGCGGCTGCCAAAATCTCAAGTATGAAAGCGCCGGCGTGGTCCTCAATCAGCTCGCTGTCCTGCTTATCGGTTTGCTGGTTTTGAAATTACAGCTTGGCCTCGTCGTCTTAATCGGCGTATTTCTTGTCGGCAGTTTGGTTAATTTCCTGATTTCTTTCTCCGCTCTAAGGTTTAAATACAAAATCAAGCCGCAGATCCGTTTCAATCTTCAAATCATCAAGCATTTACTCGTCCTCGCTCTGCCTTTCGGCATTGCCGGTTTTTTTATCCGTATTTATTCTTCCATTGATATAGTTTTACTGTCCAAATTGGCGGATGACAAAGCGGTTGGCATTTACAGCGTGGCTTACAAGATCGCTTTCGCTCTCCAATTTGTCGGGGTCGCGTTTTCCGCCAGTGTTTTTCCGGCCTTCGCTCACTGTTTTGTCTCTTCCAAAGAGGAGTTGGCAAAAACTTTCACCAAATCAATGTATTTTTTGGGCGTCTTGGCCTCGCCCATTGCCGTCGGCTTGATTATGCTTTCCGATAAAATCATCGGGCCGGTTTTTGGCGCGGCTTATATCGCTTCTTCTTCGCCACTCAAAATTTTTATGCTCGCTCTGATTTTTATTTTTTTATGTTTTCCGGCGACGGCGATTCTAAACGCCTGTAACCGCCACACCCGAAATACCGTCCATTTGGGCGTCATCGCTTTGGTCAATACGGTTTTGAATTTAATCCTTATTCCGATTTTCAGTTACAATGGCGCGGCTTTCGCCACTTTATTCACTTATATTTTGCTTTTTGGGTTAAGCATGGCGGTGGTCGGCCAAATTATTAATTATGACAAAAAATATTTAATCCTGTCTTTTGGCAAGATAATTCTAAGTTGCGTTTTAATGGGAATTTTAATCGCCCTGCTTAATAATTATTGGCATTTCATTTTTATCATCCCCGTCGCGGCGATTTTTTATTTTTTAGTTTTATTTTTAATGAAAGGATTGGTAAAAGAGGATTTTTTCCAGCTTCGGTCGCTACTCTTTAAAAAATAAACCGTAACTGTCATTGCGAGGAGCGAAGCGTAAGCGGAGCGACGAAGCAATCCCATGGGATCCCCACGGTCATTCGCTCCGCTCATTCCCTCGGGATGACACAGATAAATATGTTTCTCTCCGTCATTATCCCGACTTATAATCGGGCGAAGTATTTAAAGGAGGCATTGTCAAGCTTGGAGAATCAAGATTTTCCCAAGTCGGATTTTGAAGTGGTGGTGATAAATGACGGCTCAAGTGACAAAACGGAAAAAGTCGTGAGCGATTTTAAAGAAAAATTGGATTTAAAGTATATTAAAGAAAATCACCGTGGCGCTTCATTCGCGAGAAATGTCGGCGTGAAAAACGCCAAAGGCGAAGTGATGGTTTTTTTTGACGATGACGCGACGGCAAGAGGGGATTGGCTCAAAAATATCGCCGTGATTATGGCGAGTGAGCATATTATCACCGGCCGAGTTAAGCCGGCTCATCAAAATATTTGGCGGCATTTTGCTCCGCACTACGATCAGGGCGACGCGCCGGTGGAATCGGAGATCATTTTGGAGGGCAATTGCGCCATTCGCCGCGAAGTGTTTAATAATGTCGGCTTATTTGACGAAAATCTTGATTATGGTCATGAAGGCAAAGAATTTTTGGCTCGGGCGCGGGAAAAATATAATATCAAGTATTATCCGCAAGCGGTGATTTATCACGATTATGCTTTCGGCTTTTTCAATTATCTTCAAAAGCAGTGGCGGTTTGGGGAGAAGATGACTTATTTGAAAAGAAACGAGATAAAAAACATCT
>JBBTQN010000012.1:0-7476 GCA_038065695.1 Patescibacteria group bacterium | reverse complement strand
TTGGCCTCGCGTGGACCCCAACCATCTCCTCGCCGTCCTGATGGGTGATTTTCAAATGTCCTCCGGCCACCACTTTAAGCCATCGCCCTTCATTAATGGAAATTGAACTGGTCGGCGGCGAGCAAAAAAGCTGGAATGGCAACCGATAATGCTTAATTTCGGTTTCATCTTTTCCCGGAACGGCAAGCATCAATTCAAAAAAACTGTCGCTATCGTCACTGGGGAAAAGAGCCACTATCTGATATTGGCCCTCCTCCGGCGGTTCGTCCGAGAAATGCTTCTCCACCTCTCTTAGACGAATAAAATGAAAAAGGCACACGGCCAACATTCCAAAAGAAGAAAAAGTCATCATCGCGATGACAAAATCTCCTTCTCCCCTTTCAGAAAAAGGAACGAACCCTACACCAATTATTAAACAACAAACTGACAATGGAAAAACCCAACGTGCCACTACTTCCTTCTTCTTCATCTCTCATTCTCCTTTTTTGTTGTTACCTTTCACCTTTTACTTTTTAACTTTCAACTTTTTACTTATTAATGTACTTCCCTCCACCTTACTACGAATAATAAAAATTGTCAACCGTCCGTATTTTTATATTTTTATAACCGCCTTCACCCCATAATTCGCCAAACTGACCAAAGCAAAAATTATCGCGAAGAGAAGGAGCACCAGCGAAGCCCGGCCGAGCCACAAAGCGTCAAACGCCAAAAAAAGAAAAATCGCGATCATCCCCGCGGACTGGAATACCATTTTTCCTTTGCCCCAGAAGTCAGCCGGCGGCAGATTTTTTTTCGGCCGGAAAATGGCCAAAGCGACGCCGCCCAAAATCATCAGGAAATCCAAAAGCACGATGGCGATTAAAACATTCGGCCAAGGATAATAAATCGCCAAAAAAAGCGAGGCTAAAATTATTAATAATTTATCGGCAATCGGATCCAAAATCAAGCCCCAGGCGGTCACCATTTTTCGCTCTCTCGCCAAAGCGCCGTCAATGGAATCGCATAAAGCCGCCAAAACAAACAAAGAAAGAGAAAAAATAAAGGCCTTGGCCGAGATAAGCGCCAAGACGAGCGGAATCAAAGCCAGCCGGACAAAAGTAAAATGATTTGGCGAGACCCAATGAGGCAAAAACTGAAAAATGGCGTTCTGCCAGAACCGGTCAATTTGTTTTTGCGCCTTATTTGACATTTTTACAAAAAATAATTATAATGGCTTATACTTATATTATAATTTAAATTCCCACAAATCTACAAATTTTATTGCAAATCTACTAATCGAACGAATATTTCAACTTATGTTTAATTTAATATTTGTAGATTCGTAATAGATTCGTAGATTCGTGGGAAAAACAAGCCACGAATTTAAAGTAAACAACAATAGTAAAATAAAAAACGATAATTAAATTAACATCTTTAATAAATGAAAAATCTGACTAAAAATATAATTATCGCGGTGGTGATTTTCTTGACCATCGCCGCTTTGTTCAGCTTGTATAACTTCCCGACCGAAAAACCGCAGCCAATCGACATCACCACTCTGGTCTCGCAGATAGAAGGCGAACAAATCAAATCCATCAATATCCAAGACAGCCAATTGGAAGTGACTTTATCGGACGGCAAAAAAGAAACCGTCCAAAAGGAAACGAGCGAGAGCTTGAGTACCTTGCTTAAAAATTACAACGTCAATCCGGACAAAATCAAAAAAATCGCCATCGCCGTCAAGACGGAAAGCGAGCTTAAATTCTGGCTCACCGCCATTCTGCCGTTTCTGATTCCGTTTATTTTTATCGTCGGCTTTTTCTGGTTTATGATGCGCCAAGCCCAAGGCGCCAACAACCGCGCCATGAGCTTCGGCCAGAGCCAAGCGCGCGAATTCAACCCCAATAAAGACGAAAAAACCACCTTCAAGGATGTCGCCGGCGTCAAAGAGGCCAAACAAGAACTGTTGGAAGTCGTTGACTTTTTAAAAAATCCGAAAAAATTCCTGGCCCTCGGCGCGCGCATCCCCAGGGGCGTTTTACTCTTAGGCGCGCCCGGCACCGGCAAAACACTCTTAGCTAAAGCCGTGGCTGGCGAGGCCAATGTGCCATTTTTTAACATTTCGGGTTCGGAATTCGTGGAGATGTTTGTCGGCGTCGGCGCTTCCCGGGTCCGCGACCTTTTCCGCCGCGCCAAAAAGAACGCCCCCTGCATCGTCTTTATTGACGAAATTGACGCCGTCGGTCGGCAACGGGGCGCCGGACTGGGCGGCTCGCACGATGAAAGAGAGCAAACGCTCAATCAGATTTTAGTGGAAATGGACGGCTTTGACCCCAACGCCAATGTTATTATCATGGCCGCGACCAACCGGCCCGATGTCTTAGACAGCGCCCTCTTGCGGCCCGGCCGCTTTGACCGCCGCGTCACTTTGGATATGCCCGACATCAACGACCGCGACGAAATTCTTAAAGTCCACGCCCGCAAAAAACCGCTGGCCAAAAATATCACCTTAAGAAGCGTGGCTGAACGCACCCCTGGCTTTTCCGGCGCGGATTTGTCCAACCTGCTTAATGAAGCGGCAATTTTGGCGGCGTTGGAAAATAAAAAAGAGGTTGGTCTTGACCATATCCTTAAATCAATTGACAAAGTTTTACTCGGCCCAGAGCGCAAGAGCCACATCCTCTCCGAGCAGGAGAAAAAAATCACCGCCTATCACGAAGCCGGCCACGCTTTGGTCGCTCACGAGCTCCCCCTCACCGACCCGGTCAGAAAAATTTCCATCATCGCTCGCGGGATGGCCGCCGGCTATACCCTGAAACTGCCGACCGAGGATAAAAAACTCCACAGTAAAAATGAATTTTTGGCGGAGCTCGCGGTGCTCTTGGCCGGCCGGATCGCCGAAGAAGAGATTTTTGGCGATGTGACGACCGGCGCCCAGAGCGATTTAAGGGAATCAACGAAGCTGGCCAGAAAAATCGTCGGCGAATACGGGATGAGCGAAAAGCTGGGACTTCGCACTTTCGGCGAAAAGGAAGAATTGATTTTTTTGGGACGCGAACTCCATGAACAACGCGACTATTCGGAAAAGACCGCCGAAGAGATTGATCATGAAATCCACCGGCTCACTGAAGACGCGGCCAAACTCGCCCGAAAAATCATCACCGACAAAAAACCGTACTTGGAAAAAATCGTCGCCGCCTTGATCGAAAAAGAAACGCTGGAAGCCGAGGAATTCGCGGCGCTGTTTGAAGATGAAAAGAAACTGGCAGAAGTAGAAATTAAAAAATAAAATACCAAAAAAAGTCCCCGAATAAAATCGGGGATTTTCTATTTTAATCTCTTTATGGATTTGCTATAATATATGATATAATAATAAAAACAAAAACTTTCAACTTTATAACTTTATAAACTAACAACTATATGGAGGACACTCAACTTTATCGGCCAATCTTGAAAAAAGGCTGGCAAATCGTCAAAAAATTCAAAAATCTTTGGTTCTTCGGCCTTTTTGCCGCGCTCTTGGGCGCCGGCGGCGAGTACGAAATTTTTTCCCGCGCCGTCTCCAATCCCTACAATGAGGCCGGCGTCATCAGGACTATCTGGCAGACCTTCAAACTCGGCTGGCAAAACGGGTCCATTTTGGGCGGCAATATTTTCTTGAATATCTGGCAGGTAATCGCCAAAAATCCCCTTGATCTTATCTTTCCGCTTTTAATCCTGGCCCTGGCCATAATTATCGCCCTTTTTGTCGTCTGGCTCGCTATTGTTTCGCAAATCGGTTTGATTAAAAACGTGGGCTTGATCACCAAAGGAAAAAGTCCGACCATCAACGAGGGCATCGACGGCGCCGTCAGAGTTTTCTGGCCGGTCTTTCTGGCCAACGCCGCCCTGCGAGTCATCTTGGCTTTATTGTTTTTTATCTTGGGACGAGCGGTAGTGATGCTCGGCGCCCCAACTTGGGTCAATTTAATTGTCTACCTAATTTTATTTGTCATCTTTGTCATTTTAACCTTTGTTTTTTCTTTCTTAGTCAAATACCAAATTTTCTACTTGATTTTAAAAAACCAAAAATTTACCAGCGCGCTCAAATCCGGCTGGCGGTTGTTTGTTAAAAATTGGCTGATCTCCATTGAGATGGCGCTCGTGATGTTTGTGATTTATCTCATCGCGGTCATTGTCACTACTTTTCTCGCCGGGCTTTTCGTCGCCTCGCCGATTATCTTGCCTCTTTATGTCGCTCTGCCTTTCTGGCTGGCCGCTTTGATCGCCTTGGGCTCCATTTTCCTGGTCATTGTTGTCGCCATCTTAATCAACGCGATTTTAAACGCCTATCAATGGACCGCTTGGACGCTTTTGTTTATGCGCCTTGACGGCGGTGAAGTTTTGAGTAAAATCGTCAGAGCCGCCCAATGGCTGCCGACGCCTTTTAATCGGAAATAGAATATTAAAAATCCCCCGTGAGGGGGATTTTTTTAATGACAATTTCCAATATTTTTCCTATAATTAAATCAAGACAAATAAACCATAAAATATGCCAATTGGACCATCTTTGGAGGATCTCTTGCCCAAAAAGAACAAAACCGACGAGGACGAAGATTCCCCAACCGGTGAACTCGCTGAAAAAATGGAGGAAATCAAACTTAAAGAAAAAGAGGAGGAAGTGGAGCGCCACGCCAAAGGGCAGGGGCTCTCTTACATCAACCTGGCCGGCTTTGCGATTTCTCCCGACACCTTGACGACGATTGCTGAAGAAAAATCGCGCGCCTTGAAAGTACTCTGTTTTTTAAACAACGGCAAAGAAATCCGACTGGGCGCGGTAATTTACAGCGACGAGGTGAAAAAATTGGAGCAAGAACTGAAAGAAAACCTGTACGCTGACGTGGCCACCTATCTCATTTCCGAGCACAGCTTTGAAATCGCCGTCCGGCTCTACGCCAATTTGCCCCGCGTCAGAAAATTCATCGCCGGCATTGAAATCAAAGAAGAAGAGCTCCAAAAATTCGAAAAAGAAATCAAAAGTTTCCGCGATCTGGACGAAGCGATAAGACGCACCTCCATCACCGAGTTGGTGACGCTTCTTATCGCCGGCGCCATCAAATCGCGCGCTTCCGACATTCATATTGAAGCCGAAGAAAAAGGCATTAAAGTGAGATACCGCATTGACGGCGTCTTAAATGACGTCGCGGAAATGGAAAAAAATAAATGGCAAAAGGTGGACTCGCGCATCAAACAGCTGGCTAAATTGAAAATCAATGTCAGCGACCGGCCGCAAGATGGCAGATTTTCCATTTATCTCAAAAAAGAAAGAATCGATGTCCGCGTGTCGGCGCTGCCGACCGCTTTCGGCGAAAGCATCGTCATGCGCCTCTTAATGTCCTCGGCGGCGCAATTATCATTTGAAGATCTGGGACTGCGCGGCCAGGCCTTTACCGTTTTGGAAAGAGAAATTCTCCGTCCCAACGGCATGATCGTAACGACCGGACCGACCGGCTCCGGCAAAACCACTTCTCTTTACGCGGTTTTGAAAAAATTAAACAAGCCCGATACTAAAATCATCACTATCGAAGATCCGATTGAATATGAGTTGGAAGGCATCAACCAAAGCCAAATAACTGATAGCTACACTTTTGCCAAAGGCCTGCGCTCCATCGTCCGCCAAGACCCGGATATCATCATGGTTGGTGAAATCCGCGATTTGGACACGGCGGAAATCGCCATCCAAGCGGCGCTCACCGGACACTTAGTCTTATCCACCATCCACACCAACGACGCTTTCGGCGCCATTCCCCGATTTCTCGCCTTGGGCGCCCAGCCGTTTCTCTTGGCGCCGGCGCTCAATGTCTCCATCGGCCAGAGATTGGTGCGTCGCGTTTGCGACCAGTGTAAAAAAGAAACCAAACTTGATGAGACAACGATGGCCAAAGTGAAAAAACTCTTAGCAGAAATCCCAAAAAATTCCGGCTATGAAGTAAAACTGGAAAAATTAAAATTCTACCAAGGCGAGGGCTGCGACGGTTGCCAAGGACTGGGCTACAAAGGCCGCATCGGCATCTTTGAAATTATTGCCGCTACGCCAAAAATGAAAGATTTCATCACCAAAGGCAACCTCTCCGAATACGACATTAAAAATATGGCCCGAGACGAGGGCGTCATCACCATGGCCCAGGACGGCATCCTCAAAGCGCTTGACGGCATCACGACGGTGGAGGAAGTGTTCAGGGTGGCGGAATAGCTTGAAAAAACCAGAAAACGGCGGTTAATCGCCGTTTTTTTATTATGACATTTCGTTTAAATTTCAATCTTTTTATAATATTTACAAATAAAACTGTCAAACGACTATTGACAGGAATCGCCTGGCTTGATAAGATTAGCTGTTAGGTGGTTCTTTGAAACCGAGTAAGGATGCGTTCCTTATAAAGGAGGTGAAAGAAATGTCAAACGACGATTTTATAAAACGGAAGGATGGATGGGGCATTCAACCCATCGAGCGGTTGCCCAATAGCGGCGACCTCCATGATACTTTCCGTGTTGATGAATCCGGTCAAGTCAGTAGTGGCCATACCACCGTTCGTCTGCCTGGCGGTCAGACAGTTCATATGCCATGGGAACGATGGTAAGTACCATGTATCCAAATCGCAAAGCCCGCGAGGTTACACTCCGCGGGCTCTTTTATTTTATCTCAATTTTTCTTTTATCCCCTTCTAAAATTTTAAAATTTATTTTAATCACTCCGGCTGGCAGAATATCCTTTACTCTATCTGCCCATTCAATGGCGACGATGGTATTTTTATCGCTGAAATATTCGGTGGCGCCGATATCTTCTAACTCCTTGCCGCTGGACAATCTATAGGCGTCTATATGAATTAATTGTTTTTTTGCTTTTTTGTTTTTTTGTTTTTGTGCCGTATATCCTTTCATCAGCACAAAAGTCGGGCTGGTAATGATATTTTTCACGCCTAAACCTTCGGCCAAGCCCTTAACAAACGCGGTCTTGCCGGCGCCCAAATCGCCAATTAATGCCAACACTTCGCCACCGCGCAACTTAGTGGCGAATTTTTGAGCTAGCTTGAAAGTTTCTTTTTCAGATTTGGTAATTATTTTCATATTTAACTGTCATTGCGAGTCCCTCGGCTACGCTCGGGATGACATTTCATGTCAGTTCCCAATTCGGATCAGCTTTAACTCTTTTCCACTCATCAAGCCGTGGCTTTGATTTCAAAGACAGATAATATCCGGCGATCGCCGCCATCGCCGCGTTGTCCGTGCAAAGCTTGAATTCAGGCACGGAAAATTCAAACCCTCCGCGGCGAGCCGCTTCTTCCAGTTTTTCACGAAGCCGGCGATTAGCCGCCACGCCGCCGGAAAGCATTACCGTCTTGGCGCCGAATTTTTTCGCCGCCCTGATGGTCTTGGCTGTCAAAACCTCCACGACCGCCTCCTGGAATTCAAAACAAATTTCCGGCACTCGTTTTTTTACTTCTTTCGCTTCCATTTTTT
>JBBTQN010000011.1:17099-24194 GCA_038065695.1 Patescibacteria group bacterium | reverse complement strand
AGCCCCCGCCACCGCCGCCACCCCAGCACTCCACGGTAACAGCATAAATGCCGTTGGCAGGATTAAAAGTACCATCGACAGTAAAAACTTCGGGTGAAGCCGCCCGCGTTTCTTCAATTTCCGGCGGAAAAGGCGGATTTTGCCAAATTTGGGGATAACCGGAAAAAATCCAGGCAAAAATTACCAGAAATACGAGAGAAATTTTTATAAATTTATTGAAATTCATAGAAATTGACTAATATCTTCTTTTGTCAAGAGCCTTCTTATATCCGAATGCGTAATTAAACCATAAGAGGGTTTATGGCTAAAGCCGATATATTCAATTTTCTTTTTCATCTCGCGCGCCTTTGCCAAAGCTGGGATTAAATCAGTATCTGAACTCACCAAAATCGCAGCATCGTAAAAATTTTCATAAGCTCCAATTAGTAAATCAACAGCGATTTGAACATCAACTCCTTTTTCGTGGTAGTCGTCCGTTTTAAGCATATGACCAAATTTCACTACCCAATTATCTTTTTGAAGCTTCCCAACTAATTTTTGCTGTCCAATCATTAATTTCTTACTTTTTGGATTATTACGCTCCTCGCGAATAGCGCCAATATAATAGTTCTTGGATACTAAAAATCTGCGACCAATAAGAAACTTGGTTAATTTTTCGTAATCAAAAGACAACAAATTAACCAGCTCCAGCTCTTTTAAACGATGATAAAAATTATTGCCGTCAATGAGTATGAAAATTCTTTCTTCTTCGTTCATATTATTATTTTAGCACAAAAACAAACCCCGCACCTACAAAAGTAAGCGCGGGGGAGGTTAATATCAATAGTGTAGCAAATACAAAAACCCCTGTCAAGAACAATACTGGGGATAAGTCAATACTATGAATCGCCCCCATTAAATATTTATCTAACGGGGCAGGCGGATTTTGTTTACCCCGTAGGAAGCCGAGGGCTTTCCTTCGGGGCCAAATCGGCGGCCAGCCGGAAAAAATCCAACCTGCTATAAGCAGAAAAATCAACAGAAATTTGCTGATTCTTGACAATTTACTTTTCCACTGTTTAACGCTTGACATAATTTATGGGTTTGCTATAATAGAATTGTATTTCTAGGGAAGGGCACTTCTTAAAGTTTCGTCTTTAAGCGGTGCTTTTCTTTTTGTATTCCAATTTATCCCGCAGGTTATTCATAAACCAAATCTTTAATTCAGGTTTTGACTATCTATGAAAGCGTAATTGTTTAATTCTTTTTTCATGATGCTACTTACATTGGGATATTTATTTTAACTTTCTTTGCGATCTATATTTCACAGCAACAAAATTCATTATTATCTCATTCTTTTTATTGCACTTCTCGCAAACAAACTCACCCCCAAACTCAAAAGTATAAGGCAAACCGACATATCCAGACTTCGTTGCCTCTTCTTCAAAATCATTGTTCTCTCCACAATAAACGCATTTTATACTTTTGATAAAATAAGTATCGCCCATAATTTTATTATAACATAAAAATTGCTCAAAAAATTAAAGCGCTTCAAGCCGGTCTGAAGCGTTTTAAAAACAAAATCAAAAGAGACGCCCGTTAAGGCGTCTCCCTTTAAATATTACTTTAACAAATCATTTATCGCTGCTTCAAACTCGGCTTTTTCCGCGGCCAAATCTTGCTGCTGCTCATAACCGTTGCCGACGCGGAAATATTTACAGCCGAAAACAAAAGTCGGAATAGAACCTTGGGGGTTGAATTCTTGATAAATCGCGGTCGCCTCGGCTGGAATCTGCGTCTCTTTGGCCGAAGTCAAGGTGTTATCATTGGTATCCAGCTCCCAGTGGTAAGCGACGATTTTTCCTTCATCAACGTATTTTTTTACCGTCGCGTCAAAAGTGTCAGAAATCCATTGGCAGTGTGGGCACCAAGTAGTGGAGAAAAGATAAATCACCGGCTTGCCGTCTTCCTGACAAATCGTCGCGCCTTTTTTGGCGGAGAATGTTTTGACGCCGGCGGCCGTCACCGTTTCGGTTTCCGGACTGGTTGTTTGCGGCTGTTGATTGGTCTGATCCGCCGCGTTGGTGTTTTGATTTTGTTCGTTAACGCCGGCGACATTACCTTTTGATTTAGTAAAAAAAGCGACGCCCAAAACAATCAGGCCGATGACCGCCACGACGGCGATGCCGCCGAAAAGACCCAAGAGAAATTGCTGGTCTTTTACGATTCCTTTTTTCTCGTCCATAATGTTGAAAGATTATTTAATTTATTATTCTAATTTTATCAAAATAAAAACGATTAGTCAAGTTTCGGCTTTTTCAAGTGCCAATCAGTCACTTTTTGATATTGGTGGCCGGCGCGAAGAATAGTTTTTTCATCAAATCTCTTGCCCAATAATTGTACTCCAACCGGCAGTCCGTCAGATAACCCCGCCGGAATGGATAAGCCGCAAATGCCCGCCAGCGAGGCGGGGATTGTAAAAATATCCGCCAAATACATCTTGAGAGGGTCGCTGATTTTCTCTCCCAATTTGTAAGCGGGCGTAGGAGCGACCGGCGTCAAAATTATATCCACCTTTTCAAAAACCTGATCAAAATCCTGACGCACCAAAGTGCGCACCTTCATCGCCTGCTTGTAATAGGCGTCGTAATATCCGGCGGACAAAGCATAAGTGCCGATCATAATCCGGCGCTTGGCTTCAGCGCCAAATCCTTCAGCTCGGCTGTTTAAATAAATTTCCAATAAGTCCCCGTCCCTTTTGGATGAGCCGTATCTGATGCCGTCGTATCTGGCCAAATTTGAGCTCACTTCACTGGGACAAATGATGTAATACGCGGCCACGCCGAGTTCGGTATGAGGCAAGCTGATGTCAACCACCTCGGCGCCCATTTCTTCAAACTTTTTGGCCGCTTGAAGCACCGCCGCTCTCACCTCTTCATCCATGCCCTCAATAAAATATTCTTTGGGCAAACCGATTTTTAATCCTTTAACATCTTTGATAATTTCCGCGCTGTAATCATCAACTGGTTCCGGCGGCGTAGTGGAATCTCTTTCGTCTCGGCCGGCAATATATTTTAAAATCAAAGCAATGTCTTCCACGGTTTTGCCAAACGGCCCGATGGTATCCAAAGATGAAGTCATGGCCATCACGCCATATCTGGAAACGCGCCCATAAGTCACTTTAAGCCCCGAGGTGCCACAGAACGAAGCCGGCTCGCGAATGGAGCCGCCCGTGTCCGTCCCGAGAGAATAGACGCACATATCGGCGGAAATGGCCGCGGCCGAACCGCCCGAACTGCCGCCTGGCACTCGGTCCAAATCCCAAGGATTATGAGTCGGAAAAAATCCGGAATTTTCGGTTGACCCGCCCATGGCGAATTCATCTAAATTGGTTTTGCCGACAATCACGGCATCCTGTTCTTTTAATTTTTTTACCGCCGTCGCGTCATAAGGCGGGACATAATCTGCCAAAATTTTTGAGGCGGCGGTGGATTTTAATCCGGCCGTGCAAAAGAGATCTTTAATTGCCACCGGAATCCCCGCGAGCGGCGAGACGCTATCCCCTTTTTTTATTTTCTTATCCACTTCTTTCGCTTTGGCGAGAGCGCCTTTTTCATCAACCGTAATAAACGCTTTGACTTTACCGTCAAGCTTTTTAATTTGTTTCAGGCAATCTTTCGTCAGCTCTTCGCTGGAAAATTTCTTTTCCCGCAGGCCTTCAAAAGATTCTAAGAGAGTTAATTTATTTAACATTTTTTTATATGATACTAATATACTAATTGTACCAATGATACGAATGTCTCTAAGTGAATTTATCTTTTGCTGGAGTTTCTATTTTTACAATTCTTTTTGGTCTCAAATAAGTATCTCTAAAGTTAACAAGCAGACCAAGCTTGATATCAATAATTTGTAAGTATCTCTGAATCTGATAATAATCATCTTTAGTGATTATCGGCTTAGCTTTTAATTCTAGAATAATTTTGTCATCTATGATGAAATCAACGATATTTCCACTGCTACCGACGATAAATTCGCGCTTATAAAAGATATCACATTCTTTTAATCTATTTTCCAAAGCATCGCCGTATTGCTTTTCTCTAGAGTAACGGCCCAATTCATTATGAATTTTAAAACAAATTCCGATAATAAGATAAGAAAGTTTTGGATATATTATCTTGTTAGCATGATTCGTATCATTGGTAAACATTCGTATATTGGTATCATGTTTATTTATTCTCAAACACCTTCGGTATCTTAATAAACCCATCGTCATGTTCAGGCGCGCCAGCGACCAACTCTTCGGCGATGCCTGACTCCGCGATATTGTCTTCCCGCATGACATTGGTGAGCCAGGTTACTTGCGAAGTCGACGCCACATCTTTGGTGTCCACCGTCTGCAATTTTTCCATATAATCCAAAATCGCGGACAACTGTTCGCGGTATGTTTCCCTTTCTTCTTCAGTGAGCTCAAGCCGCGCCAATTTGGCGATGTGCTCGACTTCTTGTTTGGAGAGTTTCATAGTTTTAACTTTAAACAAATATTAACATTTCTGTTAAATTTTATCAAATCTTTGACAAAAGATTATAAATCGTCTATAATTGATTAAAGCAATCGCACATTTTTGCAGAAAACAAAAAACGAGGAAGGAGAAAAAAGATGATTGTTTCTAAACTCCAGCCGGGCGATACTTTTAAAGATAGTCACGGCAACCAAGTATCGGTGATGTCAGTGGAAGCCAAAGGAGAATGGGTCAATTGCGACTTGAAAGTGCTCACCGGCCACGCCAAGGGCAGGCAACATGGAGCCAGCTTTCTGGTGACAGCCAAAGGCATTGACCTTGGCGAAAAAGCCGGTGATTTTGTCCCGGCCAACCGCCGTTCTTTATCTTAGCCGACTCTTCGACGGGAGTTTGTTTCAGCCATCCTGATGGCCTGGGATGTGTCTCTTCATCTCGATTGAGCGTCTGCCTGATTGGGCGGGCCAGCGAGGCAGGGCGTACCCTAACGCGCCGACTGTCCCCAATTGGAACAGCTCCCGACCAAAAAAATGAGGCACCTAATTAAGGCGCCTCTTTATTTTTTTATAATTTCATCCGATTAATTTCAAAAACTCTTTCTCATTAATAATCTTCACACCCAGCGTCTTGGCTTTATTAAATTTTGAACCGGGCTTTTCTCCGGCCACGACATAATCGGTATTTTTACTGACTGACGACGAGACATCGCCGCCCAACTGCCTGATTTTGTCTTTAGCTTCGTCTCGGGAAAAATTTTTTAGCTCACCGGTCAAAACAAAAGTGAGATTTTTAAATTTACCCACTTTTTCAGAAACCGCCGGCGCGACAGTTTCCACGCCTACCTCTTCCAATTTTTTTAAAAATTGAATGTTTTTTTTATTACTAAACCATTCAACTACACTCTCACCCACCTTCGGCCCTATTCCTTCTATTTTCTCCAAATCTTCCAACTTAATATTATTAAAATAATCCGTCAAACTTTTGACTTTTGACTTTTGACTTTTGACTTGCCTTGCGATTAGCAAGGCGGTTTCTTCTCCCACGTGCCTTATCCCTAAAGCATAAATAAACTTTCCCAAATCGATTTTTTTGCTTTTTTCAATCGCTTTGACCAAATTTTCCGCGGACTTTTCGGCGAATCTTTCCAGCGGGGTCAAATCTTCTTCTTTGAGCAAAAAAATATCAGCCGCGTCTTTAATAAGTCCCTCGGCTTGCAAGTGGTCCAAAATTTTCGGACCGAGGCCGGCGATGTCAAACGCCCTTTTGGAAACAAAATGATAAAGCCCTTCCTTCTGCTTCGCGAAACAATTTTTGTTGGAGCAGTAATGCGCCACTTCCCCCTCGCGCTTGATGACTGGCGAGCCGCAAATCGGACACTTCATCGGCATTTTGAATTTTCTTTCTTTGCCCGTGCGAAGTTTAGGTAAAACCTCCACGATATCCGGTATCACATCCCCGGCTTTTTGTAAAACCACTGTATCCCCGATTCTAACATCCAATCTGTCCACCTCATCTTGGTTGTGAAGCGTGGCGCGCTTCACAATTGACCCGGCCAAAGCCACCGGCCGCAAATGCGCCACCGGCGTCAAGGCGCCGGTCCGTCCGACTTGCACGCCGATGCCCTCTACCACCGTCGTCACTTGCTGGGCGGGAAATTTGTAAGCCGCCGCCCACCTGACATGTTTGGCGGTCCGGCCCAATCTTTCTTGAAATTTCAAATCATTGACTTTAATGACAATACCATCAATTTCATAGGGCAATTTTTCTCTGATTTTTTCCGTCTGCTTGAAATATTCCAGAACGGCTTTGATATTTTTTACTTTTTTAAAATGCTGGTTCACTCTGAATCCCAAAATTTTTAAATTTTCCAAAAGTTCTTCTTGGGTTTTTAAATCCGAATTTTTATAAGTAAAATCCGAATAAATAAACGCGTCCAAATCCCTTTCTGACGCGATTTTCGGATCCAGTTGGCGAATCGTGCCGGCCGCCGCGTTCCTCGGGTTGGCAAAAACCGACTCACCTTTCTTCTCTTGTTCTTTATTTATTTTTTCAAAACTTTTTTTCGACATATACACTTCCCCGCCGACTTCCATATTAATCTCTTTTTTTATTTTAAGCGGGATGCTGCCAATCGTTTTGACCGTGTGCGTCACTGTTTCACCGACAAAACCATCGCCTCTGGTCACTGCCCTCGTCAAAAATCCTTTTTCATAAATCAAAGACATATTCAGTCCGTCGATTTTTAATTCACAAATATATTCAATGTCTTTTTCGGCTGGCAAACCTAAAAACCGTTTGACGCGGGCGTCAAACTCTTCCACTTCTTCAAAAGAAAACATGTCATCAAAGGAATATTTGGGAATTTTATGGCGATATTTCTCAAACTTGCCGAGCGCCTTGCCACCGATTCTTTGCGTCGGCGAATCCGGCGTAATAAGCTGGGGAAAATCTTTTTCCAAATCTTCCAATTCATCTTTTAAAGAATCCCTGACCGCATCTGTCACCTTCGGCTTATCCAAGACATAATAAGCATAGTCAATTTCTTGGAGTTGATCTTTGAGCTTTTTAATTCTTTTTTCAGCGTCTTGTTTGGACATAA
>JBBTQN010000011.1:10866-16999 GCA_038065695.1 Patescibacteria group bacterium | reverse complement strand
GTAATATCTTCTTCGGAAAACAGGACATAGCCCAAAAGTCCGGAAACGGGATCTCGCGGCGGAATCTGGGCGATAATTTGCTGCCGCGCGCCGCCATAATCGCCTTCTGACCTAATGGTGATGTTGGAAATAGCGCTTGTATTCGGATTACCCGTGCATTTATCGGTGCCATACGTATCATAAGCCAAAACATTCAATCTATTAATAAAATCATCCGCGCTCGTGCCCAAAGCGCGAATTTCCACGACATAGTTGCTGTAATAAGAATTTTTAATGCCGGTTTTCACGTCTAAATCCTTGAATTCTTCGCAATAAATGTCACTGGGAATATTTCCCACTTTATTTTCATCAGAATAATAAACTACCGCGCCGTCTGAATCGATTTGAGGATTAAGTTGGGTGAAAATCACTTGAATTTTGACGCCACCCGCGCCTCCCTTTTCCCAATCAATTTTAATCGATTTGGACATGGGCGGCAATCCGCCGCTTCGATTTAAAAAATAGAGTTTGACGCTCTGACCGCCAAAAAGGCGCTGGCGCAAAAAATTCGGCTCAAAGTCGGTGGAACCTTCTATCGTCCAAGTCGCGCCATTCGCCATTTCACCAACCTTATCATTCGGTAAAAAATCAGCTATTTTTTCTTTGTCCATTTTCCGAAAAAGAAACAAACTCCGTTCCAAGCCGGCCTCGGCGCCATAGTAGGCCAAAACCGAATTGTCAATTTGACCGGCTTGGCGGATATCGGAAATGACAAAAATGGCAAAACTGATGGCAATGGCAAAAAGTATCGCCATCATCACGATGGTGAGGACTAGGATAATGCCGCGCTCATCCTTATCTAGTTTGTTATTTTTATTTAACATTAAATTTTATCTTTTGTTACCAATCTAAATTACCCCACCCTAACCCTCCCCTTATAAAGGGGAGGGAAAACGGGAACTCATCTTTTATAAATCTTACTGGAAATCGTTGTCTGGAGCGTGATTTCCTTTTGGTATTTTGGATTGGAAACTTTATTTTTCAATTTCAATAAAATCGTTACTCGCGACTGGGTATTTGATGATGGCGCCTCCCCCCATTGGTCTTCGGCAGTCGGCAAAACGAAAAATTTCATGTCTGTCACCTCCACATCAGAAGCGTTTAAATCGGCTGAACCGACGCCATTGATAAAAACCAGATTTGGCGCGTTAAAAATAATACTGACGCTCTCGCCATTTTCGTCCTGGCGAAAAATGAGTTGAGTTTGCGGATTCGTCCCTTCAAGCGGATAATTCAATTCCCTGCCCCTGATTTCCCGCGCCAGTTTTTCCAAGATATATCGGCCTTCATTCTGTAGCCGCTGAAAACTCGCCGTATTCTGCTGCAAGTTATTGATATTGAAAAAAATCGACGCGATGATCGTGGAAAGGATGGCAAAAATGCCGATGGCAACAAGAGTCTCCACCAAAGTAAAGCCGTTTTGTTTTTTAAAAAAAATCATATTCCTAAAAATTTAGCTGGGATCCCCGTCCTCGCGAAAGCGGGGATCGTCGCCCCTTTGGGCTCCTCCCTCGGGATGACGCTTCGCGTCACTTCCAATTAAATAAATCATCTTCGGCCGTGATATTTCTCGGCTTGCCGTTCACTTGCCAGGCGACTTCCGATTTGACTTTAATGCCGATTTTAAGCAATCCAGAGGCGCAAGGAATACCGGACTCGGTTTCAGTAAAAATATTGTCGTCACACTTAAGATCGCTAAGGCCGCCTTCATTGTCAGCGCAACAAATATCGCTTAAAGTAATTAAACGGCGATAGGCAGTCGGCTGACCGCCCGAATCGCTGTCAAAAAAACCGTCGGAATTTATAAACAGCTTGGCGGCATCGCCATTGATATTGTTGGGTGCAAAATCAAGTCTTAAATTCTCGGTAAAAAGATCGCTAACGACCGCCGTGCCATCGCCAGAAAGGCCGCTATCCCATTCTGCGCCCTCTTCATTTTCTTCCACTTTCAGCCAGTTGGAATCGCGAATATTTTTGACCGCCTCTACTCCCTCACGCGCCAAATTCACCCCAATAATTCTCGCCCGCGCCTCTTCCTCGCCGGAAAAATTGGATAAAAAAAGATTCCAGACGGCAAAAAGGCCGACGGTGATGACACCGATGGCGATGATGAGCTCCAAAAGCCCCTGGCCTTTTTGTTTTTTAATTTCTTTAAACATTCATTAAGGATAATTTAACAAATCAAGGACAATTCACCGGATCTTTTACGATATCCATCCGTCCAGAAATCCTGTTTACTTTGACGCAGATGGGACTAAGAGATGAATCTTTGTGAGACAGTTTAATTGTGGCTTCTTCCTGTAATGGGTTTTCATTGATCATAGCCGCGCCTCGCGGCGACGCGAATTTAATTTCTAAACTACCACCCGCGTCCACTAAAATATTTTTGTCAAAATTTACTTCTTCTATCTCGGTAAACATACTCCCAACTAATTGACCCCGCAAAATATAGGAGCAATTTGAGGAACAATTGCCAATTAAAAAATTATAACTCACCGGCGTCAGGCTATCCACCAAACTGCCGGAAAAAGCCATTGTCTGCATTCTCTTCAAACCGTCAACGACGGACAAAGCGGCATTATTAATCGCTCGTTGTTTTTCATTGCCACGAAAGCCAACGATGAGAAAAGTGGAAAAAAAAGCGATAATGGCGATGACGACGAGAATCTCAATCAAGGTAAAACCATTTTTAATTAAATGAAAATTTTTGGACATTTGCCGATTTAATTTTTAATTTTTAAATTTTTAATTTTATAAATAATTTTTAATGGTTCAATGATTTAATTTTTAAAAATTAGAAATTAGACCATTATTTAAAAATTACAAAATTACAAAATTAAAAATTGTCATCAAAATAATCTTAAATACCAGCTTATTATCGTCTCTCCATAAAGAAGAGCGATTAATGTCCCAAGAGTCAGAAACGTCCCGAAGGGCATTTGCGATTTAAATCCTTTCTGGCCGAAAGCGACCAAAAGAAGAGAACAAACCGCGCCGATAATATAAGCGAAAAATAAAGCGACCAGGATGTTGGGCCAGCCGAGCATCAGCCCCATCAAAGCCCCCAGCCGCAAATCGCCGCCGCCAATCCAACGGCCGCGCGACAAGGAAAATTGGATGAAAAAAAAGCCGAAAGCAATCAGGGCGGCGATAAGCAAATTTATCAAATTAAAACCCAAAAATAGATTGAAAAGCAGCACCGCCACCATCGCCGGCAAGGTGATCTTGTCCAAAATCAGATACCAGCGCAGGTCATAAATAAAAATAATAATCAGGAAACTGGCAAAAACCAAATTTCTCACCCAAAGCCAAAAAACCGAAGAAGAAATAAAAAGCATGGACCAGCCAAGACCGCCAATAGTGTTGTAGGTGATCAAAATAAAAACCAAACCAGCGGCCGCCTCCAAGAGCGGATATTGCCAAGAAATTTTCTGGCTGCAATAACGGCATCGGCCTTTTAAAATAAAAAAACTGGCGATGGGAATCAAATCTTTAGCCGCCAAATTTTTTTGGCAGTGCGGGCAATGAGAATGCTTAGTGATAATCCGCTCCTTTTTCTGTAAGCGAAAAATAATAACATTCAGATAACTGCCGATGATGTTCCCAAAAATAAAAACAAAAAAATAAAACATTTATTTGAACTTATCTTCCGATTCCTTCTTTCGTTAAAATGTAATTTCCTCTTGGCAGTCCCCCAACTCCCGTCTCCAATGAAAAATTGATTTTAAAATTGTCCGGCGATAACTCCGCCACGATGAATTGGAAATTGCCGCTGTTTTTCGGGTCAATGATTTTACCGATATTAAGCCAGCGAAGGTTTTCACCAACGCAAAGGTTCACCGGCGAGCCGATCTGACAGCCGGGAATCTCATAGGTGTCAAAATTCAAGAAATAATAATTAAGCTCGGATTGGAGTATTTTCATCTCGCCCAGCCGTTCATAGTCCCGGCCTTTGGCGGCATTATAAAATGACCACCAAATCAGCAAACCGATGGCGATGACAAGCAAGATTGAATAAGCAAAAATTTTGAAGCGGGTGCGAGGAAACATATGAAAGTCTATAAAGTCTATAAAGTCAAAAGTCTATAAAGTCAATTTTAAAAAAATGACTTTACGACTTTAAGGACTTTACGGACTTTTGACTTGTTAATTATACCACATTTCTTCCTTTAAAACCAAAAAATCCCCCGCCGGAGAGGAGGGGGATTTTAATAAAAACTCATTGGCAAGCTGCTTATGGACAAACAACGGTGGCGCCAGCCGTTGGCTTTGCCGCTGTGCTTGGTTCTTCTTTGGCATTGCCGGACGAATCAACGCAAAACCATTTCGTATTATCAGTACACAAATTGCTGTAAGCGGCATAAAAGGTAACACCGGTATCAGTTGAAAGCACAACAACATAATCGTCACCAGTCATATTAGCGCAAGTCGGGGGAGCGATAGGGGGTGTAACATTAGCAAAGGCCAAAGGAGTAGTTCCGCCGTAATTACCTGTTTCATAATTAACTGCCGCGTAGGTTCTAAATTGCGACAAATCACTCTTAATCCCAGCGTCATAAGCTTTGTTCCTGGCGCTACTCAAAGAAACCACTGCCAAAGATGACAATAGGCCGATAATAGCAATAACCACCAAAAGTTCAATTAAAGTAAAACCTTTTCTATTCATAATTTTTTAATTATTTTTTTCACTCGAGTGAAGGAAATAAATGTGGTTCGACCTTTTATTATTTTATCCACAGGATAGATATGATTATATTATAGCACGAAATCACAAAAGCACGAAATCACAAAAGCACTTCTTGTTTTTGTGTTTTTATTTTACAAAATTAATTTACTGACAAATCTTAATATTCTTATTTCAATAAATAATCTACTAAATTTTAGTCGGTGTTTTTGTGATTTATAGTGAAGCAGAGAGTTGCCACATTGGCATAATTACCGCCGCGACGAAAAGTCCCACGGCAATGCCCAAAACCACCATCACGATCGGCTCGATCAGAGTTGATAAATTCCTCATGCTGTTGTCAATTTCCCGAGTGTAAAAACTGGTGATTTTCATCAGCACTTCTTCCAGTTTGCCGGTCTCCTCGCCCACATCAACCATCTGGGCGACCGCGACTGGGATATAGCGGGACATTAAAAAACTCTCGGAAATCGCGTTGCCTTCGGCAACATCCTTGGCCGTCTGCGACAAAATATCTTTATAAATCTTGTTTCCCGCCACTTCTTTCACCACCTCCAAAGCGCCGCTTACCGGCACGCCGCCCTTTAAGAGAGTGGCGAAGCTCCGGCAGATGCGCACCAGATAAATGTCTTGAAAAATCTTGCCGAAAAGCGGCACCTTTATTTTAAATAAATCAATCTGCCTCCGGCCCGCCTCTGACTTCCGATAGCCAAAAAAGCCCACGATTGAAGCTAAAACTAAAAATATAATCCCAAGCCACCAACCTCTGAAAAAATTAGAGATACCGATTAAAACGCGCGTCATTAGAGGCAGTTTAATGCTTGATTCAACCAAGACCGAAGTTACCTGCGGAATGACAAAAGTCATCACGATGAAGCCCACGACGACCAAACCGCCAATAATGAAAGCCGGATAAATCATCGCGCCCGTGACTTTTGACCGGAGCTCATAATCTTTTTCCTGCTGGTCCGAAAGATAATCCATCACTTCGCTTAGCCGCCCCGAGGTCTCGCCCGACCTGATCATACTGACATAAAAAGTATTGAAAACATCGGGGAAATTGGACATCGCTTCGGAGAGCTTGGCGCCGCCATCTACCTCGTCGCCGATGCTGGCGACGATCGTTTTTAATTTCTTGTTCTGTGTCTGTTTGACGAGTATTTTAAGCGCTTTGACAATCGGCAAGTTGGCGTCAATCATCACCGCCAATTGGCGGAAAAAAAAGACGAGGTCTTTGGCGCGCACCCGGCTGAAAATATTGATGTCATATTTCTCCAAACCGATGGCGCTCCTCTTTTCGATCTCAATGACCGCCAGATTTTTTTCCAAAAGCAAATTAGCGACCGCTTCTTCTCCGACCGCTTCCACCATCCCTTCGATTAGATGGCCTCTCTTATCCCTGACTTTATA
>JBBTQN010000011.1:0-10766 GCA_038065695.1 Patescibacteria group bacterium | reverse complement strand
TTACTCCATCATCTCATTTAACATTTTTTTATCGGCTGAATTTTCTACCGCGTCGGCCGAGGATATCTTCCCTTTTTTAATCAGTTCGGCCAGAACCTGCTCAAAGGAAATCATCCCCTCTCGGCGCGAGGTCTGAATAATGTTGTCAATTTGAGAAATATTGCCGGAGGTAATTATCGACTGAATCGCTTCATTAACCAACATTATTTCCGACGCCACTACCACGCCACCGCCGATTTTAGGCAAAATTTTCTGGCACACAATCGCCTTCAAGGCCGAGGATAAAAGCCGTCTCACGCGATCTTGGTCAAAGGTGGTAAAGCTGTCTAAAATCCGCGCCACCGTGTTGGAAGCCGAGCTGGCGCTTAAAGTCGTGAGGACCAAAGCGCTGCCGCGCGCGATTTCTAAAACTTTCGGCACGAGGGCGGAATGACTCATTTCCTCCAAAAAAAGCACGTCGCCATCTTCTTCTTCAAAATAATTAAGGGCGTCTTCAAAAGTATTGGCGTCAGAGCCGATTTCCCGCTGTTCAATAATGCTCTTGTTATTGGAAAAAACATACTCAATCGGATCTTCAATCGTAATGATATACTCGCGCCTGGTTTGGTTTATTTCTTCAATCATCGCCGCTACGGTCGTTGATCGCCCCGAACCAAAAGGGCCGGAAATAATTACCAATCCTCGCTTTAAATTGACCAATTCTTTTAAGATCGGATTGAGCCCCAAGAAATCTAAAGTCGGCACTTGGAGGGAAATATGGCGCAAGGTGGCGGATAAAAACCCCCGTTGAAAAAAAATATTCACTTTGAAGCGCAAATTCTTGTCAAAATCATAAGTCAGAATCAATTCGCGGCTCTCCGCTAATTTTTTCTTTTGCCAATCGTTAAGCAATGACTCCACGAATGATTCCATAAATTCCTTGGTGATCGGCTCGCGGTCATCCATAGTGGACAATTCGCCGCCGACTCTCAAAACCGGCGAATTACCGACTGAAAAATGCAAATCAGCGGCGCCGCGCTTTACGGCTTCCGCCAAAATTTCTTTTACTTTCAATGTTTGGGAAGATTGCATGGTTTTAATTGTCATTGCGAGGGAGTGACCCCGCAAATGCGGGGGAACGACCGTGGCAATCCTATGGGATCCCCGCGGTCATCCCGCCCCGCAAATGCGGGGCGGGCTTCCCTCGGGATGACGCTTCGCGTCATTTAATCAACTTTTTAATCTTGCTTACCACCTCCGAAGGCATAAAGTGGGCCTTAATCAGGTAGTCGTTCGCGCCCATTTTCAATCCTTTTTCCACATCCGCTTTCTGGCTTAGATTGGTGAGTAAAATCACCGGCAGATTTTGGAGCGGACCTTCATTTTTTATCTTTGCCAGCACTTCAAAACCGCTCATTTTCGGCAGGATCAAATCTAAAAGCACGACATCCGGCCGGCTCTTTTTGACCAGTTCAAGCCCTTTTTCGCCGTCATTGGCCACTAATACCTTAAATCCCTCCATTTCAAACTTGGTGCGGTACAAATCCGCCAAAAAAACATCGTCTTCCACGATGAGCACTGAAATAGATTTTTCCTTTTTGGACATAAGATAATATTTATTAGTCAAAAGTCTATAAAGTCCTTAAAGTCATAAAGTCATTTTTTTAAATTCGACTTAAAGACTTTCGACTTTATGGACTTTATGGACTTTCGACTTCGTCACTGGTCTTGCGACACTCTTATCACCTCTTCCACCGTCGTCAGCCCTTTAAGCGCCTTGACGATGCCGTCTTGGGTCAGCGACAGATAATTCTGTTTTTTCATCAGTTCCTCCACTTCTTTAAAAGTGTAATTTCGGGCGATCAAATCTTTAAAATCGGAATCTATTTCCAAAATTTCGCCCACAACCGTCCGGCCAAGATAGCCGGTATTGGCGCAACTGGCGCATCCTTGGCCGCGGTAAAAAACATATTTGTCCTTAAACTCCGCTAAAAAAACGGGGGGGATCTTTTTAATCTCGCCGTCAACCCTTTCTTTAGCTTTTTGAGACAGCTTCATTTCCTCACGGCAATTGGGACAAACTTTTCTAACCAATCTCTGGGACATCACCAGATTAAAAATTGAAGACAAGAGAAACGGCTCGGCTTTCATGTCAATCAGACGCGGGATCGCGCCCCAAGCGTTGTTGGTGTGGAGCGTGGAAAAAACCAGATGGCCGGTCAAGCTCGCGTGAATCACCAGCTCCACGGTTTCATTGTCGCGGATTTCACCCACCATAATAATGTTGGGGTCTTGGCGCAAAATCGCGCGGAGGCCGGAAGCAAAAGTGTATCCGATCTCCGTGTTTATTTGCGATTGATTAACGCCGGAAATATAATACTCAATCGGGTCTTCCAAAGTAGTAATATTCTGCTCGTCGGCGTTTAAAATATTCAAAATGGCATAAAGCGTCGTCGTTTTGCCGGAGCCGGTCGGACCGGTCAAAAGAAACAGGCCGAAGGGCTTTTTCATATTCCGCTCGATTTTTTCAATATGGTAAGGCGAATAGCCCAATTCCGCCAAGGAAGGCACGCCGGCCGAAGTATCCAAAACGCGAATCGCCACCTTTTCCACGTCCAAAGTCGGCAGGACGGAAACGCGCAAATCAATGTCTTGGCCGTCAATGTCGGCGCGGATGCGGCCGTCTTGGGGCAGCCGCGTCTCGTCCAATTTTAAATTAGCCATTACTTTAATGCGGGAAACCACGGCGGCATAGAGATAATTCGGCAAAGTGATGGTGGAGTGAAGCATGCCGTCGACGCGATAGCGGACTCGGCCCTCATTGGCGCCCGGCTCAATGTGGATATCGGAAGCGCCGCCGTCAATGGCGTGCTTAATAATGACGGAAACGATTTTCGCCACCGGCGCGCTCTTGATGATCTCTCCCATGTCTCCCCCGCCCCGAACCAAGCCGAGCACTTCTTCCTTTTCCGCGAATTTTTCTTTGGCCGAGGCCATCGCCGAAGTGATCTCTTTATTAAACCCCTGATATTGGCCGGAGGCCGAACGAAAATCAGCCAAAGAAATAGAAAAATATTTTGTCTTCAACCCTTGCTGGCCGGCTAAAAATTCCACCGCCTCATGCGCCTTGAAATCGCCCGGATTGACCATGCCGACTTTAAGCGTTTCTCCTTCGCGGGCAAAAATCACCATCTGGTAATTTTGGGAAACCTTCTGGTCCAAGATATTTAAAACCTTCTGGTCAATCGTCTCTTCCGACAATTCCGCTGCTGGCACATTAAAAATCCGGCCTTTCAGTTGATTGAAATCCTTGGCGGAAAAAATTTTTTGTTGGATTAAAATATCTTCCAAGCTGTCGTTTGATTTTTTGGCGATGTCTTCAATTTCAGACAAACGATTCAAGCTGATGAGATTTTTTTCAACTAAAAAATCTTTGATTTTTTTTTCAATTTGGCTTATCGGCATACCCCGTAGTAGAAATTTGAATTATTTAAATTTATTAATTTTTTTATGTTTTTTAAAATTAAAAATGTGTTTTCATGAGGCCAAATTTTTTCAAGCCGCCAGAGGCGGCTGTTCAAATTTTCACTACGGGGCATAAAAAAGTTTAACGCCCCGGGCGCGGTGAAAAAGGATCACCGCGATTTTCACTCAAACGCACTTCCGTAATCGGCCAAAATCCGTATTGCTTTAATTCTTTCAGTTTTAATATCAAATCCGACTTCCTTTTTTCGGATATGGTCTTCGTGGATCCGTTGCCGGAAGATAAAATATTCACCTCCTGCCTGGCTTTATCAAATGCCTGATTGAATTGCCAGAAATTCCAAAACACCACCCCCACGCTGATGACCAGGATGATAAATAAAATAATATAATTATTTCTAGTAGCTTTATTCACTTTCATAAATTTAATTGGAGTAATAATAAGCGACCAAGCTCAAGGTATGGTCCGACTTCTCCGGCACATATTCAATCGCCAAAATATCAAAAATCATCGCGCTGGACTCAATATTGGTGAGCAAGTTCTTCCAATCGTAATAGCTTCCGCCGGCCAATTCCATCCGAATATTGACTTTTTTTAATTTTTGTCCGCCGACCGAGGATTTTATCGCGGCCTCGCCCGCCTTGGGCGCGCTTAAATTAGTTTCATTGATTTCTATGTTTTTGACCGCGAAATTGGAATCTTCCGCGAGCGTCGTGAGCTGCACTAAAATGGAGGGAAAATCATAGCCATCCGGCAAAGCCAAGGAAAGCAGCCTTTCTTCCGCGGGATCAATAGCGACGGACAAGCCGATTTTTTGATTAAACATCTCTTTCTTTTCTCTCAAATCATTTATTGACTGGTTGAGGCGGTTGAGGTCGACATCACGGCTTTGGACAAACTCGGCGTATTGAATCTTTAAAACCAAAAAATAACCAATAATCACGATGGCGACAAAAATCAAAGCGACAATCGGCGCGAAAAATTGGTTGAAAAATATTTCCAAGCCGCTTGGACGCTTTTCTCTTCTTTTGGTTTGATCTATGTTTTCCGGCATATCTAAAAAAAATAAATTTTACTTTTTAAAAACATCATCGACTAATTTTAGCTTAAGGTCAAAAGAAACGCCGACAATGCCTGATTTCGGCGACACTTCCAATTTGACCTCATCAACCGTCGCCTTTTTGATAAAATCCGTTGCGTTCCTCAAGGCGACTAATTGCTCGGCCACTCGCTCGTAATTGTCCGCCCGAGCCGGCAAAACCAAATTGCCGGAAGCGTCGGCCGAGACATCGGTGAAATAGACGCCGTCTAAAGTATACTTTTCCAACAAATTAAAGAATTTAGTCCAGTAAATATGGTTTTTAAACAGCTGGTCAATAAGCAGAATTTTTGTTTCTAAACCGATGTATCGGTCGTATTGCTTTTGATATTCAACCAATTCCTTATTCAATCGTTTAACGGTATTTTCTGAAGCCGCTATTTTTTTATTTATATCGGTCTGGCCAAAATCAATTAAAAAGTAAAGGCCAAATACCACTAAGCCTGCCGAGATTATCGCGATAAGAATTATTATTCCCTGCCAACGCGGGTCGTAATACTTGATGGAAATCAGCTCTTGCGGTATTAAATTAATATTGAATTTGAGCTTATTAGTTTTAGGCGCGACGACAGGACTGTCTGCCATTTCTTTTTTTTCTTCGCCGGCGGAAATAATCGGCTTTTCTGGTTTTGCTTTTTTGCCGCCGAAGCCAAAAAAGAACCAGGGTTTTTTCTCCTTTTTCTTTGACATTAAAGGCGGCAGATTTTCTCTTTTCTTTTCCAAGCCGCTAAGTTCAGGAACAAAGGACGGCCTAAATACTCTCGGTGCCACTGGCGGTTTTACCCAAGCCGGTTTGGCGAAAGCGATCGGCTTGGATAATTTTTCCCGTCGGCCGAAAATTCCGCGCCAAAAATGTTTCTTGGGACGCATTTTTTTCATTTCAATTTTTTTCTCCGGTGGTTTTTTTATTTCTTCTTTACGCTCAAATTGACTTTCTAACGCTCGAATTGGTGCTACCCCATTTCTTATCGGTGAAACTGGCTGGCCGAAAATTTTTGACCACCAAGATTTTTTTGGTTTGTCGCTGTTTAAGTTAGCTCTCTTTTCTTCTAACGGCCTGGACATTTCCACGTTAAAAATTTTCGGCCGGTTCGCCGAATGCGCTCTTTCTTTTTCTTCTCTTTTTCTGAAATCGTCAGGTAATAAATTTATATCAGGCATAATTTATTCTATGTTCCTCATCGCGAGGCCGATGGCAATCGCGAATCTGGTGCCTAAGCGGTCCAAAATCGGCTTTAATTCCACGGGATAAATCACTCTCGCCCAAGGGTCGCCGATATAAACATTGATATTTAAAGCTTTTTCCAAATAACCGGTCAGATTGCCCAAAAGCGAGGTGCCGCCGGTCAAAATAATTTTTTCAATCCGACCGCTACTCTGCTCTTGAAAAAGATTCATCGTATACTTTATCTCATTCAAAATCGGGGTGAAAGAATTTTCCACGGTTTGAGGCAAAGAGTTGCCGGCCGTCTCCAAATCAAGCGACATATCCTGTTTGAATTGCTCGGCCCGTTCCAAATTAACATTTAAGCTGGTGGAAATCACGCGCGTGATATTGATGCCGCCCACAGCGATGCTACGATTCAAAACCGGGATGCCTTTTTCCACGACCGTCAGGCTGGAAGTCGCCGCTCCCAAGTCAATCATCATAATAGTGGATTTGTCGTTGCCGATGAGCGAACGGATGAGAGCAAAACTCTCGGTCTCCAAACTTAGGAGCGTCAGTCCCGACTGGACGAAAATATCAATGTATTTTTTGACCAGCGATTTGCTGGCGCCGGTTAAGAGAATTTTCAAATCCTTCCTCGGCTTGGAAAATATTTTCTTAAAAGAATTGACCTGCTGGGAAAGCGCCGAAGACTTGTCCTCCGCCTCGGCCGATTGGCCGGCGCTCATCGTCTCACTGACAATCTTCCAATCCAGAATGATATTTTCCAAAGGAATAGGGATGATTTTTTTCGCTTCCCAGCTGATGGCGGAAGCCAGCTCTTTTTTCGGCATTGACGGCAGATTCAGAATGGAAGTGAAGACGGAGAAATTCGGCAAAGCGGCGATTGATTTTTTGGAAGTGGCGCGCGCCTTTTGGCAGATCTGGCTTAGAAGACCGGCCATCTCGCTGGTCCGGCTCGTATTTTCTTCCCCTTTAAGCTCGGTATTGCTCTTTTCGGTAAAACCATAAGTAATGAGCCGTGGCCGGCCATTTAGATTGGCCAGCTCCACCATTTTCAAAGAAGCCGAACCGATGTCGACGCCTAAATAGCTGGGTTGTTTGGAAAAAAGTCCCATAAAATAAAATCTTTTTTAAATTTTTAATTTTTAATTTTGTAATTTTTAAATAATGCTCTAATTTTTAATTTTTAAAAATTTGATTACTTCGTAATCATCCCGCCAAGGCGGGATGCCGACGAAGCCGGCACATTAAAAATTATTTATAAAATTAAAAATTTGAAATTAAAAATTTACAAGTCCCTTAGAATTAATTTAAAAATTCATCATTCAAAATTAGTAAGAAAAATCGCGAATCACCGGCAATTTCTCGGCAAATCCTTCCAGGCCGGGCGGCGGATTGGCAATCAGCCGGCCGTCGTAAATTATCCTTTCCGAACCGCCGGATGCTTTAGCGTAAGTGCGGCGAAAATCAAAGGCCTTGGCGGCGATGAGTCCTGATACTTTTAACGGAATTAATTGGTCGGGACTTTTTAGAGGGTTAACAGAGAAAAAGACGCCGCAGCCGTATTGATCATATTGGGGAAATTCCAGATCACCAGTTGAGGCACATGGACTAGGGCTGCCATTTCCCAAAACAATAAATGCGCCGGCGATTTCTTCCACTGACGGATCCACAATCACATCGCCTTTGACAATCCACGCGACCGAAGCTAACTGATTTAAGTTTGAAGGAACACCGTCATTATCATACATTATAGCATTTTCAATATAGAGATTGCCATTCACAATAATGATCCCATTGCCGTATTTAACGATATCATCAGCATTATTAAAGATTAAATTTCCATCAATCGTCAAATCGCCTCCTTTCACATAAACTCTTCGACCTAATACTTTAGCGCCGGTGAAATTCGGGTCAGTAATAGTAATGACTTCCTGTCCGTATTTATTGCGTCCGTTTCTTACCACCCTCGTCAAACCCGCCACGTCAATCTTGCCCAAAGCGTTCCGGTAAATTTCACCCGAACTTAATTGGGGAAATTTGAAATCAATATTAGGAATAGCCTGCTCGCAATTGGTGGAACGGATATTTCTTATACTATCGGCAAAAATGCAATAAGTGGCGTTATTGCCGACTGCCCCCGCCTTTTGCCTGACTTCTCTGCCCAAGCGGGCGTAAATCGAGCCGTATTTTGTCTCCAGCCAAGGATAGACAATGAAGCCGCCGCCCCCCTGCGGATTGAAATGTGTCCAACCAGCGCCGATGTTACGCATCCCGCCACTGTCAATGGCGCCATTCCAACCCCAGCCAAACAAAGAACCGTCTGACATTTCAGAACCAGCGCCATATCTTTCACAACCGCTACAATTATCACATATAATACGCGAAACATCTAAGCCGGGAATTGTCTCTTTGCGACAATTTTGAGTGCAAGAAGAGCAAACGAGTCCGTTGCCGCCGACAATTGGGTCTATCGCAGAATCTGGAATCTTCTGCCCATTAAAATAGGTCTCGGTAAAACAGCTTTTACAATAATCATAATCAATTTCTGAATAACGAACACAAGGCGGAATATCACAAATGGTCTGCGGTGGGTCGCCAACTTGGCGACAAGACCACTCTAAACATTTTGGCTGGCAGTTGTAGCAATATTGGCCGTCGTATTGCCCCGAGAAAGCCAGGCCGCGGCCGAGCTTCAGCCAGCCATCAGGGTCTCCCAATGATATAACTTTCGCCCAGCCCTTAATTTGGCCGGAATCTGCATCTAAACTCGTCTCGCCTAGAGATGGCAGCCCTGGAGGAGAACCGGTACAAGTAATACCGAAACAAACCCAACCGACATTACTACTCCAACCCCACCCACTGATATTATTGCTAGTGCCTAATTTGACACTATATTTTACGAGTGGCGTGCCGCATGGCGCGCCGCCGCACCAACAATTGGGGTTATCTTTGCAATTATCGGAATTAAGTGAGATGTATTCATAATTCTGCGACCAAATCCAACCCGCCATTTCATATTCCGCGCTTTGCGCCTGCGTTGACTGGAAATAAAAAGCCAGCCAGCCGCCAAAAATTATCAAAACCGCCAAAATTATCAAAGAGCTGAATTTTAAAAATTTATAAGGCATTAAAATTGATCCAACTTCCTCCAACCACCACCATCGCAACCGTAAAAATCATTCGCCATGCTATTAAAATACATTTCGCCTTTATGGGTCGCGTCACAACCGTATGGTTGTGCAGGACGGGGCGTTAATTTAAATATTCCATTAACTTCTAATTTTACGGTTGGATTAGTCGTCCCAATCCCGACATTGCCGCCGCTTAATATTGTCATTTTCTCCGTATCCGTCGCGCCCGTAGAAAAACGAATCGCGCCAGAAGCGTTCCTTGCCGTTAATATAAGATCTTCCGTATTGGCTCTAATCACAAAATCGTTGGGGGTAGAGATATTTGACCAACCGCCATTACTCGTCGATATTCCCAAATAACCAATACCAGCCGCGGAAGAAAGCTGAATTCCCGGGTTTGTTGATCCCTGCACTTGTAAAAGTTGCGTTGGCGCAACCGTCCCGATACCGACATTGCCGTTTGAATTAAGCACTAATTGATTTTGATTATCCCATGTCCTTAATATTAAAGGCTTTTGAGTAGCGGTTCCGTTGTAATCAGAAATAATCTGTTGGGCCGCTCCTAAGGGTGTATAAATAAGAATGCCATTAAGGTTTGTATCGCCGCTATAAAATTCGGCTGAATAACCGTTATAAACGGAGGAAAATTTCATTATCGGATTGGCCGTGCCTATCCCCACATTACCAGTATCGTTTTTCACAATTAAATCACTGGTGACACCGTTCCGACGAATAATTAAATCATTATTTGAAACCGTGTTGTCCATTCCCATAAACCATTTTTCCGCATCTGCGGTTTGTAGGCGATAACCGGTATAAGCCGTGTCAACGCCATTCACGCTGACTATATTGCCCACGGAATCAGTTCCGTCACCAACGGCTAATTTAACGTCTGGATTTGTTTCCTTTATCCCGACATTGCCGTTTTTTAAGACGGTCAGGGCGTTGCTGGGATAGATGGTAGCCCCGATGTTATACCCATTGCCGATTACGAATAATGGGTCATTGTCTAACCAACTCCAACTGTCGCCGGCAATAACATTATATCTGCCCAAAACAACAGAATGACTGGCTTTGGCTTCGGTAAATTGACCAAAAACCGTGCTGTAATAACCACTGGCTTTTGTTTCACTTCCGGTAGAAAAACTTCTGCCACCGCTAGCGGTAGTTTCTTCCCCTAAAGCCGTGCTAAGTGCTCCGCTGGCATGCGTTCGGTAGCCCAGCGTCGTGCTAAGGCCGCCGTCGGCAGTTGTTTCAGTACCCATAGCTATATCCCAAGAATTTTGTCCTTCTTTACCCGCTATATTTCTAAAACCGATAATCATACTGTTGTGCCCTTTGGCGATGGCATCAGAGTTAAGGCCTCCTACGGGGACAATCGAACTACCAAAAGCAAAACTGCCATTTCCGGAAGCTGTAACTCCTTGGCCAATCGCATAACCGCCTTGACCAGTGGCTTGAACCGCACTGCCAATAGCCACATTAGTGTAACTGGAGTCTGGAGATACTGAATATACAGCCACTGCGCTGTAACCCAAAGCAATACTTCCCGAGCCGCCGGCTCTGGTCATTCCTATTGCGGGATAGCCTCCGTAACCCGCCGCAAATGTACCGTCCCCAAAAGACTTGGTAAGACCAAACGCCACACTGTTATCACCCGAGGCCTCTGTTGTTGCTAGCCCACCACCCCCCATCGCAAAACTTGACTCACCGCTGGCAATGGCTTGTTTACCAATGGCTACAGAATATAGGCCACTAGCAATGGCTTGTTGAGCAACCCCCTTTACTCCACCAATTGCCAAACTTGCTCGGCCACTAGCGATAGCGTTCTCTCCCATTGCCACCGCGTAATCGCCGGTTGCCTGCAAACCGCCGCTATAGCCGATTATTGCCGCGCCA
>JBBTQN010000010.1:66961-69019 GCA_038065695.1 Patescibacteria group bacterium | reverse complement strand
CGCATAAATTTGTCACCCTTAATAATAAATCTCAAATTCAAAATTACAAATCCCAAAGATTAAATCTCAAATTCAAAATTACAAATCCCAAATAAATTTATTTCTCTTTATATTTTTTCAGAATAGAGGCAAATATTTTCACTAATTCTACTGTTTCTTGCATTAATGGCTCCATTCTTTTAGCCAGCTTCGGATTAGCTTCAACTATTAAATTCAGCCAATATATTGTTTCCTTGCCTTCTTTGCGGCAGATTCTCATTCTAAATTGAAAATCTTTTGGCGTTTCTGTTTCATTAGCTTCTCTATAATTAGCACCCATGGATGTTCCTGAACGAACTACTTGATCTATTAATCTAAAATTTATCTTATTTTTGGGCAATTTTTGGCCCATTTTAATAATTCTTTTACCATATTCCAAGGTTCTATCTTCTAAATCATAATGCTTTGAATTTTGAATTTCGGCCATTGGCGCTTATTTTGGAATTTGTAATTTTGGATTTGTGATTTCTGAATGTTGACTTATCCACACCTTTTATTATACAATAAATCCATTAAAACTTAAAATTTCATCTTTATTATAACATAAACAATGCTCTTAAATCAATAATTAATTTCTTAATTTTTTAATTTCTTATTTTTTTAAATATATGCCTCAATTAGAAAATAATTTCGATAAATTTTCCAATAACTACAAAAAATCGCTCAAAGCCGCGGCGGAATTGGCTATTGAACTGAATCATCGGCTAATTGAGCCCCAACACATCCTCTACGGGCTGATTATCCAAAGAGGCAGTGTCGGCGCCGAACTCTTTACCGCCCTTAAAGTCAAAGCGGATGAGGTAAAAAACCGCATCGCCCAAGCGCATGAATTGGAACAAAAAGCCGAGGCCAAAGTCGCGCCGGTTTTTTCGCCTGCTTCGCGCGTCTTAATCCAAAAATCAGTCCAAATCGCCTATCTGAATCGGCATAAATACGTCGGCACCGAGCACCTTTTGGCGGCCTTGCTCCAAAGCGAAAACGAAGAAGTGAAAAAACTTTTCAAAATCCTGAAAGTTTCCGAAATGAATCTGGCGACACAGGTAACCGCCACTCTGAAGGGCGCCTCCAAACTGCCGGATTTGACGGAACTTTTCAAAGCCGCCGAAAAAAAGCAGCGGGATTTTTTTGACGATGATTTTGACGACGAACCGGCAAGCGCCTTGGAGCTTTTCGGCAATAACCTGACTTCGCCTAAATTCCAAGAACGAGTGGACCCGGTCATCGGCCGCGAAGAAGAAATCAGCCGCATCATCCAGATTCTTTCGCGCCGCACCAAAAATAACCCGATTATTCTGGGCGAGCCGGGCGTGGGCAAAACCGCCATCGTGGAAGGGCTGGCCAAAAAAATCATGGCCGGCGAGGTGCCGGAAGCGCTCCACGGCAAAAAAATTTATGCCCTTGACTTGACCGCCGCGGTCGCCGGCACGATGTATCGCGGCGAATTTGAAGCGCGCGTCAAACAAATCATTGACGAGGTTAGGGAAAAGCCGGAAATTATTTTATTTATTGATGAGATCCATAATTTAGTCGGCGCCGGCGCGGCTTCGGGCTCCATGGACGCGGCCAATATCCTCAAACCCGCGCTATCGCGCGGCGAGATCCGCTGTATCGGCGCCACCACTTTTGCCGATTACCGCAAATCCATTGAAAACGACCCGGCGCTTGACCGGCGATTTCAAGCCGTCAGAATCAGCGAACCGAGCGCCGAGGAAACTAAAAAAATCCTTTTGGGAATCAGGGAATTTTTTGAAAAATTCCACCGTGTGCGCGTTTCCGACGAAGCGGTTGACGCCGCCATCGTCTTAAGCCAGAGATATTTGCCGGAAAAATTCCTGCCGGACAAGGCGATTGACCTCATTGACGAAGCGTCAGCTGGCATTAAAGTGGATCGCGGCTTGTCAATACTGGAAAAACAAATCAAAGAAATTGAAATCGACCTTAACGCCGCCCTAAAAGCCAAAGAAGAGGCCATCGTCAAAGAAGATTTCGCGCTGGCCTTGGAGCTCAAAAAACGCGCCG
>JBBTQN010000010.1:31047-66861 GCA_038065695.1 Patescibacteria group bacterium | reverse complement strand
GAGGCCATCGTCAAAGAAGATTTCGCGCTGGCCTTGGAGCTCAAAAAACGCGCCGAAGACGCGGCGAATAAATTAACCGAACTGCAAAAAAAACAGGCCGAAGAAAAAAGCGAACTCGCGGGAGAAATCGGCGCCCAAGAAGTGGCGAGAATCATCGCCCGCATCACCGGCATTCCGGTGGAGGATTTGGCCGCGAGCGAAAAAAAACGGATCTTGGCGCTGGACAAACTAATGAAAGAAAAAATCATCGGCCAAGACCAGGCGGTTGAAAACATCGCCGAATTCATGAAACGCGCCAAAGCCGGACTGATGCCGGAAAACAAACCGCTCGCCTCTTTCATGCTCTTCGGCCCGAGCGGCGCGGGCAAAACCTACACCGCCCGGACGCTCGCCAAAGCGCTTTTTAGCGATGAAAACGCGCTGATTAAAATTGATATGTCGGAATACGGCGAAAGATTCAACATCTCCAAGCTCATCGGCGCGCCGGCCGGCTATGTGGGCTACAAAGAAAGCGGCCACCTCACCGAAAAAGTAAAACACAAACCTTACTCCATCGTCCTCTTTGACGAGATTGAAAAGGCCAATCCCGATGTTTTTGACTTGCTCCTTCAGGTCTTGGACGACGGGTATTTGACGGACGCGGCCGGCTCGCGCATCAATTTCAGAAACACAGTGGTGATGATGACCTCCAATATCGGCTCGCGCTTTTTCGCCGGCAAAGACGGCATCGGTTTTGACGCGGATAAAGAAAAAGGACAATTGAATTATTTTGAAGAAAAAATCGTTGAAGAAGCCAAAAATTACTTCAAACCGGAATTTTTAAATCGCTTGGATAAAATTATTTATTTCAATCCCCTTTCTTTGGCCGATTTGGAAAAAATCGCCAAGTTAGAGCTTTTAGAAGTCGGCGAACGGCTCTTAAAACAAAATATCGGCCTTAAAGCCAGCGCCGGTGTTTTCCGCCTCATCGCCACAAAAAGCCGCGGCGAGCCCGCTTCGCCGAATCGAGGCGAGCAAGGCGCCCGCGCCATTAAAAAAACGATCCAGGAGCTGGTGGAAACACCCCTCTCGCAAAAACTCTTGGCGGGAAAAATAAATTCCGGCGACACTATACGGTTGACGGCAAAAAATGATATAATAGAGATAAGTTTATAAAGTTCATAAAGTTAAAAGTTATAAAGTTGTTTTGTTGAAAACTTTATAACTTTATAAACTTTATAAACTTTCAACTTTATAAACTTCAGTTATGTCTGATAACTTAGCGCATCAATTGGGCGCCGCGACCGGCGTTTCAGGCGCCGGTGAAGCCGCCAGCGCCGCCGAAAATTTAGCCAAAGGCGACACCCAAGAAGCGGCTAAAGACGCCACCAAAGCCGGCGCTAAATTCGGCAGCCAAAAATTACTCACCACTTTTTGGGGCTCGGTCTGGCTGGATTGGACGCTTCTCTCCTTGCTTTATCTGAATGGCCATCTCTTCGCTTCTTTACTGCTTCCTAATTATGTTTGCCAATTCGGCGAGGATTATATTTTTGGCAAAGTAATGCCCAAAGAATTGGCCAAATGGACGGAAATTATAATTTTAGCCGTGCTGGACGCGATTATAATCACGATCATTGTAGCGATTGTCTATTTTGTCTACAAACTTGTCAGTTGCTCTTGGTGGGATTTGTCTTCGGTCGTTCTGCCCGGAGGCAAAGGGATTGAAGCGTGTTTTGAGTAAGTCTTAAAGTCCATAAAGTCTATAAAGTCCTTAAAGTCATGGATTTTTTATGAAAATAGAAAGATTTGAAGATATTGTCGCGTGGCAAAAAGCGAAGATATTAACCATAGAAATTTATAAAATTTTTGATAAAAACAGAGATTTTGGGTTTAGAGATCAAATCCGACGAGCGTCAGTTTCTATTATGAATAATATAGCAGAAGGATTTGAACGCAAAGGCGACAAAGAATTTAAAAATTTTCTTTTTATCGCCAAAGGTTCTTGCGGTGAAGTAAGATCAATGCTGTGTTTAGCCCAAGAATTAAGATATATAGCCGAATCAGAATTTACAACAATCTACAACTTATCCTTAGAAATTTCAAAAATATTATCAGGGTTTATAAAGATTTTAAATTAAATGACTTTATAGACTTTCGACTTTATAGACTTTTGACTAAACCTATGGATTGGAAAAAAATCGGAATAATCGTCCTATTCGTTGCCGCCGCCGGGCTGTTCGCTTTTTTCCTTTACTGGTTTTTTTGGCGGCCGATTTTCGCGCCGAGGGCGGATAAAAACGCAAATGTTAACCAGCCGGGTCAATTGCCGGGCGCGATTAACATCAACGGCCGGATTTACACCACTAACATCAATGGCGGTTTGCCGCCGGGCGTCAATCTTAACAATGCCGCTGAAGTCGCTGAAATCCTAACTCGCCCCGCGACCCAAATCGTCAAAGCGGAAGTCGTCACCAAGGACCCGGCTTATTTCGCCGCTCCGACAGGCGTTGGTGAATTTGTTTATTATAATCCGACCGATGGCAAATTTTACCGCGTCTCGGCCAATGGCGCGGTGAGCGCTTTCAGCGATAAAATTTTCAAGAATGTCTCCAATGTTACTTGGTCAAACAGCCGCGACAAAGCCGTCTTGGAGTATCCGGACGGCGCGAAAATCGTCTATGATTTTGAAACTAAAAAACAAATCACTCTGCCCAAGCACTGGGAAGAGTTTTCTTTTTCGCCCAACGACAGCCAAATCGCCTTCAAGAGCATCGCGCTTGACCCGGAAAACCGCTTCTTGGCCGTGGCCAAATACGACGGAACGCAGTCAAAAACCTTGGAAGAAATCGGCGGTTTTGAGGACCAATTCCAGACCGAATGGTCGCCCAACAATCAAATGGTGGGCACTTTCACGGAGGGCAAAGACGCCGACCGCTCCAATGTCTATTTCATCGGCCAGAACAATGAAAATTTCAAACTGATGCTGGTGGAAGGCCGAGGATTTCAAAGCGAATGGTCGCCGACCGGAGACAAAATGGTCTACAGCGTCTATAACAGCGGCAACGACTTCAAGCCGACGCTCTGGGTCGCTGACACTTCGCCCGACAGAATCGGCGACAATCGCCACAGTTTGGGACTGGACACTTGGGCGGACAAATGCGCCTTTGCGGGCAATAACACGGTTTACTGCGCCGTGCCGACCTCTCTCCCCTATGGCGCCGGCGTCCAGCCACTCGTCGCCTCAACCATTGCCGACGAAATTTATGAAATTAACTTATCCACGGGAATGAGAAGATTGGTCGCCACGCCGGACGGCAACCATACCATCAGCCAAATTTTTGTTTCCGACAGCTCCAATGAAATATTTTTTCAAGACATGAATAATCAGAGAATTTATAGAATACAACCGTAAAAAATAGCAGTGTAGCAATGTGACAATGTAACACTTCTAAAACAGCATATTGCTACATTGTCACATTGTTAAATTTATGTTTAAGAAAAAAATCCCCAATCGCCTCAAACCCATCCTCATCTTCCTCGCCATCTTGGCGATGGCTTTTTTAATCATCATCGTCATTTCGCTCACCCTGCCGGACAGACAGAAAACAAACGAAGCTCGCGGCCGGCTACTGTCCAACAATATGGTGACTTATTGGGACGCGGAAATTCCCCAACCAAAAGCTGACGACACCTCCCCCACTCTCGGCGACGGCAAAGCGCCCATCACGATTTTTGAATTTTCCAGCTTTGACTGTAACTTCTGCGCTCAAATCCAGCCGATAATCAAAAAAATCGTCACCGCTTATCCGAAAAAAGTGAAAATTGTCTGGAAGGATTTGCCCCTCAATCCCAATGACGAATCAGCGATGCTGGCTCATCAAGCCGCTCGTTGTGCCGACAAACAAGACAAATTCTGGCCATACGCCGACCTATTGTGGCAAAACCAAAAGGATTTTTCCGAAAAAAATCTCATCGCTCTCGCCAATCAACTGAAATTGGACGAAAAATCATTCAAAGAATGCCTCTTAGACCAATCGGTCAGAGAGCTGATTGAAAACGACATTATCGAAGCCGACAATCTCCTTCTGCCCGGCTCGCCTTATTTTTATATCGGGAGTGAAGAGCTGATGGGGCTGGCCACTTTTGAAGATTTTAAAAATATTATTGAGAAGATTAAATGACATCTTTAATTATCCTCCCCTTATCTCAAGGGGAGGTGCCCGAAGGGCGGAGGGGTCTTAAAATAAATTTCATTTAAGACCTCCCCCCTAACCCCCTCCTTAAAACAAGGAGGGGGGAAATACAGAAAAAATGAAAAAAAGAATTTTCTCCGCCATAATCTTATTGTCTTTTTTGACTATCATTTTTTTGCCGTTTTTGGCTTGGGCACAAGGTGAAGCCGAAGGAGAGACGACGGAGGTAGCGCCGAATACCACCTACCGCCTCAATGTCCCGCTTGACAATAATCCGACAATTGAAATCGGCGAAGGCAAAAATCCCCTCTTTGACTATATCTCTATCTGGTACAGCTTCATCATCGGCTCAATCGGAATTTTGGCGACGGTGATGATTATGTATGGCGGTTTCAAATGGCTCACTTCCCGAGGCAATTCCTCGCAAATCTCCGACGCCAAAGAAAAAATCATCTCGGCTATTACCGGCCTGCTCTTGGCTTTTTTGTCTTTCACAATTTTAAATCTCATCAATCCTCGGCTGGTTCAAATCACGACGCCGGGGATGGAGGAGATAGATTATTCACAGAATTTCATAATAAAAGAAATACCGAATAATGATTTTTCAAACGTTGGACAATATCCGTTAGATCAAAATTTTCAGAATTTAGCCAATGGAATACTCCGAGGGGCAGGGGCTCAATTAGGAGTCGGGGTAAGAACAGACGGATTAACACCTGAAATTTTAGATGTTGGTCAATCTTTATATGCCGAGGGTATAAATATTTTTGTAACCTCGGCATTTCGGCCTGGAGATCCTGAAAATCACGGCCTAGGCCAAGCATTAGACTTGGCGCGAGGCGATCCGGCACTTGATACCTTAATGGACAATCTTATTAGGGAGGGCCAGCCAGCCGGTTTTGCTTACGGAGATCAATTTCCAATATATGATGTAACCTTTCCAAATGGCACCCAAGGAAGAATCATCAATGAAGATCATCATATAATTATTAACGAGACAACAGTTGGCAATACCTGGCATATTGATTTGGGCAATAACCGATAAAAGATAACAAAAATTAAATGAATCAAATAAAAAAAATTTATTTATTTTACTTTTTTATCTTTTTATTAATGATGGTTTTTCCCGTCTTTGCCAATGCGGCCAGTCAGGAATGGATTAATAGTTGCCGAGAAAGCTGCAAACAAAATTGGGATGTGCCGGAGTGTTATGCCTGGTGCGACAGTGGTGGCACTATTAGACCAGCGGGAGGGACTGTCGGCATGACCGAAGGAGGAGCTCTTAGATTAGGGTCGTCAAATCAATGCGTCGGCAGTAAAGATGTCTATTGCCTCAACGCGCCCATCGGCGGATTAACGGAAGTGAATATTAAAACAGAAAATCCGCTTTATAAATACATTTCTGTCTGGTACGGCTTCATCATCGGCTCAATCGGGATTTTGGCGACGGTGATGATTATGTATGGCGGTTTCAAGTGGCTCACTTCCCGAGGCAATTCCTCTCAAATCTCCGACGCCAAAGAAAAAATCATCTCGGCGATTACCGGCCTCTTACTGGCTTTTTTGTCTTACACAATTTTGAATCTCATCAATCCTCGCTTAGTTCAGATTACTACGCCGGGTGCTGACCAATTGACACCGATAAATTATGCGCAGAATTTTCAGGTTGGCAACCTTTCTTTTGGAAACGGTACTATCACATCAGGATCTCCCAATGATTTACTAATTATTCCCATCACTGGTACTCCCGGCCAGCCCAATAGCGAATCCCAAATCCCTCCCGTAACTTTTGCCAACCCAATGCAAGGATCAAGCAGAGACGAGTTTATAAATTCCTCGGTTAGAAATTTAAGTTTATTAGACGCTCCGATTCCTCTTTCAAACGTAACGCCCAGAGAACACTATGGGAGAATTTATGACAACTTAAGAACTGAATATCCCGATGCTTTGATTTTCCCTTTTAGTGGAAATGGATTAGATAATGATGATTCACTTTTTATTATGGATTTTTTTGATGCAAATCAAGTAAATACCAGGGGTGATGATGAACTTTTTCAATGGGGAGCTTTAATAATACGGTAACAACCTGATAATTTTTTATAAACAAACCATTCCCGAACTAAATCGGGATTTTTTGATTTTTTTGAGAAATAAGGATAAAATTAAAACTACTTTACTTTGTTTGTCATCCCCGCGAAAGCGGGGATCCAGCGAAATCCCAACTAAATCTATGTTTTTATTCTGGATTCCCGCCTCCGCGGGAATGACAGAAAGAGGAAAAATATGCCCACCAACTATACTATCTTTGAATGCTCCAACTGCGGCGCCCAATACCCAAAATGGCAGGGGCGCTGTAATGAGTGCGGGGCGTGGGGGACGCTGACCCAAACGCAAGAAATTAAAAAAACAAAGAAATCAGAAATTAGCATCACTCCTGACCAGCCGCTTAATCTTGGTGATTTAAGCGAAACAGAACAAACGCGACTCAAAACCGACATTGATGAATTTGACCGCGTCTTGGGCGGCGGAATCGTCAGAGGGTCTTTGATTCTTTTGGGCGGCGATCCGGGCATCGGCAAATCCACCCTTATTCTTCAAGTCGCCGAAAAAATCAACGGCTCGCTTTATATTTCCGGCGAGGAGTCGGCCGAGCAGATAAAAATGCGCGCTCATCGCCTCAATCTCAATCTCGCCAATCTAAAATTTCTGCCGCAAACCGACACTGCCAAAATTATCGCCACCATTAAAGAGATAAAACCGGCGCTCGCCATTATTGATTCCATCCAAACGATGCGGATGCTTGACGACTCAACCAGCCAAGGAACGATCGCCCAGACCATTGCCAGCGCCAGCCGATTTTTGGAATTAGCCAAGGAGACGAATATTCCCGTGGTCATCGTCGGCCATGTCACGAAAGATGGCGTGGTCGCCGGCCCGAAAACTTTGGAACACTTGGTGGACGCGGTGATTTATCTGGAAAACGACAGTGATAATTATTACAAAATCCTGCGCGCCGCCAAAAACCGCTTCGGCTCGGTCGGTGAAATCGGCGTTTTTGAAATGACCGCGTTGGGACTTAAAGAAATAAAAAATCCGACCGAAATATTTTTTAGCCGGCACCAGGGCGAACCGGTCAGCGGTTCGGCCGCGACCGTCACGATAGAAGGCCTGCGGCCGTTTCTGGTGGAAGTCCAGGCCTTGGCAAGCAGGACCAGTTTCGGCTATCCGCAACGGCGAGCTACCGGCTTTGATTTGAACCGGCTCCAGATGATTACGGCGGTAATCGCTAAAATCGCGAAATTAAACCTCGCCAACCACGACATTTATCTCAATGTCGCCGGCGGTTTGAAAATAAAAGAGACGGCCATTGATTTGGCTGTCGCCGCCGCGATCATTTCGGCCTTTTTAGAAAAGCCGATTGAGAAAAAAACGCTGTTTCTCGGCGAAGTCGGCTTGAACGGAGAAGTTAGGTCCGTCCCGCAAATGGAAAAAAGAATCAAGGAGGCGGTAAAACTTGGCTTTGATAAAATTATCGCCCCGCCTGATAGGAATTTCAAAACTGCGACGCAAAATATTTTAACGATAAATAATGTCGGGGAGTTGGTGAGGATTATTAACGCCCAAAATTAAAACGGCAAGAAGCACCTCATTCTTGCCGTTCCTTAAACCCCCTGCGCAGTGGGTCTTTACCAGGAAGAAATTGTGGTAGCAATTACTACACTACCTGCAGTAACGTTCGCCCACGCTCTTCCTCGTCGAGGAAGCTGACTCTCAAGCGCCTGTTGGCACTTAAGACAGCACACCTTCTTTCCTGCCGCTTTACAAAAAGCGACTCTCTTTGCTGGGATTTGACTCCCGCATTCACATATTTCGTCTTTCACTTCTCTCTTCGCTTCTTCCACTTCCGCTTTCTTTCTCATCTTTCAAACCCCCGTGGTTTGTTTTTCTCATACTTCCGTACCTTTCTGACTTCCAGTTTTTTCTCAACATTGGACGGTAAAAAAATATCCCGCGTTCTCCCTCCTTTCTTTACTTTACCTCGTTACCGCCATTCCTTCCCCTAAAAAGAACAACTAAATACATAAAATTATTTTAGCAAATAAAAAATGAGGTGTCAAGGTAATGGTAACTGGTAATTGGTAATTTATCTCGTTCTTCGATTAAATTCTACCAATTACCAATTACTGTGAATTACGAAACTCCCTCTTTCTCCCCCTCCCCTTACGAAGGGGAGGGTTGGGGTGGGGTGGGGTTAAAACAATAAACCCTCCTTAACCTCCCCCTGACCCCCTCCTTCGTAAGGAGGGGGGAAATATGGTTTCGTAATTCAAAGTAATTACTAAGTTATTCCAAATGCCCGGAAAAATTAAGCGAGTTTATTTTTTCCATTAGCAGCGGATACCGCGACAAATCATCTTCCACCAAAGCTTGCGCCGCCGCTCTCGCCCTTTTAATTAGAGCCAAATCGTTCAAGTCCGCGATTTTTAAATCGGAAAAACCGGACTGTTCGTAGCCGTAAATCTTCCCCGCGCCGCGAAACGCCAAATCCTTCTCGGCCAAAACAAAACCGTCATGGCAGTCAGAAAGCGCCTGAAGCCGCTTTAAGGATTCCAAATCCCCGCTATCGGAAAATAAAAAACAAAATGACTGATGCTCGCTCCGGCCAACCCGGCCGCGGAATTGATGGAGTTGGGCGAGCCCGAAACGCTCCGCCCCCTCAATCATCATTACTGACGCGTTGGGAATATCCACGCCCACCTCCACCACCGAAGTAGCGACTAAAATTTTTATTTCATTTTTTATAAACTGTTCCATCACCGCTTCTTTTTCCTTGGCTTTAAGCCGGCCGTGAAGCAAACCGATTTTTAAATGGGGAAAAATCTGCTGGTCCAGTTTTTCAAATTCCGGCGTCACCGAGCGCACCCCCAATTTGTCCGACGGGTCGATTAAAGGACAGATGACAAAAATCTGCCGCCCGGCCCTGATCTGATTGCTGATAAATTCATAAGCCAGCTGCCTTTTTTCCGGCGAAACGATTTTAGTCAGAATTTTTTTTCGGCCTTGGGGCATCTCGCGGATGATGGACAAATCAAGATCGCCATAAAGAGTAAGCGCCAGGGAACGCGGAATCGGCGTCGCCGTGAGCGACAAAAAATGCGGGGTCTCTCTCCCTTTTTGCTTGATTAGTTTCCTCTGCTCCACGCCGAAACGATGCTGTTCGTCCACCACCACGAGCGCCAAATCGCCAAAAGAGACATTTTTAGAAATGACGGCGTGAGTGCCGATAATCACTTTTATCTCTCCTTTCATCGCGCCAGCCAAAAATTCTGATTTTTTTACTTTTTCGCCGGCCAGAAAAATCTGGGTGCGGGTGAGGAGTCCGACTTTAATTTTGAACGGCTTAAACAGCTTCAATAATGTTTCGTAGTGCTGGCGAGCCAAAATCTCGGTCGGCGCCATTAAGACGCTCTGATGACCGTTTAAAGCGGTGTTATAAATAGCCAAGGCGGCGACCAGGGTCTTGCCCGAGCCGACATCGCCCTGAAGCAAACGGTTCATCGGCCGGCTTTTCCCTAAATCTTTGATAATTTCCCAAGCCGCTTTCTTTTGGTCGGTCGTCAAATCAAAATTTAATTTTGAAACAAAATTTTTAGTTTCTTTTTCCAAAAATTTTATCTCCGTAGCCGGCTCTTTAGCCAACTTTTTTCTCGCGAGCGCCGCCCAAAGCTGAATCAAAAACAATTCATCAAAAGACAGCCGCTCCTTCGCCCTTTTTAGCGACGCTTGACTCAAAGGAAAATGGATTTGTCTCAAGGCCGATGACAAGGCCAATAATTTTTCTTTTTTTATAACCTCGGCGGGCAAATAATCAACCGCTTTTGCCGCCAAGCCAATAATGTTTTTAATCAGAAACCTCAATTGCTTCTGGGTAAGGCCTTGAGTGATGGAATAAACCGGCACGAGCCGCGCCGTGTTGAGGTTGAAGGTTGAGGTTTTTTCGTAATTTGGCGAATTGAAATAAGCGCTGAACAAATCGCCGCTCACTTTGCCGGAGAGAAACAGCTCATCGCCGGCTTTAAGGCTTTTGCCGATCCACGGCTGATTAAACCAGATGACTTTTATCTCGCCGCTCTCGTCGCTAATGACCGCCTCGGTTAAAATTTTCCTTTTTCTCGGGCTGCGCCGATTGGCGATAATATCCACCCGGCCTCGCACGGTCGCCACCGTCCCCGGCGTCAGTTGGTTTATTTTGAGTACCCGGCTGAAATCGTCGTATCTGAACGGATAATAAAAAATGAGATCCTTGACGGTCTCAATTCCCAATTTTTTCAGCCGGCTGGCGAGAGTTTTGCCGACCTTATTCAACTCGGTCACTTTGGTAATTAAAGTGAGCATAATTGCGTGGCTAGCAGGACTTGAACCTGCGACCTTCAGCTCCGCAAGCTGACGCTCTATCCAAACTGAGCTATAGCCACAAAAAATCTAAATCTTCAGCCAGCGGCGGAAACGTTCGGAGAGCGGCTCGGCTTCGCGTTCCAAATCCTCTTTCAAATATCCAAGCAAGAATTCCCTGATCGCCACCGCGTCTTGGCCGTCAACCGGCGCGACCAACCGGCCGCGCAAGGGGTTCTTGAAATCAAGATAAAGATTTTTCATCCCCGCTTCCTGATAGATGATAAAAAAATCTTCAATCAGTTTGTATTCGTAAAAATTACGGCCGAATTTTATGCCGTCGGCGGTGATAAACACGTCTATCGTTTGCGGCTCGCGGCCTTCATGCATAATCATAATCAGATAAAAAATAACCAAAAAAATCAAAAATAAATAATTGCTGTCGTGAATCGTCCACCAAATTGCCAGCGCCAAAACCAAAAGTGAAATCAAATACCAGCGGACATTTTTCGGATATTTGACGTATTCCGGGCATGGCCAGGAAAAAGCGACTCGGCTTAATTGATTTTGATTGTTTTCTTCGGGCATATTTTTAAAAAACGCCTACGATTAATTATATCTAAATTTTAAAAAATATTCAAGGCCTTGGGTTTACAAATTTCAAATTTCATGCTAAAATGTCATTGTCTGCTTAAGTATATGGAGAGGTGGCTGAGTGGCTGAAAGCGGCAGGTTGCTAACCTGTTGTACGTCTTTATTGGCGTACCGGGGGTTCGAATCCCCCCCTCTCCGCCGATTTTTTATTGGAGAGGTGGCAGAGCGGTTGAATGCGTCAGTCTTGAAAACTGAAGTCCCCTTAAAAGGACCGCGAGTTCGAATCTCGCCCTCTCCGCCAAATCAAGAAATAGCTACCGCCGTAGCTGTTTTTTTGCGTTTTTTTGTCTTAATTTCTTAATTTTTTAATTTCTTAATTTCTTAATTTTCAACCTCTCGCCACCACCAGCCCCCAAACTTCTTTAAAACCGTTCTCTTTTAAAATTTTAGCGCCTTCCTGCATCGTCGCGCCGCTGGTATAAACATCATCCACTAATATGATTCCATCCTTGGAAAAACGCTCGGCGGCCGCCTCCATTAGACCAAAATTGCCTTTGATGTTTTTTAAACGCCCCGAGAGCGACAGTTTCGCCTGCGGTTTCAGATATCTTTTCCGCTTCAAAATCGGTTCGCTAATTTCATTTCCCAATATCCGGCTAGCCGATTCCGCGACCAATTCCGCTTGGTTGAATCCCCGCTCCAAAAACCGGCGGCGGTGAAGCGGAACGGGCAAGAGCGGGAAGCTCCCTCGCCAATCGCCGACGCGCGAAAAATAATTCTTCATCATTTCATCAAACACTTCCGCCAAATCCAGAACAAAATTATATTTTATCAAATGGATTATTTGTTTGATCAGTTTGTCTTCAAAGTCAGCCATCACCCACAAGCCGTCTAAGGGTGATTTGCCCCGGCAATGGTCGCAAACTTTGGCGGTTATTTGCGGCCGCCGGCAAATCAGACATTCGCTGATGGATTTTACTTTTAATAAAACGCGACATTTGGCGCACAACCACTCGCCTTCTTTGGCGCAACCAAGACAATTCTTTGGAAAAAGAAAATTAAAAAACCAATCGCGGCCGGATTTCGTCTTACTGCCAAACCGCGTCATCAACTTTCCATTCATTGCCGCTCAAGACAAATTTTAATAAAATACTTTGGTAATAAACCTGCTGTTTCAGCTCACTGCCCTGAATGTGAATCCTCTGGGTGTTGACCGTGAGAGTCGCCGCTTCTTTTGAAGAGGACTCTAGCTTGCTGGTGAGCGCCTTGGCCTCGTAGGCGTCATATCCGTTCACGGGAACATTTTTGGCGATCATCGCTTCTGTTTTTGACCACATTCTGGCGGTCATCAACAATTCCAAATCTTTCAAATTCGCGGCCGGCGCGTCCGAGGAATAGGTGCCGAATCTCTCGGCAAAAGAAAAAGCCAATTGCTTCAAACCCAAAGGATAATTTTTCTCTTCGTTCTGTCTCGTTTCGCTGGGCGGCGGCAATTCTTGAATCTGCTCATTGACCGGCAGGGCTTGATTGGCATTGAGATTCACCGCTGGCGCCGCCGGCTGACGCAAGAAAAACCACCAGACGAGGAAAATGGCGACAATAATTAAAATCACTAAAACGATAATTAAAATTTTACGACGATTGGACATAAATAAATTTTTAATTTTTTAATTTTTAATTTTTAAATAAATTTTAATGTTTTAATTTTTAATTTTAACTATAACTTTCATTTTAATTTTTAAATCATTAAAAATTAGAAATTATTTATAAAATTACAAAATTAAAAATTACAAAATTATCCGCCCGTTTCCCTCGCCTTCAGCGATTCCTCAAATTCCTTCTTCGCCTGCTCGATTTCCAGAAGCTGACGCGGGTCGGAAGTGATGAGCTGGTCTTCGGTATAGGAAGCGACCACTTTTATCGCCGCGTGCTTGGCGCCGGCGAAAAAAATGCCTTCGCCCACGCCGCATTCCAGCAAGAGATATTTTTCGCCTTCGGTCAGCATAAACGTCTTCTGAATAAGATTGATGGCGGACGGCGTCTGTTTCATCAGGAGTTGAAGCGAGGAGTTGTTGACAATCGCTTGGCCGTAGGGCGAAGTCAAAAAATCGTTGATGTCTTGGGTGATGGTCGTCACGCCCAAATAATATTTGCGGCAGCGCTTGACCAAGGCGAAAATAAATTTCGCGCTGTCTTCTCGCTGCATCAGCCACCACGCTTCGTCCACGATCATCAGCCGCTTTTTCATCTCGCTTCTCACCACATTCCAAATGTAATTAACGATCGTGTAAATCGCCACCGGCTTGAGCTCGTCTTCCAAGTCGCGCACGGAAAAAACTACCAGTTGATTATTCATCATCACATTGGTCGGGTTATTCAAGAGGCCGGAAAACGTGCCTTCGGTGTATTTTTTGAGACGCTCATAGACGCTCTCCGCGCCCTGCATCCCCGCCAAAATTTCCTGAAAATCCGTCATAATCGGCGCTTCAATTTGAGACAAATCGGAGTCCGGCGTAATATCTTTTTTGGCATAAGTTTCTAGTAGCGCCCGGTCCACGATGGAGTCCTCTTCGTAAGTGAGGTCGCCAACCATCAGTCGGACCAAACCCTTTACCGTAATCACAGCGCTTCTGATGATGTCAGCCGGTCGCGAGTCTTCACCAACCGCCCGCGGCAAATCAAAAGGGTTGAGTTTACTCTCGCTGTTTAGCGAGATGTCAATATAAGTGCCGCCGACCGCGTCGCAAAGATGCTTGTATTCACGCTCGGGGTCAATAATAATCATCTCCGTGCCGAACATCATGCTCCGAAGCACTTCCAATTTTATGGTATATGATTTACCGGCGCCGGAAGTGGCGAACACGACCATGTTGGCGTTCTGGAGCGAGAACCGGTCAAAGAGAATCAAGCTGTTATTGTGCCGGTTGATGCCGTACAAGACGCCTCGGTCGGAAGTAAGGTCGGAAGACACAAACGGAAAAGAGCTGGCCGCCGGCGAAGTGTTGATATTGGTCAACACTTGGAGCTCGTCAAAAGCGAGGGGTAAGGTGGAATTGAATCCTTGCTCCGCCTGATAATAAACCCGCTTGGAATAAACCAGAGTTGAGCCGAAAGTCGTCTCCACCCGCTCGGTGATTTTTTCCAATTCTTCCAAGGTTTTGGCGTAGACCGTCACGTAAAGCCCGCTCTGGAAAAAATGTTCCGTCCCTTGCGTCAAATCGTCGCGCAATTTTTCCATGTCGCGGAGCGCCGTCTCGGCCAACGGGTCGCGAGGCGCGCCTTTTTCCGCGTCGGACATCAGGGTCGCTTCCAAATTACCGACTTTTTTCTTCAGCTGCTTCAAAATCACCGGCGCTTTCACCGGATAAAAATAAATCGCCATATCCGCGGTGACATCCATATTGATAATCGGCGCGAACCAGCCGACATTGATATACCGGGGATATTCCACGACAAATAAGGTGCTGACGAACAAATCGCCCAGCTTGATGTGCGAGCTCTCCACCTCCAACGCTTCGGGGGCAATCAAGTCGCGCACTGAAACCACCCCTCGGCGATAGACCAGCTCCTCTTGGAGCGTCTCTTTTTGGCTTTTGATCGCTTGCTTTTCTAATTCTTTCTTTTGGATCGGCGTGAGCTGCGGCTCATTCGGGGCCGCGACTTGAATCTGATTTTGTTTATTTAATTCTCTCGGGTCAAACATAACAATTAAAAAATTAAGAAATTAAGAAATTAAAAAAATAAATTTTATTTTAAAAGTCTTCCATTTGTAATTTTCCCACCTCCGTCAGTTTCTCACTTCTTGAGACCGTCGGATTGTAAGTGGTGTAATACAATTCAATCAGCGCTTGCGTTTCCAAGATGGAAGCGCGGATGCCCATGCTGGCGAGTCCCGAAAGGACGCGGTCGACCAGCGCGAAAAGTTCTTTCTGCCGTTTGAAAAATTCCTTCTGGTTCAATTTAATGACTTTCGTCGGCGACATTATATCGCCGGTGCGCTGGGTAAAACTCCTTTTTTTATTGGCCACCGGGTCATAAGGAACGACGACAAAAAATCTCTTGGTCATAATATCACCCATCTCCACCAGTTCCGTGATGTATTGTTTGTATTCGGCGGTTTGAATTTTCAAAAGCTCATTGGTCTGCTTCTCCTCCGCTTCCTTGATCATCGCCAGATACTCGTCCAAATCCAACTGGCGCGACTGAATCACGATTTGAACCGGAAAATCAAGCAGATTTAAAAAAGTGACATAGCCGGCGACAATCGCGTTCTGTTCGTCTTCGGATTTCAAAGCGAAGTTGATGGAAGAGACCAAGAGCACGGCGCGAAGGGTGCCGTCTTTCATCACCACCGAGTCGTCTCTAATTTCCGCGATGTTGAGATACTTCTGGGTGGAAGGGGTTTGTTTGGTCGCGTGACGCTTTTTCATAAATATTTTATTATCCATTATTCATTAACTTTAGACTTCTGACTTTTAACTTTTGACTTCATTAAATGCCGTTCTCTCCCCGATAAACTCCTCCCGTATCCACAATTAAGGAAATCTCGGAAATCTTGGAAGAAGTGAGGTGTTGGCGACGCATTCTTACCGGCCGAGTGGCAACCTCTTTTGGCCGGCCGGCCGCCAATTTTACTTCATTCATGGAAACTGATTTTTTCCAGACTTTCAATCGCGGGCTCTTGAAGGTGGCGAAAATATTAAGGAGAAAATAATGGAATGATTGGCCGTTGATTTTTACGAAGGCCACCACCAAAGTGGCGCCGGCGGTAATTAAAGACAGCGCGACGAAAAGCGAGAAATCAAAAATCTTGTAAAAAATAAAGCAGAACAAGCCGGCGACCAGCATCTCCACGAACTGGCGCACCGTCACCGGCCCGATGATTTTATCTTCAATATCCAAAAATTGGGGGACGATTATTTGATTCATAATATATTAAATTCAAAATTCAAAATTTCAAATCACAAAAATATAAAATCATGGAATATGGAACATAGAACATAAAACAATTTTTTTATAATAAATTTAATCAAAATTTTTGTTCCAGGTTATGGGTTATGTGTTTTATGATAAAAATTTGGAATTTGTAATTTTGGATTTGTAATTTCTCAACAAAAGTTTAATATCTTAAACTTTTGTTGAGTTCCATCACCGCCTCAAACTCTGCCAAGGAGAGCGTCGGTTTTCCGGCCGCGATTCTCTCGCTTATCACCTTATCTATCGTTTTTCCTTCCTGCATGCCTAATTGCCCAAGCAGGCGGTAAAATTTATTGACCTCGCTCCGTTGCCAGGCCGTGATGCCTTCTATTCTTTTGGCGTAAGAATCTTTTTCCAAGAGACCGACTCTTTCTTTTATCTCCGCGGTTCGCGCCGCGGCGCTCTCACCCAATCGGCGAAAATCAATCAGGGTCATTTCCGCTAATTCTTCCACCGGCCCGACCAGCTTCCGGGTGAATTTCACGCCGTCCAAATTCGGCCGCTGGCTTTTCGCTTGCGTAATTTTCGGCGGCGCTTGGCGATTGACAAAGGGGACGGGATTAATATTAGAAACCTCCTTCTTTTTATCGATGATTGTTTTATCTGGTCCTCCCCCTTCTTTTAAGTCATTGGAAATTGGAAATTGGAAATTGGAAATTTTATTTTCATCCGAAATAAGACTTTTGACTTTTGACTTTGGACTTTGGACTTCGTTTGGCATCCTGATGACCGGCAAACCGTTTTCTTCGGAAATGGTGGGACCGACAATAGCCGTGCCCGCCCTTACCAAAGGGGGGCGAACCGACGATAGTCGGTTCGGGGGGGTTATGGAAGCCGGAATTTTTTCCTCTTGTCTAAAAACCTCCCCCTCGCTCCTTCGGAGCTCGACCCCTCCTTCATAAGGAGGGGTAAATTTTTTCTCATCCAATCTCCTCTTCTCCTCCAATGTCATCTTTGGAGCAGGCGTGGCGGCTGGCCGCATCGCCGATGACGATTTCTTGGTCGGAAAAACAATATTATTCACTTTTGGCTGGCCAACTGCTTCCTGACCGGATAAAATATTTTCCTTTTCACCGTCAATTAATTTGATGAGCCGACGCGCGTCGCTATCTGAAAATTCCATTCCGCCGACCTTCTTGTTTTTCATCAGCACTTCGGTCGCTTCCAAGCCGTCACGCACGTTTTTGAGCTGGGCGACGACAATATTTTTGAGCCGTTTTCTTAAATTCTCGTCCGGCTCGCGGTAGCCGAAAGCGGTGATAATCGCTTCCGAGAGCCGCTCATAATCCGGCTGGCCACCCTCGCTCACCGCCAAATAATTAAACTGCTTCGCCTCCTCCTCGTCTTCGGTGGAAAAGGAAAAAGCGGGTTTATTAGACGACTTGACAGATGTCTGGACGGCCGTTTTCTGGTAATCTGAATGGTTTAAAAATTGGAAAAAAACATCTTTGATCTCCAAAGCGCCGTTTTGATTAATATTAAAATTATCGGTTAAATATTTTTCCAAATTTTCTAAAGGCAAATCGCGCACCGCCGTTTTAATAAAAGTCATCGTTAATTTGATTTGATATTTTTTCTCCAAATTTTCAATCGCTTTTAAAACCGCCGGCGCCGAAAGTCGATTTTTTATTTCTTGGGGCAATTGATTGAATTTTTCCAAACTGGAATCCATAAATTTATTTTTTCAAATCTTCCTCGGTTAGATTATTGGCCTCCATAAACGCCTTTATTTCCAACGCCGTCATATTTTCCAAATTATAATCCCCGCCTGCCGGATAAGTAGGGGCTGAACTATTTTCTGATTCATCAACTGGAATAAAATCCCATCCTTCCATCGGCACATCCTCCGAAATAGCCGAGAAAAATTTTAAATTGCGATAAAGCGCCGATACTTTAAATAATAATTTCCTTTCCTCGTCGCTTAAACTCGCGGTATTTTGCGAGTTGGTGATATACTCCGACAAAACTAAATTGTTAAAATAATTATTACCTCTTCTGTCCGTAAAATCCTTTAGCCAGTTGGCAATTGTTGGTTCGGCCGGCTTACCTGAAAGTTGAAACGGCTTATTGGTCAACCGCTCCTGATTTTCCGCAATCATCTTGGCTAAATCACTCTCAAACATTAAATGGTCGCTGGCCATCTCTTGGTCAATAATATTTAAAATTGAAAGATTGATGTTATCAACAGTGTTTTTATCGGCAGAAATCAGCTTAATCAAATTTTTTTTAAATAGATTAGAAATATTTTCCTTTTGTTGGGCGATGCTTAAATTGGACGCTAAAATTTTTGGATTTTTCGCCACCAATTCAATTGCCGGACCGAAAATATCCGCCTGCAAAATATCGTTGATATCAGCCGCCGCCTCGGGGCTAAGTCCATATTTCTTTTGCAAATAATCCTCTATATCTTCCATCATCAACTCGCCAATAGTAACTAGGATGATTAAAAAACCCAACTTAACCTGATATTTTTTTTCCAAATCTTGAATGATTTTCATCGATTCAAAACCGCCAACCGCCTCTTTGAGTGGTTGAGGCAAGGATCTAAATTTTTTTAGACACGCCGCGGTATAATTTGCCATAAATTATTTATTTATTGTCTTCTCTATTTCCTCAGTAGCAACCTTTACTTCCAAGGGCACAGAATTATTGTTGATGCCTCTGGTTAATTCCCCGATATTCTCGCCGACTGCCCCGACATTTTTACCAAAACTCTTGATACTTTTATCCAGCCCGGTTAAAGCCGAAAGTAAGAGATAAAAATTATCGTCTCTCCCAAAAACCCCGCCGCTTGAATTAACCGCTTCCCTTAATTCCATTATTCCAGGAATCGTTGAGGCTTTTTGTTTCCCTTCCGCCCGTCCCGCCTGGGCTTCTTCCTCTTTCTGAATCGCGCTACTCACCCTCTCATCACTGCCATATTTGGCTTTAAAATTATTCATCACGTCTTCTGTGGTGAAATCTTGGCCGCTTTTTTCCAACGCGGCCGCTTCCTGACCAATCTCGGCCGTTTTGCTATAGAGATGGTTTTTCTGAATATGTTGTGCCAGTTCTTCAGTGGTGACTTCATTTTTCACGCCGGCGCTATGAATCGCTTCATGAGTTTGAGTGATCGCGCTGCTACGGAAATTGGCGGCGAAACCGCCCTCTACCACCACTCCACTATTTAATAAATCCATACTCTTAAGGTCGCTTGATGATAATCTCTCTTTAGCGCCAGATAATCTCTTAAAATGGCTTTTATCAACCTCTTTCGCTGTCCCAGCGGCTATTGAAGCGTCTAATTTTTTAAGTTCATTATCAATTAACCGATTAAGTTTATCAGAAACTGCCCGAACTGCCTTATCGCCTTCAATGTGAAGGCCCTCCTGACGAACATCAACGTCAACACCGGCTCCTTTCACTGCCTCTTCAATGTCGCGGAAATCAACAGCAAATTCATCGGCCTTCTCTCGGCTGGCAGTCAACTGACCTTTCTCTTTCTTTAATCTACCCTTGCCGGTATAGCGCGCGCTGAAAACTTTATCTTTATAACTGTCAACATCTCCATCTAAACCGCCACCAGCGCCAGGTCTGCTTTGATAGTTATTAATCGCCGTTTTTAAAAGACCAAGGTTTCCTAAGGCGTTGCCTTCTTTTTCGTGATGAGCAATCGTCTTGGCTAAAGCTTCTATTACTTTTTGCTCTCCGAGTGTGGCAGGTTTAGCAGCGGTCTCATTATTTATCTCCTCAACCATATTATTAACCGTCGCGATCGCGTCAACATCCCCAGAATCAGCTAAAGCCCTGGCTTTTTGAATGTGATAATTACGCTGTCCATCTGGAGAAGTCCAATCACTTTCCTTAGACGACTTTATAATATCCTTTTTACCTTTATTGTTCTTAGTGAATAGTTTCGCTCTTTGATAATCTTGTGTTCCCTGTTTAGCCGCTCCGGCCGCTGTTCTGGCGCCCAACCAAGTTGCCACTCCTCCTATTAAAGCGCCACCCAAAAGAGGAACAAGTCCAAGACCGCCAGTAAGCAGGGCGGTGCCACCTGCCGCCGCGATACCACCCACCACCCCCGCCACTCCTTTGGCTCCTTTTTTGCTTAATAATTTATCCGTTGCCTGCAAGGCCTCTTCGCCCATACCCATTTTTTGCATTCTCTTTAAGAAAGCGCCGGACAATCTTCTCTTTCTTGCTTTTCTCATATCTTTCGCCAAGCCCAGACCAAGATCACCGACACCTTCTATGGCTTTACCCACTGTGCCTACGCCCGGAATTCTTCTTATGCCTGGAATTCTTCCAATCATTCCCAATCCTTTAAAAGCGGCTCCCGCGCCGGTCAAACCGGTCCGAACCGCTTTGCCACCGACCCACTTCGCGCTTCCCTTCCTCATCTTGTCCAACACGCCCAAGCCCTTGCCCGCCCATTCGCCGCCTTTGACGCCCATTTTCTGGGCCATCGCGAGCGAGCCGACCATCAGGCCGATGACAATGAGAAAATTGATAATGCCCGGAATAGAAGCGGCTTTAGAAAGTGTGGCAAAATCTTCCCCTAAATCGCCTCCTTGAGCGAGTCCACCGGTAAGTTGTGTGGACGGATCTTGAATTGTCCTTCCCGCAACCATCTGTTGAGTAATCTGATTGCTCGCTTGACCATCTATTGAGCTTCCCCCCATCGCCGTGAAAGAAATCCACAAGAAAAATAATAATACCGGACCGACCATCAAGTATTTACTGATTTCACTCCACCACTGGCCGGCGTACTCTCGGCCCTTGGGAAAGGTGGTGAGTAAAAACGGGAGTGGAGACAGAATCGTCAAAAACAAAAGCATGATAATCCGATAAACCAGCATAATACAAATGACGGTAATCACGACAAAGGCCACCACGCCCGCTATCAAGGCGAAAACTAAAGCGAAAAAAACATCCCAACCGCTAATATTAAGATTGTTATTTTGAGCCAATGTCCCCAATCTGCTGCCGAATTGGAATAAATCAGGCATACCCAAAGCCGCCAAAATAATATTATTTCCCGTAACACCGGAAAGCGGCTGGGCGAAAGTGAGCATTAGAATCTGCGAAGCATCAATCATTATGCCGACGAATAGTTTGGAAAAATTAATCAAGACCGCCATAATCAAGAGTTTCGGCAAAAGCTGGCGCCAATGATAATTGGGAATTTGGAGGACGGTGGAAACGGCGATGACGAGCAAAATGACGATAAAAAAATTATTAGACATATCCCTTATCACGCTCCAGCCTCGGTTCACCACCAGAATATCATTTAATTTTAACGGGTAATTCATAATAGTCAACATCACGGCTACCATTTTGACCACTAAAAAAGAAAACGCCGTAGAAACCGCCCAAAAAATCCAGCCGAGGACGTTCATGAGGATGGTGGAAAGGCTGGTATTTCCTCCTAATTGCCTAGTTTCCCCTGTCGCATTATTTCTTACATAACTTCCACCAATTAAAGTAGGATTCAGCACTGTCGTTTCTGTTCCATTATTTATAATTGTTATTGGTGCAAGTGGATTATTCGGATTGGGAATTGTTAATGCGTCAACCACATTATTTTTTTTTCCCACCCCCAACACCCCTCCCGCCACGAGGAGCGCGAGGAAAATGGTGAGAATTAGTTTTCTGTTCTTTAAAAACATTATACTTGAATTTAAATATCTTCCGCTGACTTAATTATTTTTAGTTGAAAGTTATAAAGTTTGTAAAGTTATAAAGTTTTTTAATATGGATTTAATTTAAATTAATCTGGATCCCGGCTTTCGCCGGGATGACGGCGGCGTGAACTTTATAAACTCGTCGTCATTCCCTCACCTTTATCCACACCGATTCATGGGCCGACTTATCCCAATTATCCCTCACCCAAACGGTGATTTTGGCGGCGCAATAAATACCGCCCTCATCCGAACCGCAAATCAACCCATCATCCGCAGTTGAAGGATCATCCAAATCCTTCAATTTGTAATAATTGTAAGAGTGATACAAGACGAAAGGATAATTGATATTGCCTCGCGTTCTCAAGTTCACGCCGGCGACCGAAGACACTTTGCTGTCGCCCCAATCAATAGTATAGGACTTGATGGGCAATTGGTCGGGGTCAATGAAAGTGTTGAAGCTCAATTTGACGGCGTCATTATTGTCCACGCCGGCCGAGCTGCCAGGCTCATCCGGATTTAGCGTCGCGTCGGTAGAAAATTGGTCATTTATCCAGATTTGGTTTAAGCCGGTATTGTTCTTTTTAAAGGTGGGGTCAACATAGCAATCACCGAAAGACAAGTTGCCATCAGCCGTGACGGCTCCGCTCAAACGTTGCTCCTGAAGGGCGCGGCTGCCCGGATTTCCATCGTCGTCACTGGGGATTTCATCACTATTACAGCGATCTGGCGGTATTGACCAAATCCTGTCTTCTTGCGCTTCCCCCTCCTCGCCCGCCATGCCGGCTTCTAATTTATAAACATCATTGGTATTATCCCAAACCCAAGAGCCGTAGCTTTGGGCAAAAATATTTTTAATCGCCTGAATTGAACGCTCCGAACCGCCGGTTCCCGCCGGCCAATACTCCCGGTCAAATAACAGGCACTCTTCATCTTTCAAAGGACAAGCCGGCACCTGCCAATTATTCAAATAAACCGGATCAGCGCAGATATTCCGGCTTTCCGAACACTGGCCGATGAGAAAAGTGAGCAGCGGGTCAATGCTTTGTTCAAAGTTATAACTGCCGCCCAGCGATGCCGGCATAATCCGGTTGGCGAAATCAAACTCGGAAAGCTGGACCGGCTGGCGGCCGCCGAGTCCCGAACCGTCCCAGTCCTCGGGCGAACCAGCCAAGGGCAAGAATGAGCCATAGGGCTTGGCCAGTGTGGAATAAGAATAATAAGCGAAGGGATTGGCCTCGCCGTTATCGTATGTTCTCTGGCCGGCGTCAATTAAAAGCTTATAAGGATTGCCTTGGCCGATACCGGATATCCTCGTCGCCAAACCCTTATTGATGCCGGCGGAATTGACGGTCATTGCCAGGTCTTGGCAAGTGGCGCTAATGTGGTCGGCGTAAAAATAAGGCACCGCCAAAGTGGCAAACTCGCACATCATATTGCCGCCGTCCGGCCCGATGCAGGTGATACTGACATCTTTTATCGGCTCATCCACGCCGCAAAAACCGGCCAGGCAACCAACGGTAGAAGCCCCTTGTAATAAGCTGAAGACAGAGCCAGTAGAAGCTCCACAACTAGGATCAGAACAACCCCTTTGCCAGGTAGTGGCTTGGGTTGTGTTTAAAAAATCACAAAGTTTTTGCGCGAAAAAACCGCTGGCTTCGCTACAATCTAAAGAATCGGGCCCGTCAAAATGAATAAATTCTTGTAACGCGTTTTCCAAATTTTCACCCACAAATTCACCGACCATAGCCACTAGATTGCCCAAAATTGAATTGATTGCCGACATCACGATATGAAACAGCAGGGGAAGCGGCCTCGCCGCCAATTTATTGTAAAAACCGCAAGAAATTGAAATAATTGCGTTTGACGCAATCGGTATTCTTATCAGCGAAAAACCGCCGAATTTTTTGCCGCTAATCGTGGTAAAAGAAACCGTCCCCCAAGAACCAGCCGACTCGCCGCCTTCCAAGTTGACGATACAAGCACCCAAGACCGGCCCTTTATCGGTCGGAATGCTGTAAGTTTGGGTCTGACCGGCCGTCCCGGTCCCTTCACTTAAATCTCCCATCGATTCCGCGTCCAAATCCACATCCACACTGCCGTATTTTACCTGTCCTTCAATATCCGCCGATAAGCATTGATACAATGGCCGCGTGCCGGAATAAGCGTTGACTTCGTCCAAAGTCTCGCCTTGAATCTGGTCCACCGGCCACCACTGGAGGCAGATGTTCGGATTTTGCGGGTCGGAGAGGAGGCAATAGCCGTACCAGCCGTAAAGCAGTTTGCCGTCTTTAACGTATTTACAGGAATAAGAATCCTGCGTCGGATAGAGCCGGCAAGAACGGTTCACATAATCCGCCGCCTCGCCCCTCACGTCCAAAACCGGCTTAAGCTCAATATTGTCAAAAAGAGAAAAGCCGCCCAAATCGCAATTTTTATTTTGGTATTTATTCCAATCAAAGCCGCAGACGCCGCCGCTGCCGTCATCTTTGTCAAGATAATTGGCCAGCATTATTTTCAGCATCCGCGTTTCGGAATGTAAACTTTCGTATGGAATCTCCAGACTCAAATGAGTCCACGGCCGGCCGGAAGCCAGCCGCAAAGAGCCATAGCTGACCCAATCCTCGGATTCAACGCCATTGACTTTAATGCCTAAATTGGGAGAACACTCAATCTCGTCGCAATAATTGCTCGGGAGCGGTCGGCCGTTTGCGCTCAATTCCTGGATTAGAATCTCCGCTTGGGCTTCGGTCGGATGAAGGTCAAGCGTATTCACCCAGCCGGACAAAATATATTTGGCCTCCTCGTTAAAACCGGTGCCGGCCAAATTTTCCACTTCAACCATCTCGGACATCGCCCGATGATTGGCATTGAGTTGTAAGTAGCTCGCGCCCTCTTTGCGGCGCGAAGCGTCAATGCCGACTTGGAATTTATCACTGCTCCAACCGCCTTCCCGCTCATCATCCGCGAGCGACCAGCCCACCGGCAACTCGGTATTGTCGCTATAGACCGATTCAAAATTGCCGTTGACCACCGTGGCGGTTTGCCCCACTTGCTTCATCTGTTCAAAAGGATAAAAGCCCATCGCCTGGCCGTCTTCCGAGCCAAGCCGAGCGTAGCCGCTCTTATTAGTATCGGATTCTTCATAAATTGTAATCGCTTCTTCCCCGCCGGCCGGTATTGTGTTTTCCTTAAACCTTCGGCATTGGCCGTTTTTACCCAAGGCGGTGCAGAGCCCAAGGTCCAGACAGCGATCATTGTTGCCGAACTTGGAATCTTTATCATTGGGGTCGCTCTTCTCGTAAGTGGTGCAATACAGCCATGAGTAGCAAGCGCGGTCGGGCGTCACTTTCAAAATCGTGTTGGCGTTGTTTTGGAATTGCAAATTAGAATTGGTCGGCGAAGTGGATCTGTCGGTGAGATTGGTGGTATCGGCGTCAAAAGTGAGATAGCTCCTGGCCCGCTCAACCGAGTCGCTTTCGTTCAAATTCATTTCGCCTCTCTCATTAAATAATACGCAGCCATTATTGAAATCAACCAAGCCGTTGCAGCTTGACCTATCCACGCCTTCGGCCAACTGGTAATAGACGCCGGCCGGCGCGATTTTGACATCATCAATATAACCGTTTGGGCTATCCACTATTAAATCGCAATCCGCCGCATCCCCCGCGTCGTCAATGTAGAAGCGGCCGCTGACGGGCGATTCGCCAGCGGTAACGTTGCGTTTTAACTTCATATTTCCGTCCTCATAAGTCATGCTCTCATCCGGCGTCCAAATCCACCAAGGGGCGGGGTCGCACCCCACGCTAAGCGTCGCGTCGCCGGAAACATCGGCGGAGAGGGTGTATAAAGTCTGGGTGTCAAGATTGATTTTTTGTTCGGCGTGAATTACTCGGTTGGCGCCGCCGGCCGGCGTCACATTTGTCCACCCCAAAAAGCCGCCAGCCGCCGTTTCCTCAAAATCGCCGTTATAAACCAAGTTGGTGTAAATTTTGGACAAGGGGTCAATAAATTCCGCGCAGGAATTCTCGGTGTTCGGGCAAGCGCCGGCCCAGCCTTGATAATCCGCGTCTTCGGCGCCGGTAAAATTATTGAACCAGCCGCGCGGCTGAAGCTTCCCTTCCCGGTCTCCCGTGCCGATGGTCTGATAAAGCGCCACGGGGCATTCCTCGCCCGTGTCTTTCAAGAGCCATTTCTTTTCGTCTTTATCATATTCGCAAACTTTTTCGCCCGGGCTTTTGAAATATGAGAGGGAGCGGCCGGCAAACTCCTCGCAAAAAACCTCGTCAAAACGGCAAAGGTCGGTGCCATAGCGGTCGGGCTGACTTTTCAGATAAACCGTGCCAAATCCTTGCACTTCTTCGTGGGCGGTAAGCTGGGGCAGGCCGAAAGCCCGGCAGCCCTTGTTGATTTCCGGACAGCCATAGGCGGCATCATTGACTAAATAAATCAGCTCGTCGGCGGGGACGGTGATTTTCGAAGGAGGAGGAGGAATTGTAGGGTCGTCGCCCTCATTATAAACTTGGCCGAAAGGCGAATCGAAATTTTTGGTGTCAATCAAGGCCTCGCAACCGACGGCGTCCGGCCGGCACAAACTTTCAAATGATTTTAAATTATAAACCTGGCTGGCGCGATTACGATAAGTGGCGCAGCCGAGCATCCAGTAAGGATTACAGCGATTATCCAAACAGCCGGTGCCGGTCGGATTTTCAATCGTATTGTCGCATGAGACCGGCGTGAACCAGGAATTTTCAATGGCATAGACACTCTGCCTGACTTCTTTCAAAATGACATTGTCAATGTAAAGCGTCTGGCCGACCGGGATGTTGAATTCCATTTTTTGTTCCAAAGAGTCAAAACCGCTGCCCCAAGTGACAAAGACCGGACCGAGATCATAGCGCTTCCATTCGGCGGTGGTGGCGGCGGTCGGCGCCGCGCTTTGCTCAATGGCGTTATCAAAAGCGAAAAAGTCGGATGGATTGGAAGCACCGTCAAATCTTACGGAAGTAAGAGCAAAGCTCGCGCCGCCCTTCGCCCAGAAACTTAAGGTGTAAGCGCGGTTGTTGTAGACCGTTACCGTCCGGGTCAGTTGGCCGCCAGTCCGCGAAAGCGAACTGCCGCCCGGATAGGTGGCTTCGGAGCTGATGGTGCCGTTTTCCCAGCCGCCGGCGCCGCTTTCAAAATTGCTGGTGAAAATATTCCTCACATTATTACCGCGGTTGCCTTTGTATTCGCGGCAGCCCTTGACGGCTAAGGAGCAGGTGTTCCCGCCTTGGGGAATCGCCATGTAAATGCACTCGTTGAAGGAATTAAAATAGCCGCTGGACGCTTGGCAATCTTCTTGCGTTTCCAGAGCCGTTTCTTGCGTCTTGGTGCGGCGATAGGGATGGCAATTGTCGGAAGCGACAATCGTCTTGGATAAGAGGCGATAATGGACATTGCCGCTCGTATCGTAAAATTCACGGCAATCTGGGTTGGCGGGGATGACAGTAATATCATCCGTAGTGGCCGGATCACCATCGGCATCAACAATAGTGCCCGTCATATCATCCTTGGTGCAGACACCATAATCAAAACGGTCCGGCTCGCTGGCTTTGGCGCTTGTCGGGTCTTGACATTGATTCTGGCCGTTAAGATTTTCGGGATAAATTAAATTGGTGCAAGGCGCATAACCGCCAGTAGCACTATCGGGATCAGTAGTATTTGATTTTTTCAAACTGAAAACTTTCAGCTGGTAGCCAGTCGTGTCGCTCCCTTCCCAAGTGTAATAGGTTTGCTCGTCAGAGCCGGGCTTCTGGCAGACCTGGAGGGCGGAATAGTACTCTTTGGCTTCGCCGCCTCGCGCCACTTCGTCCAAGTTAGTGAATTCGTCGCAGCCGGCGGCCGCCGCCGAGCAATATCTGGCGGATTGGTCAGCGATGAAATTGCGGTATTTGGCGCGGACGAAATTGGTCGCCTCTTGTTTGTAGGTTTGGTATCCCACGCACTCGGCCGGACAGACATCGGCCGAACTAATGACGCCCGGCACGATCGGGTCGCCATTGTTGGGCCGGTACGCTTCGCAGCCGACTTCGCTTTGAATACAAACCGGCGCGTAATAAGCGCAAGCGGCGTTGCGACCGCTCAAGACGGTCTGAAGAGAAGTCGCATCAGTCGGCCAATCGCCGTTTTCGTCCCGATAGCATTTGTAGTTATAATCATCCGGCGCCATCCTTAAGTACGCTATTTGTTCCACCGGTCTTTGGCTCGGATTGTAATCCGTATAAGCAGTCGGCTGGTCAACATTCCACGCCACTTCTTCAAGCTTAATATCGTCAAACCAGACATTATTGCTGCTGGCGATCAATTGAATGCCTGCGCCGACAATCGTAACTGGCCCAACGTCAAAAATCTTATTTATCCTTTGCCATTCGCCGATTGATTCGTTATCAAAAGAAAAAACCGTGTTAAAAGATCCAATTTTTATTTCAGCTGGAGCGCCATCATTGGCGGCAAAGACAAAAGCAGATAAAATATATTTTTTATTGGCAGAGAGATTAAAGACCTGACTTGAATTAATTTGATTGGGAACAGCCGATCCTTTTACTGACCAATCGCCGCTATGAACATGGTCCTGGATGCGCACGCCGCCGGTCCAACCTTCATCATATTCAAAACTTGAATTTTTAATCAAATTGCTCCCCAGCCCTTCCTTAGTGCGGATAAACTGCGAACAGCCGTCGGCTCTACCGTCGCAAGCCCCCGCGTCGCGGTCAAAATAAAAGTCGGCGTCAGGATTATCTTCAGCGCCCAAATTGACCCACACCGCCGAGCTGTTGAGGCAAGCCGAGTCCATTTCCGCCAAAACAAAATCATCCAGATAAACAAAGCCGGTGGTATTTTGGGCGGTGATGATGGAAAGCTGTACTTCATCGCCTTGGCCGTTGTCAATATTTTCCACTCGCTTTTCCTGCCATTCGCCAGTCAAGTCGCTTAAATTCAGATTGATGACTTTGCTCACCGCTTGGCCGCTCCCGTCATTAAAGGTCGCCAAGACCGAAATTGAGCCGTTATTTCCGGGCGTCTCGGTCTTTTTCGCCCAGAACGAAAGAGTGTATTTAGTGCTTGGTTTGATTGTTACGCCCGGCAGAGTGGAAACGATCTCGGTCGCGTTGTTGGCGCTTTGGAGCTCCAAAACATTATTGCTTCGCCCGAGATTAAGCGCGCAAGCGTGCTTATTATTGCCGTTCAAATAGCCCTCGCTCCACTTATCGGCGTTCCAGCCACTGCAATCAGAAAAATCGCCGTTGAAAGAAGATAAAGCATTGCCTTCTATGACACAGCCGCCCGCCACCGTCAGCCGGCACTTGATGCCGTCCTTGGGAATGGTACAACTATTATCAACGAATTCTTCCAGACAACCGCCTGATTTGGCACAGGCCGAGCTCATCACCAAACGGCTGTTGGCGCTCACGGTTTTCCATTGGTCAACTTTCCAATTGTCGTCGGGGGGGGTAGTATTAGGAATAGTAATAGTGCAATCGCCACCAGAACAAGATGTGGCATCAACTGATTGGGGAGAAGTTTTCAAAACCTTCTCCGGCTCGCTATTCGCCCAATCATCAGAAATCGGATTGAAAATCCGGCTATACCACAGACAGCCGGCGTTCTGGGCGTTGCAGTTGCCAAAATCAACCGTGTTGGCGAGATAAGAAATGGTTTCTCCCGCGCGAGACCTAAATGTCTGGCAGGTGTTGTAGAGAGGGTCGCATTCTTTCCCTTTCAAATCCCAAACCGGCTTTTCTTCGGTGCAATAGCCGTAAGCGAGGCAATTGCCCTTAGCGTCTTCTTTGAGGCATTGCTGTTCGTCGGCGCAATAAGTGCTGCGGCTCAAACTGGCGCCCTGTTCGTTTCTCATCGTGTTCTGCTCGCCATAGCCCTCGCGCCGACAGAACAATTCCGGCGCTTTCAAAACCCAATTGGGATTGATGAGACCGCTATATTGCGACCATTCAGAACCAGAACTATCATAAGCGGCAATCAACTCGCCTAAGGTCGGCACTTTTTGATTGATATTGGCTGACGAAGCCAGTTTTCTCGCTGCGATTTCCCAGCCGACTGGCACGATGCGGTATTTTCTCAAAATAACGATGTTGCGCAAAGTAAAAACTTCCGTTAAGCTGCTCACTTGATTTATCGGCGGCGCGAATTTGCGATTTTTGATGGCCTCCGGCAAATCCTTAACCATGGTCAGATCCCGTACTTCCTGGGCAAACAGCTGGTCCATGACGCAGTCGGTCGGGCCGAGATTGGTCTTGGCCGAGTCCGAGCATTGGGCCAATTTGGCCAAGATGTCATAAGGCCCGCCGGTCCTGAATTCGTTCTGCGTCAACTTGGCAAATCTTTCTTTGGCGCCTTCAATGCCGGTTACCTGCGGCGCGGCTTCGGGATTTCTCAAATTTATCATGCTGGCCAAATCGGAAAGATTAAATCCTTCCCCGCCGCCACCGCCGCCATCCTTAAAAAATCCGGTTTTAAGATTATTTAAAAGTTGAGCTACTAAAGTATTTAAAAATGTTTCAATAAAGTCATAAATACTGCCAACGAACACCTTATTTTCTTCTCCGGCCTCGGGAAAAACCTTATTTTCCAGCCAAGCTTTAATAGTAGTGCCGGGTGTCAAAACTTTGCCGACTTTATCGACTAAATCTTTCCAACCGCCAGTACTGGTAAGCTTGGCCAAACCGGTCATTTGGGCGAATCTCGCCTTATCAATGATGCCGGTCTGAACCGTCAAAAAAGTGGAAATGTCATTTTCACCCGGCCGCAAGGCGTTGACATACTCCACTCGGAAATCAGCGCTTCTTATCGCCGATTCCCAATTTTGAATCATCTGGGAAAAACGGCAGCTGACTCTTTTCGGCTGGACTAAGCTGGTTTTGAGCAGTATCTCCACGGCAAAACTCGGCCGGCACAAATCAATGCCCCATCGCTTGTCTATGTCGTCAATAAAAGCGCCGACCGCCTCATCGCCGATATTTTTCAAATACGCGTCCCAGCCCTCGGTGACGAAAAGCGGCTGTTGTCCTCGGCCGCCCGAAGCCACCCAAGTCGCCGTGTCATAAGCCAATTGCTTAGAAAACTGGCTCCACATCGCTTTCCAGGCGCCGGCGAGGACATCGCGCCAAGTTTGTTTTTCTGCCGCCGTTGCTGCTTGCTGTGATGCCACTAATTGTTGAGTGGCGTTAATTAAAGCCGCATTGCCTTTTGCGGCAAAAAGTTGGCAATCAATAATCGCTTGAGCGGCACTACCTGACAAATTACTAATAGTACCAAATCCAAGAACAAGTACTGAACGTGAGTCAGCAAGACCAGCCATAGTATGTGCGGTTAAGCACTCTTGAAATTCCGCCTCACCAACCCCAAAATCTTTCGCGGCGGCGGCGGCGGCCTCGGATGCCGCAGCTATATCCGCCGCACTACCTGGCGAGGCAGCGGCCAGTGAAGCTAAAGATTTATTAACAAAACCAAAAAACAATCCAAAAATCAACAACGATAAAAACAATCCGGACAAAAACTTTTTGTTGTGCGAAATAAATATCATATAAATTATTGGCTTGCCGTCCCTTCGTTTAATTTTTCTAAAAACATCGTTTTTAAATCATCATCGCTCACTTGGCTTAGCAAATCCGCCGACGCGCCCGAGTTGATCATCAACTGGCGCAGTTGGGCGCCGGTCAGATTTTTCAAATCGTCCATTGATTTAATGGTGATATTGGAAACATCCACCGTGCCCGTGCCTGAAGTTACCGAAGTGTTGGTCAATTGGCTTTGACCTGTGTCTGTGCCGCCGCTGGCCGCTTGCGCGTTCCACTGATTGATTTGATCGCTGTTTTGCGCCGCCGCTTCTTGAAAGAGAGCCATCAATTCCGTGTCGCTTAACGCCGCCACCTGTTCTTGGGTCGCGCCGGCTTGGACTAAGAGCTGGCGCACCAAGTCCGGAGTTACTCCGGCCATTTGGGTATTCGGTGTGACGCCGAAAGTCGGCGTTCCTGTCTCACCGGTGGCCGCGCCGCCACCGCTCGTGAAACAGCTCTCTTTGCCTGGACAATTCGGGTCAAATCCCTTATCCACTTCTTCTTTGTCGCTAAAACCGTCGCTGTCGCTGTCGGCCAAATACGGGCTGGTCTTGTAAGTATAAAGTTCGTCATAATCAGGCAAGCCGTCTTCGTCCGTGTCCTTGACTTTCAAAGCCAAAAGTGCCGCCAGCTTTTTTTCCTCCTCGCAATTGCCGCTGGCGCACTCTTTGCCGCTATTGGTATTCGCGTTGTTATTTTTAAACAAATAATCAAACGGGTTTTTTATCCGATAAGTTAAGTTAAAAAAGCCGAAAAGTAGACCGGCAAAGGCCGCGACCAAGACCAGATTCGCCAATATTTTTTCTTTTTTGCTCCGCTCCTCTTTCGGCCATCGGGAGAATCTGGACAATAAAAAATCTCCCGGTTTTCTCGCGGAATTAGCCGGGTTTTTGGGTTGATAAATTGCGTCCTTTTCATGGTCACCTTCCATCCGTAATAATTTAGACCTCTCTATCTTCCCCCCTCCTTGTTTTAAGGAGGGGGTAGGGGGAGGTCTTTTGATAAAATTTATTTTAAGACCCCTCCCCAACCCTCCCCTTGAAATAAGGGGAGGGAGAGTAAAGAGGAAAAATGTGGATAACTATTTGTTAATAAAATTATACCACAATTGGGGATAAATTACTAAATATATTATAACATAAATTAAGCACCAAATTCAAAATTACAAATCACAAATAAATTCAAAATCTCAATATTTGTCATTGCGAGCGGAGTGGCGGCGATAACCGCCACGAAGCGTGGCAATCCCATTTTTTTAAATATTTTCCTCTTTATTCCATGGGATCCCCACGGTCGCTCACTCTCGTTCACTCCCTCGGGATGACGAAAAAATTTTAATATTTTGTATTTTTTCCACTAATTTTACCCAATCCTCCACCCTCAATTCTTGCGCTCTCACCTTTTGGTCAAACCCCAACCCGCGTAAAATTTCCTTAATTTCCTCATTTTTCACTTTTAAGCCAGCAGCAAGATTATTTTGGAGCTGTTTCCGCCGGCTGGAAAAACCGATTTTTACTATCCGGAAAAACTCCTTTGAATCATCAAATGGCAATTTTTTAGCTAATTTTAGAGAAATTACCGCTGAATCAACCTCCGGCTCCGGCCAAAAGCAACTCCGGCTGACTTTGAATAAAATTTTCGGTTGGCTGAAAAATTGCGCTGCCACCGACAAAACGCTCATTTTGCCGGGCTGGGCAACAACCCGCTCCGCCACTTCCTTCTGGACCATTAGAATCATCTCACTCGGCCGCGGCGCTTGCTCCAAAAACCGACGCAAAAAAAACGAGGTGATACTGTATGGCAAATTAGCGACCACTTTATATTTAAAATCTTTCAAGCCGAAATCTCCCGGATTGAGTTTTAAAATATCGCCTTGGATGATTTCCAAATTTTTAACCGTCTTTCCCTCCCCTTGTTTCAAGGCATAATATGTCTTCCCCCCTCCTTGTTTTAAGGAGGGGTGCCTGAATGGCGGAGGGATTTTAATCTTAGACCACCCCCTAACCCCCTCCTTAAAACAAGGAGGGGGACGGACGGCACGTCGTCCCTCCCCTTTATTCAAGGGGAGGGCGAGGGAGGGGTCTAAAAAAAATTCGGCTTGCAAAAAGCCGAAAATATTTTTATCCAATTCCACCGCCACCACTCGGCCGGCACATTTCACGAGCTCGCTCGTGAGTATTCCCAATCCCGGACCGACTTCCAAAATTATCTCGTCTTTTTCTATTTCCGCCGCCTCAATTATTTTTTTAACGATGTTTTCGTCAATGAGAAAATTTTGACCGTGGGATTTGTTCGGAACTATGTTGCATTGACGGCATAATAATTTTATCTCCGAAATAGTCATCTTTGATATTTAATATTTTATTTTTTAAGGTTCACTTAAATTTTAAAATAACAAGTAAAGCAAGGTAAATGCCCCCGCTAAAATAAACAGCGCGTTCCACCCGGGCGCGAAAATTTGTAAAAGAACCAGTGCTAAAATCATCGCCAGGATTTTACCCAAAACCAAAGCCATCTCAAAAAAAACAATGCCCCCCATCACGGAATTATCCTGGGCTTCTTCGTAAGTGGCGGCCACGATGGGAATAACGACGGAATTTTTGGCAAGGCGGGAAAAAACATCCACTAAAAAAATGTTGGAAATACCTCGGGCAATAATCCGAAACAGCCAACCGAAAAAATAAAAGATTGACCCGTAGCGCGAGACGACCCGCCGATCGCGCTTGTCCGCCAGCTTACCGATGTAAAGATAGATTAAGGTGGTGACCAATATTGAAAGAGCCGATAAAAGCCCCAGCCCTAAAAATTCTTTGACCACCAAATAGATAAAAATCGGCCAAATAACCACGGCAATCAATTCTTCGCCAAATCCCAAAAGGGCGAAAAAACGGCGGCGATTTTCGGGGGCGAACAATTTTTTGAAGGCCTCAATATAAGAAAATGGCGTCGGCTTAAACTTCTCCTTAGTCACCAGCATCGGGACATTGGAAGCGGCAACTAGGGTGGCTACCACCACAAATAATACTTTAAAGCCGAAAAATTCCAAAATAAGGCCGCCAATTAAAGGCCCCAAAACGCAAACCAAGGATTCCATCACCGCCAAATTACTGATTTCCCTCCCTTGCTCGCCAGCCGAGGAAAAACGGGCAAAATCAGCGTGATAAGCCGGCCAGAAAAACAGTTTTAGCGCCACATACATCGGAATAGAAAGATAAATCAGCCAAAAATACGAATTGCTCCAAAAAAGAAAAACATAAAACAAAATAGTAAAAATCGTACTTATGGCCATGGAGTATTCATAGCCGAAACGCTTAGCGAATTTGGCGCCCAAAGGCACGGTAAAAAAGTATAAGATGTAAATAATGAGATAATAAAGCAAGACATACTCCAAAGAACGGCTGACATCAAAATTTCGATTGAAAAGCAGATACAAAAAAACCGGCTCAAAGATGCCGACCATGGAAGTGGCAAAAACGGAGATGATCATCGCCGAATAAAGCTCCTTCACTTCCGACCTTAAACGAAGAGGCAAGAAAGAGAGGAAGAGATTTTTAAAATTTTGAAGCATGGGAAACGAAATTCCAAATTACAAATTCCAATTTCCAAATATTTTGGGATTTATGATTTTGGATTTAGGATTTTTTTTAATATTCTGTATCCATTATACCACATCCGGCTATAAACTATGTCGTACGCTCCCGCATATTCCGTGATTTTTTCCTCCGGCGCGAAACCGGTTTTGAAGCGCGTCACGCCCGGCCATTTTTTCTCGTCCACGCCCCAAAAATCATAATATTTTTTTCCTGTTTCCTTCGCCATCTTCATTGTTTCCCATTGAAGAAGAAAGGGCGCCATTTTCTCTCGATGTTCGTAGTCCGAGGCGCCGTGAAGATAGGCGCACCAGTCGCCGAAAAACGCGACCAAATTGGCGGCGATAATTTTGTCTTCAAATTTCGCGACAATCAGCTTTATAATTCCTTTTTCGCCCAGTGTCTCCAATAATTTTTGATAATAAATTTTCGGGTGCGGCACAATTTCCTGACGCGCCGAGGTTTTTTGCATTAGTTGCCAGAATTCTTCAAGCCCCTCCCCCAAACGCGACTCTCCCCCTCCTTGTTTTAAGGAGGGGGTCAGGGGGCTGGGGGGTATTGTTCCCCCTCCTTGTTTTAAGGAGGGGGTTAGGGGGAGGTCTAAAAAAAAATCAATCTTAATCCCATGTTTCTCCGCCACTTTGATATTATATCTCGTCTTCGACTTCATTTGCGCCAAAATTTCCTCCTCTGATTTTTCCAGATCCAAAATTAATGTCTTTTTCGGCTGGACTTGGCCGACGCGTCTGAATCCCCCCCTCCTTACGAAGGAGGGGATTAAGGGGAGGTTAACCCACGCCGGATCAAA
>JBBTQN010000010.1:0-30947 GCA_038065695.1 Patescibacteria group bacterium | reverse complement strand
CGGAATATAAAAATAATTCTTGCCAAATTTAAGCGGCTGTTTGATGACCAGCGCCAATGCCAAAATTTCTCCATTATTATTTATTACCGCTACTTTATAAACTTTCAACTTTCGACTTTCAACTAATGTGCCCCATCCCCACGACTGGAGTAAACCGAAATCAAGGGAATTTTCTTTGACAAATTCATCCCATTTTTCTGACCACGAATTGTCGCAAAATATGACTTTCATAACAAATAAATTGTAGCAAATTTACCAAAAAAAATGTAGAGACGACCCCGCAAAATGCGGCGGTCGTCTCTACAAATTAATTTCTTAATTTTTTATTTTTTTAATCGTCACCACCCCCCACTGGCTCCCCCGCCGCCGGATGAGCCGCCGCCAAAACCGCCAAATCCCCCGCCGCCGCCAGGTCCGCCGCCCGAACCGCCGCCGCCAAAACCGCCGATGTACCAAGGCATTCTCGCACCCGCTTTTTTTACGGTCTGATATTTTTTTGAAACAATAAAATCCAAGAGTAGACCGAATGGAATTAAAACCGCCAGAGAAATTACGCCCCACAAAATAAAACCTTTAATAATTCCGATAATCACGCCGATAACTCCGCCAACCGCGCCGCCTCCCCACCATGATTTGCTTCTCGCCAAAATACTGGCCAGCCAGATAAAAATCGCAACACCTAAATAAAACGCAAACTCCCAGTCAAAATTTGATTTTTTATTATCCGTTGAAGCCGAAGCGTTTGGCACATATTCGCCTTTAGTCGCGGCCATTATTTTATCAACCGCCGCGTTTATGCCTTCGTAATATTTTCCTTCCCGAAAATTCGGCTTCATTTCGTTGTTAATAATCCAATACGACTGCGCGTCAGTCAGCGCTCCTTCCAACCCATAACCCGGCTCAATCCTAATTTGTTTTTCCTCTATGGCAATTAAGACCAAAACGCCGTTGTCTTTATCTTTTTTCCCAATACCCCAATCTTGAAAAAGCTTATTCGTAAAATTTTCCACCGTATCGCCTTGAAGCGAAGGAATGATCGCGACCTCGATTTCATTAAAAAACTCTTTTTCAAAACCGCTTAACTTGCTTTCCAAAGCCGCTTTTTGTTCGGCCGTCAAAACGCCGGTAAAATCATTGACAAATCCCGTCGGACTGCCCGGGTTGTAATAAGCCAAGGCCGGCGAAGCGAAAAACATCGCCGATAAAAAAATCAAAAATATTTTTTTGGAAAAATTAAGCATAAACCGTATCCCCCTCCTTGTTTCAAGGAGGGGGTTAGGGGGAGGTCTTAAAATAAATTTTATTTAAGACCCCTCCGTCCCGCTTGGCGGGACACCTCCCCTTGAAACAAGGGGAGGAATTTATTGCGTATTTACATTCAAATTCACGGCCGGCGCGTTCTCGGCGCCGGAAGCCGCTTCAAAATAGGCCTTTTCGCCGAAGCCGAACATCGGCGCGATTATGCTGGTCGGCACTTGCTTGATTTTAGTGTTAAACGCCCTCACTTCGTCATTATACCTGCCCCTCTCCACGCTGACCCGATTTTCCGTGCCTTCCAATTGGACCATCAAGGTCTGAACTGTTTCCGCCGATTTCAATTGCGGATAATTTTCCATAATTACCAAAAGCCGCGCCAAAGCGCTCTCCACTTGAGTCGCCGCTTGCGCCTTGTCATTTATGGTCGTCGCGCCAGCGTACCGAGTGCGCGCCTCGGCCAAATCGCCGAAAACTTTTTGTTCCTGCGCCATGATGCCTTTGACTGATTCCACCAAATTCGGGATCAAATCAAAGCGCCTCTGATATTGGGTCTCCACCTGCGCCCATTGGCCCTTAACATTCTGGTCCATCGCCACCAAGCCGTTGTAAGTTGACCACACCCAGCCGGCGACCGCCAAAATCAAAATGACAATGACCGCCAGAATAATTGTGCTTTTTTTCATAGTTTTTGTGAGTTAATAATATTTATTTAAATTTACACGCTATGATTATAATTTGTATCTTAAAATTTGTATCTTGGAATTTTAAATAACAAAACTTATTATTTTCCCCTTCACATAAATCACCTTTTTAATGGTCACCCCTTCTAAATATTTTATCACATTTTCTTCTTTTTTCGCCATTTCCACCGCTTCTTTTTCCGAGGCCTCGGGCGAGATAGAAATCTTGCCGCGCATTTTGCCATTGATTTGAATCGCCACTTCCACCAATTCGTCTTTGATTGATTTCTTATCGTACTCCGGCCAATCCTCTTTAAAAATTGATTCTTGGTGTCCAAGCTTATTCCATAATTCTTCCGCCAGATGCGGGGCGAATGGAGAAAGAATGATGAGGAATTTTTCCAATTCCGGAGACGCGATGAATCGCGTCTCTACAATTCCGTTTTCATTGTTCTGTTGTAGAGACGCATTGAATGCGTCTTCGTCGCCCGCTTGAGACACATGGCAATGCGTCTCTACAAACTTATTCATTAAAATCATCATCGCCGAAATCGCGGTGTTAAATCTCATATTCTCAATATCCTCGCCGACCTTCTTGATTGTTTTATTTAATAATACCTTAAATTCTTTTATGTTTTTATCGTCTTGTTTTAGCTCTCTCCCGAAAGCACCCATCATGTCATGTTCTATCATATCTGAAAACCTCACCCATATTTTTTCCAAAAACCGATCAATGCCGATTATCCCGTTTGTATTCCATGGTTTCACATCTTCCAAAGGTCCCATAAACATTTCATACATTCTGAAAGCGTCAGCGCCATGTTCTTTTACCACCTCATCGGGATTGACCACATTGCCTCGGCTCTTACTCATCTTCTCGCCGTCCTCGCCTAAAATCAAACCTTGATTGACCAATTTTGTGAACGGCTCTTCAAATGGCACCGCGCCGATATCAAACAAAACCATATTCCAAAATCTGGCGTAAAGCAAATGGAGAACCGCGTGCTCGGCGCCACCCACATATATATCCACCGGCAGCCAATATTTCAGTTTCTTAGGATCGGCCAATTTTTTGTCATTTTGCGGATCAATGAATCTTAGCCAATACCAAGATGAGCCCGCCCACTGCGGCATCGTGTTGGTTTCTCGCTTGGCCAGGCCGCCGCATTTGGGGCATTTCGTCTTGACCCAATTTTCAATATTGACTAAAGGCGATTCACCGGTCCCTGAAGGTTCATATTTACTAACTTCAGGCAATGTTAATGGCAGATCATCTTCCAATAAAGAAATCCAGCCTGGATTTAAAATTTCTCCGGCGTTAAGTTTGGAATTTGGTCCGCCGGCCGGCGGATTGGATTTGGAATTTTCCATTGATTTTTTGCATGCCGGGCAAAAAATCAATGGGATTGGCTCCCCCCAATATCTCTGGCGCGAAAAAACCCAATCGCGCAATTTATAATTTACCGCTTTCTTGCCAAAACCTTTCTTTTCCAGCCAAGAAGTCATTTTACCAATAGCTTCCGCCGGAACCATCCCGTCCAAAAATCCGGAATTGACCATTTTACCGTTATCAATATCGGTAAACGCTTCTTTTGAAATATCACCGCCGGAAATCACTTCAATAATTTCCAAATTAAACTTTTCAGCGAATTCATAATCGCGCGTGTCGTGCGCCGGCACCGCCATAATCGCACCCGTGCCATATGACGCCAGGACATAATCGGAAATCCAAACCGGAATTTCTTTGCTGTTGACTGGATTAATCGCTTTGACGCCTTTAAGCTCCACGCCGGTTTTGTCTTTATTAAGTTCGGTGCGTTCCAAATCAGATTTATTTTTGGCCTGAACAATATATTTGTTCACCTCGTCAAAGTTTTCAATCTTATCTTTTAATTCTTCAACTAATTTATGCTCGGGCGACAAAACCATATAGGTCGCGCCAAAAAGCGTGTCCGGCCTGGTGGTATAAACCCTAATTGTCATCGCGAGGGAGTCCGCGTCAGCGGACGACCGCGGCGATCCCATTTCCTTTTGACTAATATGGGATTGCTTCGCTTCGCTCGCAATGACAGTAAAATCAACCGTCACACCTTCCGATCTCCCAATCCAATTTCTCTGTAAAGTTTTTATAGATTCCGGCCAATCCAATTTATCTACGCCCTCAAGTAATCTATCCGCGTAAGCAGTTATGCGAAGCATCCACTGTCGCATGTCTTTTTTCTCCACCGCCGTGCCGCAGCGTTCGCATTTTCCACCGCTCACTTCCTCATTGGCCAAGCCGGTTTTGCACGACGGGCAAAAATTTATCGGCACCACCGCTTCGTAGGCCAAACCTTTCTTGAATAATTGTAGAAAAATCCATTGCGTCCATTTATAATAATTCGGGTCGGTCGTGTCTATCTCGCGCGACCAGTCATACGAAAATCCAAGAGACATAATCTGTTTTTTGAAAGTGGCGATATTTTGCGCGGTCATCTCTCTCGGATGCGTGCCGGTCTGGATGGCATAATTTTCCGCGGGCAAGCCGAAAGCGTCCCAACCCATCGGGTGAAGCACATTAAATCCTCTCATCCTTAAATATCGGGAGTAAATATCGGTCGCCGTATATCCTTCCGGATGGCCGACATGAAGACCGGCGCCAGAAGGATAAGGAAACATATCCAAAATGTATTTTTTTGGTTTTTTCGAAAAATCCTCGGCGCGATTCAGCTCCTCTTTTTCCCATCTTTCTTGCCACTTCTTTTCGCCGCCGCCGGCTAGAAACTCTTTATATGTCTTCATAAATTTAATGCTTTTAATTTAACATAAAACAAAGACAATATCAATATTTATATTCCAATATTTGGATATTTCTGCTACCATACTTCATAGATGAAAACTCCTAAATCCCAAAAAATTAAACATAAATTTATTAAAATTCCCGCCGATTCGCAAGGGCTGACTTTGCTGCGCGCTGAAAGCGGGATAAAAGACCCGACTATCTGGCTCACCGGCGGCATCCATGGCGACGAGGTCGGCGGCGTTGAGGTCGTTTATGAAATTTTTAAAAAGTTAGAAAAATCGCCTTTGAAACGCGGCGCGGTTTTCGCCTTTCCCTTAATCAACCAATATGGTTTCAAAACCGGCTCAAAATTTTTTTCAGCCAAAAAAGAAAATTTGAATTGTTTGTTTCCCGGCAATCCGCGAGGCACAGCCGCCGAAAAAGCCGCCGATAAAATCTTCACCGCGATTTTAAAAACCAAACCGACGCTGGTTTTAGATCTCCACAACGACTGGACCAGATCAAGACCCACATGGAGAGGATCAATCCCCTACGCCCTGATCGATCCAAAAATAAAAAATCGAAATGTTTACAAACTGGCTCATCAAACCGGACTTCTGGTTATTGAGGACGAAAAAAACGAAGTATCAAAAAAATCTCTTTCCGGCAGCCTGAACGAAAAAGGAATTCCGGCCATTACCCTTGAATTGTCAGACACCCACCAAGAAAAAAATGTCAAAATAGGAGTGGATGTCGTCTGGAACATTTTATCTTCTTTGGAGATGACGAATGCCAAAAAAAATAAATTTATCTATCCCGAGCTTAAAAAATTCAAGGGAAAAATCTTTAAGTACCGCAACCTATCGACAAATTATAAAACGGGAACGGCCAAATTTATTGCCAAACCCGGCCAAGTGGTGAAAAAAAACGAGGCGGTCGCGCAAATTTATAATACTTCCGGAAAATTTATAAAAACAATCAACACTCCCGCAAACGGCGTGATCTTGGGTAATTACGATTTGACCTTTACCGCTATACGCCCTCGAAAGCCGCTTGTCGCGATGGGAGTTGTAAAATGAAATCTAAAAAACCCGCCGAAAGGCGGGCATTTTTTATTTCCTATTTTTTGATTTTTTTATAGATAAACCTAATCAACCAGCCGAGAACAAAGCCGGCGAGAGTGAAAATTATTGACCATAGAATGTAATCACTCTCCTGTTGAATTATAATAGTAATTGGCAAAATAATACCAATCAACCAAATCAACCATTTTTTTTCCTCAATAAAAATTGAGACAAATAAAGCCAAAAAAAACAAAAATGAAAAAATTAAACCACCCACTATTAGCTCCTCATTTCTTCCGGAAAAAAAACCATACCCTACATTTGATTTTTCCAATACAAAGATATCATAAATTTTTCTAAAAGGAGATGAAAAAACGGCCGCGGCAAATATAGCCAACAGATAAACATAAACGGTTTTTATGCCGGTTGACAGTTTTGTTTTGATCATAGTTTTATTGAGATGGTTACAAAACTATATTTTTTCTAAATCTGTCTTTTTCGGCTGCGGCTTTGTCGGACTGGCGCAAAAAGATTTTCACCGTAGCTACGGCTACGATTCAAATCTTTTTGCTGGTCCTCCTCGCCTCGCTCGAAAAATCCTAAATTTATAAACAAAATAGTTTCGTAACCATCTCAATCTAATTTATCAATTAAGAGTTCTAAATTGGCGGATAAAACATTTCTGGCGACATCGGTTATCCAGCCCCGGCTTTCAAACGAATCCAGCGCTCTTTCAATGAGTTTGGCTTCAATCTTTAGTTGAAGCTTGTCTAATTTATCCTCTTCATCATCCTTGTTTATTATTTTATCATATTTCTCGCTTAAACGCGCCAAATCAACAGTCAAGATATTTCTCGCGGCTTGATTCTTTATCTCGCCCCGCTCAAAAAGAATATTGACTAATTCAATTATCCGGGCAAAATCAATTTCTGATTCAATTTCGGCCGAAGATGAAGCACGGAAAAAATCAATTTTAAACGAGTCAATAAAACCGTCTAAAACATAGGAGGCGGAGGACGCCTGCGCGCCGCGTTCGGGCTGATCCTCATCAATAAAATCAAACGCAAACAAATACTCTCCCCCGCCGCTTACTCCTTGAAGCTCCACTTCATATTCGCCGTCTTCAGGATTGGGGATAAGGACAAACTCCATATTGGAATCAAAGCCGCTGTAAAACGCGTCGGGAATTTCATTGACTTCGGCGCCAGTCTCAAAATCCTTGCCCACTCGCCGGCCACCAGGGGCGATGACGACAAAATCCACCGGCGAATAAACGCGGAAAATCGTCCAGCGCCTGAAAGAGGCGGTTATCTTATCATTAAAATAATTTTCCGGCCGTTCGCCGGTCAAAATTTCAATGATATCTTTCTGCGCCACGGTCGGAAGCTCATTGTGATTGCCGCTATTTATCTCAATCATGTCGACGCTTGACAGACTATTGGCACTTGAATACGGCACTGTGCCGTCGCCCGCGCCGGTTTCCAAACTGCTTAAATTTTTATCAATATCTTCCGGATACCCATCTAGCCACTTATTATCAGCCGGATTTGGGTCAGTGATAACTTTAATATAATTCGTAGTACTAGTCGCACCGATATTACTCACGATATTGGTCGCGTCCGCTCTTTGCTTTAATTTTTCCAAATTCCCGTCATTGTTTAAATTTTCCAAAAAAATGTTAACTGGATAATTTTCCGGATAATCTCTTAAAATATAACTTTCATCGGTCTGCTTATCTTTCAGATAATCGTCAATCGGCAACAACTGGCCGACAGCTGGCACTTTTTCGCGGATATAATTCACTAAATCAAAATAACCATTCATTGCCGCTTCTATTTGAAAAATATATTTCTGAATTACTCCGTAAGTGCCTTTAAAATACGCCCCTTCCCACTTCAAATAACTTTCCGGCGCCCCCCGGTGCGGCGCGCCCAAAAAAATCACTTGGTCCACGTCATCCTGATAATCATCGCCTTGGATATAGGCGCGCGCTACCAATCCGCCCATGGAGTGAGCGACAAGATCCACTTTATCCTTGCCGGTAATATCCTTCACTTCTTGGATTTTTACCCGAAGCAATTCGGCAGTCGTGGTATTGCTCAATCGCCAATCATAAGGAAAAGTGAAAAGATTCGGCTCATCAACCAATAATCCGTCCTCCTGGTAGCCCGCGCCAATTAGGGCCTCTATTAAGTTATCGTAAGTGTGAAAAATCGGATCAATGAACCATCTGCCGCCCACCTCCCAGCTCCCCAAAATCCCGGGAATTAAAATCACCGGATCAATTCTTTCTTGCGGAGGCAAGTAATAAAAATCAATAATGAAATTTTTTAAATTCCAACGCCTGTTAAATTGAATATCAAATGTATAGATAGAAACCGTCGCGCCTTCAGTAAAATCCTCTTCGGTCCAGCCTCTCCTAATCAAACTTTCAAACTCATTATGGACATTCCAATAATACCTGGCATCAGCAAAGTTAGCGGACAAGTAAGTGTCGTACCGGCGGCCTGCCTCCCATTTGAAATACCTTTCTTCATTTATGGCAAATCCGAGAAAATCGCTCGGATCGTCTATAAAACCGAAACTCGGTTCGCTAATTCCGTAGTCCCCCTTCACCCAGAGCTGTTGAAGAACCGCGTCAACCCAGAAAGAAGAATAATAAAACCGCTTCCAACTGGTACAAAATGTCTTGACTGGCGTAAAAGAAAATCTGAAACGCTCGCCGTCATACCAAAAAATTTCATCTTGCGTCAGATTGTCCCTGGGATTAAAATTGGAACACTCCGCCGGCAAAGTGTCATAATATTCGGAAGCTCTGACAGAATCCATAAAAACAAAAAATCCGGCCAACAAAAAAATCGGCAGGATAACAGACAGGAGAAATATTTTTTTCATGCCCTCCGGGTTAATAATCAATTTGATAATATTATAACAGAACTAAATTACAAATTCAAAATCACAAATTCCAAATAATTCTAAATTATAAAAGAGCCGTTCTTCCGTGAACGGCTCTAAAAAATGCGCTTACCTCAAATCGAACTATCGATTAAAGGCGTTATTGGGCTTTTTTGGTTAGACGGCGAGCCACGAGAAAGGATGCGGCGCCTAACAAAACCGACAACGCAACCAGTCCAACGGCGGTAGAAGTCGGCACGCCCGGACCAGACCAAATCGGCGTCGTATAACTCACCACCACGAATTCGGAACCAACGCCTGCTTTGGCCGGAGCGGTAAATCCGGAAATGGAGGCGACGATCCTGTTGTTGGCCGGGTCGCGCTCAATTATAACCGGGTCTTCAAGAGTAGCAGCGGTGCTTAGTAGACCACCGGGTGCCTTGGCCGCCGTTGATGCCTCCGCAATAGTGAGTGAATTTTCGTCAATACCCTTAACTTCCGCGTCAGTGTAGTGAATTGTCAGAGTGACATTTTTCCCTGCCGGCGGAACAAAGGTGATGCCACCGGGGCTGAAAGACCGCCTTACCAAAACTACGCCACCTGCCACCGCCAAGGAAACCTCTTCCAAAGGGGTGATGGGCGTGTAGCAGGTGATGGATAAGAGTCCGGCTTTAGCCAGGCCGTTGACAACTGTTTGGTCAGGAATAAAAAGCTCTGTTCCCGAACCGTCAGCGAGCGTAAAATCACCCACCGTGGCGCTTGAGTCATCCAATTCCTGGTCTTGGGTAATGGTCAAGGTCGCCAGATACAGCCGACTTGGATTTTCCGGCGTGTAATCCGTAAAAGTGGCATACACCAGCCGCGTCCCACCCGGAGATACGGCGAATGGTCCTTGATTGCCGGGGGAGGGTATGGTGTAGATGGTGGGATAACCGTCTGTGGTAATTACGTCTTGGACGGTGAAAACATTGATGTCAAAGTTGGCGTCTAAGACATTCCATTGAGTTTCATTAAAAACGCAGTTCATATCCCTTGAAAAGAATCCAAGCTTTCCGTCTTGGGAAAAGCGAGGATTCATGGTGTAGCAAGTGCGGGGATAAAACCACATCCAATTAGGGCCGCTATCTGATATGGGGTTGCCGCCCGCCACTACATTACTAACCCCATACAAAAAGTTTATCAAAGCTTGACGCGCTGTTAAAGGAGTTACTAAAAAAAGATTATCTCCATCAGGAGATAAAACCGGATCCACCACTAATACGGATGTTGATGGTTCCACTAATTGAATAATAGAGATATAATTTATAGCACCTCCATTATCCACGCTTAAATAGTAAACTCCTTCTGTATACGGCATTGATGGGTTAATCCAACTAATAACAATAATTAGTATTTTATAACCCAAAGGCGTCGATACGACAAATGGAGTTCTAATATCATAGGAGTCATCGCTAAACCCCACGTCGCTTGGCTTTAGCGCGTCGGTCGCTTCGCCGGTTGCCACATCCACCTTACAAATCACGCATTTGTCCGGCAACTCGGCCGTCGCGTACTTCTGGGAAGTAAAGAAAATATACGACCCATCAGGCGACCAAGCCGGCGCGCCGTAGCGAACTAACGCCTTTTGATCTGCGACTCGTGTTTTCTCTTCCGGCTTATTGAGATCGCAAACCCAAATTTCCAACCAAGTTTGCCCTCCCTCCACGCCGTCCCAGCCAACTTCCGTCCACGCCACTTTTTGTCCGGTGCTGTCATAGACCGGATTGTAAATGCCCAGAACCGAACTGGCGATTTCTACCGGCGTCCCGATTTCATAACTCGTCGCCGCTGCCGCCTCAACGCTTACCACGAGGCAAACAGCCAAAACTAGAATCAACAAACCTTGCTTAAACATAACCATTCTCCTTTCTCTCCAAGGCCTCGCCTTGGCGCTTGCAAAAAACTTCAATATCTCTACCAGCCGGAAACAGCTCCGGCTTATTTTTTCCAAAAAGCCCAAATTGTAAAGTGCGAACTCTCCTTACCCGGAAAACTGCTTCCCGGAATCACCTTTATAATATGAATAATCCCAATTTATGTCAAGGTTTTTTATTTTTTAGTTTCTTATTCTTAATTTCTTGATTTTCCCTTGACTTGCCATTTTAATAATTTTATAATTAAAATAATTCTCGTGGCTCGCTGGTCGAGCGGGGGGAAGCTTATTCATAAAAGTACCTAACAAAGAGATGAACACCTCTTCCTTACGCCTGCTTTACGATAAGCAGAAAGCGTGGGGACTTCTGGCAAGTATTGACTTGTCCGGATGCGACCACAAAATGATTCAGTCGCCCAAAGACATTAAAAATTTTGTCTTAGCGCTGATAAAAAAGATCAAGATGAAGGCTCACGGGCCGATGTATCTTAAAAAATTCGGCGAAAAATCTTTAGCGGGGCACTCGGTGATGCAATTCATTGAAACCTCCTCGGTCACGGTTCACTTAGACGACAAACTTGGCGATCGGGCATTTATCGACATTTTCAGTTGTAAATTTTTTAATCCGAACGAAGCAAAAAAATTCGCCAAAACCTACTTCAAGGCCAAAAAATCGCGCCTTAAAGTGCTTCTAAGGCATTAATGAAAAAACCCGCCTCAAAGGGGTGGGTTTTTAGTTTTGTTTTCATTTTGTTATTGTTTTTTAAATTGTTATCTGATAAAATTCAAATAACAAATCTGATAACATAATTATGAAAAAACCCGTCATCGTCTCCGGCATCCAGCCGACCGGACCGCTCCATCTCGGAAATTATTTGGGCGCCCTGAAAAATTGGGTGGAAATTCAAAATAGCGGCAGATATGACTGCTTCTTTTTTGTCGCCGATTATCATTCGCTCACGGAAAACTACGATCCCGAAGAAAAGCGAGGACAAGTTTTGGAGCTCATCTCCGACTACCTCGCCACTGGCTTAGACGATAAAAAATCAACTATTTTTGTCCAATCGCAAGTGCCGGAATGTACCGAGCTCGCCTGGATTTTTAATACCGTGACGCCGGTCGCCGAGCTGGAACGGATGACGCAATTCAAAGACAAGGCCAGCCGCCAAATTAAAAATATCAACATGGGCCTTTTTGACTATCCGGTGCTTCAAGCCGCCGACATTTTGCTTTATCACGGCGAACTGGTGCCGGTCGGCCAAGATCAAGTCCAACACGTGGAGCTTACCAGAGACGCCGCTCGCTGGTTTAATAATAAATACAAAGTCAAATATTTCCCTGAAAGCAAACCGCTCCTTACCCCGACGCCGAAACTGATGAGTTTACTCGAGCCGGAAAAAAAGATGTCCAAATCGCTCGGCGACAAACACTGGATCGGCATTGACGAAACGCCGGAAAGCATCGCAGTAAAAATCGGCAAGGCCGCCTCCACTCCCACAGGTATAGAAAATCTTAAATCAATTTATGATTCGTTCGCCCAAAACATGCGCGGCGAGTTTAATCCGGCTAAAATGGCCGAGACTAAAAAAATCATCTCTCGCGGCATCGCCGACCATTTTGCCGATTTCAGAAAGAAAAAAGCTGAATTGATTAAAAATAAAAAACTGATTTCCGCCGTTATGGCCGAAGGACGAGAAAAAGCGTCTGCCATCGCCCAGAAAACTTTAAAAGAAGTGAAAGAGATTATTGGGGTGATGTAAAGATTTAAATCTAACAAAAACTCCCATATCTTTGGGAGTTTTTCTATTGTCTTTTTATTCACTCCCTCTCTGGATAGCAAGTAACTACCTTTAGTTTATTCCTCTAAACGGGTTTCTTTTGCCACCTTTTTATAAAGGTGGCGCCAAAAGCGCGAGCATATAAAAAATTTTGTCGCTTTCGCCTAAAATCCTAACAAAATTTTTAACTCCCCCGCCCCTCGCGAAGGGCGGGGTCAGACAGAAAAATTTAGTAACAGATTTTAGGCTTCGCTCATTCAAAATTTTTCATGGGCTCGCATCACGGGACGACGGACAACAATAACGGCGTCCGTAAAGTGCAGCACTGAAAAATTTAGTGATCCCGCCCTTCGTGAAGAGCGGGGTCTAAATTTTTCAACGGTTGCGATTTTCTTCCGCCGCTTCTTTATAAAAAGAAGCGGCAAAACCCTTGAGAGTAGAAAGCTACGATTACTTACTAATTGTCCAGAGAGGGAAGAGAAAAAACTATTTTATTACTCTTAATAATTCCTTTTTCATCATCGCCAAATCTTCCTTGTTTTTCGCTTCAATATTCAACCTCACCAGCGGCTCGGTTTTTGACGCTCTGATGTTAAAAAACCAATCATCGCCAAACACCGACAGACCGTCGAACTCCTCCATTCGCCGGCCGGCGAATTTTATTTTTATTTTTTCCTTTATTTTTTCAAAATTTTTCCCTTTGAAATTTAACTCGCCGGAAATAAAATATTTTTTTTTGAAACCGTCCACCGCTTCCGACATCTTTTGTCCCGATTCGCTTAAATACTGTAAAATCAAAAGCGGCGGAATAATCGCGTCCCCGTAGACGAAATTTTTACCGCCCGCCATCGCGCCGAAATTAAAAAAATAATGTCCCGAGTTCTCACAACCGAAAAGAATTCTTTTCTCTCGCATCAATTTGATGATATTGGTATAACCGGACAGGCCCACGACCGGCCGGTCGCCGGCGTTTTTTATTTCTTCACTAATGCCAATGGGAAGACGCGCATCAACTAAAATCTTCATTCCTCTTTTTTTCTTCAAAATTATCCGGCTTAAAAGGCAATTGACATAATACGGCTCCACAAAATTGCCTTTTTCGTCAATAAAAAGACACCGATCGCCGTCGCCGTCAAAAATAACGCCCAAACGCGCCTTTTGTTTTTTAACTTCTTTTTGGATTGAGCGACGATTTTTTTCCATCATCGGATTCAGGTCGTGATCCGGATATCTGTCCCCTTTTTTAAAATTCATTTTTATCACTTGGCCCGGCAGCCGCATGAAAATGTAATCAATCAGCTTGACGGCCGACCCGCCGGACGCGTCCAAAACCAGTTTCATCGGCTTGATTTTTTTCTCATCAATAAAAGAAGTGACGAATTTGTAGTAATCCGGCAAAAAATTAATTGTTTTCTTGGTTTCTTTTAGAACTCGTCCTTTGGCGGGCTTTTTTAATTTCTTAATTTCTTGATTTCTTAATTTCTTGATTTCTTCCAGCCCCGTCGCCTTGCCGATGGGCACGCCGTCTTGGCCGCACAACTTAAATCCCGTATAGCCGTCGGGATTATGTGAGGCCGTTACCATCGCCCCGCCGTCAAAGTCGCCCAAGCCGACCGTGAAAAAAAGCGCTGGCGTCCCGTCCACGCCCAAATCAAAAACTCGACAACCGCTTTCAGCCAAACCGCGGATGAAGGCCTCGGCGACAAAACGCGATTCTTTCCTGGCGTCTCTCGCCGTGACTATCTTTTTCACTTTTTTAAACTTAACGAAAGCGCGCGCGATAGAATACGCCGCTTCCTCGTCTATCTCCCAAGGATATTCACCGCGAATATCGTATTCCTTAAAAATTTTTGGGTCAATCATGATATCATCATATCAAATTTTCAGTCAAAAAGAAAAACCCGTCTTTGCTAAAAAACAAAAACGGGTCTACGCTTGAACGGCAATATATTTCGCTCTAAAAAAACGGTGATAAGCATCGCGCTGTGCCGGCGTCAACAATTTGAGTACCGCCGTGATCCCGCCGCTTGTAAGCTTCAACATCATTTTTTCAAAGACAAGCTCGCTCATCTGTCCGGTCGCTTGAATCATCTTGATAATTTCCTCAACGTTTTGGGATTCACCGGCAGTCATCTTGAACCGACCGTTTCCATTCATAATCATCACTTCCTTTCATTCATTCATTCATTCTTCTATTCTTTCCACCTTTCCCTTACACAGGAAAAATGAGCAGCGCCAACCCTCCAGACCCGGATACTTATCAAGATCTTTGCCCGCGCAAATCAGGCCGCAATCTTTGCATTTGAATCTGCCTTTGGGCTTCGGCCATAGCCGGCTTCGCAACTTCTCCCGAACTAACCGTAAAAGCTCCATTTTTTTACCCTCCTCTCAAATTGATTGGCGTGTTTTTTTAAAAGAACAACGCATTGCCCATATTATATGGCTAAGCCGGCAATTCGGCAAGTGATTGAAAAACCGAGGTTTTTCTGCTATACTAAACAATATTCAATCACTATGGCTGATGCAAAAAAAATCCAAAAATTAATAGAACAAGAAACCGACCGCCAGAAAAACGGCCTGGTTATGATCCCCTCCGAAAACTACGCCTCCAAGGCCATACTTGATGCCATGGGCTCTCCCCTTTCCAATAAATATTCCGAGGGCTACCCGGGCAAGCGCTATTATACTGGCAATGAAATTATTGATAAAATTGAAAACGAAACGAAAAAATTGGCGCTAAAAATTTTCGGGTTGTCAGAAAAAAAATGGCGCGCCAATGTCCAACCGCACTCCGGCTCTTCAGCCAATCTTGCGGTTTATCTCGGCTTACTTAAACCGGGTGATAAAATCTTGGCGATGGACTTGGCCCAAGGCGGACACCTCACTCACGGCAGTCCGGTCAATTTTTCCGGCCAGCTTTTCAAATTTTCCCATTACGGCGTAAATAAAAAAACTGGCTTGCTTGACTACGGTGAAATAAAAAAAATTGCCCGGCGCGAAAAACCGAAAATGATCGTCTGCGGCGCGACTGCTTACCCGCGGATGATTGATTTTAAAAAATTCGCTGACATCGCCAAAAAAGTTGACGCCTGGCTTTTAGCCGACATCGCCCACATTGCCGGGCTTATTGTCGCCAGAGTCCACCCGTCGCCTTTTCCTTACGCCGATATTGTCACTTCCACCACCCACAAGACCTTGAGAGGTCCGAGGAGTGCTTTTATTATTTCAAAAATTGAGTTGGCCGATAAAATTGATAAAGCGATATTTCCCGGACTCCAAGGCGGCCCCTTGGAAAATATGATTGCCGCCAAAGCGATTTGCTTCGCCGAGGCGCTCATGCCCAAATTTAAATCCGACCAAATTCAAACCGTCAAAAACGCCAAGGCGCTCGCCGAGACGCTGAAAAAAAACGGTTTTAGCTTAGTTTCCGGCGACACGGACAATCATTTGATTTTAATCGACTTGAGACCGCAAAAGATTTCTGGTCGTGAAGCCGCAAATTTATTAGCCGGAGCCAGCATCTACACCAACTTCAATATGATCCCCTATGATCCGGCCACGCCGATGAATCCTTCCGGCTTGCGGCTCGGCACGCCGGCTCTCACTACCCGCGGGATGAAAGAAAAAGAGATGAAAATAATTGGCGGGTGGATCGCGGATATTATATCTGGAAGAAAAAAACCGGCTGAAATTAAAAAAGAAGTTTTAAAATTGACGAGGATGTTTCCGATCTACTAAATTACCAAAATGTAACCATATAGCGATGTAATTATGAAAAAATCCGCCACTATTTTAAATGGCGCCGCCCTCGCCGACAAAATAAAATTAAAATTAAAAAACGACATTGCCGACTCGCCAAAAAAACCCGGGCTGGCGGCGATTTTAGTCGGCGATGACGCGGCCTCCGCCCTCTATGTCAAACTAAAAGAGAAAGCTTCAATTGAAGTCGGAATAAATTTCCATAAATATCTTTGCGATCATGAATGTTATCCCAATATTTCCGAAGCTGAACTAATCAAACTAATTAAGTTCTTAAACAAAGACAAAGACACTGACGGTATTATTGTCCAATTGCCGCTACCGGAAAAATTCGATGCTAAAAAAATAATTACTCTCATTGACCCAAAAAAAGACGTTGATGGCTTTCATCCGAAAAATAAGAACAAAGAAATCATCCCACCGACCATTGCCGCGATTTTAGAACTCTTAAAAGCCACCGATCAAAATCTAGCCGAGAAAAACGCGCTCATCATCGGCCAGAGCGATATTTTTATTGGCCGACTGGAAAAATATCTAAAAAAAATAGGAATTAAAAAAATAAAAAACAGCCGCGAGATCCCGGCTGATTCAAAAAATTATGACATTGTTATCATTGCCCTAGGCAAACCAAAAATCCTTAAAAAATTTATGGTCAAAGACGACGCCATCGTTATTGATGTCGGTATCAGTCGCGTCAAAGGCAAAACCGTGGGCGACGTTGACCCGTCCGTTGCCGAAGCCGCCGGCTTCATCTCGCCGGTGCCGGGAGGAGTGGGACCGCTGACGGTCGCGTGTCTGCTAAAAAATACTTATTTACTATCTAAAAGTCCAAAGTCAAAAGTCAAAAATTAAAAGTCGATTATTTAAAATAAAAAAATCAATGACTTTAGACTTTTGACTTTTAACTTTAGACTAAGAGTTTTTGTCTTTTAAGACCTCACTTATTATCTGTTAAAAGTAATTTCTCCATCAATTGTATAAAAACTTGCGCGTTCACTTCCACATCCGGCATCGCGCGGTGGGCATTTCTATGTTCAAGGCCGAAATTTTGCGCCACATTTGACAAACTGTAAGTCGGCAGGGATAAAATTCGACGCGAGAGTTCTAGCGTATCAATAAATTTATTAGCTGGCGATGGCAAAGAGTTTTTCTTTAAGTGATTTAAAATAAAAAGCCAATCAAATTCCTTGATGTTGTGGCCGACAATGATCGTACGGGCGCAAAACGCTAAAAAATTTTTTATCGCTTCGTCGCTTCTCCGGCCGTTAACCAACAGATAGATCTCATTGAGCCCGTGGATCTTTTCCACCTCGGGCGAAATCGCTTTAGTCGGCTGAATAAGCGATTCAAAACGGCCCATTTCTTCTTTGCCCTTGAACTTAATCGCCGCGATTTCCAAAATCTCGTCGCGCCGTGGGTCCAGTCCCGAGGTCTCAATATCAAAAACCGTAAATTCGGCGGTTAAAAAATTCTGGTATTTTTCGTTCATGGATTTATATTAGAGCAATTGATAAATTTTGACAAATAGCTTGCCAAAATTTAATTTTATGGTATACTAACAGGGTTAATTTTATAATTTTTAATTTTATAATTTTTAAATAATGCTCGAATGTTTAATTTTTAAAAAATTAAATCATTGAGTTATTAAAAATTATTTAAAAATTGGAAATTGGAAATTGGAAATTTTCAAGCCGCTTAATTAAAATAATTTATTTTTACCAAGCCATGTCATTCTCTATTGGAATAGTGGGCCTCCCCAATGTCGGCAAATCCACCCTGTTTAAAGCGCTGACCAAAAAGCAAGTGGACGCCGCCAATTATCCTTTCTGCACCATCGACCCCAATGTCGGCGTGGTGGCCGTGCCCGATGAGCGGCTGGATGCCCTGACCAACCTCACTCATTCCAAAAAAACCACCCCGACCACCATTGAGTTCGTGGATGTCGCCGGACTGGTCAAAGACGCCCACAAAGGCGAAGGCTTGGGCAACCAATTTCTGGCCAACATCCGTGAAACGGACGCCATCGTCCAGGTGATTAGAGCTTTCAAAGACGAGAATGTTGTCCATGTCGCCGGCAAAGTGGACCCGGAAAGCGATAAAGAAACTATTAACCTGGAACTTATTTTCGCCGATTTGGAAACAATCAATAAAAGAATCGCTAAAAATGAAAAAGAAGCGCGCGGCCAAAATAAAGAAGCGCTGGCCATTCGGCCGATTTTAGAAAAATTAAAAACCGGCTTGGAAGCGGGCAAACCGGCGAAAGAAATAATCACCGACGAAGAAGAAACTTCACTTATTAAAGACCTCAATCTCCTCACGATGAAGCCGATGATTTATGTCTTAAACGTTGACGAGGACGGGGTTCTCCCCGCCTCTACTAAAGCTCCGGCGGGCAAGCAAGATTCCGATTATCTTACCATCTCCGCCAAAATAGAAGCCGAGCTCGCCGACCTCGCGCCAGAAGAAGCAAAGGAATATCTGAAAGAATTAGAACTGGACGCTTCCGGCCTGGACCGGTTGATTAAAAAAGCTTATGAGACGCTCGGCTTGATTACTTTTCTGACCACCGGCGAAGACGAGACGCGCGCTTGGACTATAAAGCGCGGCGCCAAGGCGCCGCCAGCGGCCGGTGTCATCCATACCGATTTTGAGAAAGGATTTATCCGCGCCGAAATTATCAACTGGCGCGATTTAATTGATGCCGGCGGCGAACATCAAGCGCGCGAAAAAGGACTGATTCGCTTGGAGGGAAAAGATTACGTGATGAAAGATGGGGATGTCGCTCACTTCCGCTTTGCGGTGTAAAGTGGTAAAATATAATTAGGACACCCATAAAGACAAACTTTAAAAAGCACCAAATCTAAAATCTCAAATTCCAAATAATTGATTTTAGTTATTTAAATTTTAAACATTATTTGTGATTTGTAATTTTGAATTTGTGATTTAAATATTATGGACGACGACACAAAATTAAAAATTATTCTTGGGATAATCTTGGCTTTGGCGATAGTAATCATCATCGGCTTGTGGGAAGTGTTGGTCAAGCCGCTTTTTGGTTTTTTGGCGGGTGGCATATCATTTTAAACAACTCCACTTTAACAACTCTACGAATTACGAATCGGTACGAATATACGAATATTCGTTAAATTTCTCCCCTTTCCAAGGGGAGATTAAGAGGGGTTTTGAAGCTCACGCTAATTTTCGTGACTTTCATAACCTCCCCTAACCCCTCCTTAGAAAGGAGGGGAATTTTATTTGTAAATTTGTATAAGATTTGTAATTTGTAGTATTTTTATTTTACCTAAATTTAGCTAAAATTATAATAAAAATCACATAATACCACTAAAAACTATTGACAAAATATGGTAGATATGATATAATGAAAGGTCACGATGTGAGTGGCAAACAGTACTTCACAATACGGAATAGCCCACTGACCGGAAGGCAGGGGGCGAAAAAGAAAAGGAAGCAGAACATGAACAACAAGAGCAGTAGAAACTGGAAGCAATTTGATGACGACGAGGATAAGGGCACGACAGGCAGACCGGCAAAGAAGAAGCCTGGACGACACCCGGCGGCCGTGAAAATCGAAGGTGTCAAAGACCTCGAATTGGTAGTCGACACAACCGAAGCGGACGAAAAAACGGCCGAGCCGACGACCGCCGAAGAAACCAAGCCAGAAGTCAAGGTTGAAGCGACCAGCGATGAGCCGGTTGCCGAGACAGAAAGCGCCAAGGCCGGGCTGGAGATTGTCTGGGTAACAAATGCTCGGGAAGACACTAGCCTTCGAGAGCAGTTTGACTCCACAGACACGGTGGTGTCGTTCCACCAGAGCAAGCTTGAACTCGCGAAGCGAGTTTTGGCAGAAGCCGGCATCAGCGAGGTTTGGATGCGGCAGGTAAAGCCCTGCTGGATCCATGCGACGGCGCCTCTGGATCAGCAAGGCGATTTGCCTACGATCCTTTCCGTCCTCACAAAAGCACTGGAGGACAAGGGAGTCAACGGCAAGCCAGGATATTGGCTCCTGCCAAGGATCCCGACTGGGACTGGCCTGCAGCAGGTCAACGACCTTTTGGTCGCGGAGTTTCCGACAGAAACAACCCATTCACTGAACTTCACGGCCGTCCGCGTAGCTTTCCCGGTGGATAGCCGAGAAAGCACCGTCATGGCGCGGCTCGTCAACTACGAGCGTCACCATGACGAACATATCGGCGACGCGAGCGAGCCGCGGGAAATTGGCAGTAGGGATGTCGAGGTCCCCAAGCACGAAGAGGGCGAGGGATTTTTCCCGTGGTTGGATCGGTTGGCCGCAGTCATCACTAAGACGATCTACGGCTCCGCAGACACCGAGGGGAAAAGGGGATTCCTCTACCACAAGGCGTGCGTCTATTACGATGCCCTAGTGACGATTGCCAAGCGCGTCAAGACCGAGCGTGAACAGTTTCACAATCGGGTCCTAACCACGGCAATCGTTGAAAGGCTTAAGGTCCAGGCCCAAGCCCAGTAACCATCAAGCTATGAAGGGGAGTGCGCAATCTCTGTCTAGAGATTGTCCTCCCCTTTTAAATTTGCTTGACAAATAAATAGAAAAGATTAAACTGTAAGAAGTTCTTTTTTTTTACAAATCTTATAAAGGAGGGCAAGAAATGACAGACAATCAAAGTAATGACGCCCCGATTTGGCAATATATTGCCCTTGATAGTCATCCACCAGGCAAAAAAGTAAAAGGAATTGTCAGAGCTTATACTGTAGAAGACGTCATCCAAGAGATTAGAGGGCGTGGGTTTTTTCCGATTGAAATAAAACTGCCAAAACGGGGGGAAAGGCAAAGAGTCCAGGCCAGAGCAATCACGGCTTCGGTGATTGAAAGATTAAAAAGAAACGGGATTGCGGCCGAGCTGGAAAAAAGCGGCGTCAGAATTGTCCTTAGTAAATATCGTCAAGAAAAAGAGAGCGGTTCCTGAAAAGTCGGGAAGCGCTCTTTTCTTATTTTTGTAACACAAAACACCGTTAATTTACAATTTTAATTTCCTCTGTCGTCTTCATTCTCCTTAAAACCGCTTTTATTTCAGCCGCATCATTCATAATCACCGCTTGCCCATAGTCGTCAATTCTTATCGGAATAATTTTAAAGCCGGCCAATTTTTTATCTTTGAAAGTCGCGACGGCGATCGCGCCTTGCCTCGTCTCCATTGACCACATCTGGTCAAAAACCAGATTGCCCAAAGAATACAAAATCGGCTTGTCTTTATACACTTCTGTTATCTGCACCCAATGCGGGTGATGGCCGACGACTAAATCGGCGCCGGCGTCTATCGCCGCTCGGGCGAAATTTTTCTGCTGGCTGTTGGGCAAATTAGTATATTCAGCTCCGGCGTGCATTTCCACCACCGCGACATCGGCTGATTTTTTCAATTCAGCGATGTCTTTTTTCATCGCCTCTATATCCATATTCGCCATTCCCGGCGTACTGGAAGACGCGAGATATAAATCCGTCGGATAAGCGTAAGCCAAAAAACCGAATCGGACGCCGTTTTTTTTAATGATTTTTGCGGCGCGCGCTTCGCTAAAATTATTTCCCGCGCCGATATATTCAATTCCGCTATCTTTCAAAATTTTAAAAGTGTCCGTCATTCCCTTCTCGCCCTGATTGCCAAAATGATTATTGGCCAGAGAGACGACATCGATGCCGGCTGATTTTAACCCTAGGACGGCTTGCGGGTCGGCGTTAAATGAAAATGAACCGGTTGGGACAAAATAATTTCCACCAAGAGTGAACGGCGATTCTAAATTGACCACCGCGATATCCGCCGAAGAAAAAATAGCCGCCACTTTTTCAAACGGCCAAGAGAAATTATTATATTTCACCATCTTTTGCCCCACTACTCGGGAAAGCATCACATCGCCGCCGAAAGCAATGACGGTTTCTGGCGTCGCCGGAATCGGCAGTTCAATTTCTCTCGCCTCCCGTTGCTTTTCCACTTTAATGGCGTACTCTGGCACATCCACAATTTTAGCAAACGCAAAAAAACCAATAATAATGAAAATTGGTAATAATAAATAAAAAATTGCTTTTAATTTATTAGGCATGAAAATTTTTAATTTTTAATTTTGTAATTTTATAAATAATTTTTAATGTCTTAATTTTAAAAATTAAAAATTAGATCATTATTTAAAAATTAAAAATTATAAAATTAAAAATTGTCGTAAATTACCACCCGCCGCCACACCTTTTGTCCCTCCCTTTTATACATTAAATCATTCTCATCCAGCCGGTTGAAGCCGAGCTTGGCGACATCGGCAAAAATGTCCAGCGGATAAATTTTGCCGCCGAGATGCCACTCGGGAAAAACAATCACCGCCCGGCCAGCCGGCGCGAGCACTTTTTTAAACTGGGAAAAAGCGGTCAGATATAATCCTTTTAATTCGTCGGAAATTTTTTTAATCATCGCCTCGCTCTCCCCGCCCTTTAACGGCGGACCCAAATATGGTTCGGTCACGATGGCGTCTATTTCTCCCGCTTTTATTTTTTTTGACAACTCCTTGGCGTCACCTTGAAAAATTTTTATTGATAATTGATTTTTTGAATTTTGTCCGCCGGCTGGCGGATTGAATTTTGAATTTATTTGTGATTTGTGATTTTGAATTTGTAATTTTTCAACCAGCCATTCTAAATTTTCCTGCGTATTTTTCACTGCTTTAAGCGAAATATCACACCCCACCAAATTAGTAAATCCCATCGCCGTCGCTTCGGTCAGAATCGTCCCCGAGCCGCAAAAAGGATCCAAAATCACGGCGTCAAAGCCAGCGCCCGACAAATTAATCATCATCTTGGCGGCTTTGGGCGGCAACATGCCGGAGCGGGCATCGCTTCTCGGCCGGCCATAGTCGCGCTCGCCGTACTCTTCAAAATCCTGCGCCGCGCGAGTGACGCCCAAAAAATCCGGGCCGATTAAAAAATCCAAACACTTTTCTTTTTTAACGATCACCGAGGAGAGCGTCTTTTCTCGGCTCGTCACCAAACGGCTGTTGATCCCGCGCTTTTTCAATTCACCCTTAATTCGCATGCCGATTTTTAAACCCGGCTTAACGCCGTAAAAACTGAAACCGAAGACCGCCTTGCCCGTTCCTTTGCGACTAATGATTTCATTGATAATTTTTTCCTCGTCAATTTTCTCGCCAAATATTTCGCCGATTTTTATCGTCCCACCCAGGCGCGCCATCGCTTCTTGAAAATAAAATGAATCATTTTCGCCAATTAAAAAATCGCGGCCTGCCTCAATAATTTCCAAATCGGAAAAAACCGCTTTAATTTCAGCGATTGACAATTCCGGATTGTTGCCGAGAATAAAGATGTGTTTCATATTTTTCTTATTATACCTCCCTTCTTGCTTTTTTTCCAGAGGCATGCTAAGATACTTTCACAATTCAAACCTTTCCCACTTTGTCCGCCGGAGCTTTAGCGAAGCGGATAAGAATCCCAACGGTTATAACCAGTTGGGAAAAGGCAAACCCAAAATACCCAAGGGCGCGCCTTTGGGCTTTTTAAATAAACATGATGCCAATATACGAATGTTTACCAATGATACGAATATTGCTTTGGGAATAACTTAGAATGATTAGTAGCATTGGTATGATTCGTATATTAGTATCATATAAACCGCTTATGAACAACTACGAACTCCTTTATCTCGTCTCCAACCAATTCACCGACCAAGAAGCCGAAAAAATCAAAGGAAAAGTGGACGAACTGATCAAAAAAAACGGCGGCCTCATCGGCCATCAGGATTTTTTGGGGAAAAGAAAATTGGCTTATCCAATTAAAAAAGCGGCGCACGGCTACTATTTCGTGAGTGAATTTGGGCTCGAAGACGCCTCTGGCCTCAAAACCATAAATAATATTTTAAAACTGGACAAAGAAGTTTTAAGATATCAAATCATCGCCAAGCCAAAAATCACGCCCGAGGAAATCACCCGCCAAGAAAGGCAAAAGCGCCGCGAAAAAATGGAAGGCCAGACCCAACCGGAACGCGCCAGACCGGAAAAACCAGGAGTGAAAAAGGTGGAAAGACCAAAAGCGGAAAGCAAAAAAGTAAGCATTGAAAACCTTGACGAGAAATTGGACGAACTACTCAAAGATGAGGTAATATGATATTAATCTAAACCATAAAAATGTCATCCCGAGCGGAGTCCCGCCCCGCATTTGCGGGGCGGGACGAAGCGTGGGGATCCCACGGAATTAAAACTAAATAATTCAAACACTAATTCATAAACCCAATTTTATGAACCTCAATAAAGCCATCATTATCGGCAATCTGACGCAAAATCCAGAAGTGAGAAACACGCCCTCGGGACAAGCGGTCGCGAATTTCACCGTCGCCAGCAACCGCGTCTGGACCGACAAGCAGGGCCAAAAACAAACCCAAGCTGAATTCCACAATGTCGTGGCTTGGGGCCGCACCGCGGAAATCGTCGGCCAATATCTCGCCAAAGGGCGAATGTGCATGGTGGAAGGCCGGTTACAGACCAGGAGCTGGGATGACCAAAGCGGCAACCGGCACTGGAAAACGGAAATCATCGCGGAAAACATCCAGCTTGGACCGCGTTTCCAAGGCCCGGGCCAAAACGCCCCTGCTGCTCCGGCCAATAATAATTTTGAAGCTCCGATCGAACCGCAGCCGATGCCGGCCACTCCGATAATCCAAGTGAACGAGGCCGACGAAGAAATAAAAATAGAAGACATTCCTTTTTAAAAACTATGAACCAAAGAAAAACCAACCAATCAGCCAATCCTAAACCAGAAAAAAGATATTGTTTTTTTTGCGTCAACGGCATTGAGGCGATTGATTATAAAAACACCAATCTTTTGAGGCGATTTATTTCCTCATACTCTAAAATTGTCCCGAGAAAAAGAAGCGGGGTCTGCTCCAAGCACCAGCGCAATTTGGCCCAGGCGATAAAACGGGCGAGAATCATGGCGCTGTTGCCGTTTGTGACGAAGTAATTAGTCAAAAGTCCTTAAAGTCTGTAAAATCCGTGAAGTTACGACGGACTTTCGACTTTATAGACTTTCGACTTTATAGACTTTAATTTATGCTCTCAACCTTAAACGACATTAAAAAGGGCCTAGCCATCATCCAAAACAGCGACCCCTACATCGTCTTGGAAGCGCGCTTTGTCCGCATGCAGCAACGGAAGCCGGTGATGCAGACCAAACTGAAAAATTTGCTTTCCGGCAAGGTGATGGAAATCAATTTCCATCCCGGCGACCGCGTGGAAGAAGCCGATCTGCAAAGAAAAAAAGTTGATTACCTCTACAACGACGGTAATAATTTTTTTTTTATGTCCCAGGACGATTTTGAACAATTTTCCCTGGACAAAGAAACCGTCGGCGAGCAAGCCGGATTTATGAAAGAAGGCGACAAAGTTGATGCGCTGTATTTCAATGGCAATCCCGTCTCTATCTCTCTCGCTCCCAAAGTGGAGCTCAAAGTAGTTTCGGCGCCCGACGCCATTAAGGGCAACTCCGCCCAAGGCCGAGTCACTAAAACCGCCGAACTGGAAACCGGCATCAATATCCAGGTCCCCCTGTTCGTGAAAGAAGGCGATATTATCCGCATCAATACCGATACCGGTGAATATGTGGAGCGAGTATAAAAGTCCATAAAGAATATAAAAAAAGCCCGCGAGAAGCGGGACTTTTTTAATTTTAAATTTTTCTACGCCACGCTTTCCGGTTCTTCCGCGACTGGAGCCACTCCTCCTCCGTCCACCAATTCCTTCCTCGCTTTCACTTCTGCCCAAACTTTTTTCTTTATCTCTTCCATCAGCTTCGGATTGGCTCTCAAATACGCTTTGGCGGTCTCGCGGCCGACGCCCAATTTTTCCTCGCCGAAAGAATATGAATTGCCCAATTTTTTGACCACGTTATAAAGGGGAGCGACATCCAAAAGGTCGCCGGCCAAAGAAATCCCTTCATTGTACATAATGTCAAATTCGCAGGTCTGAAACGGCGGCGCCACTTTATTTTTGACCACCTTCGCTTTGACGCGATTGCCGATATTTTTGTCACCCTGTTTGATTTGCGCCGCGCGCCTGACTTCAATCCGAACCGAGGAATAAAATTTCAAAGCCGTGCCGCCGGTGGTTGTCTCGGGGTTGCCGAAAAACACGCCGATTTTCATTCTGGTCTGATTGATAAAAATTAAAACCGTCCGGCTTTTACTGATCGCGCCGGTGAGCTTACGCAAGGCCTGCGACATCAGTCGCGCTTGGAGTCCCATATGCGAATCGCCCATATCGCCTTCTATTTCCGCCTTTGGCACCAACGCCGCGACGCTGTCCACCACCACCACATCCACGGCATTGGAACGGATGAGCGTCTCCACGATTTCAAGCGCCTGCTCGCCCGTGTCCGGCTGGGAAATAAAAAGCTCATTCACCTTGACGCCGATTTTTTTGGCGTAATCCGGATCAAGCGCGTGTTCCGCGTCAACAAAGGCAGCCACCCCGCCCATTTTTTGCACTTCGGCCACGATATGCTGGGCAAGCGTAGTTTTGCCCGAGGCCTCCGGTCCGAAAATTTCAATAATCCGGCCTCGGGGCGCGCCGCCCACGCCCAACGCGATATCCAAAGAGAGACAGCCGGTCGGCACCACATCAATCTGCATTATCTTCGCTTCGCCGAACTTCATAATCGCGCCGTCGCCAAAACGCTCCTTGATCTGATTAACCGCCTCTTCCACCGCCTTGATTTTTCCACTAATCCCTCCTGCCTCCTCGTTATCCTTCTTGGACATAAAAAATTAGAAATTAGAAATTAGAAATTAGAAATTTAGGGTGGGAAATCCCCAATTTACAATTTCCAGTTTCCAATCACTCCGCCTGTAAAAGCACTCTTAAATCCACCTCCCTCTCCCGGCCGTACTTTTTCTTCGCTGTTATCTTAATCAAATTCAAACCTTTTTGCAAATCAAGGGAGGTCTTAAAACTGCCTTCTTTGTCCACAAAAATAATCTTGTTGTTTATCATGAGCTCCACCTCCGGATTGGAACGGCCGATCACCGCGATTTCCCGGCTGGTCGTGATCAGACCGTCTTCGGGACTGGCAATGTCCAAAAACGGCGGCGCGAAGATGGCTTTTATTTTAAAAATTAAAAAAACCACGACTGCCAAGACGACGAGAAAGATTAAAGCGCGCGCGATGAATTTCGGCCAAGACAAAAAATATTTCCGGCCGAGGCGGCTGAAGCCGGTCTCGTCGCGAAATTCCAATTCTCTCGCGACGCGCCACAGGTCGTTGAAATCAAGATTCAAATAACCGGCGTACAGTTTTAAAAAATTTTTAACATAAGTCCGGCCGGCGGGCAAGCCCTTTAAATTATTGTTTTCCAACGCTTCCAGATATTTAAAAGCGATGCCAAGATTTTTGGCCGCTTTATCTAAGCTAACCCCCTTGTCGCTTCGCGCTTCGCGCAACTTTTCGCCCAAGGTCTGACCCCTGATTATTCTTTTGGAAGTAAACATAAAAAAGTCGAAAGTTTAAAGTCCAAAGTCTAAAGTCTTGGATTTTTATTTTTATTCAATAAAATAGACTTTTAACTTTTGACTTTCGACTTTAGACTTATTACGTCCATTCGTCCTCGCTAAAGAAATTTTTTGATTTTTTATTCTTTTGCTCAGTTTTCTCTTCCTCTTCCTCTTCCTCTTCTTCTGCCTCGGGCTCTATTTCTTCCACAATCTCTTCCTCGACCACTTCCTCAACTTCTTCTACCTCTTCTTCCGGCTCATCATCAACTATTTCTTCCTCAATTACTTCTTCTACCACCTCTTCTTCGGCGGGTTCCATTTCTTTTTCTTCCTCGCGGCTAAAAGCGGTGAAACTCGGCTCTTCTTCCTCATTTTCTAAACCATTTTCCGGCTTGAGCTCCCCGGCCAAATCATATTCATGCGCCGCGAACTCCATCGCGCCCACGCCGCCCAACCTGTCCAGATAGACCTCACGCGGCTTAGCGCCATCAGCCGGTCCGATGATGCCTCTTTCCTCCAAGAGGTCAAGCATCCTCGCCGCCCGCGCGTAACCGACCTTCAAACGGCGCTGAAGAAGCGAGGCCGAGGCCTTGCCGGACTGACGAATGACTTCTTTCGCCTCCTCCAAAAGAGAATCATCATCGCCGCTCTCAAAACCCCCGCCTCCGCCGCCGTAAAGATTGGCGGCCACTTGCCGATCGCCGATTTCATCAACATAGGAAGCTTCACCCTGGCTCTTAATGTAGTCAACGACATTTTTAATTTCCCGGTCGGACAAAAACACGCCTTGAAGCCGCTTGGGTTTGGAAATATCCGGACCCAGATAAAGCATATCGCCGCGGCCGACCAATTTTTCCGCGCCGGACGAATCCAAAATCGTGCGCGAGTCAATGAGCGAGGCGACGGAAAAAGCGATGCGAGCCGGAATATTGGCCTTGATGAGTCCGGTAATCACTTCCACGGACGGCCGCTGGGTCGCCAAAACTAAATGAATGCCGACCGCTCTGGACATTTGCGCCAAACGGACAATGCCGGCCTCAACATCAGAAGCCGATGAAGCCATCAAGTCGGCAAGTTCGTCAATCGCAAAAATAATATAAGGCAATCTTTCCACGGCGCTTTGATTGTAAGCGTCAATATTCTTTTTGCCGGAACGGGAAAGCACTTCAAAACGGCGTTCCATTTCCACTATCGTCCATTTGAGGGCGTTAACTGTTTTTTTAATGTCGGTGATGACGGGAGTCAAAAGGTAAGGAATGCTATTGTAAACCGGCAGTTCCACCCTTTTCGGATCAACCAAAATGAATTTCAAATCATCAGGGTTGTTTTGATAAATCAAACTGACAATCAATGAATTGATGCAGACGGATTTGCCCGAGCCGGTGGCGCCGGCAATTAAGAGATGGGGCATCCTGGCCAAATCCACGAAGTAGGGCTGGCCGCTCACGTCTTTGCCCAGAGCGATTTCCAAATTGCTCCGCCGATTTTTAAATTCCTTACTCGCGAGCATCTCGCCCATCGTCACTCGGGCCGCCAATTGATTCGGCACTTCCACGCCGACCAGAGACCGGCCGGGAATCGGCGCCTCAATCCTAATCGGATGCGCCGCCAAAGCCAAAGCTAAATCGCTGTTTAAATTGATGATTTTAGAAAGCTTCATTCCGTCGGCCGGCCGAAAGGTGTATTGGGCAACGGTGGGTCCGATATTTACTTCCGCCATCTCTACGGGAATGCCGAAATTCGCCAAAGTTTTCCTAATGATTTCCTGATTAGCTTTAATATCGCCGACGGTCGGCTTACTTGATTTGGCGATAAAAAGACTAAGAGGTAATTCGATCTTTTTTCCAAACTTACGGGGCTTAGCAATCGCCGCTATCCCGCCATCTTCATCGGCCAGACCGATCGCCGACTTTTTAAATTCCGGCGTATCGCTGGAAATTGGTGTTTCCTCTTCCTCTAAATCCGCCTCTTGGCCGCTGGCCTCCTCTTCTTCATAAGAGTCATTATCTCCTTTTTTCGTCCGATAGAGCTCGGATTTTGATTTTACCAAGCCAAAAAATTTCTTTAAGCCGACGAATAAAAATTTAAAGAATTTAACCGGCCAAAATAAGCCGTAAATGGAAATTTCAAAAACCAGAAGCAAGCCGACTAAAACAAAAGCGAGAGCGACGACAAAAGTCCCCCAAAAACCCATGAAGCCAAAAAGCCAAGTTGACAGATAGGCGCCGAGATAACCGCCGCCCAGACCGTTTTTCGCCACCATCATCGCTTCCTTGCCCTCAAAACGCAAATGCCATAGGACGGTGAGCCCCAAAAATAAAAGCACGGCTCCAAAATAATTGATAAACCTGACGCGGTATTTGTCTTTGCGTAAAAGGAAATAAACAAAAAGCAAGGCCAGGATAGGAAAAAGCCATTTAACGGAGCCAAAAATCCAAGCGAGAATTTTGGCGATCCAGCCACCGAATGAACCGGATAGGTCAAAAAGTCCCAACAAGCTCAAAGCCGCGAGAACAAAAAGAAAGATGATAAAAATCCCCTCTTTGGTTTCGGGGGTCAGATTCAGATTGAAATTAAAAAAGCCGCCTCGGCCGATACTCCCCAACCGCCAAGTGCTGGGTCGGCCCGGCCGCCGGCTAAAAATTGTTTTTCTTCTTCGGTATCTCATAATCAGTATTTATTATAATACAAAACTGTCTTTTGAGAAAGAGATTGTTAAATGTTATCTTTTCAATTTCTCCCCCTTTGGACAGTAAGTAATTGTTTTTAGTTTATTCCTCTAAACGGGCTCTTGTCCTTTCATAACTGAAAGGACCAAAGGTTTTGGGGGCGCAAATTCGCCCTTTCAGGATTGGGAAATGAAACAGCCAGACCGCCCAGCCGCTCCGCCACCCCGGTGGACTCCGCGGCTGGGCTCTCGGGGCTCAATTGCGCCCCCAAACCCCCAATTTGCTTAGATTAATAATATTAGAAAAGACGACGGCGTAACCGTCGTCGTATCCGTAAAGTGCAGCACTGAAAAATTTAGTGACAAAACCGGCGGAGTCCGAGCGTGAATTTTATTCTGTCTGAGTGAGCGAAGCGAGCGAGTTAATAAAATTAGCGAGGACGACCCGGTTTTGTCTAAATTTTTCAATTGCTGCGATTTTCTTCCGCCGCTTCTTTATAAAAAGAAGCGGCAAAACCCTTGAGAGGAGAAGACTATAAATATATACTTATTGTCCAGGGAGGAAAAATGAAACAAAAATTATAATACAAAAATTGAATTTTTGAAACAAAACCATTAAAATTATAGTGTTATAAGAAAACGCC
>JBBTQN010000009.1:0-3820 GCA_038065695.1 Patescibacteria group bacterium | reverse complement strand
AGGCCGTCGCCGCCGGCCGCAGCGGACTTAAACAGCGACGGCAAAGTCAATTTGGTGGATTTCAGTATTATGGCGTACTACTGGACGGGGTAATTATGAAGCGTGAAACCTAAAACTTGAAACATGAAACTTGAAACCTATCATGAAAAATTAAAAAGAAAGATGGATGAATATGTTCATCTTGTTTACGCTCTAACCAGAAAATTTCCCAAAGATGAATTATACGGCGTTATTTCCCAATTACGAAGAGCGGCATTGTCTGTTGTGTTGAATTATGTTGAGGGTTATGCCAGGGGCCGGGAAAAAGTCCATAAAAATTTTCTTGAGATTTCTTATGGCTCGCTGAAAGAGTCAAAATACCTTTTACATTTTTCACTGGTTGAAAATTATATTTCCAAAGAAGATTATAAAAAAGCAGTAAATTTAGCCGAAGATATCGGCGCAATGCTATGGGGCGTGATAAGAAAATTAAAATAGGTTTCAGGTTTCAGGTTTCAGGTTTCAAATTCAAATGCCTTGCGTTTTTCTTTGGCGTCTGTTTTGCGTTATTATTTAGCGTTGGTTTAGCGTTGCCCTTAGTGGGGCAGGCGGCAGAGCTGAAACTTTTATCAGCCACTAATGAATTGGGCGTGGGTCAAAAATTCCAAATTGACTTAATGCTTAATACCGAGGGCAGAGCCATCAATGCGATTGAGGGCACTCTTACCTTTCCGAGTTTAGTGGAATTAGTCGGTGTTTATGACGGCAGTTCCGTTGTTCCCTTGTGGCTAGAAAAATCAGTTAAAGCGGATTCGGTTGATTTTAGCGGCGTTATTCCTGGTGGATTCAACGGTATTTTAGTGCCTTACCAGGAAGACCGGCCGGAACCCGGAAAAATTTTGAGTTTTATTTTTATAACCCGAGTAGCGGGAGAAGGAAGTATAAATCTTAAAAATGTTCAGGCGCTTTTAAATGATGGTCAAGGCACGCCGGCAAAAACTGCAATTTTCAATTTTCAATTTTCAATTGCCGAAGAAACGCCAGGTTTTGATTTTTCAGCTCCAGGTTTCAAAGATACCGAGCCGCCGGAAGAATTCACGCCCGAGGTTTCCCGCGACCCCAATATTTTTGACGGCCAATGGTTTCTGGTTTTTGCGACCCAAGACAAAGACAGCGGCATTGACCATTATGAAGTTCAAGAGGGAAAGAAAGGTTTTGTGGTTGGTCAGAGTCCTTATTTATTAACCAATCAGGAGTTGACCGATAAGATTACGGTTAAGGCGGTTGATAAGGCGGGAAATGAAAGAATTGCGGTACTCCCGCCGCAAAACCCTTTTAGCTGGTATAAAAATTACTGGTTTTGGGGTATAATTGTATTAGTATTGCTTGTGTCGTTATTTTTTTTAAAAAATAAATGTTCAAAATTGAAGAAATAGCGCGCGGAACAACGCGGGGAAGCGCGGAACAACGCGGAATAATACGCGGAACAACGCGGAAAAAAGATTTCTGCGTCTTTCCGCGTCCAGTTCCGCGTCTTTCCGCGTTAAGCTCCGTGTTATTCTGCGTACTTGTTATATTAGGTATCTTTTTTACTGGTGTAGGGGTCGCAAAGGCCGCTTCCTTATATTTTTCCCCCGCCTCCGGTTCTTATCAGACAAGCAAGTCATTTTCCGTCTCGGTTTTTGTTTCCAGTCCGGACCAAGCGATGAACGCGGCTTCGGGCGTAATTTCATTTCCCGAAGATAAATTGGAAATTACCTCGCTGGCTAAAAGCGGTTCCATTATCGGTTTATGGGTGCAGGAGCCGTCTTTTTCCAATGGCGCGGGTGTCATCAATTTTGAAGGCATCGCGCTCAATCCGGGTTTTACCGGTTCAAGCGGCAAGATTCTGACTATTAATTTTAAAGTCAAAGCGGCGGGCAGCGCGGCTTTAACTTTTTCTTCCGGTTCGGTGTTGGCTAATGACGGCAAAGGGACGAATATTTTAGCCAGTTTAGGCGGCGCGCAATTCAATTTAAGCGGAGTAGCCGCGGCGCCAACGCCAGAGGCGCCGCCTCCATCAGCGCCAGCAGCGGAAACGGCTGCTCCCACCACCGTCAGCGGCGCGCCTTCAGCGCCCAAAATTATCTCAACCACTCATCCCGACCCCAATAGCTGGTACGCCGACAGCAACCCAAAATTCAGTTGGTTATTAGCCACGGGAGTCAGCGCCGCGCGCGTGTTGTATGATAAATATCCCGCTTCGCGCCCAACCGTTTTATATTCACCGCCCATCTCGGGCAAAGAATTAACTAATGTTAATGACGGCGTTTGGTATTTTCATGTCCAGTTTAAAAACAGTCAGGGCTGGGGCGTGGTTTCTCATTTCCGTTTTCAAATTGACACTCAACCGCCCGAACCCTTTACCATTAAATTTATTAATGGAGAAAAAACTGCCAACCCCACTCCCACCATATTATTTGATACGGTTGATCAGCTCTCGGGCATTGATCATTATCAGTTGAAGATTGGCAATGAAAATTTTAACAAAGTTTCTTCCGGGGCAACAATGGCCAGCAATCCTTATACTCTGCCGCCCCAGCAGTCGGGCAAGCACGCGGTATTTGTTCAGGCGTTTGATAAAGCTGGCAATCACACTGACAATATTCAAGATTTTGAAATTATGCCGCTGGAACCGCCGCAAATTCTTGAGTATCCGACGACTTTAAGGTCTAATGAATTTTTGACCGTCAAGGGTAAAACTTATCCGGCTTCTACGGTTCGTTTGACATTGACTCCGGAAAGCGGCAAATCATTTTGGCAAGAGACCAAGAGTGGCAAAGAGGGAAATTTTACTTTAATCTGGGACAAGAAGTTAAGGAGCGGTTCTTACCAATTAACAGCGGCCGTTGTGGATGAGCGTGGTGCCGAAAGCAACCCCTCTGAAAAAGTTGAGATTAAGGTTCAACCGGCTTCCTCTTTGATTAGCCGGCTGGGGACGATTGATTTTTCAGCCGTTGTTCTTGTCCTTGCCGTCTTATTTTTTATTCTGGCGCTCGCTTTTTTTATTCGGTATATTTGGCTGCTTAAAAAGAGGTCAATTAAAATACCTTTTAAAACCAAAGGCGGATTGCCCCAAGCGCTTAGTTTATTGCGCCGAGACATTAAAAATCAGATTAAACTTTTGGAGACAACGAGGTCAAGCCGGCGGTTTCTTACTCAAGAAGAGGTCAGAATCATTAAGCGGCTAAATGGGTTTTTAGGCGAGGCGGAAAATTTAGTGGAAAAAGAAATCGGACATCGTCAAAAAAAGAAGAATAAAAAATAAGACATTGGAATAAACAGCCCTTGGCCACCTGGCTGATGGCTGTTTTTTTGTTTTTTTGATTATGGACAAAAGTTATTTTTTAAGCTAAGATGTTGTTAGTTTTTGGAGAACAGAAAAGGAGACGAGAGATGAAAACGCAGGGGATAGTAAAGTTCAAGCCGATGTGGCAATGTTTGGATTGCCATGAAACGGGACCGGCTGAAAAAAGAGTTCCTTCAGCTTGTCCGAAATGCGGAAGTGAGAACATCCACAAACCCGCAATCAAAATGGGTGGGCCGTTTGATCCGGACAGTATGAAACGCTATTAGTACAATCGCCGATGGCAGCAGTCATCGGCAAATTTGGAGAGATCGCATAGCGGTCGAGTGCGCTTGCTTGGAAAGCAAGTAGGGTGTAACAGCCCTCGGGGGTTCGAATCCCCCTCTCTCCGCCAATTGGGAAATGTCCTTGTTGGCTCGCCCTCTGCGAGGGCTCGCCAACCGATTTTAAGCGCAAATTGGAATTTTTTATCTTTCAAAATGAAGTTCGAGCCGA
>JBBTQN010000008.1:0-1669 GCA_038065695.1 Patescibacteria group bacterium | reverse complement strand
GAGCGGGTGAGCGGAATCGAACCGCCATTTCGTCCTTGGCAAGGACGTATACTAACCGTTGTACTACACCCGCTTAGCGGAATTTATCTTAGCATATTTTGTTGAATAAGTCCAGATCTGAAAGACCCCCTCTTTCATTTCCCCCTTAAAACAAGGGGGAGAAATTAGAAAGGTAGTCTAAAATCTTGACTTTTTAAGAAAAAAAGAGTATCATCAGTAAGTAAGAAAAGTAATTTTTATTTAAAATTTATGAGTAAAGAAAAGAAAGATTGGCTTGAAGAGGTGATGCCGAGAATAAAACCGGGCGTAACCGTGAAAGTCCATCAAAAAATCAAAGAAAAAAACACCAAGGGCGAGGAAAAAGAAAGAATCCAAATTTTTGAAGGGATAATTTTGTCTCGGCACGGGGGTAAAGGGAATTCGGCGACCATCACCGTCAGAAAAGTGGCCACCGGCGGCTTCGGCGTGGAAAGGATTTTTCCCATTCATTCCACCTCGATTGCCAAAATTGAGTTGGTGAAAGAAGCCAAGGTGCGCCGAGCGAAACTGTATTATTTAAGAGGTTACGGCAAAAAGCTCAAAGAGAAACAGGTGTAAATTAAGAAATATAAAATACAGAGAAATATTATTTTTTATATTTTTATATTCTTGTATTTTTATCTTTTCAGGCGGACGTGATGAAATTGGTATACATGCAGCCTTGAGGTGGCTGTGGCCGCAAGGCCGTGGGAGTTCAAGTCTCCCCGTCCGCATTATTTAGATGTCGGATATTAGATTTCAGATGTCGGATTGGGCAGTTAGCTCAGTTGGTCAGAGCGCGTCGTTTACATCGATGAGGTCATAGGTTCAACTCCTATACTGCCCACTAATAATTCTCAAATTTATGTGGCTATCAATTTTTGTCGGCATCATCGGCGTCGCTTTGGGCGCCTGGATGGTGATCAAGCCCCAGCTTTTTTTGGAGCTGATCGGCGAGCAGGCCTGGATGGAAAAAATTTTTGGCTCCGGTCACGGCACGACCGGCTATCAGACCATCGGGATAATCATCATTATTGTCTCGTTTCTGATTATGACCGGGCTGATTAAAGGAATTATTTTGGCGATTTTTCTGCCGCTGATGGGAGGATTGAAATAAGAGGGCTGTTAGTTCAGTCTTGCCCCGTTAAATAAATTTTGCCGGTAGGCAAAATTACCGCCGAAGGCGGTATTTAACGGGGTGAATTTAGAGTACCACATTTATTTCACGCCTTTGTTGGGGATATAGCTCAGCTGGTTTAGAGCGTCGCATTTGCAATGCGAAGGTCGCCGGTTCGATTCCGGCTATCTCCATTTGTGAGCTCTTTGAAAGGAGGTATAATATGGAATCAGAAAAAACATTACTACAAGCGGTACTTTGTTTTTTTGTCAGAGGAGACCAAGTTCTTCTAGCGAAAAAAATGAAAGCCATCGGCAAAGGCCGATTAAATGGCTACGGCGGAGGCATTGAGCCGGGCGAGACGCCATTAAAAGCGATTGTTCGAGAAGTTGCCGAAGAATCCGGTGGCGCCTATGTCGGTCCGGAAGATTTGGTCAAAGTCGCCGTCGCTGATTTTCACAATACCAAGGAAGACGGCGCGACTTTTATCTGTCGAGTACACACCTATATCGCCAGAAGCTGGATTGGCAATCC
>JBBTQN010000007.1:45494-46595 GCA_038065695.1 Patescibacteria group bacterium | reverse complement strand
GGCACGACCGTCAATTCCTACAATTCCGCCTCCAAGGAATTCAAAAAAATTGACAAGGACGTGGTCAAAATCACGGGCGCGGAATCTAAAATTGAGGTGTTGGAGATAGAGAAGCCGAAAGATTAAATAAAGATATGGAAGATATTTATGAAATATTGAAAGGATTAGGCGTGGTTTATAAAAAATACGAACACCCGCCAGTTTATACTTGCGAAGAAGCGGAAAAACACCATAAAGATCCAGAAGCGGGCAGATGTAAAAATTTATTTTTAAGAAATAAAAAGGGTGATAAACATTATTTGATAGTTATTAGAGCAGATAAGAAAGTTGATATAGAAAATTTGACCCAGTTGTTATTGGAAGATAAATTAGGTTTTGCTTCCAATGAGCGATTGATGAAATATCTCAATCTGACAACCGGTGCAGTTTCGCCATTTGGTTTAATCAATGATATTAATAAAGAAGTATTAGTTGTTATAGATAGTGGGTTGCTTGATTATAAAAAATTAACCTTTCATCCGAATATAAATACAGTTAGTTTAGTGATTAGCACCAGCGATTTTAAAAAGTTTTTAGATTGGTGCGGTAATAGTTATCGATTTATTAAGATTTAAATAGGCCTGGATCCCAGCACGCGCTGGGATGACATTTTAAGGTGTTAAATATGCTCAAAGGCTGGAAGGTGATTTTGTTTTTTTGTTTTATTACTTTTTTAGCTTTCTTGATTTTCAATCTCGCCGCGCCTCATCAGATCGAAGGTGACGGCGTTTTTTATTACTCTTGGCTTCACAGCGCGGTTTTTGACTGTGATTTTGATTTTAAAAATCAATTGGAACATTTCGCGACTTATGACACGGCAAGCGCTTTGGTTTTGAAATACCGCCTCACGCCAGTGGGGAAGACGCCGAATGCTTACGCTTTCGGCATTGCTTTGATGTGGTTGCCGTTTTTTCTGATTGGCCATTTTTTGTCTTTGATTTTTCAATTCTTCAACCCCAGTTTTTTTAAGCCTGACGGCTACTCCTATTTTTATATTTTGATGATTGATTTTTCCGGCTGGTTTTTCGGCGCGGGGGCAGTTTTTCTGATTTATAAAATTTT
>JBBTQN010000007.1:24656-45394 GCA_038065695.1 Patescibacteria group bacterium | reverse complement strand
TTGGGCGGGGGAGACGCTTTCGGCGGCCGGCGGTTTATTGAGGTATTGCCGTTTTTAGCGCTCGGTCTCGGCGCTTTGTTTGATGAATTTAAAAGATATCGCTGGCCAGTTGCCATTATAATCACGATTTTTATTCTTTGGAATCTGGTTTTAATGGAAAATTACCGCCAAGGCATTATTCCGCACACTGGCGAGTTTGATTTTTTAAGGATTGATTATTTGGAGGCGGTTAAAAAAGATTTCAATAATATTGTCATCCCGACCAAGCGAATCCCGAAGGGATGAGTGCGTGGAGGGATCCCTTCGTTCGTTTGTTTTAATCTGACGGGACGAAGGGATTCCTCCACTCCGCTCCCTTTGGTCGCTTCGGTCGGAATGACAAACAGGGGGGATTGCTTCCCCCGGCTTTCGCCGGGGCTAAAGGCACGATCGCTCGCAATGACAGCCAGCAATGTGTTATAATATACTTGATGGATAATAAAGAACTAAAAAATTTTTTGGCCAAATTGTCAAAAGAATTTTTTTTATTTGCGCCGCAAAAGGAAGGTAAAAAGGTAAAAATCAAAGAAGCCGCTGATTTGGAGGCGATTGACTTCTCCGGCGAGATGCCCGACAACTCTTGGAAAGAGATTTTTTTGCCCCACCGAGAGCGTATTTTTAATATTGAAAAAAGTAGATTGTCGGAAATCGCGGGAAAGTTTCCGCCGATCGCTTGCGTGGGCATGAACGTCTTGGATTTGAAGGCATTTACGCTTTATGAGCAGGTTTTTTCACGCGACCCGTTTTATCAGAAGCGGCGGCGGAACATCCTTTTTGTCGGCTACAGCGGCGGCCTGCCCGCTGATTATAAAAAATTCAAGGTTTTCAGCCACAATTACGAGGAAGATGTTTTGGAACATTTGGTTTTTGATATTTTTTTGATTCGGACCAGAAGCGGCCGGCTGAAATTCTATTCCGGCTCGGTCAGGGGGCAATCGGTTTTGGAAAACAGCGGCGTCAAGAATTACGAGCACATTGAATTCGCCGGGCCGATTCGCGAAGAAGGTCCGGACAAAAAGATGTTAGCGCTTAAAGAAAAAGTGGAAAAATCATTCAAGCATAAGATTTGGGACGAACTGGACAAAATCTGCCTCGCTTGCGGCAAATGTTCAATCGCTTGTCCGACTTGTTTCTGCTATGATATTGAAGACAAAGTTGACCCGGCCAATTCCAGCCGCGAGAGAAAATGGGGCAATTGTTTTTATAATGATTTTTCGCGTGTTGCCGGCGGTCACCTGGAGCTGGATACGGTCAGAAAAAAAATCCATTTCTGGTATGAGCATAAATTCGTCCGCATTCCGCGCGAATATTCTCTGCCGGGTTGCGTCTCCTGCGGCCGTTGCGTGAAGGCGTGTCCGGTGGGGATTGATATATTTAAGAACATTGAAAAAATAAACCAAGAGACAAGATACAAGAAACAAAAAAATATCAATGACCAATAATCAAACAACAAAGAATAAAAAATTTTAAAAAACATGGGATTGCTTCGTCCGCTCGCCTCGCTTAAGCTCGGCGTGCTCCTCGCAATGACATTAAAATTAAAAATTATAAAATTAGAAATTGTATAAAATGCCTTCTCTTCAGCTCGCTAAAATAATTTCCGTCAAACAGGAGTCGGTAGATACTAAATTATTCCGTTTTGTTTTTATTGACAAAAAAATTCGCCGTGAGTTTGACTTTCTTTCCGGCCAGTTCATCCAAATCGGCTTGGCCGGCTGGGGCGAGTGTCCAATCAGTATTTGTTCGTCGCCGAAAGACGCGAAAAAGTTTTTTGAACTCGGCATCCGCGATGCCGGCGCCTTAACTCATCGCCTTCATCAGCTCGGAAAGGGCGATGAGGTCTGCATTCGCGGGCCGTTTGGCAATGGTTTTGATTATGATAAATTCACCGATAAGCCGCTGGTAATAATCGGCGGCGGCTGCGGATTTTTGCCGCTTCGACCGCTGATCAATGACTATTTGTCAAGCGGATTGAAAAGTAAATCGCTTCAAATTTTTTATGGTTGCCGCGACGAAAAAACTTTGCTTTTTAGAAATGAATATGCCGCTTGGAATCGTAAAGCCGAGCTCAAAATTATTTTGGAAAAGCCATCAAAGAATTGGCGCGGCGAAAAAGGTTTAGTGACAAAATTGATTGAAAAAGCCGAGATTGATCCGGCCTCGGTGGCAATTTTGGTCGGCCCGCCGGCCATGTATCGATTTGCCATCGCCGAATTAAAAAAGAAAAAAATCAAAGACGAAAATATTTATCTTTCCTTGGAGCGCAAAATGTATTGCGGGATGGGCGTCTGCCAGCATTGCGCCATCGGCTCTTATTATGTCTGTAAAGACGGGCCAGTCTTTTCATGGAAACAAATCAAAAACATTCCCGAAGTTATTTAACTAATAAAACAAACCCATGGACATTAAATCTCCAAAAATTTATAGTAAAATGGCAATAATTAATTGGTTGATTATATTGGGAGTTATTTTATCTTTTATTTTACCCTTTATGAGTGTGTATATTCCTTTTATAAGTGATATTTGGATTCACACAGATGCAATTTTTGTGGCATGGATATTAGTAGGATTTCTTGTTGTAGTTTCAATTTTTGTAGCTAAACTAAAGTTTAAACTAAAAAATAAATTATTAAATTTAGGTATAATTTTTTTAGTTATTATTTTTATTTTTCAGTTTTTAATGATGCTCGCCACGGCTTTACACGCAGATCCTGATGAATTTGATTTATATGAAGCAAATAATTTGATTAAAGTTTATAAGAGACATTTCAATAAATATCCCGACAATTTACAACAACTTATAGATAAGGGATTTACTCCATTTTCAAAAGATAAAAAAATAGAAGAGTATTGGCCAAAATTGATTTATAAGGTATCAAGCGATGGCAAGTCGTATGAACTTACAAATTTAGGTTACGGTGAAAGCAATACCAACAAAGAAGATAATAAGTTTTTACAAGATGTAAATAGTAATGAAAATAATGCTGATATTTATTATCGGAAATGTAAAATTGATTATGATAATAAACAAATAAAGGATGCTATTAGTAATTGCAGTGTTAGTGTTAATTATTTGAAAAGTAGGGCTGGGATATCAGGAAATTATGACGAGACCGATATTTATCAACTGGCTTCCTTGACGCTTGGCCTAGCATATGAAAAGGATGGGCAAGTTGATCGAGCGATTGATAGTTATACTAATGGCTTGAAATTTGTGGGATCTTTAAATGAACCAATACCGGCTCTCATCGATAATGCTGCTAATTTATTATCAAATTTAAATAGATTAAAATTAGCTAATTAATTAACACAAAAACTATGTTAGCCGCCGCTCTCATCGTCATCGGCGCCGTGTTCCTCCTCAAGAATTTGGGGATTATGCCCAGCATCGCTTGGGACATCGTCTGGCCGGTTGTTTTAATCGTCATGGGGCTGGTTGATTTTCAGGAGAAAATAAACATTAAGTTAAAGTTAAAAGGAAAGAGTAAAAAATTACTTTTGACTTTTGACTTTTGACTTTTGACTTAATTAAATGTGCCTCACTCTCCCCGCCAAAGTGATTTCTTCTGACGGCTATCGCGCTGATATTTTAGCCAGTGGCAAAAAACAGAAAGTGAAAATCGGCCTGTCGGAAAAAATTCAAGCCGGGGATTGGGTGCTTTTTACCGGCGATTATTTGATTAAGAAAATTACCGAGTGTGAGGCGCAAGAAATTTTTAATTTACTCGGCTCGTACAAAAAAGCCAAGCCGGAAAATTTATCGCCGGACCTGCGAAACATTCTTGAGTCCGCTTCACAAAGAGATTTGAAAAAAGAAGAAATAGAATATCTCCTTTCGCTTGAAAACGAATCGGATTTGGAAGCGATTTATAGCGAGGCCAATATTATTCGAAAAGCCAGCATCAAGGACCACATCTGTGTCCACGGCATTATTGAATTTTCCAATCATTGCCGGAATAATTGCGCCTATTGTGGCTTGCGTTGTGATAATCGAATCGTTCGATATCGGATGGCCACGGAGGAAATAGTTGAATCCGCGCTCCAAGCCGTGAACGAAAAAGGTTACAAAATATTAGTCCTCCAATCCGGCGAAGATGAATATTACACGGAAGAAAGATTAATTGAGATAATAAAAAAAATAAAAGAAAAGTGCCGCGCCTTTATTTATTTAAGCATCGGCGAAAGGCCGCGGTCGGTTTATGAGAATTTGAAAAAGACCGGCGCGAACGGCGTCTTGTATCGCTTTGAAACTTCCAATCCTAAAATCTACAAACAGCTTCATGAAAATGACAGTTTGTCCGACCGTTTAGAAAATTTAAAAATAATGAAAAAGCTGGGCTATGTCATTTCCACCGGCATGATGGTCGGCCTGCCCGGCCAGACAGTTTCCGATTTGGCCGATGATATTATTATGATGAGGGAGTTGGGGACGTTCATGCCGTCTTTCGGCCCGTTTATTCCGACGCTTGGCACGCCTCTGGCCGATGAAAAAAACACGGGCGCCGAAATGATTTTAAAAATCATTGCCACGACTCGCTTGGCCATGCCCAAAGCGCGCATTCCGGTCACGACCGCCATGGAAACAATCGGCGGCGAGGCCTTCCGCCAAAAAGCGTTTATGGCCGGCGCGAACAGCGTGATGTTTAATTTGACGCCCGACAAATACCGCGAAAATTATTCCATTTACGCCAACAAATTCTTTGACCGCGAAAAAAGATATGAAAAGTGGGCGCTGTTTAAGGGCGAGTTGAGCTATCAAATGCTGGAAAATGAATTACAGATAAAAATTTAATGAGGTGGAAATATTATTCGAACAAAAAATTGATGACATCCTAGTAGATGCAAAAAAGTTTGATGCAGAAAATATTTTAAATATATTACAGAAAGCTTTATTGAAACATGGATTGGATATGGAAGAAGTCGCGGTTCTTTTAAATATAGAAGATGATGATCTACTTCAAAAATTGTTTGAAATGGCAGGGAAGATAAAGCAAGAAATTTATGGTAATAGAATTGTGCTTTTTGCTCCATTGTATGCTTCCGATTATTGCGTGAATAATTGCCGTTACTGCGCCTTTCACGCTGATAATAAGTCAATTCGTACGAAATTGACATTGACGGAAATCAAAGAGCAGGTTTGTATTTTAGAAGCAATGGGCCACAAGAGATTGTTATTGGAGCTTGGAGAGGATCCAACAAATAATCCTATTGATTATGTGGTTGATGCAATAAGGACAATTTATGATACCAAAAACGGCAAGGGAGAAATTAGAAGAGTGAATGTGAATATAGCGGCGACCACTGTTGATAATTATAAAAAGTTAAAAGACGCCGGCATTGGCACTTACCAGCTTTTTCAAGAAACTTATCATCGGCCGACTTACGAAAAATTGCATCAAGGTCCAAAGGCCGATTATGACAGGCAAATCACCGCTCATGAACGCGCGTATGAAGCGGGAATAGACGATTATGGCATGGGAGTATTATTCGGGCTTTATGATTATAAATATGAGGTTGTGTCGCTTATCGCGCATGCCAAATATTTGGAAAATAAATTAGGCGTCGGTCCGCATACAATCTCGGTGCCGCGATTTAATCAGGCAGTTACTGTGAATTTGAAAAATGGGTACGCTGTAAGTGATAAGGATTTTTTGAAGATAATTGCTATAATTAGATTGGCAGTTCCATACACCGGCATGATAATTTCTACCAGAGAAAATTCGAAGATTAGAAGGCAAGCTTTTCATATAGGTATTTCCCAGGCATCAGCTGGATCCAAAACTAGTCCGGGCGGTTATGGCAAAGAGTCTGTTGGGCCGGAGCAATTCAGCGTGCATGATCACAGGAGTTTGGATGAAATTATTTCCGATATCTGCGCGCTTGATTATGTGCCGAGTTTTTGCACGGCATGTTATCGGAGTAGTCGCACGGGAGAAAATTTTATGAGTTTGGCCAAAGAATTTGAAATTCATAAATTTTGCCAGCCAAATGCCATCGCGACGCTTCAGGAATATTTAATTGATTATGCTTCTGATGAAACGAGAAAAATAGGCGATAAATTGATTCAAAAGGAAATAGATAAGATATCTAATTTTGAAACCAAGAAAATATTGATTCATAACCTTGAAGAAACTAAAAAAGGAAAAAGGGATTTATTTATATAAAATGCTGAAAAATAAAAAATTAAAACCGCGAATCGCCATCATCGGCTTGACTTCCTGCGAAGGCTGCCAATTCGTGATGCTTGACCAGGGCAAGCGGTTTTTGAATTGGTTGAAAAAAGTGGAGCTGGACGAATTCCGACTTTTGGAAGACCAGCCGATGCCGGACAAGAATTACGACATTTGTTTTGTGGAAGGCAATCCGGTGACGGCCGAAAATATCAAACTGCTCAAAGAGATGCGCCAGCGTTCAAAATTTTTAGTCGTCTTGGGCAATTGCGCGGCGTTGGGCGGCGTTTGGGAATTAAAAAATTATCAAAATAAAAAACGGGTAATCAGGCAGGTTTACCAATCAATGCGAGTGCCCAACCCCGATATTAAAGAGGTGAATAATTTCGTCAAAGTGGATTTGACGATTCCCGGCTGTCCGATTGACGGCGACGAATTGATGGAAATTATCCATCAGCTTTTAATTGCCAAACCGGTTCGTCTGCCGCAAAATCCGGTCTGCGAAGAATGTCAGATGCGCGGATATGAGTGTTTGCTTCAAAAGGGGGAGATTTGTCTTGGACCGATTTCCTTAGCCGGCTGTAAAGCAGTCTGTCTAAAGAGCAAGCAGGCCTGTTGGGGTTGTCGCGGATTATTTGAAGGCGCGCAAATAAAAAATTTGATGACTTATTTGCTCAATAATTTCTCGCGCGAGCAGGTTTATCGGGTGATGGAGGTGTTTGGCGCGAGAGATAGTATTATGGGTCAGTTAAGATCTGACGAGGTTAATGGGAACAAAAGCAGATAAAAAAGATGATTTTTAGATAATTACTGAAGCACCAAATCAAAAATCTCAAATTCCAAAACGACGATTGGGCGTAAAAAATCCCATTTGGAAATTGTAATTTTGGATTTGTAGTTTAAAAAGAAAAACCCTCATTATGAAAATATCAATCAACCACATCGGCAAAATGGAAGGCCAGGCGGATTTTGTCGCCGAGATTTTGAAAGGCGATGTCAAATCCGCCAAAATTATGACGACCGAAGGCGCGCGCTTGATTGAGGGCATCTTGATCGGCCGGCATTTTAGCGAGGCGCCGATTATCACTTCGCGCATTTGCGGCATCTGTCCGGTGGTCCATAAGCTGTCTTCAATCAAGGCGATTGAAAATGCTTTTAATATCCAGCCGACCGAAGAAGTGATTAACCTCCGCAAATTACTGCTTCTCGGCCAGATTATCCATAGCCACGCGCTTCATTTATTTTTTCTGTCTTTGCCGGATTTTTTTGAACTGGAAAATGATTTGAATTTTATCCGCCGCCAGCCGCGAGAAGCCGACGCCGCCATTAAAGTCCGCGAATGGGCGCTTAAACTTATTGAAGCCATCGGCGGCCGAGCCGTCCATCCGATCAATTGCGAAGTTGGGGGTTTCAAGACCGCGCCGGATTTTGCCGTTTTGAAAAATCTGGAGTCGCAATTCGAGAATATTTTGAAAGACGCTCTGAAGCTGGCGGATTTGGCGATCAAGATAAAATTTCCTAAATTCAAGCGCCAGACCCAGTTTGTCAGCTTGACCGATAAAGACGAATACGCTTTTTATGATGGCGATTTAAAAATTATTAATTTTCCGAACGCGTCGCCAAAAATTATTAAAGCGGAAAAATTTACCAAGAATATCAAGGAGATAGAAGAGCCGTATCGCGCGGCTAAGTCCGCCGAGCTTAACGGCGAGCCGTTTATGGTCGGCGCCTTGGCGCGCATCAATAATAATCATCAAAAATTGAATCCATTAGCGAAGGGGATTTTAAACGGCCTCAAATGGAAATTTCCGCAATATAATACTTTTGAAAATATTTCCGCGCAGGCAATTGAAATCGTCCACGGTATCGAGGAAGTGAAGAAATTATTGAAAGAAATCAGTAGTGTAGAGACGCGATTTATCGCGTCTCCGGTTGATTTGCAAACCATCGCCTCGGCCAATCCGCTCGGCCGGGAGACCTCGGGCGCCGACGCCGTAGAAGCCCCGCGCGGCACGCTTTATCATTATTACAAAATCGACAAAAACGGCTACATCACTGATTGCCAAATTATCACTCCGACCGTGTCATTTCTAAAAAATTTGGAAGAAGACATTGTCGCTTACATTCCCGACCTAATAAAACTCTCGCCCGCAAAACGCTCGATCAAAATCAGGGCACTCATTAGGGCTTATGACCCGTGTATATCGTGTGCCACTCACTAATTAATCTTCTCTCTTCCCGTCATCCCCGCGAAAGCGGGGATCCAGGGTGCTAAGTTTTAATCCACTAAAAATATCGTATGGAGGAACGATATTATTACGTCTATATCTTGGCGAGTCAAAAAAATGGCACTTTATATATTGGCGTTACAAATAATATCTATTGGCGAGTTCTACAGCATAAAAACAAAGAGAACGAAGGATTCACTAATAAATATAATGTGAATAAATTAGTATATTTTGAATCGTTCACATCTATTGGAGAAGCAATAGTCAGAGAAAAGAATCTTAAGAAATGGGAACGAAAATGGAAAATAGAACTGATAGAAAAAGAAAATCCTTGTTGGATAGATTTATTTAAAGATCTTGATAAATATATCTATTAACAATTACTGCCAAGTCTATTTTGCTAATCCTGGATTCCCGCTTTCGCGGGAATGACGAAGTGGGTTATTTATTTTTAAAATTTTTAAATTAGAAATTAATTTCTATGCATGATTTCCATTTAGCAGATCAGATTTATAGGACGATAATAGATTATTCGGCCAAAAATAATTTAAAAAAAATCACCAAAGCGGTGATTGAGTTGGGTTCGGTCGTGGAGCACGGCGAAGAAATCATGCCGGAAAATTTGAAATTCAATATTAAAATGCTCGCCGAAGGCGGCCCGGCCGCCGGGATTGATATCATTGTCAACAAAACCGCCGGCGATAGCTGGATTCTGAAAGAGATTGAAGGAGAATAATCAAATTCCCCTCCTTCTCTAAGGAGTGGCCTGCCTGCGCAGGCAGGTTAGGGGAGGTTATGAAAGCCATGAATTATAAAATAGGTTTCAAAACCCCTCCTCGCCTCCCCTTTGAAAGGGGAGGAATTTTTTTCGTTTGACAAAACTAATATATTCCTATATAATACTCCGTTAAGCACCTTAACAACCGGTGGGTCTGAATCCGAGATTGGCTCGGAGGAGGATGGGCCGGAAAAGGAGGAAAGATGGGTAAGTGTGACGTGGATATAAGACGGGCGATAGGAGTTAGCGTAGAGATGCTATTGGCGCTTCACGGCATTGCCGATGAAGTCGGAGCGAAAGGCGGAAGTCCGGAAAGCATTCGATTGATTGAATGCGAACATTTACGAGGCAGGTTCGCCGACTTGATTATAGAAATGCAAACCGAAGAAGACAAAAAAGCCGTCGCCGAAGCGGCGCGCCAAGCCGCTAAAGAAGCCAAGAAAATGACCGCCTCAACCTTCAAAGCCGAAATCGATACCGACAAAGATCCCCGGTTGCCTTTTAGCGGCGCGTCTATTGAAAAACACGCCCGCCAAGGCAAGGTAACGATTGAAAAACGACCAGACGGCCTCTATCTTGACGGCCGGAAAGTCGTTCTATACCGCTCTCTGAAGCAGGTTAACGGCAAGACTGTTGTCGGCCATGAACTCAAGAAGGAGCTTGATGGCAAACCGGTTCTCTCCGTCAGTATTCTGGATTTCTTGTCGGAAAATCAGGAATACATCCCGGAAGAATGGAAGAAAGATGAGAACGGAAATACCATCTTCATCTTCTTCTGGGGTACGATCTATCGCCACGCTGGTGGCCGCCTCTATGTCCGCGATCTCTATTGGAATGGCAACAGATGGTACTGGAACTGCTACTGGCTCGACCGTGACTGGTATTTCCACGATCCCGCGGCTTTGCTCGCAAGTTAGCTCTTTGGATCTTGGTTCCCTGGGTTCTTTGAATCCTTGAACCTTTGTCCTTAAATCGTTTTTGAGCAAGCTCCGTACAGAAATGCGCGGAGCTTTTTTATTTTTTTTTAAAATTCAATTACCGATTACCAGTTACCAATTACTGATTACCAATTCCCGCCGACAGTGTGCTATAATATTATCAAATATGAAAATCAAATCCATTAGAAATGTCGCTAACATTAAAGGCCGCCGCGTCCTCCTGCGCGTTGATTTTAATATGACTATTGGTAAAGATCTGAAGGTGGATAAAAATGAGGACTATCGCATAGTTCAAACTTTACCCACGATTAAATTTTTGATCAAGAAAGGCGCAAAGGTGATAATTATGGCGCACCTTGGAAGACCCGATGGTAAAGTAGTAGAGGATTTGCGTCTTGATCCGGTGGCGGTGAGATTGTCCCAGCTTCTCGGAAAATGCGTTTATAAATCTGATGATATTATTGAGACGCATGGCAATGCGTCTCTACAAAAACAAATCAACCAGCTCAAAAACGGCGAAGTTATGATGTTGGAAAATATCCGCTTCAATCCGGGCGAAGATCCACCTACGCTAGAAGCTTCGGCGAGACAAAGCCTGCCTTCGCTAAAGCTATGGAGAGGCAAAGAAAAGCTGGCTAAAGAATTAGCAAAGTTGGGCGACATTTTTGTCAACGACGGTTTTGCCGTCTCACATCGCGACCAAGCGTCGGTCTCCACGATTCAAAATTATCTGCCCAGTTACGCGGGCTTGCTTTTGGGACAAGAAATTGATAATTTATCTAAAGTGATAAAGAATCCGAAAAAGCCCTTGGTTGTCATCATCGGCGGGGCTAAGATTTCCACTAAAATTAAAGTCATCAAGAATTTTTTGCCGGTTGCCGAAAAGGTTTTACTAGGCGGCGCGCTCGCCAACACCGTTTTGAAAGCGATGGGCATTTCAGTCGGTAAATCGTTCATTGAGCCGGAGATGTTCAAAGAAGTGGAAAAAATCCGCCTGACCGACAATAAGTTGGTCGTGCCGGTGGACGGGGTGATGGCCAAAAATTACCAAGCGAAAAAAGACCGGATTGACGCCATTGCCGATGTGAGATATAATGAAGTGATTTTGGATATCGGGCCGGATACAGTAAAATTATATGAGAAGATACTTAAAAGAGCTAAAATGGTTGTTTGGAACGGACCGATGGGGCTCATTGAAACGCCGGCTTTTGCCAAAGGCACGGAGGCGCTCATAAAAATCCTCGCCAAGTCACACGCCGAGACCATTGTCGGCGGCGGTGAGACCGTCCAAATCATCAGGCGGCTGGGACTTCAAAAAAAATTCAATTTTATTTCCACCGGCGGCGGGGCGATGTTGGAATTTTTGGAGGGAAAAAAACTTCCCGGACTAAGGAAGATAATTAACTAAATGTATGAAAAACAAAATTATTGCCTTTGCGGCTTCTTTGTTCTTCGCTCTTTTCATTGCTGTTGGAAACGTTTCTGCCGTCACCATGGATTTATCCATTGAAGACGTCTCTTTTTCGCCGGTTCAGCCGATCGTCGGCATGACGACCAAAATAATAATCAAGGTCAGATACAATGGCGATGTCAATCTGACGAATAATTTGGGCGTTAATAATGTCGCTTTTTCTCACAGTAATTTCCAACAAGAAAGCAATTCCCAAACCGGCGCTGCTGTCTCGCCGGCGGCATCTAATCCATTAATTCCCGGTAGTTCTTTCACTTATAACATCTTTGGCAGGTTTACCGGTGGTGGAGAAAAATTATTGATTTTTAAAATTGACGGCGCCAATCAGCTGTCCGAATCCAATGAAACCAACAATACTTTTAGTAAAACAATCAATGTGTTGAAAGACAGTGATTTAATCAAGCTTTCTAATCATCCGGATATTTATCTTATCAAGGCGGATGGCAGAAAGCATCTATTTACCAGCGAGCCAGTTTTTTGGAGCTATTACACCGGCACCTGGTCAAAATTAAAAAAAGACGGCGCTAATGTTTTCAGCCAAAAAATTTCCCAAGCTGATTTTGATTCCATTGTTATCGGGACCAATATGCCCGTTAAATCCGGTTCTCGGCTGATTAAATTCAGAAATAGCCCTAAAATTTATACTGTTTTTGAAAACGCGAAACTCAAATTGGTGAACGACTGGGAAGGAATGGAATTTTACAACAATACCGATTGGAAGAAAAAAGTCGTCACTATTTATGACGGTTTTGAAACTGATTATATCCGGGCCAGTCAGGATTTCACTGACAATGACGATGACGGCCTTGCCAATAGTGACGAGACCAATTTTTATCATACCAATCCCAATAATCACGATACTGATGGCGACGGATACCGCGACGGCTGGGAGATAATCAATGGATATGATCCTAATGGCTCAGGAGGGTTGTAGAACGTCAAGATTGGATAAATCAATTGAATAATGGAGAAACAAAATAAAAATTTTGCCTATATTGACGGGGCTAATTTATATAAAGGCGTCAAAGAATTAGGTTGGCGTCTTGATTATAAAAGGTTCCGAATCTGGCTTAAAGAAAAGTATCAAGTTGAAAGAGCCTATTTATTCATCGGTTTAGTTCCGAAACATAAGGACATCTATACTTTTTTGCAAGAAGTTGGGTTTACCTTGGTTTTTAAAGAGACGACTTGCGATGGCGATGGTAAGGTTAAAGGCAATTGCGATGCCGATTTGGTTTTGTGGGCCGTTAGAGATACTTTTGAGAATAATTTTGAAAAATGTATTATTGTTTCAAGTGACGGTGATTATGCCGGACTGGTTAAATTTTTATTGGAAAAGAATAAGTTAAGGGCCGTCTTGTCGCCGAATAATAAGTGCTCCGTTCTTTTAAAAAGGATCAATGTGCCGATTGCTTATTTAGATAATCAAAAGAATATTTTAGTATTAAAAAATAAAAAAGCCCCCGATACGGACGGAACCGTATAAGGGTCTTTTTCGTGGTGATAAGCTTATTATAGCACCTGAATTATTAAAGTCAAGTTAAAATTGTGGATAATTAAAATTATTTAAGTTTAGCTAATTTATTAATAAATAAAACAAATTTATGGAAGAGGAAAAAAATCTCAACCTTAAGCCGCCGAAATGGGGCTTAGTCTTAATGACGATTGTTGCCGTTCTTTTGAGCGTTTATCTCATCAGCTTGACCAGGAATTCCTGGCGCGTTTACGACTACATCGGCAAATCACCCGACATTAAAGACCGCGTTACCGTGGATGGCACCGGCAAAGTGACGGCCAAGCCGGATATCGCCCAAATCAGCATCGGCGTCTTGACCGAAAAAGGCACGGTTAAGGAAGCGCAAAAAGAAAATACTGATAAAATGAACGCCATCACCAAGGCGCTCAAAGACCAATTTAGAATTGAAGATAAAGACATCCAGACTAGTAATTTTTCCGTGAGTCCCAAATATGATTGGTCAGACGGCCGGCAGAGAATTATCGGTTATATTGTCAATCAAAGCGTGGAGGTCAAGGTCAGGAATTTTGATAAAATCGGTGAGATTCTCGCTAAAGCCGGCGAGCTTGGCGCTAACAGCGTGAATGGCCCGCAATTTACCATTGATGACCCGGAAGTTTACCGGCAAGAAGCGCGGGAAAAAGCAATCAAACAGGCCAAAGAAAAAGCCAAGACCTTGGCCGACCAAGTTGGCATCAAACTCGGCCGCATTGTCAATTTCTCGGAAGCGATGGCCGGCGATTATCCGATTGCCTACACGCTCGGCTTGGGAATCGGCGGTGGCGCCTCGGAAAAAGCCCTTCCGGCACCGGACATCCAAGCGGGAAGCGAAGAGGTGGTGGTGTATGTGAGCATTAGTTATGAGATAAAATAATTAAGCACCAAATTCAAAATTACAAATTACAAATTTTTACTGTCATTGCGAGCGGAGCGGCGGCCTTTGGCCGCCGTGAAGCGTGGCAATCCCATTTTTAAATAGAGGAACTACCTCTAAAAACATGGGATCCCCACGGTCGCTTCGCTCCCTCGGGATGACATTAAAGGGTATATGGACTTAAAAAATTATCAAGAGTTTTGTAAATTAACGGCCAAAAAATTTGACAATCCTGAACTGGAAATTGCCACTTGGGGACTGGGCATCGCCGGCGAAGCTGGGGATGTGGCGAGCTGTATCAAAAAAACTTTCGCCCACCAAAATGACGTGGTTAAAGACGGCATCAAAGAGAATTTGGGCGACACGTTTTGGTACGCGGCGATGATCTGTAATTTTTTCGGCTGGGATTTTAATGAGGTCTTGGCAGAAAATATCGCCAAGCTCAAGGCCCGCTATCCTGCAGGATTCACTTTTGAAGACGCGCAAAGAGGCGGGACGATGAAACAGTGGGGAGAATAGCACCCCATTCGTCATTCCCGCAGAAGCGGGAATCCAGAATTTGTAAAAATTAGTCCTTATTATCACAGAACATGCACAATTTTGGCGCGCTAATAATTAGCACCCTGGATCCCAGCTTTCGCTGGGATGACGATAAAAAGGTTACATTTTATACTAAAAATAGCCAAATTTGGCTATTTTTAGTTATAATTAATTCTTAAGTAAAGCACTTGACAAAATTTAGCGAGTATGCTATAATTAGAGCAGTTCTTAAAATAGGTTAGCCTGGGATTCTGGCATTGGGCTGGAATGAGGGGCTGACCAAAGAAAGAAGGGTAGAAGAATGAGCGCGAAAAAAGAGAAGGTCGCGGCAGTGATTTCGGCGATGGGCGCTTTGCTCTCCATCGTCATTGAGCTCGTGAAGTACATTAAGGAGCTCGGCGGCGATGTCGGGGCGGGTATCTATCGTCTCGCCCAAGAAGAAGGCAAAGAAACATTGAAGACGATTGCCGGCCTTATCGTCCAAGCCGGCCAATCGGTACGCCAAGCGACAGAAGAAGCCAGCCGCTATGTGGTGGGAAGATTCAATCTCGTCATTGACCGGACCCAACCCCTCGCCGACATGATCAAGCTCGGCAAGTATGACTGGGTGAACTCGGACATCATGGCCGAGCATTTCCCAATCACGGGAACCGGCAAACAGGAAGCGGCAGTTGAGCTTCTTCATTTCAATCGTGACTTCGATAACGGCGACGATGTCTTAGCCGAGATAGACAAACTCGGCTATTGCCCCGCCAAGATTGAGGAGCTTCTGGCTCTGGGCGTTGCCCAACCCGAACTCCAAAGGCAATTTCCAATTGCCGCCTTAGGCTCAATTTGGCGCCGTGCCGATGGTGTTCGCATCTTCGTTTGCCTCAGCAGGCATGATGCTAAGCGCGGCCTGCGCTTCTACTGGGTTGAGTTTGGTTTCGACGACGGTTGGCGTTTCGCTGTCGTTCGCAAGCCTGCCCGCTAACGCCTGAGCGTAGCGAAGGCAGGCGGGCAGTCCTGACCCCTTTGACCCCTTTTGTTCCCCACGCGATGAGTTCGTTTATCGCGTGGGGCTTTTATTTATTACGAAAATACTTTAAAATAAATATCGGTTAATACTTCTCCGGCTACGGCTTGGGAATACCGAACAAGTAAAAATAAAACTGCTTGGTGCCTGATGCTGGTGGATTTTTATATCCCGAATAAGATACAGCCGGAAGATTCTTTTATCAACCGGCGGTGGCCCTGATGGCATGAGGCACAATTTTCTTGGCGTAATGCCGATAGCAACCGCAATTTCGCCTACCTCAACAGGAACGATGCTAAGCGCAACTTGAACCTCAACTGGATTGAGAATGATTTCAACGACAATTGGCGTTTCGCTGTCGTCCGCCAGCCGTTTATTTTTCCGCTCTCATTTATAATGGGAGCGTTTTTTCTATAGAAATTTTCCATTTCCACGACAATCTGCCCACCTCTTCCAGTTTTACAGACAGTATTTGGTATTTATTGGTGTCTAACAGTTTCATTTCCCAGCTTAACCTAAGAAAGAATTTTAACAAGTCAAGGTTTTCAATGGCTGTTTTTATCAGGGGAAGTTTTTTATCTTTTGGCGAACCGCTGGCGATAAAAAATAGCTCTAAAATTTTTATAAATAGTCCGTCCAGCTTTTCGCCAATTGTGTATCTTGATGTCTTGGGAAAATTTTTCAGCCAAATGTGCCAGAGTTTGTAGGCCGCAATCATTTTATTTAAGGTAAATAATTTGGAAGTCGCGGGGGGGGGGTAGAGATGTATTATTATTTTGATTATTATGAGAACTAAAATTCAATTGAGCCATACATTCACAGATATTATTTGTCTTAATAATTTATTGTCGGCTTGGCAGGAGTTTGTCCGCGGCAAACGAAACAAAAAAGATGTCCAGGAGTTTTCCTTTCATCTTATGGATAATATTATCTCACTCCATTATGATTTGGCAAATGGCAATTATCGGCATGGCGGTTATCACGCCTTCAATATCTCTGACCCCAAGCCGAGGAACATCCACAAAGCGAGCGTCCGAGACCGTCTCGTCCATCACGCGATTTATCGAATTTTGTATCCGTTTTTTGACCGGACTTTCATCGCCGATTCTTATTCTTGTCGCTTAGGCAAGGGGACGCATAAGGCCGTAAACAGATTTAGAAGATTTGCCTACAAAATGAGCAAAAACAATACTAAAACTTGTTGGATATTAAAATGCGATATTAGGAAGTTTTTTGCCAGCATTGACCATCAGATTTTGAAGAATATTTTAGAGGAGTATATTCCGGATAAAAAGATTCTTGATTTGTTGAATGAGATTATTGATAGTTTTACGTCCATTCCCCTCCTTTCCAAGGAGGGGGTAGGGGAGGTTATGAAAGCCGTTTCTTCATCGGGACTTTCAAAACCCCCTCTAACGTTCCAGGGCAGCGCCAAATGCTCCCGGGGTCGCATTTGTCGACGCTCTCTTCGTTCGCTTCTGCCCGTCTCCGCTTCGCTTCGACCCCCTTTGAAAGGGGGAGAAACTGGCTTGCCGCTTGGCAATCTCACCTCGCAGTTATTAGTTAATATTTATATGAATGAATTTGACCAGTTTGTGAAGCACAGATTAAAAGCAAAATATTATCTCCGTTACGCGGATGACTTTGTTATTTTATCGGACGATAAAGAATGGCTGGAAAGCCAAGTCCGGCCAATTGGTGATTTTTTATCGGATAGTTTAAAACTCACACTCCATCCGGACAAAATTTTTATCAAAACCTTAAACTCCGGCATTGATTTTCTTGGCTGGGTTAATTTTTTTGATCACAGAGTTCTGCGGACCAAGACTAAAAAACGGATATTGAGGAGAATTTTGCTTAATTCAAAAATAGAAACCATTAATTCTTATTTGGGACTATTAAAGCACGGGAATACTTTTAAAATAAGTAAAAAGGTTTTTGAATTTTTTAAAATTAGCCAATTCTGATATAATATAAGTAAATAACTTTAAAATATTGTCATTGCGAGCCCCGAAGGGGCGAAGCAATCCCATGTTTAAAAGAGCAATTATCTTTTAGTTACTTGGGATCCCCACGGTCAGCCGCCTATGGCGGCTTCCCTCGGGATGACATTTAAAAATAATTTTTAAATGTCATGTCCAAAATTAAAAAAGTTACCGCGCGCGAAATTCTGGATTCTCGCGGCAATCCCACGGTGGAAGTGGAAGTCGTTTTAGACAGCGGCCGAAAGGCCTGGGCCGGCGTGCCTAGTGGCGCGTCAACCGGCAGTTACGAAGCCCTGGAGCTCCGAGATGGCGATAAAAAGCGCTATGGCGGCAAGGGCGTCCTCAAAGCGGTCAAAAATGTCAACCAAATCATCGCTCCCAAACTCAAAGGGCTGGATCCGACCAAGCAAAAAGAAATTGATCAAATAATGATCAAGTTGGACGGCACGGAAAATAAAACCAAGCTCGGCGCCAATGCCATTTTGGGCGTGTCTTTGGCCGTGGCCAGAGCCGGCGCTATTGACAGCAAGAAGCGGCTTTATAATTATCTTCATCAAAAATATTGGTCGAATAGAAAAATATCTTTCCCGACTCCAATGATGAATATTATGAACGGCGGGGCGCACGCCGGCTGGTCCATTGATATTCAGGAGTTTATGATCACCCCCCAACAGAAAAATATCAAAGAGGCGGTCAGATGCGGCGCGGAAATTTTTCACGCTCTCAAAAAGATTTTGAAAAGTAAGGGCTATGTTACCACTGTGGGTGACGAAGGCGGCTACGCGCCCAAGCTCCCAGGAAACGCCAAAGCGATGGAAGTGATGGAAGAGGCGGTTAAAGCCGCGGGTTACTCGCTAGGCAAGGATGTGAAAATGGTGATTGACTCGGCCGCGTCTGAATTTTACAAAAACGGCAAATATGAGATGAAAGCCGACAAAAAAAATCGCACCTCCGCCGAAATGGTCAAGATGTATAGCGAATGGGTGGAAAAATATCCGATAGAGTCCATTGAAGACGGCCTTGCCGAAGATGATTGGGACGGCTGGAAAATGCTCACCAAAAAAATCGGCAAAAAGATTTGCTTGGTGGGTGACGATTTGTTCGTCACCAATGTCAAACGGCTGAAAAAAGGAATAAAAGAAAAAGCCGGCAATTCAATTCTGATAAAATTAAATCAAATCGGCTCGCTCACCGAGACGATTGACTGTATTAAATTGGCGCAAAAAAACAAATTTAAAGTCGCCGTCTCGCACCGAAGCGGGGAGACGGTGGATGATTTCATTGCCGACTTGGCCGTGGCTTCCGGCGCCGAGTTTATCAAGACCGGCTCACTGTCGCGTGGCGAACGCATCGCCAAATACAACCGGCTGATGGAGATTTGGGAGGAAATAAAATAATTTTCAATTCCAAAATTTTCAATTTTCAAATAATTTTTAAATTATTAAATTTAGTCATTGTTTGAAAATTAAAAATTGAAAATTTTAAAATTTGATTATCTGTTTCTATTTAAATAAATGATTAAGAAAAATAACACTCAAAAATTAGTTTTACTCATTTTAGACGGCTGGGGCCTTGGTAAAAACGACAAAAGCAATGCCATTTACCTCGCCAAGACGCCGTTTATTGATTCTCTTTACAAGAAATATCCATGGACTAAGCTTTGCGCCTCGGGCAAATGCGTGGGTTTGCCGCCCAATCAAGTGGGTAATTCCGAAGCCGGCCACATCAACCTCGGCGCCGGTCGGATTGTGGAACAAGACGCGGTCAAAATTTCCAAACACATCAACACCGGTGAATTTTTCAAAAATCCGGCTTTTGAGGCGGCCATTAGCCACGCCAAAAAAAATAAATCAAATCTCCATTTAATGGGTATGTTGTCTAACGGTCAGAGCCCCCACAGCGACCCGGACCATCTTTTGGCATTCCTCACCTTGGCGCGAAAAAAACAAGTCAAAAAAATTTATCTCCATCTTTTTACCGACGGCCGAGATTCGCCCCAGCACTCGGCGCTCAAATCAGTAATGGCTTTGGAGCGCTTCCTCAAGCCCAATGAAATTATCGCGACCGTCATCGGCCGTTTTTACGCGATGGACCGGAAAAAAGCGTGGGCCAGGACGCTTTGGGCCTATGACGCGATGACCATCGGCCGCGGCCACAAAGCGAAAAGCCCGCAAGCCGGCATTGACCGCGCTTATAACGCCAAAATCACCGACGAATTTATTGAGCCGATTGTGATTTATCAGAAATTTCGCGGTCATTTAGACCCCACCCCGACCCTCCCCTTAAAACAAGGGGAGGGGGATTGGGGGAAAACCCCCTCCTTAAAACAAGGGGAGGGGGACGGCTGGAAGATGACGCCCCGCATTGCCGACGGCGACGCCATTATTTTTTTCAATCTGCGGTCCGACCGCGCCAGGCAGATGGCCAAGCCGTTTGTCCAGCACAATTTTGAGAAAAAGAATAAAGGGGCGAAAAAACGCAAAGAAATTTTAAAAAATATCGTTTTTGTCGCGATGACTGATTTCGGCCCGGATTTGGACAACATCTTGACCGCTTATCCGTCCGAAGACGTTAAAGATACCTTGCCCAAACTGTTAAAAAACAAAAAACAGATTTATATCGCCGAGACGGAAAAATACGCCCACGTCACTTTTTTCTTCAATGGCGGCTATGACCATGCTTTGGGCGGCGAGAAATGGGTCAAAATTCCTTCGCCCAATGTCAAATCATACGCCGAGACGCCGGCGATGTCCACCAAAAAAATCGCTGGCGCGATTATCAAAAGTTTAAGAAAATACGATTTTATCTGCGCCAACATCGCCGCGCCTGATATGGTCGGCCACACCGGCGAGATGAAAGCGGGGATTAAAGCGGCGGAGGCGGTTGACAGTTACGTGAAAAAAATCGTTTCTTCGGCTTTGAAAAGAAATTGGTCATTGATAATTACCGCCGATCATGGTAATCTGGAATATATGCTTAATTTGGAAACCGGCGAGATTATCACCGAACACACGACCAATCCGGTGCCTTTTCTTTTGGTCGGACGCGGATTGGAAAAAGGCAAACGGCTAAAAAAGGGCGGATATTTGGGGAATGTGGCGGCGACTATTTTAAAGATGTTGGGAGTGAAGAAAAGTAAGTTGATGAAGAGAAATAATTTGGTGTAAATTTTTGAATTTTTAAT
>JBBTQN010000007.1:22487-24646 GCA_038065695.1 Patescibacteria group bacterium | reverse complement strand
TTTGGAAACCGGCGAGATTATCACCGAACATACGACCAATCCGGTGCCTCTTATTTTGGTCGGTGATGGTTTCAAGCGGCTGAAAAGAGGCGGCTATTTGGGGAATGTGGCGGCGACAGTTTTGAAGATTATGGGAGTGAAAAAGAGCAAGTTGATGAAGAGAGAAAGTTTGGTTTAAAATTTTTAATTTTATAATTTTTAATTTTTAAATAATGCTCTAATTTTTAATTTTTAAAAATTAAGACATTAAAAATTATTTATAAAATTACAAAATTAAGAATTAAAAATTTGCAATTTACTTAAATATAGATTTATCTTTTTATGACAGATAAAATTTCAGATAAACCAAAACCAGTCGTATTGGTCATCCTCGACGGCTGGGGCATCGCGCCGCCGTCAAAGGGCAACGCCATTTCCCAAGCCAAGACGCCGACTTTTAACAATTTGGTCAAGACCTATCCGGCGATGACGCTTCAGGCCTCGGGCGAAGCGGTCGGCTTGTCTTGGGGGGAAATTGGCAATAGCGAAGTCGGCCACCTCAATCTCGGCTCAGGTAAATTACTCTATCAGAATTTGCCGAGAATCAATAAAGCGATTACCGACGGCTCATTTTTTAAAAACGCGAAATTTTTGGAAGCGGTCAGCCGCGCGAAAAAAAACAAAACTGCTCTTCATTTGATGGGGCTCGCTTCCTCGGGCGGCGTCCACAGTTCCATTGAGCACCTTTTCGCCTTGATGGAGCTTTGCGCCAAGCAGAAATTAAAAGAAGTTTATATTCACGCTTTTTTGGACGGCCGGGATATGCCCTATAATTCCGGCGTGGATTTCATTGCCAAAATCCAGCAAAAAATAAAAGAATACGGCGTCGGTGAAATCGCCACCATCGCCGGCCGTTTTTACGCGATGGATAGAGACAACCATTGGGAGCGCGCGGTTTTGGCTTATAACGCGATGGCTAAGGGCGAGAGCAAGGAAAAATTCAGCGACCCGATTGAGGCCGTCAACAAATCATACGGCAAGAAAGTCTATGATGAGGAGTTTGTGCCGGTGGTGATGGAAAATGGCGGCCAGCCGGTGGCGACCGTAAAAACTGGGGACTCGGCGATTTTTTTCAATTTCCGTTCCGACCGCGCCAGAGAAATCACCAAGGCCTTTGTCTTGCCCGGTTTTGAAAAATTCAAACGGGAGTATTCGCGCGATTTGTATTTTGTGGCGATGACCGAATACGAAAAAGATTTGCCGGTGGAAATCGCGTATCCGCCGGAGATTATCACCGAGCCATTGGCAAAAGTGATTGCCGACGCCGGTCTGACCCAGCTCCATATCGCCGAGACGGAAAAATACGCCCACATCACTTTTTTCTTCAATGGCGGATTGGAGGTGGAGTTTAAAGGCGAGGAAAGAATCTTGGTGCCGTCGCCGCGCGTTTCCTCATACGCCGAAAAGCCGGAGATGTCCGCCAAAGAAGTGACTAAAAAGCTGGTCAAAGAAATTATGGAAGAAAAATATGATTTTATCGTCGTCAATTTTGCCAATTGCGATATGGTCAGTCATACCGGTGATCTCAAAGCCACGATCAAGGCGGTAGAAGTGGTTGATGATTCTCTTAAACAGATTGTGGAAGTGGTTTTGGGCAAGGGTGGAGCCGTGCTGGTCACTGCCGATCATGGCAACGGCGAAGAATTGGTCAATTCGCAGTCAAATGAGATTGACAAGGAGCACAGCACCTACCCGGTGCCGTTTATTATTGTCGGCAAGGAATGGGAAGGCAAGACCGCCGGCTCATTAGACAGTCCGAATTCCGATTTGAGTTTGACCCAGCCGTCCGGTCTCTTATCCGATGTGGCGCCGACGATTATTAAAATCATGGGGCTTAAAAAGCCGAAGGAAATGACGGGGAAGAGTTTGATTTAAAAAATTAAGAAATTAAGAAAATAAGAAATTAAATTAATTATATGAAATACCGTCTTGGATAGTTTAAGGCGGTTTTTTAATTTTTTAATTTTTTAATTTTTTAATCGTGGCCTTGTTTTTTTATCCTAAAAATGTTATATTCATCAATGATCTTATGAAGAAAATTTCTTCTCAAAGAATTGCCGAATTTGTGCCGGCCACCTTGGTTTGGCTTACTTTTTTGGCGACCGTTGTCTTGTCTTTTG
>JBBTQN010000007.1:0-22387 GCA_038065695.1 Patescibacteria group bacterium | reverse complement strand
GTGCCGGCCACCTTGGTTTGGCTTACTTTTTTGGCGACCGTTGTCTTGTCTTTTGTTCGTCCGCTTTGGGCGATTTATTTTATTATTGTTTTTTCGGTGTATTGGATTGTCCGGCTTTTTTACATGATGTTTTGGCTGGTCGTTTCCTGGTTTCGGTATCGCCGCGACATAAAAATTAATTGGATTAAGGAACTGGAAAAACTGGCGGAAAAAGGCGGCCAGAATTATCAAGAATATTATCAAGTCATCACTTATCCGACCTATAAAGAGCCAGATGAAGTGATTGAGCGGTCTTTTGAAAAACTGTCGGCGGTGGATTATCCCAAAGACAAAATAATCGTGGTTTTGGGCGGCGAAGAAAGGGACCGAGAAAATTTTGAAAAAATCGCGGCCAAAATCAAAGAAAAATTTGAGGATAAATTTTTCAAATTAATGATTACCGTTCATCCGGTTTCGGCCGACGAGCTCCCGGGCAAGGGCTCTAATGTCCATTTTATGGAAGAGAATCTGAAAAAGTTCATTGACGAAAAACAAATTCCGTATGAGAAAGTGATTGTTTCTTGCTTTGACGTGGAGACCTTGCCCCACCGGGAGTATTTCTCTTATCTCGCTTATAAATATTTGACCCATCCGAACCCGACTCACGCCAGCTATCAGCCGCTCATCGTTTATAACAATAATATCTGGGAGTCAAATCCGATTATCCGAGTCGTTGCTTCGGCGACTACCTTCTGGCTCCTCACTGATTTGTCGCGGCCGGAGCGGCTCCTGACTTTTTCTTCCCACAGCATGAGTTTTAAGATGCTCGTGGATGTCGGCTTCCACGACAAGACGATTGTCAGCGAAGATTCGCGGATCTGCCTTCAAGCTTTGGTGAGATATGACGGCGATTATGAAGTGGTGCCGATGTTTATCACGCTTTCCATGGATACGGTTTATATCGGCTCTTTTTGGAAAAGTTTGAAAAACCAATATAAGCAGATGCGGCGCTGGGCTTGGGGAGCCGAGCACTTTCCATGGCTTTGGGATAAATTTTTTGGCGAGAACGCCAATGGAAAAATACCGCTCAAAAAGCGCGTCCAATATTTGTGGAATCAATTGGAAGGGATGTATTCTTGGGCGACGGCTCCTTTGCTGATTATGATTTTAGGCCGTTTGCCCTTATGGCTCGCTTCCGACGCCGACAAAGCGACGGCGTTTTTCCAGAACGCGCCTTACACTTTGGAGCGCCTGATGATGATCGGCATGGCGGGACTCATCGTCAACTCAATTATGTATACTTTAATGCTGCCCGTTAGGCCGAAGGGCTACAGCTCGCTTAATTATCTGATTATGATTGTTCAATGGGTGATTTTTCCGGTGACTATGATCATCTTCGGCTCCATCCCGGCGACCGAATCGCAAACGCGGCTGATGATCGGCGGCAAATACCGGCTGGGTTTTTGGGTGACGGAGAAACAAGTAAAAAGTTCATAAAGTTTTTAAAGTTCATAAAGTATTTTTATTTTCTAACTTTATAAACTTTCAACTTTATAACTTTATAAACTAAATTATGTCTTTTCCTAAAGTTACCATCCAAATCGTCACTTATAACAGCGTGAAATATCTGCCCGACTGTTTGCGTTCGATTTTTAATCAAACCTATCGCGATTTTCAAGTTTTGGCGGTTGACAATAATTCCCAAGACAACACCGTGGAATTTTTAAAAAGAAATTATCCGCTAGTGACGGTTTTCCAGAATAAAAAAAATCTCGGTTTCGCCCGCGCCAACAATCAAGGGCTCAAATTGCTCAACTCGCCTTATGTCGTTTTTTGCAACGCCGATGTGATTTTAGAGCCGGATTGGCTGGAAAAGATAATGGCTCGCGCGGCAGACGAAAATTATCGCCGCGTTGGCAGTTTCGGCGGCAAACTCTTAAAAGTGAAAATCTTGGATAAAGAATTAAATGAAATAGAAAAGCTTAATGTGGCTGATTCCTGCGGTTTGAAACTATATAAAAATCATCAAGTGGTGGAGAGAGGAATAGGCGAACCAAGCGAAAAATTTATGAGTGATGAGCTGGTTTTCGGGCAGAGCGCGGCTTTGGCTTTATTTCGCCGCGAGGCGCTTGAAGAATGCCTGATTAAGACGAAGAGCGTGCCGGAAGGCGAATATTTTGACGAAGATTTTTTCTTTTATAAGGAAGATGTTGATTTGAGCTGGCGGCTTCAGCTTATGGGCTGGGGGTCGCTTTTTGTCGCCGGCGCGGTCGCTTATCATTTTCGCAGTTTTGGCGCCACGGCTGGCGGCTTTAAGATGGTTTTTAAGAATCGCCGGAAACAATCAAGGTTCGCCCGTTATTATTCCCATCGCAACCATCTCTTGGTTTTGATAAAAAACGAATTTTTCGGCAATTTGCTTAAATATTTTTTTCCGATTTGCTGGTATGAGCTTAAAAAGAAGATTTATCTTCTTTTTTTTGAGCCGTATAATTTGAAATCATTTTTTTCGGTCATTTCCCTTTTGCCGAGGATGATCACCAAACGGAAGGTGATTTTTAAAAAGGCAAAAATCAAGGCGGTAGATATCAGGAAATGGATAAATTAATATATGTCACAAGAGATTTCCATTATTATCAATAATTATCAAACTCGCGGTCTTTTAAAGCAATGCCTTAAAGGGATTTTGACGTATCCGCCTTCGGTGCCGTATGAAATCATTGTCGTGGATAATAATTCCAGAGACGGCAGCGCGGAAATGGTCAAAGAAAATTTTCCAGCTATTAAATTGATAGAAGCCAAAGAAAATCTCGGCCATCATAAAGGCAATAATCTAGGCATTAAAAATTCCACTGGCAAGTATATTTTGATTTTAAATACCGATATCGCCGTTTTGGACAATGCGATTGATAAAATTTATCAATTTATGGAGTCGCATCCGGAGGCGGCTTTGGTCGGCCCGCGGCTTAAAAATCCGGACGGCACCATCCAGGCCTCGTGTTTGAGGTTCCCCGGGAAATTGGTGCCGATTTATCGTCGGACTTTTTTGGGCCAGATGCCATCGGCTAAAAAAGAATTGGATAATTATCTGATGACTGATTTTGACCATCAGGAGACGAGAGAGGTGGATTGGATTTTGGGCGCTTGCGTGATGGTGAGGCGCGAAGCGATAGAAAAAGTGGGGCTGATGGATGAAGATTTATTTTTGTATTTCGGCGACATTGCTTGGTGCCGGAAGTTTTGGGACGCGGGCTATAAAGTGTATTACTTCGTCGGCGCGGAAATCATCCATTATCACAAACGCGAATCGGCCCAAAATGGTTTTTTTTCCAAAATTTTTTGGTTCCACATCTTCGATTGGTTTAAATATTTAAGAAAATATTCGTAAAATATTTAAGACCCCTCCCGTCAATGCTCCCATGGTCGCATCTGACTCCCCTTCAAACAAGGGGAGGGGGCTAACGTTACTAAAATGTTTTTTCGCCGCCAAAAAGACAATTTAACCGATTTTTTTCCATCTAGAAAGAAAAGCCGTCGGCAAAAGACAGTCGGCTCTTTAGTGGTTTTGTTTTTTTTGGTTATTGTTTTATCCGCTGCCGCGTTTTTCTTTTCCGGCTTTAATCGGACGGTGAAAAATTTTTTGCCGAGCGGCCGTCTTATCGGCACCGAGCTTTTCCTTTTTAGCAAGCTGTCGGAAATCTTGGGCGCGGAGGGAGAGAAAAATTATCTTTTTGTTTTTCAAAACAATATGGAGATGAGGCCGACCGGCGGTTTTATCGGCTCTTACGGCTTGGTGACCATAAAGAATGGAAAAGTTGATGAAATTTTTATTGACGACGTTTATAATCTGGACAAATTGGCGGAAGGAAAATTAGTGGTGCCGGCTCCTTGGCCGATGCAAGAGTATAATAAGCAAAAAAATTGGTATCTGCGCGACGCCAACTGGTCGCCTGACTGGCCGACTTCGGCCAAGCAAATTTTGTGGTTTTTTAGCGAAGAAAGAAAAGCCGCGGGTTTGCCAGCGACAAAAATAGACGGGATTATCGCGATTACGCCGGATTTTGTCGCCGATTTACTGGAAATCATCGGGCCGATTAACCTTGAAGGCATAGAATTCAGTCATGACAATTTTGCGATGGCGCTTGAACGGTTCGTGGAATTTGAATATTACGAAAGGGGACTGCCGAAGAGTGAGAGAAAAGACATTATCGGCGATTTGACGGGGGAGATTAAAAATCGGATTTCAAATTTTTCAACCAGAGAACTTTTTGATTTATGGGTGACGACCAAAAGCAATCTTGACCGGAAACAAATTCTGATTTATTTTTTTAATGAAGATTTACAAAAAATTATCAGTGATAATAACTGGTCGGGCGAAGTGAAATCAGGCGAGGGTGATTATCTTTTGGTAATTGACAGCAACTTAGCGGCTTTGAAGACCGATTCGGTGATGAAAAAATCAATTAAATATGAACTGAACAATTCCAATGTCAATGGTGATTTGATCGCTAAGGTGGCGATAACTTACCGTCACCAAGGGAAAGAGATAAAAGATTTAATCAGCCGTTATCGGGATTATGTCCGGGTTTACGCGCCGGCGGGCGCCTACTTTTTGAAAGCTTATTTTCAAGAAGGGGACAAGATAAGCGATTTGAAAATTCCAAGCGAGGTGGCAATCGGCGATGATTTAGGCAAGAAATACGCCGGCGTATTTTTAACGGTTGAGCCGCAAAAAGAAAAGACCCTAGTTTTTGAATACCGCCTACCGGAAAACATCAAGGAAAATTACAAAAAAGGGTTGTACAAATTTTGTGTTCAAAAGCAAGCCGGAACAGTTGGACATGATTTGAAAATTAATTTAAACTTCAATCAGCGGATCAGCACTTACGAGAGCGATGTCAAGCCATCTTATTTCAAGGGCAGCTCGATTAGTTGGCAAACTGATTTAATGGTGGATAGGGAATTTCAAATTAAATTTTAGAATTTTCAATTTTTAACCGTCATCCCGAGCGGAGCCCCGCCTCGCATTTGCGGGGCGGGGCGAAGCGTGGGGATCCCAGGGCATAAAGAGGAACACTTTTAGAAAACATGGGATGGCGGAGTTTATCCCGAACGAAAGTGAGGGATCCCGCCTCTCCGCCGATTGGCGGATCGGCGTACTCCTCGCAATGACAAAAGAAATTGAAAAATTTGAAATTGAAAATTATTTTATGTTTCTAAGAAGAATCGGCATCGATCTCGGGACGACAAATGTTTTGGTGTTTGTGCCCAAAAGAGGCATCGTCATCAACGAACCATCGGTCGTGGCTATTTCCAATATCGATAAAAAAATCATCGCGGTCGGCGTGGAAGCGCGAGAGATGATCGGCCGGACGCCGGATACGATCATCGCTCTAAGGCCCTTAAAAGACGGCGTCATTGCGGATTACAAGACGACGGAAGCGATGCTTCGTTATTTCATCAATAAAGCGCTTGGCGGCGTGAAGCTTTTTCGTCCGGAAGTGATGGTCGCGGTGCCGGCCGGCATCACCTCTACCGAGCGTCGCGCGGTCGTGGACGCCACCATTGCCGCCGGCGCCAAAGCCGCCTATATCATTAAAGAACCGATTGTGGCGGCGATCGGTTCAAACATTCCAATTGGTTCGGCTTCGGGCCATATGATTATTGATGTTGGCGGCGGGACGACGGAAGTGGCGGTAATATCACTGGGGGGCATCGTCGCTTCCAATTCTGTTAGAATCGGCGGCAATAAATTTGATTTGGCGATCACGGAATTTATTAGGCGCAAATACGGCTTGGCCATAGGCGAGAGGACAGCGGAGGAGATAAAAATTAATATCGGTTCGGCGCTTTATCTGGAAGACAAGATGCAAATGGAAGTGCGCGGTCGGGATATGATTTCCGGACTCCCGAAAATAATCATTGTTTCTTCTGATGACGTGACTGACGCCATTCAGACGGAATTAGAGGGTATCATCGCCGCCGTCAAGGTGGTGCTTCACAAGACGCCGCCGGAATTGTCCGCCGATGTCCTTGACAAGGGCGTGGTGATGAGTGGCGGCTCATCGCTACTGCGCAACATTGAAAAGATGATTACCCAAGCGACTGGCGTTTCCGCCTACATCGCCGACGAGCCGCTTTTTTCCGTCGCTAAAGGCACCGGCATCGCGCTGGATAATTTGGACAGCTACAAGCGGAGTATTTTAGCAACAAAGTAATTTTTTTATAAAATTATGATGGTTGGAATTGATGCCTCGCGCGCCAACAAAGACAACAAAACGGGTACCGAATGGTACTCTTATTATATTATCCAAGAATTAAAGAAAATGACGCCTGATAATTGTCAGGTGGTTTTATATACCAATGCTTCGCTCAAAGGCGATTTAAGCGTGATGCCTACCCCTCCCCAACCCTCCCCTTATAAAGGGGAGGGGGTTAGTTTGGTTTGGCGGGAAAAAGATTTGTCTTGGCCGCCGAAATATTTATGGACGCAAATCCGCCTTTGGTGGGAGCTCATCATCAAACCCCCGGATGTTTTATTCGTGCCGGCGCATACGATTCCTTTTTTGCCAATCAGGCGAAAGACAAAAATTTTTGTCACCGTCCACGATGTCGGCTTTAAACGTTTTCCGGAGCTTTATAAAAAAATCCAGATTTGGTATCACGATTTGACGATGCGGCGCATCAAATATCGCGCCGATATTATCATTACCATCTCTGATTTTTCCAAGCGGGAAATCATCAAACTTTACCGAGTTAATCCGGAAAAAATCAAAGTGGTTTATCCCGGCTATGACAGAGAAAAATATAACCTTTCGGGTGAGGCCTCCGATTTTCGGCTTCAGGAAATTTTTCAAAAATACCAAATCGTCAAACCTTACCTTCTTTATGTCGGCCGGATAGAAAGAAAAAAGAACGTCGCCAATTTAATCCGCGCTTTCATTGAAGTGAAGCGTCAATTTCCCGGCTTGCGATTGGTTTTGGCGGGAGAGGGAGGAAATCTTTACGAAGAAATAAAAAAAATAATTTTCCAAGAAAAAGTGGAGCAAGAGATTATTATGACCGGATATGTCGCCGAAGAAGATCTGCCGGAGATTTTAAGAAACGCGGAGATATTTTTATTCCCCACCCTCTATGAAGGTTTTGGTTTGCCGATTATCCAAGCGATGGCGAGCGGGGTGCCGGTCGTCGCTTCCGATTTGGAGCCGCATCGGGAAGTTTCCGGCGGCGCGGCGGCTTTAGCCAGGCCGATGAATCATCGGGCAATCGCCCAGAAAATCATTGAGATTTTAAGCAATAATAAAATTAGAGAAGAATTATCTCAAAAAGGGCTGGCGCGCGCCCAAGATTTCTCGTGGGAGAAGACGGCGAGGGGAATATGGGATTTAATGAATTAAAAATAAATCGATTTTAAAGTTCAAAGTTCAAATGTCAAATTTCAAATCAAGTTCAAAGTTCAAATAATTAAATTTTTATTGTTTTGAAATTTGAACTTTGGGTTTTGAATTTATTTTATTTGTTAAAATCGCTTAATTCGTGCTATAATATAACTATTATGGAAAAAGAAAAACCAGACTTTATTTGGTCCATCTGCGGCCACCAGAATATCGTTAATTTCTTACAGCAGTCCATAAAAAATAAAAATCTGGCCCACGCCTATCTTTTTGTCGGGTCGAATAGTGTCGGCAAGGAGGCAGTCGCCAAAGAATTTATGGCTTCTGTTTTCTGCGAGACCAAAGACGGGCATATTCCTTGCGGTGAATGCCCTCATTGTTCACAAATCAAACGAGGCCTCCACCCCGATGTTTATTTCGTGGAAAAAACAGTCGATGAAAAAACCGGCAAAGCGAAGAAAGACATTGTTATTGAGCAAATTCGGGACTTAAAAAATCGGTTGAGCCAAGGAACATTGATGAACAGCTATAAAGTCGCTCTAATTCCGGAAGTGCAGCACCTCAATATCAGCGCCGCTAACGCCCTTCTAAAAGTTTTGGAAGAGCCGACGCCGAAAACCATTCTTATTTTAATCGCTGACAACATCAACTCTTTGCCCAAGACGATCATGTCGCGCTGCCAAGTGATAAAATTCCTGCCGGTGCCGGAAAAGGAAATAGAAAATTATCTTATCAAAGAGTGTTCCGCCTTTCCCGAGGAAGCGAAAAAATTGGCTCGCCTCGCTCTCGGCCGGCCGGGCAGCGCCATTTCTTTTTTTAAAAATAAAGAGTCATTAGCCGACTACCAAGAAAACATCAGGCGGTTGTTTGAGCTGTTTTCAAAAAGCATCGGCGAGCGTTTTGATCTGATTGACGAATTGATTGACTTCGAAACCGATGAGACGCTCAACCGGGAGAAGCTCTCCGCCGTCTTTAGTGGTTGGCAAGCGGCGCTCCGCGATATTCTGCTGATTAAAAGCGACAATGAGCCGGTGGTGGCGAATTTGGATTTTTTGCCGGCCTCAAAGAAAGCCGCTGATCAGCTTTCTTTTAAAAGATTAAAGAATATCTTAAATCTCATTGATCAAGCCAAAGTTTTTTTCAGGCAAAACGTCAATTCCAAATCGGTTTTAGAAAATTTAATCATAAATTTATAGATGATACCAATATACAAATAAATACCAATCATACTAATGGATACAAATGGAGCCAGTAAAGAAAGTCATTCGCAATCATTCGTATCATTGGTAGAAATTCGTATATTGGTATCATATAAAATTAAATAAAAAATATGACATCAAAGATCATTTCTCTGCGCGCGAAAGAAGTCGTTTTTGCTTTAGTCGCGGTTTTTTTAGTCGTGGCTTTGAGCGGCTGCACCTTGCAGATCGGCGGCGGCGCGAAAAAAAGCGGGTCGGCGCAAATTGACGGCGGCGTTTGGCGTTCGACTGACAGCGGCGTCACTTGGGCGCAGACGGTCGCCGTGCCGGCGACGGGCGGCAAGACCGCGTCTATCGCCAACGTGGATGTGAGACGGATCGTTTTCGACCCGTCCGATTCCAGCGCGATTTATCTGGCGACGGAAGTAAATGGCATCATTTACAGCTATGACGGCGGCGTGACTTGGCGGCAATTCAAGGAATTGAATATTGGCCGGATCAGATCCATCGCTGTTGATGCTCATTCTAAATGCGTGATTTACGCCGTTGGCGAAAATAAACTTTTTAAATCAGTTGATTGCGGCCGGACTTGGCAGAATCCTTATTACCATCAAAACGCGAAAATCTATTTGACTGATGTAGCCATTGATCAGACGACGACCTCGGTGGTTTATTTGGCGACAAGCGCGGGCGAGATTTTGAAAAGTTCAAACGGCGGCCAGACCTGGTCGGTTTCCTATCGGGTAAAAAATGGACTTTTTTTAGATGTCATCATTGATCCTTTTAATCACAATATTATTTATGCTACCACGGAAAAACACGGCATCTATAAGACAATCGACGGCGGCAGAAATTGGAATTCGCTGGACGCCGGGCTCAAATCATACGCGGGTAGCCAAGATTATAAAAAATTGATTGTCGGGTCGGCGACAAAAAATAACTTGATTTTACTCACCAAATATAGCATGCTAAGGAGCAAGGACGGCGGAACGACCTGGGAAATCGTGGAGCTTCTGCCGGCGCCGAAATCAACTTTGCTTTATACCGCGGCCGTCAGCCCCAAAAACGCCGAGGAAATTTATTACGCGACCCGGACCAGTTTGGTCAAATCAATTGACGGGGGTAAAAGCTGGTCATCGCAAAAGCTGCCTTTTGCTCGCTCGGTTGGCGCCATCGCCATCAATCCGGAGAATTCAAAGGTTATTTATTTGGGGGCGTTTAATGAAACAAGTAAATAAAAATAAAATATGAATATTATCGAAAGTAACCAGGGAGAATTTAATAAAGCGATAGAACATTTTAAAACCGATATTGCCACCTTAAAGACTGGCCGGGCTAATCCGGCGATTTTAGACGGGGTGGTGGTGGAGGCCTACGGCGCCAAGACGCCGTTAAATCAACTGGCTTCCATCTCGGTGCCCGAAGCGCGAAGCATCATCGTCCAGCCGTGGGATAAAAACATCGTCAAGGAAGTGGAAAAGGCGATTACCCAAGCGGATTTGGGTATCAATCCGACTAATGAGGGCGATAAAATCAGGATTGTTTTTCCGCAGATGACGGAGGAATCCAGAAAGGAAATCGTTAAAATACTCAAAGAGAAAATGGAAAAAGCCAGAATCGCGATAAGAACAGTCCGAGAAAAAATCAAGGAAGAAATCTTGGAAGCGGAAAAAAATAAGGAATTCGGGGAAGATGAGAGGTTTAAAGAGGTGGAGGAACTGGACAAGAAGACCGGGGAATATAATGATAAGATAAAAGAGATTGGGGAGAAAAAAGAGGCGGAAATTATGACTGTCTGAAAATAATCCAAGTTTATATTTTTTTATTATGTTGATTACTATTATTATATTCGTAGTAATTCTTTCTCTTCTCGTCTTCGTCCACGAGGCCGGCCATTTCTGGACGGCGCGGCGGTTCGGGATGAGAGTGGAGGAATTTGGTTTCGGCTTGCCGCCGAGGATTTTTGGTTGGCGGTTTTATCGGGAAAATAAGATAGAAAAACTGACGGAAACGGAAAAAATCAGCCTTGAAGTCAAAGAAGAACAGAGGGCGGATGGTTCGGTGGCGACCGAAGAAATCATCACGGATAAAACGCGAGAAATTGACCTTTTGACGCCGATAAAAAAGCGGTCTTGGGTGTGGGGACGGGGCGATGAAAAGGAAAACAGTGTCGGCACGATTTATTCCCTCAATTGGATTCCGATTGGCGGCTTTGTCAAAATTAAAGGTGAAAACGGCGAAGCCAAAGAAGAAAAAGACAGCTTCGCCAGTAAGTCAATTTGGAAAAGGGCGATTGTCTTGGCCTCGGGTGTGACCATGAATATTCTCTTGTGCGTCGCGATTTTATCCGTTGGCTTCGGCATCGGCTTGCCGGCGGCCATAGACGGCATTCCCAAGGGCGCGGTAGTTTCCGACAGAAGCCTTCAAATAATTCAAGTCCTTCCGAACACGGGCGCCGAAGCCGCGGGGCTAAAGGCGGGCGATGTGATTTTGGGCGCTAACGGCAACAATTTTACCACCCACGATTCTTTGCGCGGTTTTCTGTCCGACAAATCCGGCCAGACGATTGATTTGAAGATAAAAAGGAACGGGGCAGAAGAAATTAGGCAGGTGAAAGTGGGGGAGTTTGAAAATACGGTCGGTCTTGGCGTCGCCTTGGCCGAGGTGGGCATCGTCCGTTATCCTTGGCATCTGGCTTTTTGGGAAGGAATCAAAGCGACTTGGTTTTGGCTGGTGATGATTTTTTCGGCGGTCGGCTTGCTCATCAAAAATTTATTCGTTCACGCGCCGGTGCCATTGGAAATCGCCGGCCCGGTCGGCATCGCGGTCCTCACCGGTCAGGCGGCGAAGATGGGCTTTATTTATGTAATGCAATTTACGGCGCTTTTATCTTTGAATTTGGCAATTATTAATATCCTGCCTTTTCCGGCTTTGGATGGCGGCCGCATCTTGTTTTTAATCATTGAAAAATTAAGAGGCCGGGCAATCAAACAGCAATGGGAAAATTTGGCGCATAATATCGGTTTCATCCTTTTGATGGTTTTGGTGGTTTTGGTCACTTATCGGGATTTGGCGAAATACGGCGGCCGGATTTTGGGCGCGTTGGGGAAAGTAGTCGGACTTTAAAATTTTTTTGGAAATAAAAAAAGCCGAACAATTTGTGTTCGGCGCGGACGCGGACTATTTGGGTTGTTCAAAACAATCTAAAGCTTCGCGGACAATTTTTAGATGCTCGTCTAATTCTGATGGTTGGAAGTGGGTTGGTGCATTCCCAAAGATTGTAGGAATTTGTTGATAGAGCAGATCCAATATTACTTCGGCGATTTTTGTTACGCGAGATTCAAAACATGATTTTTCTTCTTGCCGCTCGGCTTCTTTTATACCACCTTCAAATATTCGATCATCCTTTGAAAGTTGGACTATCTTCCGGTAAAGAGCGTCGCAGTATGCCCAGCAAAAGCCATTCATTGGCACGCTCGCATTCATGACCATAGCCATATTTTGCTCTGGCTTCATAAAGCATCACCTCCTTTATTGTTAAAGTGCCGTTTTTTCAAAAAAATCCTCCCATTGGATTTATCGGTATTTTAGATTAAAAGCGGTTTTTTGTCAATAGCTGTAAATATCGGTAATCAGTAATCGGTTATCGGTTATCAATCTTATGAAAATTCCCATCCCGCAAAATATCAATCCTGCCCAAGCCATCCGCCGGTGCGGGTATGGCTTAGTGGGCGATCGGCGAGCGCGGGAGCAAAGTTTCAGTCGCCGAATGGGCTCGGGCTTTTATCCGCGCTTTCATATCTATATTGAAGGCGGATTTTTTAATCTTCATTTAGACCAGAAACAGGCGAGCTATGAGGGCGCCAATAAGCACAGCGGCGAATACGACGGTGAGACCGTGGAACGCGAAGCGGAAAGAATAAGAAGAACGCTTGAAAATTCTCAAGGAAATAATAATACCTCAGAAATAAAAGAAAAAAAATCCGGCGGCTGGTTCTCCAATTTATTTAGATAATTTTTGTTACGTAGCATGTTACGTAGCATGCTACGTAACAAGTGTCTCTCAAAATAAAATCTAAAATAAAAAACCCCGAGATTCGTGAAGAATCTCGGGTGTTGTTTGTACAATTGTTCCGATTTCACCGAGAGAACGGCCGACAGATGGGTGTTTTTTTATACTATCATCTGTTGGTCATGGTTATGTATCATTTTATGGCAACCATTCTCCTATATAACCCCAAGCCCTCTCAAGCGAGCGTGCCTTGCCTGGAAGCGCTACACGAATCCTATAGTGTACCGCCTGCATTAGATCTATTCCCCCACGTTTATTTAAAGATTCCCCAATCTCGTGGGCACGAATATGAACGCAGTCTTTGTTAAATTTACCGCCCTGGGTCATTGATAGGTAGCCATCAGTTTCGCCAATTTGGATCAACTCGGTGACTAGACGATCAATATCAGGACCGAGGCTCCTTCCTGCGTGGGCGTCTTTCTCAATTTGACGCTCCTTGCTATCGCGTAAATCGATTACTGGCCTACCCCCAATTTGCCCGATAACGCGCCCATACTGCCGCGTAGATTTCTTCTTGCCGAAAAGTTTTTGCCACATATTCATGTCCAATTCCTTTCTTTTTCCCTTTGTCGGTTGGTGTTAAGGTGCTAACATTTAACTGAATATTTATATAGCATTTTAATAATTTTGTCAAATGACCGATCTTGATTTTTGGGGAGGATTAAGGTAAAATAAAATCACAAAAACTGGGTTTAAAAGTTAAAAACTATAAACTAAAAACTAAATTTTATGCTCCAATCCAAACTTTTCGGCAAAACCTTAAAAAATCCACCCAAAGACGAGGTGAGCGTCAATGCCAAATTGCTCGCCCAAGCCGGCTTTATTGACAAGCTTTCGGCCGGTATTTATTCTTATTTGCCGTTGGGATTGAAAGTTTTAAATAAGATCAAACAGATAACGCGTGAAGAAATGGACGCCATTGGCGGCCAAGAGATTTTAATGCCAACGCTTCAGCCGGCCGAGCCGTGGAAAACCACCGGCCGCTGGGACGACCCGGGGAAAGAAGTAATGTTTCAATTTGAAGGCCGAAGCGGGAAGGATTTTGGTTTGGGCTGGACGCACGAAGAAATCGTCACCCCCTTGGCCAAAAAATTTATTTCGTCCTACAAGGATTTGCCGGTTTATGTCTACCAGATCCAAGACAAATTTCGGAATGAGCCGCGCGCCAAATCCGGACTTTTGCGTGGCATTGAGTTTTCCATGAAGGACCTGTATAGTTTTCATCGCGACGAAAAAGATTTGGAAAAATATTATCAAAAGGCGCTTGAGGCGTATCAGAAAGTTTTCAAGCGGTGCGGATTGGACGCGCTGGTCGTGGAAGCGTCCGGCGGCTCATTTTCAAAATATTCCCACGAGTTTCAGGTTTTGACGCCAAACGGCGAAGACACGATTTTTTATTGCGAGAAATGCCGCTACGCTCAAAATAAAGAAATCGCCGATGTCTCCGCCATTAGCGGATCCGTCCTTGGCGGAGGCGGCAAGTGCCCCAAATGCGGCGGCAAAATCATGGCAGGCAAGACGATTGAGGTCGGCAATATTTTCCAGCTCAAAACCAAATACAGCGCGCCATTCAAATTGGAATACGCCGACGAAAAAGGCCAGCCCCAGCCGGTGGTGATGGGTTGCTATGGCATCGGCCCGAGCCGGGTGATGGGCGCGATTGCGGAAATTTATCATGACAAAAATGGCATAATTTGGCCCCAGTCCGTGGCGCCGTTCCAAATCCACTTGATTTCTTTGCAGGAAGACAAGAAAGCTGGTAAGATTTACGACGAGCTTAAAGGACAGGGAATTGAAGTCCTCTTTGACGATAGAGACGACTCGGCCGGCGCCAAATTCGCTGACGCGGACCTAATTGGTATTCCGTATCGGGTGGTGGTTAGCAAGAAGACGGGAGACGGAGTGGAAGTAAAGAAGAGAGGGGAAAATAAAGTAGAGGTGATGAAAATCAATAAATTAATCAAAACGATTTCCATTTAAATTTTTAATTTCAAATTTTTAATTTTGTAAATAATTTTTTAATGTTTTAATTTTTAAAAATTAAAAATTAGAGCATTATTTAAAAATTATAAAATTAAAAATTTTGTTTTATGCTGAAGAATATATTTAGCAAGTTAAATAAGGGGTTAGGTATAGATCTGGGCAGCACCAAGACGATGATCTACCAGGAAGGCAGGGGAATTTTGGTAAGTGAGTCGTCCGTTGTCGCCGTCAATAATCGCACCGACCAGATTTTGGCGGTGGGAGACGAGGCGCGGCGGATGCTCGGCAAGACCCCACCGCACATCGTCGCTTCCAAGCCCTTGGAGCACGGCATCATCGCCGACTTCGAGGTCGCGGAAAAGATGATTAAATATTTTATGAGCCGGGTCCAAGCCGGCCGTTTTTCTTTTTCCCTTCGGCCGAGGGTGGTGGTGGGAATACCGCTGGATGTGACGGAAGTGGAAAAGAAAGCGGTGGAAGACGTGGTCGTTTCGGCCGGTTCAAGAACGGTGTTTTTGGTGGAAAATATCATGGCGGCGGCGGTAGGCGCCAGGATTCCCACCCAAGACCCGACTGGCAGCATGGTCGTCAATCTAGGCGGCGGGCTGACGGAAGTGGCGGTGATTTCTCTGGACGGCATTGTCAATTCAAAAGTTTCAAAAGTCGCCGGGCTGACCTTTGATCGCGATATCATCCGTTTTGCCCAGGAAGAATTCAATCTGGTTTTGGGCGATATCGTGGCGGAGGAAATTAAGAAAAAAATCGGCGCGGCCACGGAGCTTAAAGAGCCGATGCAAATGGAAATGCGCGGTCGGGACGTTTTTTCCGGCTTGCCCCGCGAAGTGGTGGTGACGGACGCTCAAATTCACAGCGCGATTGCTCGTTCTCTCCATCAGATTTTAGACACAATAAAATCAACTTTAGAAACGACGCCGCCGGAATTGGTCGCCGACATCTATCAAAAAGGCATCATCTTGACCGGCGGCACCTCGCTGCTTAAAGAAATTGACCAATTTCTTTTTCAAAACATCCAGATTCCCATCCACATCGCCGATGATCCGCAGACTTGCACTGTGCGAGGATTAGGCCTGATTTTGGAAAACGAAATGCTCTTGAAAGACATTGAGGTTTTATCGACAAAATAAATTCACAAAAACAAAAAAACACCCCAGTAGCACAGCAAAGCTGGCTACGGGGCGAGTCAAAAGCACGAAAACATTTTTTGATTTTGTGTTTTTTGTGCTTTTGCGCTTTCGTGATTTAAATCCATGAATATTTTTTTAAAAAGAATCATTATTGTTTTGGTAATAATCGCTTTAATTGTCGCGACGCACTATCTCGGCTGGCTGAAACCGGCTGAAAATTTACTGGTTAAATCCCTCTCTTTCTTTCAAGAGAAGACGCACGCCGCTTCCCGGTCTTTGAAATCTTTTAAAGAAGGTTGGCTTATCAAGAGAGACCTCTTAAAAGAAAACGGAGATTTGAAAGATCAATTGAAGAACTATCAACTGGATCAATCAAAGCTTAAAAGTTTGGCGGAGGAGAATTTACTTCTAAAAAAGGAATTGAAATTTACCGAGAGCAGCGGCTATAAATTCATCAGCGCCAAAATCATCACCGGCGTTTCCGATCCCTTGTCCCAATCAGTGGTGATCAATCGTGGAAAAAAAGACGGCGTGGTTGCCGGTTTGGCGGTCGTGGCGGAACAAGGAATTTTGGTCGGCAAGGTTTTTGAGGCGGAGGACGGGTACGCTAAAGTGACCCTTTTAACCGATAATAAAAGCAAAGTCGCGGCGACGGTCCAAAATTTGACTCAAACCATCGGTTTAGTGGAAGGGCAATTCGGCCTGGGGCTCCAAATGACCAACATTCCGCAAAATGAGGATGTCAAAGAGGGCGATCTCATCGTCACTTCCGGCCTTGAAGGGCAGATCCCGAAGAATCTGCTTATCGCCAGGGTGGAAAATGTCCGTCAGGTTAAAAGCGAGATTTTTAAAACCGCGATTCTTTCACTGATTATTTCGCTCAATAACTTGAGCGATGTCTTAGTCATTATCCCTTAGAAGATGAGATATCGCTGGCCCGCGTTTTTTATTTTTTTGACTTTGATTCTGGCTTTTCAGATAAGTTTTTTGGCTAATTTTAAAATCTCGGCCAATTTTAATTTGGTTTTGGTTATTCTGGTTTTGTTCGTTTTTTTGGCTGATTTTAAAAAATCATTGGCCGTATCTCTGTGGAGCGGCTTGATTTTTGATCTTTATTCCCCCCTGCCTTTTGGCATCTTTCTTTTTTCTTTCGCCGCCTCTTTTATTATTTTGGAATTTTTGCTTCAGAATTTTTTTACCAATCGTTCGTTTTACTCCTTGATCTTTTTGGGCCTTTTCGGGGCGGCGGTTTATCATCTTATATTTTTAATTGCGAGCGGCTTGATTTATCTAATCGGCGGCAGCGAATTTCTGCCAACCGCTTCCTATTGGTATTTATTTTTGGGTCAAATCGTCACGACCGTTTTTCTTTTAGCAATCTGCTACTCACTGATAGACAAGATTTCCAAAAGGTTCAAACCGATGTTTCTGGGAAGATAATTATTTTTTATTAACTTTAAAAATCTGGATTCCCGCCGCAGTTTATCCTCGCGAAGGCGGGGACGGGAATGACACTACAATGGACAAAAAAGACCAATTTTTTTTCATCACCGAGGATATAGATATCGGTCGGCGCAGCTCGCTTGAGTGGGTGGAGGAGAGTTTTGATTTGGCGGCTGATTCTAAACATTGGCATTCGGATTTTTTGAGTTTGTCGCTAAGCCGGAAAAAGCTGGCCGCTTTTTTTTCTTTTTTAATTTTTGTCTTGTTGATTCTGGCGGCAAAAAGCTTTTATCTCCAAACATTCAAGGGCGACTATTATTTCTCTTTGGCGGAAAACAATCGCATTAAAGTGGAATATCTCAAAGCCCAACGCGGGATAATTTATGATCGGAACGGTAAAAATTTAGTTTACAACATTTCCGGTTTCTCGCTCTTAGTGACGCCGGCCGGATTGCCGAAAGAGCTTGCTACCCGCCGGACAGTCTTGGAGAGAATCTCTCAAATTTCGGCCGTGCCCGTGAATGAAATTGAGACAAAAATAGAAAGCGCCAATAAATACTATTATGAGCCGATAGTGATAAAAACCGGCATCGCTTATGAAGAAGCGATGGCCTTAAAAATTGCCAGCGCGGAGATGGTCGGCGTGGATTTGGAATCGGACGCTTGGCGCCAGTATCCTTTGGGGGAGGGTTTTTCCCATCTTTTGGGCTATGTCGGCAAAATCAACGCCGAAGAATTTGAAAAAAATAAAAGCAACTATCTTTTCAGCGACAATATCGGCAAGACCGGATTGGAAAAATATTATGAACGAGAGCTTCGCGGCGAATACGGGGAAAAAAGAATTGAAGTGGATTCGCTTGGCCGGGAAAAAAAGATAATCTCCCAAACCGAATCAGTGGCCGGCAGTGATTTGGTTTTGGCGGTTGACGCCGATTTGGAGAGCCGAGTTCATGAAATTTTAAAAAAATATTTAAGCAGCGGCAAAGCGGCCTCGGTCATCGTCTCTAATCCGCAAAACGGTGAAATTTTGGCCCTAGTTGATTATCCTTCTTACGATAACAATCTTTTTGCCCAAGGCATCAGCCAGGAAGATTATCAGAAATTGATTGACGACCCAAGGAAACCGCTTCTGGACCGTTCGGTTTCCGGCGAATATCCGTCCGGTTCAACCATCAAGCCGGTGATGGCCAGCGCCGCTTTACAAGAAAAAATTATTGACCGAAATACCAGTTTTTTGAGCGTCGGGGGGATCAGAATCGGGCAATGGTTTTTCCCCGACTGGAAAGCGGGCGGCCATGGGGTCACCAATGTCATCAAAGCGCTGGCCTGGTCGATTAACACCTTCTTCTATTATATCGGCGGCGGTTATGGCGATTTTGGCGGTTTGGGCGTGGACCGGATTGATAAATATCTCACCTTGTTTGGCGCCGGAGAGCAAACCGGCATCGATTTACCGAATGAAAAGACCGGTTTTGTTCCCACGCCCGCCTGGAAAGAAGAAGAGAAGGGCGAAGCGTGGTATATCGGCGACACCTATCATCTTTCCATCGGGCAAGGAGATTTACTGGTCACGCCGCTTCAAATAAACAGTTTTACTGCCACGGTCGCCAATGGGGGCAAAATTTATCAGCCCCACTTAGTCAAAGAAATCATTCATCCCAATAATCAGCGAGAGAAGATCGAGCCGAAAATAATCAGGGAAAATTTTATCGATTCGGCTAATTTGGCGATGGTGAGAGAAGGGATGAGGGAGGCGGTTTTATCCGGTTCGGCCGCGGCGCTTCGCTCACTGCCGATCGCGGCGGCGGCCAAAACCGGCACGGCGCAATGGAACACGAAAAAGCAAAATCACGCTTGGTTTACTGCTTTTGCGCCCTACGACAACCCCAATTTCGCCATTACCGTTCTCGTGGAAGAGGGTGGAGAGGGCAGCGCCATCGCCGCGCCAATTGCCCGAGATATTATGGCTTATTGGTTCGGGAGATAACAGGTAATAAATAAATCCCATCTTATTAACAGTTGCCCCTTGACAGATTTTTTAAGATGTAATATCATATCTTTTATTATCTCAAAAAATAAATAGAGATGGTTACGAAACTATTTTGTTTATAAATTTAGGATTTTTCGAGCGAGGCGAGGAGGACCAGCAAAAAGATTTGAATCGTAGCCGTAGCTACGGTGAAAATCTTTTTGCGCCAGTCCGACAAAGCCGCAGCCGAAAAAGACAGATTTAGAAAAAATATAGTTTTGTAACCATCTCATAGTAAAACCCAATAAATAATCAGCTCCCGAAGCCGTCCTTCGGGGGTCTTTTGAAAAATTATGACGAAAGAAAACTACATTTCCAAAGATGGTTTGGAGAAGTTAAAAAAAGAACTGGATTATCTCAAAAACGAGGAACGGCCGGAAATCATCGATCGCATCGCGCGTTCGCGAGACCTCGGCGATTTGTCGGAAAACGCCGAATACCATGAAGCGCGGGAAAAACAGAGTTTTATGGAAGGCCGGATTCAGGAGCTCGAGGGGCTGATTAAAAACGCCGTCATCATTAAAAATAAAAAAAATACCGGCGTGGTGTCGCTTGGTTCAACTGTGCACGCGACTTGCGATAATGGGATGAAAATCAAATATATGATTGTCGGCCACAGCGAAGCTGACCCGGCGGGCGGCAAGATTTCTCATGAATCGCCGATGGGGCGGGCGTTTATCGGTAAGACGATTGGCGACGAATTCGAGCTTCAAGTCCCAGCCGGAAAAATTAAATGTCGAATTGAGCAGATTGAATAATAAATTGTCAAATGGCTAAATGGTTATTTTAAAGACGCCCAGCAGGGCGTCTTTGATTTTTCTATCTTTTCCTGCTATTATTTAAAAAGATTATTGCTGGACTTGTCCGCAACACAAAATAGAAGTATTGCGGGATAAAGTTTAATAATTTAAAATTAAAAAAGTTAATTAATAATTAAGTAGAACAAAAAAATTATGAACGGGAATTCAATCTTGAGCAAAAAAAACTTTCTTTTTGTCACTATCGAGGCCTTATGCGTTGATTTAGCTTGGCATGTCGCCAAGGAGGGTAATGAAGTAAAACTTTATATTGAAGATTCATCAGCCAAAGACGTTGGTGACGGCTTTGTCTCTAAAATTGACGATTGGAAAAAAGAAGTTGATTGGGCCGATGTTATTGTTTTTGACGATACTTTAGGCCAAGGCAAAAAAGCTCAAGAGTTGCGCAAAAAGGGTAAATATGTCGTGGGCGGTACGACTTACACCGACATGCTTGAGGATGACCGGTTTTTCGGCCAAGAAGAATTGAAAAAGGTCGGTATTGCGATAATTCCCCATCAGGATTTTAATTCTTTTGAAGAAGCCATTGATTTTGTCAAAAAAAATCCCGGCCGTTATGCTTTTAAGCCTTGCGGCGAAGCCAGCAATTATAAAGGACTTCTTTTTTTGGGCGAAGAAGAAGACGGTCGGGATCTGATTCAAATTCTTGAGGCCTACAGCAAGGCCTGGTCAAAAAGAATTAAAACTTTTCAGCTGCAAAAAAGGGTGGTAGGCGTTGAAATTGCCGTCGGCGTTTTTTTTAACGGCAAAGAATTTATTTATCCCATTAACGTTAATTTTGAACATAAAAAATTTTTTCCCGGCGATATTGGCCCCTTTACCGGAGAAATGGGCACCTTAATGTTTTGGAGCCAACCTAACAATCTTTTTAACGCGACCTTAAAAAAAATGGAGCCAAAACTGGCTGAAGAGAAATATGTCGGCTATATTGATTTGAATTGCATCGTCAACGGTTATGGCATTTATCCTTTAGAATTTACCACCCGTTTCGGCTATCCGACTATCAACATTCAGCAAGAGGGGATTTTAAACCCGATCGGCGAATTCCTTTATGAATTGGCTTCCGGCCAAACAACAAAGCTTAAAACCAAAAACGGCTTTCAAGTCGGAGTGGAAGTTGTCGTGCCGCCGTTTCCTTTTGACGACAAACGAACTTTTGAAGTGAATTCAAAAGATTCGGTAATATTTTTTAAAAAACCGGCCAATGGGGGGATTCATATTGAAGAAGTTAAAATTATTGATGGCGAATGGCTGGTGGCTGGAACCGAGGGCAGCGCTTTAACGGTTGTGGGCACCGGTTCAACATTAAAACAAGCCCAAACCCAAGTTTATAACCGCGTTAACAATATTTTAATTCCCAATATGTATTATCGGAAAGATATCGGCGACCGCTGGTTTGACGACAGCGACCGGCTTCACAACTGGGGCTATTTAAGAGAATTATAAAAAATGAATAAAATTCAGCGAAAAATTTTAGACCGATTAAAAAATACTTACTGCCGCCTCAAGCCGTCAAAAATAAAAGGCGTGGGTGTTTTTGCCGTAAGAAATATCCCTAAAGGAGTTAAATTGTTCACCGGCATCACCAATCACCGGTGGCATCAATTTAAGTTAGCCGAATTAAACCGTTTAGACCCGGCGGTATTGAAAATGATTGATGATTTTTTTGTCATTGAAAAAGACCAGACCGTCTATATTCCCGAAAGCGCTCTTAACGCCATGGATATTTCTTTTTTTGTCAATAATTCAAAAAAACCAAACGCCAAAACCATTAACAAGGGCGATAATTTTTTGACTTTTGTCAGTACCAGAAAAATCAAAAAAGGAGAAGAAATCACCACTTCTTACGCCGATTATGATTATAAATATAAGTAATTTGCTGGTTAGTAAGTATAAATAAACATTCAGTCCGCCGGCCACTTGCTTATACGACCCAGATTTAGAAGAAACTATTTTAAGGCGCCCCATTTCGCTAAGGCGGACAGGGCGTTTTTGATTTTTTTGCTTTTTTTTGGTAGGATTTAAAGAGTTATTGCGGGATCGTCTAATGGTAGGACACATCCCTCTGGAGGATGGTATCATGGTTCGAGTCCATGTCCCGCAGATAGTTATGATTGAAGTCAAAAATTTATTCAAAAAATTCGGCGATAAAAGTGGTATAATTAAAAATATGAGCAATACTTCAAATCGCGTCTTTGCGTCTATCTTCTTCACGATAGTTTTGTCTTTGTTGTTTTGGATGCCCACCTGGACAAAAATAAATGTGGGAAATGCTCCGGGGGTAGTTTTTGGTCCTCCGTGGATTGGTTTTCTTGTTATTCTTAT
>JBBTQN010000006.1:0-10102 GCA_038065695.1 Patescibacteria group bacterium | reverse complement strand
TTATAAAGTTATAAAGTAAAATAACTTTATGAACTTTCAACTTTATAAACTTTATTAACTATCGCCGCCATGGCGACCATCAGCCAAAACAAAACCGACAAATCATTTTTAAAATACGGCGCGTCCACCAAGCCGTGAATGATTATTTGCGCCATCACGGCAATAAGCGTCGCGGCGATTATTAAATCGTAACCTCTCCCCAACCCTCTCCTTCGTAAGGAGAGGGAAGTCATATTCAACCAAAAGAATTTTATAAACAGCCAGCCGAATGATAATAATCCCAATAGTCCCACCTCGCTCCAAAAATTCAAAACAATATTATGCGGGTAAAGGAAAATTTCAAAAGTTTTCAAATGATAAGGCGTGATTTTTATTTGATAACCGGCAAGGCCGGCGCCGAAAAACCAATTATCGGAGAGCATTTTCCAACTCTCACCCCAGATCAAGCGGCGGACAAATCCGGAATAATCCTGTAAAGTGATTTTTTGGATAATAATTGAAAGGAGCGGTTGACTGAACGAGAGAATGATAGCGCAAAAAACGATAAAAGTCAATGCGTACAACCGCGTTTTTTTATTAAAGAAAGCCCAGACCAATAAAACGACAACGACCGACAGAATCGCGCCTTCGGATTTTGCCAAGATAATCGTCAGAAAGCTTAAAACGATGATAAATATTTTTACGATTTGAAAGAGGAGATTTTTCCTTTCCCAAAAAAGAAAGCCGGCAAAAAGGATAATAATCGGCCCGAGAAAAAGACCAAGCGCGTTAGGATAGCCGAGAATGGAAACCGCTCGGTCCACCGAGCCATTCGGGTTGAGAAAGGCGCCTGGGACATATCCCAGAGGTCCTAAAACAGCTTCCAACCCGCCTATCTTTTGGGCGACGGCAATCACGCCAAGGTAGATTGCGGACACGCCCAAGGCCCAAATCAGGCCCTCCACACCCCTTCTGGACTTGATTTCAGCGATAAGGATGACAAAAAATAAGAGCGGTTCAACGAAGTAAGCTTTATAGACGCCTAAAGCGCCGTGCAAGTTGGGAGAAATAAAAACGGAAACAGTCGCGGCGATAAGAATGGCGACGATTGGCCAAAAAAAGGGACTTGATCTAAAAGCGCTCCACCAACTAAATCTATTTTTAATTAAAAAAACAATAAATAAAATCAGGATCATCGTTTCCAAGAGCGTCAGTGGAACGTCAAAAATCTGAAAACGGATCAAATAGCTGGGGAGAGTGGCGACAATAATAAATATTGCCCACTCAATTTTTCGGAAAGCAATGAAAGCAAAGAGGAGACAATAAGTTGTAATTAAAAATAGCATATTAAAATTACAAATTCAAAATCTCAAATTCCAAATAAGCACCAATGACCAAAATTCAAAATTCAAAAATAAATAATAAACAAGTTTTGGATTTTGAAAATTGTAATTTTGAATTTATTTGTGATTTGTAATTTTGAATTTGGTGCTTAACTTTTGTATCCCACAATTTCTCTCATCATCTCCTTATTTATTCCTCTCATCAGATAAAGCGCGCCGAAATAAATAATTATTCCCACCAAAATCAAAGTAAAAACATTGTGACTTTGAACGAGACTGATCAGATAAATGGCCGCGGCCATCAGGGCGGCAGAAATGGTGGCCTTTGTCGCCAGGTTAAATTTGACGCCGACCCCGGTATATTTTTTCAAAACATAAAAAGCGGAAAACGCCATAATAAGCTCGCTTAAAACCGTGATGGTTGCCGCCGCCCAATAAGAATAAAGCGGAATGAAAATCAAATACAAAACCAAAGAAATCAAAGCGTCAAAAACATAAAACCGAATCATTTTTTTCTGCAGGTCGCCGGCAACGACCGCGTAGCCGAAGAGCGCGCCCAGGTAGATGGTCGCGACCGCCAAGATAAGAATTTTCAAAATATCGCCGGAAACGATAAAATCTTGGCCGGCGATAAAAGCCATGATTTTTTCGCCGACGACCAGAGTACCCAAAACCATCGGCGCGGCCAGAATAAAAAGAAAGTCAAATGATTTTTGCAAGATGGCGGAAAACATTTTTTTGTCGGCGATGAAAAAATTGGCAAGAAGGGGCAGGACAAAACCCAAGAAGAGATAAGGAAATTGGACTAAGACCTCCACCACTTTATAAGCGGCTCCATAAAGACCGACTTCACTTTGCGGCCGAAAGATCGACATAATCAAAGTATCGGCGCGGAAATAAACGAGGGTGAGAGCGATCGTCAGAGCTAAAGGCCAAGTGGCCGACCAGATTTGCCGCCAAATTTTGAAGTCAAAGTCAAAGCGGAAGGCGATGTGGCTTTCGGCCGAGATAAATAGGATAAAGAAATTGGCCAAGCTGCCCAAGGCGACCGCCAAAAGGATATAAAGCAAGCCCTCCTGATAAACAATGGCCAGATAGACGCCAACAAGAAGCATTAGCCGGCCGACAATTTCGGCTAAGGCGATTTTTTTAGAATCCATTCTTTTTTGGAAAAAGCTGATCAAGACCGATTGGAGGGAAATGAAAAAGAAAGAAGCGCTGGCGATGACCAGTCCCCTTTTAATCACATTGACATAAGGGAAAAACCAGCCGACCGCGACCGCCAGCCCCAAAACCGCGGCGGCGGAAAAGAATCTTAAGGTAAAAGCGTTGGCGATAATCTTTTTCTCATCGGCGCCCGGGCGGGAAATCATCTTGGTCACGGTCATCTGCAGGCCGAAATCAGCTAAGACGCCGAAGAATTGCAAAAAAGCGACAACCGTCGTGTAATTGCCGAAGCCCTCTTGGCCCAAGTATCTGGTCATCATCCCGACGACGACGAGCCCAATCGCGGCGCCGACGACCTTGCCGAACACTTGGTAAGAAGTATTTTTGGCGATTTGAGAAACGAGTGACATAATGTAAGTCAAAAGTCTAAAGTTAAAAGTCTAAAGTCGTTACTTACTTGTTTTTAATTTATCATTATTAAGCTTATTTTTCAATTGATTTTTTAATTTTTTAATTATCCTCTTGACTTTTCAAATTAGGTGTGCTATAATGGATATAGAAGGTGAATGAATGATGCTTTTTTGACCACCTCGTCCCCAAATTAAAATAGCGGGACAGAAATATAAAAATGAAAAATAATCCATAAACAAAATAGAAGGTTTTTCCTTCCATTTTGTTTATGATATTTGATGGCGCCAAGGGGCGCTTTTTTTATTGCCACAATTTCTTCGCTTCCTCCCAAATCGCCGGATAACTTTTCTTTTCTTTCAAAAAATACCACCATTCCGCGCCCCACAAGTAGGCCTCGTCAAAGCCGGCTTTTTTGGTGAACTCAATATTTTTATTAAATTGTTTCAGATCAAACGACTCAAATTGTTCGTCTATGGTCATTTTGGACAGATCGGTGCCGGCCTTGTGCCACGCTTCCGCTTGGAGCTCGGCGACGATCACTCTTTTAATGCCGAATAAGCTTCTTACTGTCAATGATTTTAAATAATAAAACGACGACGGCAGAGGCCAGCGCAAATAGCCGATGGTTGGGTTGTAGACCACGCGATAAAGAGTCGTGCCGATGATGTCCGGCTTCATTTTGGCGGCGTTGACCCACCAATTAAGCTCACCACTGTCGGTAATCATCACTGGCTTGTCGCTTAGATTTCTAACTAATTCGATTTCTTTTTCAAAAAAATTTTTATCTAAAGGCGGACATTCGCCGAAAAGTTGTAGAAAAGGCTCATTTTCCACCTGCCAAGCGATGAGATTGGGATTGTCCTTGTAGCGGTTCACGGTCGCTTGGATGAAATCAAGTTGGCTTTTTTGGACTTCGTTGGTGGTCAATGATTTAGTCCAGCCAGGGTCGTGGCATTCGGGCCAGCGCGGCAGTTTGCGGCCGACGGCCAGAATGATTTTTACCTCGCGTTTGCTCGCCTCGGCGATTTGCCAATCCAGATCGCCAAAGCGGTACTTATTCTGGTCTGGCTCATTCTGATTCCAATAAGCGGAGAGGCGAAGGTGGCTTACTTTCAAATCATCTAAAATCGCGAGATAAGCCGCCTTCCAATCAAGCCCCAGTTCATCTTTGGCGTATTGCTCACTGAAAGTGACGCCCCAGAAGGTTTGTTTAGGAGAGAAATCGATTAAATAGAGTATGGCAACAAAAGAAATTAAAATGATTATTATCGCCATAATAGTTTTTTTTCTCATATCTTACTAAATGTAAAATTTAAATATTAAAGCGCAAAGTAATTAAGCACCAAATTCAAAATCTCAAATTCCAAACAAATCTCAATTTTCAAAATTATAAACCGTTTTTGGATTTTGGTCATTTGAATTTTGAACATTATTTGGGATTTGGTGCTTTGGATTTGTAATTTTAACATTCCTAAATAAACAGTAAAAATAATCCAGTAATAATCAACACCGTTGCTGTAACCTTTTGTATCAATATAGACGGCGTGAATTTTTCTTTGAGCAGTTTGGGGAATTTGCGCGATAGTAAGCCGATAAGAAGTAAAAGAAAAACATATTGGACGCCTTGAAGCGCGTTGACAACGGCGACGCTGCTGGAAATAGAGATAGCGTAGTTGACCATAATAAAACTTAGCGCGCCGCAAACTTGTCCGAACAGAAATAATTTTCCCGAGCCCTGGCTTGATTTCGGATTTTTAAATGTTTTGAAAATATCTTTTCGGTTTTGCGCGGGAATAAGCAAGAGAAGAGCGCCTAAAAACGCGCCAATTCTCGTCCAGACAAAGCCGGAAATAAATCCCTGGTCAATGAAGATATATTTATTAGTGGTATAGGAAATCGCAAAAAGAATCGTGGCGACGAGGGCGAAAAGATAGCTCTGGCGATTGGTTTTGCCGCTTTGCCAAGAGATGGTGATGGTCCCTAAAACGATGAATAAAAAGGCGACCAGGGCGGAAGTAGTCAGAATTTCACCCAAAAAAAATAAGGCGAGGACGAAAATAAAAATCGGTTGAAGTCCGCCCAAAAATGGGATGATGCGCGAGGCCTCGTTGCCTGAGAGGGCCTTGAACATATAAAGGAGCGCGAAAGCGAAAATAGCGCCGGCGATAAGAGCAATGATAATTTGGGCGATTGAACCGATAGTGAAACCAAAAGGAATAAGGACTAAGACAAAAAGATTCAAGAAAGAAATAAAAAAGGCATAGACCGCCGGATTGGGAATTTTTTTGGTTAGCAAAAATTTATCAACCGTCACGGCGACCGCGTTTAGAAGATAGGCAAAGATAGTGATGGGGAGCCAGAGCATATGAATTATTATACCATTATTTTATCATCATCGCATCGCCGAAGGAGTAGAATTTATATTTTTTCTTAATGGCTTCGGCGTAGGCGCGTTTGATATTTTTTTGTCCAGCAAAGGCGCTTATTAACATCAAGAGAGTTGATTTTGGTAAATGAAAATTGGTAATAATGGCGTCCACAAACTTGAATTCGTAGCCGGGGTAAATGAAGATGTTTATCCAGCGGGAGCCCGGTTGTAGAGACGCATTGATATGCATCTCTAAATTTTTGTCTGCGTTGTTTCGCGGAGACGCATGGCAATGCGTCTCTACACTAAACGCTTCCAGCGTTCTAACGCTGGTGGTGCCCACAGCGACAATTCTCCTCCCTTCTTGTTTGGCGCGATTCAATTTATTAGCGGTATATTTGTCAATCGTGGCAAGCTCGGCGTGCATTTTATGGTCTTGAATATATTCTGATTTGACCGGTGAGAAAGTGCCTAAGCCCACATGAAGGGTGACACATTCAACTTGGACGCCTTTTTTCTTCAATTTGTTTAAAAGTGATTTGGTAAAATGAAGTCCGGCCGTGGGCGCGGCGACCGAGCCGGCGAATTTGGCATAAATCGTTTGGTAGTCGGACAATTTAGCCGATTTTTTAATATAAGGCGGAGTCGGCGTCTCGCCGATGGAGAATAATTCTTTATCCGAGACATTAAAAGCGACGAGCCATGATTGCTCATCGAGTTTTTTTATAATTGTCGCGATAAACCTCCCCCTAACCCCCTCCTTCGTAAGGAGGGGGAATTTATTTTTTCCTAAATAAATTTTGTCGCCGACTTTGGCCTTGCCGCCGATGAGACATTGCCAGACATTGTCATTCCGACCAAGTCCCGACTTTGCCGCTAGGCAAACGTCGGGACGCGTGGAGGAATCCCTCCGTTGTTTTACGCCGAAGGGATCCCTCCACTCGCCGCGGGCTCGGTCGGGATGACAAAGTAAAAAAATTTCTATCTTTCCTCCAGTTTTCTTTTTCCCGACAAGTCGGGCCGGAATAACTTTTGAATTATTCAAGACCAAAACATCGCCGGCATTCAAAATTTTTTCCAAATCATAAAAATGTTGGTGCGTAATTCTGAAATTTGTTTTATTTGACCCCCTCTTAATCTCCCCCTTGGAAAAAGGGGGAGAGGTAATAGTGTTTCTTTCCAAAATTAAAAGCCGCGCTTTATCTCGCGGTTTTGTCGGTTTTTGAGCGATCAATTTTTCGGGCAGATAATAATCAAATTCAGAGGCCCGGATTTTCTTTTCTCGCTTTTTCATTTAATTTTTGGAGGATTTTGGCGATGCCGTAAGGATTGGAGATCTGTTCAAAGACAAAACGCTCCTTTTCTCCCGCCGATTGGATATAGACGTCGCCGTAGCCCAAGAGAGTGGCCAAGACCCCTTTTTGTTCCGCCGTGACGTCTTGAACGCGGTAGAGGTCAAGCTCGGCCACGGTGCGGCTGAAAAGCCCTTCTTGCTCGCGGTTGATGATCCGGAAAGTAGTGATGGTCCAGACATCTAAATAAGTCGTCGTCCAAGCCGTCAGGGCGTAGACCAGCATAAAAAGATAGTAAATTAAAGCGAGGACAGCGAGGATTACAACACCGATTTGGTTTTTAAAAATGATCGGCAGGTTAAAAAGGAGAAAATAGTAAACTAACGCCGGAATAAGCGAAAGGACAACAAAGACGAGAAAAAGTCTAAAAAAAATAAACCAGTGCCTTCTGATGTGGAGGACGATTTCTTCGCCGATTTGCCGGTTGGGAATGCTGGTTTTACTAATCATAAATCTAAAAATACCAGCCCGCATTGCTACGCCAAGCGTTGCTGGCGGGCAAGAATATAAAAATATAAAAATAAATAAAAATTAAAATGGATTGTTACTCATATTGCCGAAATCAATTAGGGGCGTGCTCCAGTCAACCGTCATTAAAATACTGAAAGAAAAATATAAAAACGAAGCGGCGATCAAGACATAGAGGACAATCACCAAAACATTTATCAAACTAAAAAAGCCGAAGCGTAAAAGATGGTAAACATTAAATAAGCTGTAGAGCAGAAAGACAGCGACAGCGACAAGGAAGAGATAATAGAAGATAGATAAGGTTATAATCATAAATTTCTATTTTTTTGTCATCCCGAGGGAGGAGCCCAAAGGGCGACGACCGTGGGGATCCCATGGATTTTAGAGGTAGTCCCTCCGGTTAAAAATGGGATTGCCACGGTCGTCCACCTGCGGTGGATTCCCTCGCAATGACGGCTGAAAAAAAACATGGGATTGCCACGCTTCGTTGCGGCCTTCGGCCACAACTCCGCTCGCAATGACATTACAGCAGTTTGTCCTGTAAATTTTTCGGCACTTCCAAATTAAAGTGTTTGTAAGCCAGCTCGGTGGCCACTCGTCCGCGCGAGGTGCGATTAATGAACCCAAGCTGCAAAAGAAACGGCTCAATCACGTCTTCAATCGTTTCCATTTCTTCGGAGATGGCTGAAGCCACCGAGTTGAGGCCGACTGGCCCGCCGCCGAATTTTTCAATGATCGTTTTTAAAAACATTTGGTCGGTGTGGTCAAGCCCTTTCTCGTCAATGTGGAGCATTTGAAGCGCCTCATCACTGGTTTCTTTATCTATTTTACCATTTTTTCTGACTTGGGCGAAGTCGCGCACCCGTTTGAGGAGCCGATTGGCGATTCTCGGCGTCTGCCGCGCGCGTTTGGCGATTTCTTTTTCCGCTTCGGCGTCGATTTCAATATCAAGAATGCGGGCGGAGCGGTTGATGATCTGTCCGATTTCGTCGTAGTCGTAGAAATTCAAGCGATAGGTGTTACCGAAGCGGTCGCGGAGCGGCGATGAAAGCCCGCTCATTTTGGTGGTGGCGCCGATGATGGTGAATTTGGGCAGGTTGAGCCGCAAAGTGCGCGCTGACGGGCCTTTGCCAATGATGATATCCAAAGCGTAATCCTCCATCGCCGGATAAAGGATTTCTTCCACTGATTTGTTGAGCCGGTGGATTTCATCGATAAATAAAATGTCGCCGTCGGCGAGATTGGTTAAAATGGCGGCCAAATCCCCGGTGCGTTCAATCGCCGGGCCGGAAGTCACTTTGATTTGGGCGTTCATCTCATTGGCGATGATGTGCGCCAGCGTGGTTTTGCCGAGTCCCGGCGGTCCGAAAATCAAGACATGTTCCAGCGCTTCATCGCGGCTTTTGGCGGCTTCCATGAAAATTTTCAGATTTTCTTTAATGTTGGTTTGGCCGATGTATTCGGTGAGTTTTTGCGGCCGAAGCGTCGTATCCAAAACCTCGTCATTTTCGTCGCCTTTTGCCGAAAGAATTCGATTTTCAATTGATTTTTCCATGGTTTTATATTAACATTTGGGTAGTGAAATGACAATCGCGATACTAATATGCGAATGCATGCCAATGATACTAATCATGCTAAAAAACTCCCCTGATAAGATTCGTATCATTGGTAAAAATTCGTATATTGGTATCATATAATTTTTTATGTCTAAAATAATCTATGGCGTCGCCGGCCAGGGGTTCGGCCATTCCACAAGAAGTAAGGAGATTTTGCGTCATTTGAAAAGCCAGGGTCATGAAATTTTGGTCTTTACCTATAACCAAGCCCTGTTTTTTTTAGGTGACGAATTTGAGATTTTTGAGATTCCTGGTTTGGGATTAACCTATAAAGATGGCCGCTTGTCCTATCGCTGGACTTTTTGGAAAAATACCAAACAACTCGCCAAACAATCTTGGCAATGGAAAAAAATTATCACCCGCTTTGACGAGTTTAACCCCGACCTGATTATTACCGATTTTGAGTCGACCGTGGCTTATCTCGCTAAATTAAAAAAGCGACCCCTGATTTCCATTGACAACCAGCATCAACTCACCAACACTAAAATTGTTTTGCCTAAAAAATATTTCAAGGATTTATTGATTGTTAAAGCCGTCGTGAAATCAATGGTTTGGGGCGACAATTATTATTTTATTACGACTTTTTTTGAAACTCCGATTGCTAAAGAAAAGACTTTTTTGTTTCCACCGATTTTGCGTCGGGAGATTTTAGAACTAAAACCGGAAAAGCAGGATTACGTTTTGGTCTATCATACGGACAATTTTGATTGCCTGGTGGAAGAGCTTAAAAAAATAAATTGCCGGTTTGTCGTGTTTGGCTCCAATATGGAGAAAGTTGAAGGTAATATTGAATTTAAAAATTACAGTACCTATAATTTTTTAAATTATTTAGCCAGCTCTAAAGCGATAATCGGGACAGCGGGGTTGAGTTTAATTACGGAAAGTTTGTATCTCAAAAAGCCGTATCTGGCTTTGCCCGTCAAGAAACAGATTGAGCAGATTGTCAATGCCCATTATTTAAAGCGACAGGGCTATGGTGATTTTGCTTTTGAATTCACCAAGGAAAAATTTGATGAGTTTATAAAAAATATTGGTGAGTTTGAAAATAATTTAAACCGGTGTAATTACACCAATAACGAAGCGATTTTTAGAAAGCTGGATGAGGTGATTGAGGACGAAGTTTAAAGTCAAAAGTCGAAAGCATAAAGTCTTGGAATAAATTTTTTAAATAAAAAAATACCAGCTTAATGCTGATATTTTTATTGGTGCCCGGGGCGGGACTCCAACCCGCACGGCTTATTCAGCCAAAGGATTTTAAGTCCTTCGTGTCTAGCAGTTCCACCACCCGGGCTGACTTTAAAAATAATAAAAGCTTAAAAATATAAAAATATAATAATGCTTAATGTTTATTTGCTTCCAACCAATGATTTTATATTCTTGTATTTTTAAAATAGTGAG
>JBBTQN010000005.1:0-21877 GCA_038065695.1 Patescibacteria group bacterium | reverse complement strand
CGCGGCGCATTGTCCAAAATCCAAGCGAGCGCAGCGAGCGGATTTTGGACAACGTATCGCTATATCCGAAGTTCTGCGGAGCGAAGCGGAGCAGAATTTAGGCGGAGGCTTCCGTGAAGCCGCAGCCGGATATAGCGTGTTATATGATGTATGACTTTTTCTTTAATCGCGATAGCGATTTGCTAAAATATAATTATAAAAGTTTTGATTGAGTTGGTGATTCTCCGTTCCTATATTTTCCAGTATTTCCATTGTTATTTTTTCTGTCTGCAAATGTTTTTTCTACAATATGTTTAGATATTTCTTCGTCTGCTATTTTTTTGTAATTCAAATAATTTTTCAGTCTATTTTCCGCATCTTTTACATATTCTTTTGAAATATCTATACCAACATAATTTGATCCTAATAATTTTGCGGCTAAACAGGTTGTTCCGCTACCAACATATGGATCTAATACTACTCCTTTTTTATCATCTAAAATAGAATAAATTATTCTTGTAGGCAAAAGTAATGGAAAGGGTGCAGGGTGTCCATTCTTCCTTTCGGGTGGAAATCGCCAAATTGAAGTTAATAATGCGTGTTTAGATTTTAATTCTTTACCAATTTTATTATCGCCAATCGGTTTATAAAGCCAGTATATTCTTTCATCAATTTGCCAAAAACGCCAACCTCTAATATTCGCCGCGATCATTCTATCCCAAATTATTTCTTGCTTAATAGTCCACTTTGTTTTTTGAAGCCATTCCATGGGATGCAACATTTTTCCCCTTACCCATCTTGTTTTATGGTTATAGAAAAATGAGCCGCCTGGTTTTGTGACTCTAAATATTTCATCTAATACTTGAATCTGTTGCTCTTGATAAACTTCTTCCGAGACATTATCGCTTGCTATATTGTATTTTACATTTTTTACTAACCACCCTTTGTTTTTTTCGCCCTTATTGTATGGTGGTGAAGTAATTCCTAAATCAACAAAATCATCGTCAATCTTTTTTAAAATATCAAGAGCATCGCCTTGAATTATTTTGTTTATATATTTTTTCATTACTTGTGTTTAATTAAAAAAAGATAAAAATTTTTATTGAAATATTTTTTATTTTTCTCAATAGCCTGTTTATTCAAATAAACAATTTTTATTTTTGAATAATTCCCATAATGACTAAAATTAAAAGACGCCATTCTCGTATAAGTGCCAATGGTTCTTTTTCGGGGAAGCTGTTTTTTTAATTGTTTGTAAACAATACTAAAAGGAAATTCCAAAATGTATTGCAACTCGCCATCTATAAATCCACTAGAGAGAATATTTAAATTTTCCTTAGCGTCTTTTTTTAATCGTTCAATGGTGTAATCATTAAAACCGCCCTCGCCATTTAATTTTGGTTTAGTTTTCCTTTGCTCATAGCCGTCAGTTTGAATATTTTTTGGTTTTGCCTCGCAAGCAATCGGCTTCCCACCGATTGTAGAATTTTGTTTGAAACCATTATAACCTAATTTCTTTGGATTGTGCTGATAACCAGAGATAACAACAGTTATAAATTCCCTCAAACTAGAAGAATTTTTATCATTAATATATGCTGTTAGTAAATCCGTGAGAGATGAAATTAAATTATCTTTTGATTTATTTAGTAGCAATTCACTTAATTCTTTGTGTGGTTTTGTTGCATAGTATATAACAATTTGGGCTAAATCTTGGTTCATAATATTTTTGTAATTATTAAATTAAAACTTTTATAATTATATTTTAGCATTTTTTCGCGTTAGCGAAAAGAAAGAAAAAGCCATATTTCATATAACGTCCGCGTGTATGCGATGTTGCACAGCAATATGGGCGATAGCCGCATACACGCTGTTATACGCCGTAATAAAAAGCCGATTATTTAGACCGTGAATCTTGCCAAATAAGTTCGCAATTGTTTTTATCTAATGAAAAATCACTACATTTTCCATTTCCATTTCCAGTAAAGCCGCCATCGGGCGCACAGATAACTTTATTATTGTCGTCATATAAATAGTTATATTGGTCGCAACATGGTGACGATACATAGTAAACAATTTTATTTTGATAGGTACATTTTCTAATAGTGGAGGGTGGATTTTCCAGTGGGCTATTTTTTTTCGTATCAATTAATGTCTTGATCCATGTTGGCTCGGATTGATTTTTGGTTAGTAATTGGGTGGTACAACCCGCCAAAAATATGGCTAAACTGGCGACTGCGAAAATGAGTAATTTTTTCATAGCTTTTTGTTAAACAATTAATTAAGGCTTTTTATTATGGCGTATAATGCGCCGCGGCATATCCGAAGTGGCTGGAGGCGGGCACAGCCCGACGACAGACATTTTGGATATGCCGCTGTTGTCCGAAGTCCGCGAAGCGAAGCGAGCGGACGAGGGCAACAGCGGGAACCGCGGCGCATTGTCCAAAATCCAAGCGAGCGCAGCGAGCGGATTTTGGACAACGTTCCTGTGTATCTGAAGTTTTTGCCTCTTTTCCTTAGTGTTATTATAAAACAGCAAAGAGGCAAAAATTTGGGTGAAACAGGAAATATAATTACAAATATTACCTTATTTTAGCCATTTTTTAATTCAGCTATTGACAAAATATGTGCCGTATGCTATAATGATATATTACCATAAATTTGGTATATCCCATGCCACGAGGGAAAATCGTGGAAGAGAGTAGCACTGGGAAAAAAGGAGAGAATAATAATGAAGACTGAAGGTTGGAAAAAGTGGTATTATTGGTGGCTGGTAACGTTTACTACGGGTGTAATATTGGCCTTTGGAGCATCGCCGCTCGTTCACAATGTCTCGTGGCCCCAACAGCTCTTGGTCAACAAGCCGATCATCTTCGTACTTTTTGTGTTCGGAGTATTACTGATGTTTGGCAGTCTCTTTTTTTTCTGTAAGGCTCTTTGGTGTACCTGCCACAGAACCAAATCCTGAAAAGGGCCAAGCGGGCCAACTGCATCTACCGCCAATACACCGAAAGGTTGAGGCGGTCTTTTATTTTGTCTTAAAAAATGGCTAAAAATGAATCAGAAATATTTGTAATTATATTTTCTGTTGAACCAGATACACAGTGTTAGGCGAAGTCGTGAGTTTATGAACTATTTCGCCTAACGTATCCCTGCTATACGACGTTGCGCCGTCACCGTCGTGGTATAATCGCGCGGAGCGCACCACGAACGGGGACAAGCAATGTTCGTATAGCAGGTGTTGTGTGCTGTTGCGCTGATTTAGTTAATAAATTTGAAAGTTTCTAGTAGCTAATCAAAATTTGCTAAGTTTTTATTAGGCGTAATTGAATTTTTATTCAAGCTCGGCAACCATGTTAAAGTTAACGCTTTTAACATGCTCGATATTTATCAGTTTATCTTTAATTTCGTAAATTCGTTTATCGTCCGGGAATTCTGCCAATAAATTTGAGCTGCCGTCATTTCGCGATATAATTCTGCCTTTATAGTCACTAATTAGGTTTAAAATCTCATCTTGAAATTTATTTGGCGTTCTGAGATAACCGTTTTCAACGTGGATGGCCAACTGATTGCATGCCGCGTCAACAAATATCTCTTCGATTCTGTATGAGCATATTCCGGATCGTTTTGCAGGTAAATTTTGATTGGAATTTTGTGCGCCAATTCCATCCGAGGACTTAGGATTAGTCGCAGTAATCGTGATTGCCGCGATAACTGCTACCGCAACAACAATTCCGCTGACAATAATGATTTTTTTCATAATTTTGGTTAGATTATTTAGGTTAGTTAAAATCAGCACAATGGCACACAACGTTTCCGTATATGAGAAGTGCCGCCGTCCCAATCCGCACGGACGCTGGTCATCCCACGGTTAGTATAGGCCACATCGAGCTTGGCTGTCAGATGCGGCATTTGGGAGAGGGTAAAAGAAACACCTTATCAAATCTAAATTTTTTTCTTTTACCCGAACCTCATATACGGTGTTGTGCGATGTAGCAAAAATTTTTATTTAACATAGCCCATATCTTTTTCATACTGTTTGTGTTTGTCGGTCTTTCTCTTATAGATGTAAGCAACTCCATCTCGATGTTCCATTTCATTTTGGCCTTGAACCAAAACAGGTTCCCAAAAACCATCCGCTTTAATTTTTTCGACCCGATCGCACGCATCATTCCACTGCTCAGGAAATCTGGCATGGAAAGACCAGTCATATTCCCAGCCTTCTTTTTCCAGCTCTGCGATCGGCCTTTCAACGGATGCACAGGGCATGGATTTTAATATTTCCTGTTTTGGTTCTTTTTCCATATGGGTTATGTTAATTGGTTAATAAAATTTTTGCTATTTTGCACAACGTATCCGAGTATGCGAAGTTCGCTTTTCGGATTTATTGGTTAATTTTGTTAACTTGCTTAACCGTATTTTATCGCACCTTAGTCTGAATTACCGCCTAACGGAGAAAAGCGAATTTGGGTCGAGAAAGTTTTGCACTCCTTAATTAAAAAGTCTAATAACGCAAAACTTTTGAGCCGCATACTCGGTGTTGTGCGATGTTTGTCACAGGCCGTCCACGCATTATTTCAAAACTCTTTTAATATCATCAAAAAGCAAATTTGACGACTTCTTCAGATAGACTTCTTTTAGCTGATCGATAGTATCTATGTCCGAATGATACACATCCATTATTTTTTCAATATTACCTTGCATTAAAAATACCTTCGCTTGAATAGACTTTAACATTTTAATTTGCAAGGTAATATTCAGAAGATCAAAATTATGCGTGAAATGCGGATTTCCATTGCCAACACCATCAAGGACATAGATACGTTTTGACTTCTTCAATAAAGAAGAAAAAGTTTGCTCGAACTTTCTAAAGCCGATTCCGCTTATTTTGTAATCATCATATGCTATCTCTTCACAGCCGGAAAAAATGAACAACGTATTCTCCAAAAGCTCAGGACGATTAATTATTGTAAACATTGCTGTAGCTACACCAGACGCATTATCAACTGCGCCACCATTCCCGATACAATCATAGTGAGCAAAAACCAAATAATCAGGATTCTTTCTGTTGCCAACTAAAATATTCTGAGAATTGTAAGTAAGCTTTTGCACGACTACTTCGCCATGCACCTTTTTAGCTTTGAATATTTTTGATAAATCAGAATATTTTACGGCAACAGATGGGTGTTTATAAAAATCGGCGGTACAAATAACATCAGCAAATGGGCTGAAATTAATGTTGTATTTGGTTTTTGCTTCATCGATATCTGGAAAAGAGCTGACGATATTTTCTTTGCCGAGGATTTTCCCGCTAACTAAGCTTGTGTTTTTACATTCTACTTTCTCTCCATCAGCAAATAAGTCAGCTTTTTTCCAGTCGGGAATGGTGGCTTCGAACTGCTGAGAGTAATGGTCTATCCCATTATCACTAAGGGTTTTTATTAAAAAATCAGCGGTTAGTTGTTCATTTTTTCCGAGCCTCGGAGCAAAAGAGCAAACTTTTTCGGTGAATTTCATTAAGTCAAATTTGCTTTTCATAGAATTTAGTAAAATCTTTTTTAATTTCGTTTAGGCCTGTGACAAATTTCGCACAACGTTCCGGCATAAGCGATGTTTGCCAGCGGTATAATATGCCCGAAGGGCGACCGCTGGCAAATATGGGCGAAGCGACGAGGTACGAGGAGCGTAGCCGCTTATGCCGTGTTAGCTGATGTATTCCTTTTCTTTTGTTTTCCGATAGGAAAACTTGTTTCAAAAAATTTTCAAATTTCTTTTTTCGTTTTGGGCGAAGGGCAGAGGGGATAAAGGGGTGAATGCCCGAGCCCAAAACACATTATTATTCGTTATTTCCTCGCATTTCATCTGTTATCTGTTGCAGCCAGGAGTGGGCGATATTTTTAAAGAAAAGGATTCCTTTCTCTTGAGAGGGATATTTTTTTATAATTTCATCTACAATTCTGTCTTCTTCGTCGTAATATTGTTTAATTCTTACGAATTCTTCAGCTTTATATGATTGCAAATCGCCTTCATATTTTTGTGCAATGTTGAGATGATGTTTTCCGATGTTATCTCCTGAAATATTGATATACCCTTGTTCAAGATCTTCATTCAAATCAGAAAGATTATCTGCCAGCTTAATTGCAATTCCATATGATGTTGCAATTGATTCTCTGCATTCTTGATCTAAATCCGGACAAAGAAGATACAGAAATTGAAGACCAACAGATCTGCCAATTCCGAGATTTAATTCGTGCAACTCAACAGAACTCAAAATTCGTCCTTTACGACTAAGATTTTGCTTCTCGATTTCCCAATAATTATTAATCTCACTAACAACATTTGGGGCATAAAGAAAACCATCTCTATGTAATCTTGATAATGTCTGACCTAATTTGTAAATATTTCGTTCCCAGGGTTCTACAAATTTTGCTTCTTGTTCCCGAAACCCTTGGTTTAATAGAACTTTTGCCTTGTTTAAATGTTCACCATTGCCATTTGCATCTATTTCATCATCAACAATCGCAAGCGCGTGATTTACTAATGAAAAAGCAGTTTGTCTATCGCCCTGTAGGAATATGGCGATTTGGTCATAAGTATCTGTTCTGCCATATCTATCCATCTCTAATTTCCTTGTTTCGGAAAGATCGTCGCGTAAGCCACTTTCTGTTGTATTTGTCATATCTTTAATGGTTAGTAATCATTGTTTGACTGTTTGTTTTCCCCTCTAAAAATAAATAAAAAGAAATTTGAAAATTTTTTGAAACAATTGGGCGACAGCCCAAAAAAGAAAAGGAATATTTCAGCTAATGCGCCGCGGCATATCCGAAGTGGCTGGAGGCGGGCACAGCCCGACGACAGACATTTTGGATATGCCGCTGTTGTCCGAAGTCCGCGAAGCGAAGCGAGCGGACGAGGGCAACAGCGGGAACCGCGGCGCATTGTCCAAAATCCAAGCGAGCGCAGCGAGCGGATTTTGGACAACTGGTTTCTATGCGAATAAAATTCGTATAGTTATATAAATTTGATTGTTATCCGAATATGTATTATAATTGCTTTATGTAAAAATTATACTCTTTTTTGGCATTTTATGCAAAAATTTTTAGACAAGACTAAAATTGAGCTGAAATTAAGGAATTATAGTCCGAAAACAATAAACAGCTATTTGAGGTGTTTAAGCGATTATTTTAATTTTCTGAAAGATGGTTTTGAAAAAATGGACATTGATAAAATTAGAGAGTATCTTTTAAGCAAAAAAGAAAAAGGCTACGCGCCGCAGACGATAAATTTGTGCCTTAACGCCATTAAATTTTTCTATCGCGAGGTGTTGAAAAATTATCAACGGATAGATTTGAAATTCGCTAAAAGGAATAAAAGTTTGCCCACCGTGCTGACCAAGGAAGAAATTGTCAGAATTCTGGATAATATTTCAAATAAAAAGCATTATTTGATGGTCGCTTTGGCCTACGGCGCCGGCCTGCGGGTGAGTGAAGTGACAAATTTAAAAGTCGGCAATGTCTTTTTGGCTGAACTTACTATTTGCATCCGCCAAAGCAAGGGCAGAAAAGACCGTTTGACCGTTTTTCCGGAAAAATTGAAAGAGGACATTTATTTTTTGATTGCCAATCGGTCGCCGGCCAGCTATTTATTTGAAAGCAACCGCGGCGGTAAGTTGACGGAGCGGACGGCGCAGAAAGTTTTTGACGAGGCGTTGAAAAAATCGGGCGTGAAAAAGCCGGCGACATTCCACAGTTTGCGGCACAGCTTTGCCACCCATCTTTTGGAAAACGGCACGGACATCCGTTATGTCCAAGAGCTTTTGGGGCATCAGAATATCAGGACGACGCAGATTTACACGCACGTGACAAATCCGGCGATTAAGAATATAAAAAGCCCCTTTTGATTTTTATGAAAAATAACAAACTCGTCGTCATCCTCGGCCCGACCGCCACCGGCAAGACAAAGTTGGCGGTGAAATTGGCGGCCAAATACAACGGCGAAATTATCTCGGCTGATAGCCGGCAGGTGTACCGCGGAATGGATATCGGCACAGGCAAGGATTTGAAAGATTATTATGTAGAGACCCCCGCATTTGCGGGGCATGCGTCTCAAATGGACGCCGGAGACGCATACAATGCGTCTCTACAACGGGACGCCTGTAAATCTACAAATGTAGAGACGCGATTTATCGCGTCTAAAATCCCACATCATCTCATTGACATTATTGGCCCCAACACTAAATTTAATGTCGCTAAATACCAAAAATTGGCCTATGAGGCGATTGAGGGTATTTTGCGCCGCGGTCGGACGCCGTTTTTGGTCGGTGGCACGGGATTGTATATTGATTCAATTATCAAGGGTTATCAATTTCCAAATAAAAAACCAGTTACCAGTTACCAGTTACCAGTTATTAAAATCCGCAAAAAAATAGAAAAGCTGTCTTTATCGCAGTTGCTTTCTCAACTTAAGAAAATAGACCCCGCCACTTATAAAATTATAGACACTAAAAATAGAAGACGAGTCCAGCGCGCTTTGGAAATTTATTACGAAACCGGCCGGCCGAAATCCGAACAATCGAGTCAAACTAAACCGCCTTACGATATTCTAATTTTAGGCGTTAAAATGCCTTTACAAAAAATTTACCAAAAAATAGATAGTCGTTTAGAAGAAAGAATTAAAGAGGGGATGATTGATGAGGTAAAAAAGTTGAAAAAAAAAGGCGTCAGCTGGAAACGACTGGAAGAATTCGGCCTTGAATATCGCTGGGTCGCCCGTTATCTTCAGAATAAAATCAGTTATGAAGAATTGGTCTCCGGTCTCAAAAACGACATTCACCACTTCGCCAAACGGCAGATGACTTGGTTTAAAAGGAATGAAGAAATAAAATGGATAGGCGACATAAGAGAGGCAAAAAGAGAAATAAGAAAATTTTTGAAATTTTAAAAATTTAGTTTAGAATTAAAGGTTTATAAAAATAAAAATCCAAAACTTTTGACTTTTGACTTTTGACTTTCAACTTAAAAAGGCGTCCTTTCCTCATTTTGGACGCCTTTGTTCTTCAGGCCGTGGTGTGCTTTCTTTCTCGATTTAAAAGTCTTGGGAAAACAACTATTTTTCTGTCTTCCCTTGGCTTTTTCTCAAAAAGTCCGAACCAATTCTGGGCGGTGAGCTCGTCTTGACAGTCGGGTGATACCTGAAACCAGATTATCCCCTTTGTCTCCGGAGCAAAGCCGCCGAATCCCAGGAGTGCTTGCGCCAAAACTTCTTTGGCGATATTCCAGTTTTTTTCACTCCTGTCTTCTCTGAACGCTGAAATCGTTTTCTCCACGTCAATAATTGTCGCCATAGTGTCCCTCCCCCCGGTTTGCGTAAAAGTGCCATCCGTCTCCTTCACCCCGTTAAATAAAAATCCTTATCAGGATTTTTGGCAGCGAAGCTGTCTATTTAATGGGGCGATTTTATTATATCAAAAAGCCGCCAGAAAATCAGGCGGCTTCTTTATTTTCATTTTCTTCGAAGTATTCCACGATGCTTTTGGCGAGTTTGAGGGTTTTTTCGTCCGGCGTCGGATTGCCCAGATACGCTTCGGCTCCCGCTCTCAATCCTTCCAGCTGGTGGAAGGTCAAATTTTCAGCGCTTTTTATGATTTCGCTTTGAGCAATGCCAATTAGCCGATCAAGCGATTTTTGCTCTTCCTCGGTGAGCTGGCCGAGCTCTCTTTCTCGCTGGCTTTCCATTAGTGTTCCTTCCATAATTTTTATTTATCAAATTAATTATTAGTATATTAGTATTATTCGTATGTCATTCGTATATTGGTATTGCTTATTTTAAAATGATAATTTAGGCCCCTTAGGCGCGCTTGGCGTATTTGAACCGCCGGTTTTTGGCATCAGCTCTTCTTGAAACGACTCCATCATTCTATCATGCATGACTCGCGATAGATTCCTCTGCCTGATCATTTCTTTTTTCACGTAGGAATCCACCAAGCTCCGCGGATTTTTTTCATCAAAACCCATTGCTTTGCTGTCCACCAAGTGCTGGGTAATTTTTTTGATTTCTTTTACCTCGGTCGGTTCATTGTCAAAAAGCACATTACTGATTTGCCTTGATGTATAGCCGGCTTGGGTGAGAGTCTTTTGGATTTCTTCTCTGGCGGTCGGCGAAAAATCGTTTTTTGTGGCGTGTTTGTATAAATCAAAAAACTTGATTTTTTTCGGCTTAAAATCAATTAACTTTTTTTTCTTCCCTTTTTCTTCAAGGCCGTAAAGCATAAAATTATTCCGTTAACTTTTTTTTCAGTAGCTCGTTTATTATTCGCGGGTTGGCCTTGCCTTTGGCGGCTTCTCCGCCAGAGGCGGATCTGGAATTAATCTATTTTTCTAGTTTTCTTTTTAATAATTCATTGATAATTTTAGGATTGGCTTTCCCCTTAGCTGCCGACATTGCTTGGCCGATGAGGAATTTGAAAGCCGCTTCTTTGCCGCTCTGGTATTCTTTGACCGCTTTTTCGTTTTTGGCGATTACCTCATCGATGATTTTTTCCAGCTCGCCGGTGTCGTTCAATTGGCCCAGATTTTTTGTCTCCATAATATCCGACGGGTCGCCACCGGTTTTAAACATTTCTTGAAGCAGTTCTTGCGCCGTCAAGTTGTTGATATGCCCGTCGTAGACCAGGGTGATGAATTCGGCGAAATTTTCCGGCGTGATCTTGCAATTTTTAATCAGCGTTTTTTCTTCGTTTAAATGCTGGAAAAGCCGGTTGATCAGCCAATTGCCGACTACTTTGGAGAGTTTTTTGCCTTCTTTCGCCCAGATTTCTTCTTCCGTTCCCTCGGTTTCAGAGAGAGAATGAAGCCAAACGACTAATTCAGAAATCACTTGTTCGGCATAGGCCGCCAGTTTCTTGTCGGCGATGATGATTTTGGCGTCTTCCAAATTGAATTGATACTCCGAGATGAATCTGGCCAATTTTTTTTGGGGCAGTTCAGGCAGAGTTGCCTCCAAACTTTTAATAAGTTCATCGGCGATTTGAAGCGGCGGCAAATCCGGCTCGGGAAAATAACGGTAGTCGGCGGCCGTTTCTTTGACGCGTTGGGTAAAGGTTTTTTGTTTGGCCTCGTCCCAGCCCCGCGTTTCTTGGACTAGTCTTTCTTTATTTTTAATCGCTTCGGTCTGTCTTTTTATTTCATAATCCACCGCTCGCTCCAAAGCGCGGAAAGAATTGATGTTTTTAAGCTCGGTTTTGGGATTTAATTTGTAATCTAAAAGCGGGACGACCTCGCCCTTGTCAATCACGAATTTTTTCGCTTCCTGCATGGAGATATTGGCCTCGCATCTCATCTGGCCTTTTTCCATATCCGCTTCTGATACTTCCAAGTAGCGCAAGATTTGCTGATACATTTGGCAAAATTCTTTGGCTTCTTTGGCCGATTCAATTGTTGGTTCGGTGACGAGTTCAATCAAAGGCGTGCCGGCGCGCGACAAATCCACCAGCGCGCCGTCTTTGGCGTGAATGAGTTTGCCCGTATCTTCTTCCAAATGAATACGGATGATGCCGATTTCTTTTCCTGCCCCGCCGGAGGCCTTGGGGTTGCCTACTTTTAATTTTCCGCCGAAAGTAAGCGGCTGGTCGTATTGGGAAATCTGGTAGCCCTTAGGCAAGTCGGGATAGAAATAATTTTTGCGGTCAAATTTTGTTTCTTTGGCGATTTGCGAGTCCAATGCCAGGCCGACCAAAATCGTCCATTCAATCGCTTGGCGGTTGATGACCGGCAACATTCCCGGGTGGCCCATGCAGACCGGGCAGACATTTTGATTCGGTTTGTCTTTGAGCTCATAGCCGTTCTCGCAGGCGCAGAACATTTTGGTTTTAGTGTTGAGCTCGGCGTGGATTTCCAGGCCGATGACGGGCACAAGCTTCATATAATTAAGAATTATCAATTAAGAATTAAGAATGAATTTTCTGTAATTATTCTACAATTTTTTGCTATAATAATCAACTCTTGACATCTGGCGAGATTTATGATAGATTGGGAATTGGATTGACGGACATTAACAATCAAAAAAGAAAACAACAGGAAAGGAAGTCAAAATGAAGATGACTAATAAAGTCGCACGTAAGATGGCGTTGATTGAAGAAAAATGCAATCTATTGACTTGCATTATCGAGTGGATGATGATGGAAAGCAAATGCAAGGTGAAGCCATATAGAGAAAATAATATGTTGTTTTTGTTCGAATTACATGAGCGAGTCAATTCTGCTGTTAAGATGGTTGAGCTGACTGCGATTGGCGAAGAGCTGACCAAGTTCAAGCACGAACATCCTGAATTGGAGAATTAATTGTACATTACGCCCTGCTGTTCGGTGGGGCGTTTTTTTGCGATTTAAAATCCCCGCCGAGCCGGTTGGCTGGCGGGGGATAGTTGTTGTTTATTTGACAAACTTGGCGCTTTTGCCGTCGTCGCTGATGGCAAAGTCGTCAAAGCAGTCGGGGAAAAGAGATTGGAACTCTCGTAGCAAGTCCATGGCCATTTGGCGGATTTCCCATTGGGCGTGGACATCGCAACGCATCTTGAGTATCCAACGCCATTCCTTCAAATTGGCCGACATGACGATTTCCGAACAAACGGCGTTGGGCAGGAGAAATCTTGCGTCTTCGTTTTTGACCAATCGGCGGCCGTCCGAAGTTTGAAATTCTTGAGCTTTTCTGTACCAGCCGTCAATCTCTTTCATCTTAGAGATAAACCAATCGGCAAGACCCGCTTCTTCAAATGACGGCGGGACGACGAAATAGCCATTTTCGAAAAATCCGGATTCATCGCAATACCTTTGCGATTCCTGCGAAATGGCGGTGATGCGATGACGCACGAGTTGGTGAGTGAAGGCGCGCGAACAACCGGTGAATCTGGCCATGGCCCAGAAATGAGCCAATTTTTCTTCGCGGGTAAAATCGATTTCCGGGCTGATTTTTATCTGGTTTCTATTCCCGTAATAGCGGTTCGGATTCGGATTTAAATCGAGATCCGTGAAAAGAGCAGGTGTTTTCAGAAGCAGTGTTGCCAGGTCGCCGTCCATGCCGATTTTAGCGGACATGCTTGTTTTTCCTTGCGCTCGGAAGTAGTCGCGGAACATTCTGGCGTTGCCGCTTAGGATAAATCGATCCGCTTTTTCCGTGAGAGAGAACAATCCATTTTTTGTTAAAATATTCAGGAAATAATCGCAGTAATTTTGTTCCTGACTACTGCCACATTTGCCAAACATGACAACAAACCACGAATGTTCAATGACGCTCTCATGTCCGCTCCGTAAAATGGTTTGGATGAATTTTTCCGCCGAACCGGGCGTGATTTTGTCGGCCGATTTGTAGCAGGTTCGGCCGGCGAGTTCAATCATCTCCAATACTTCCGGGTGAGTTTGGCCTTTAGTAAAGGCCAGAATTTCTGCTTTGCCTTTCATCAGTCGTCCTCCTTTGTTGGTTTTTACAATTGTTTAGTCGGTCCAGGCCAAACAACTCTTTCAACGGTTTTCCATATCAGATTATGTATTCTCTCTTCAGGCAAGATTGATTTTTGGTTGGGACAGCATTCAATTTTTACCCAGCCGAATTTTTCGCACGCCCAAAGCGCCGTTTTTTCCACTTTTCTGGCATACCGTAAATTGGCCTCATGGCCGTCTTTGACGCGTCCTTGTTTTTCCATCAGTATTTGCGCCACTTCCGGATAGACATGGAGATAGAAAACCAAGTCCGGACGCGGCACTTTGAGAAAATCAAATTCCAATCGGTCGAGAAATTCCACCAGCGCCAGCCGTTTTTTTGGCGGCAGCTTGGCTCCTTGATGGATGATATTGGCGGTATGAAAGCGGTCGGAAACGACGATTCTCCCTTCATAAAGCCATCGGCGTATTTTTGCCGCTGATTCAAACCGGTCAAAGCAATAAAGAGGCGCCGCCGAATACGGGCTAACCGACAGCGGATCGCCGAATCGCCCATCCAGATAATCGCGGATAAGCTTGCCGAAGAAATTTAACCGATATTGCGGGAAATCAATTGTCCTAACCGAACGATTGAAGAACTTCAGCATTTTGGCTAAGATTCTCGCTTGGGTCTTTTTACCTGAACCATCGCCGCCTTCAATGACTATCAGTTGTGGCATTACCTTATCCTCCTGTTTGTTTCCCAAATTGAAAAAGAGCCATTTAAAAGTAATGGCATCTTAGTAAATAATGTTCGGAAAGTCAAGGCCGAGGGTAAAGCTACAATAAGGGGTAGAATTTTTAATTTTGTAATTTTTAATTTTATAAATAATGACCTAATTTTTAATTTTTAAAACGGCTACTAGCGAATTTTCATTAAAAATTAAGACATTAAAAATTATTTAAAAATTCAAAAATTAAAAATTATAAAATTTATTTTTTTATTTTTTTAATCAATTTTTCCACCTGCTCGTACAGTTCTCCAAAACTCCCATTATTATCAATCCTGAATTTCGCCTTCTTGGCCACGCCCCGGATGGTTTTTTCGGTCGGGAGATTGGCGTCTTGCAGAAACTGTTTCCAAGTTTTGGTTTTGTCATCGGCGTTTTGGCTTCTTTTTTTCAGGCGCTCGTATCTGATTTTTTGGTCGGCGTCAATGCGGACCAGATAAAAGCCGGGAATTTTTTTAAGATAGGTGATATCGCCTTCCAACCGAACATTAGGCAGGACAAACATTTTTCCGCCAGAGGCGGATCCGCCTTTGGCGGATTTTTTTCCTAATATTTCCTTGCCGATAATTTTAGCCAAAATGTCTTGGCCGAATCTCGCTCTCAAATCATAACCGAGCCAAACCATATTTTCTCTGGTCTGGGGCAGATACATTCGATCTAAGATATCCCGTAGCGGTTTAGAAAAACTCACCACTTCAGCGCCGTATTTTTTTTTGAGATAAGCCGCCATCGTGTCCTTGCCGGAAGCGATTTCGCCGACTAGGCCTATTATCAATTTTTTCGGCTTGATTTTAGACATTATATTAAAACTTATTTTAGTTTTTTGAAAATTTTTAATTTTGTAATTTTTAATTTTATAAATAATGACCTAATTTTTAATTTTTAAAACGGCTACTAGCGAATTTTCATTAAAAATTAAAGCATTAAAAATTATTTAAAAATTTAAAAATTAAAAATTATAAAATTTATTCACTGTTTTTCATATTGCTCCACGCTGTTATCTAAAATTTCCAACCTCACTCCGGCTTTGTCAAAAATTTCCTTGGAGAGCCGGCTCGCGTGATAGTCTTTTTCGGCGACGACTCTTTTTATGCCGACATTGATGATCATCTTGGCGCAGGCGTAGCAAGGCGTCATTTTGCAATACAAAGTCGCGCCTTCCAAAGGAATGCCAAGTTTGGCCGATTGGCAGATGGCGTTTTGTTCGGCGTGGGCGGTTCTGATGCAATGTTGGGAGACGCTCCCGTCCGGATTGATGACGCGGTGGAATTCGTGGCCGATTTCATCGCAGTGGGGGACGCCGACCGGCGAGCCGACATAGCCGGTCGTGAGAATTTGCCGGTCTTTGACGATGACGCAGCCCGACCGGCCGCGGTCGCAAGTCGCCCGCCTGGCCACCTGCCGGCAGATTTCCATAAAATATTCGTCCCAGGTGGGACGGATATAGGGCGGGGGATTTTGGTTGTTTTGCTCGTCTGGCATAATGAAAGTATTTTAACAAATAGGAATAAAAATCACAAATTTAAAATCACAAATTCCAAATTTAAAATCCCGCCTTGCGGCGGGACTTTTGACTTTATGGACTTTATGACTTTATAAACTAACGCGTATCCCCGGCCCCATGGAGCTGGCGATGGTGATATTTTTAATATACGCGCCTTTGGCCGAAGACGGCTTGGCTCTGGTGACGCCTTCAAGAATAGTTTGAAAATTTTCCACCAATTTTTGAGTTTCAAAAGAAGTTTTGCCGATAATGGTATGGATGATTCCCGAATCGTCATTTTTAAAATTGATCTTTCCTTTTTTTAACTTGGCGACGACATCGCCGACATTGGCGCTGACGGTGCCGTCTTTCGGATTGGGCATTAGCCCCTTGGGCCCGAGGATTTTAGCGACCGGCGCCAAGAGCTTCATGCCGTCCGGCGTCGCGACCAAGATGTCAAAATTGATTTTACCGCCTTTGATTTCTTCAACCAAGTCCTTTTCGCCGACTAAATCGGCGCCGGCGGCCTTGGCTGATTTTTGCTGGTCGCCGTCGGCGGCGATGACCGCCACGCGCACGGTTTTGCCCGTGCCATGGGGCAGGGCGACGGAGCTTCTCACTTGCTGGTCGCTTTTTTTAGTATCAATGCCCAAGCGGAAATGGGCCTCAATGGTCGCGTCAAATTTGACGGTTGAAGTTTTTTTCGCCAGTTCAATCGCTTCCGCGATTGGATAGGATTTTTTCGGGTCAACTGATTTTTTCGCTGCCACAAATCTCTTGGATTTCGGCTGGTCTACTTTTTTCATAGTTTTTATATTTTGTGTGGTGCAAGCGAATCCGTGACTAGCGGACTCTCCCACTTATTAGTTATAAAGTTGAAAGTTTTTAAAGTTATAAAGTTTATAAAGTATTTATTAAAACAAAATACCTTTAGAGAGTAGGGAATAATTTTTGAGAATTATTCCCGAGTGATGGATATTAAATCAGAGCTTTTGGATATCGTACCATTCCGGGTTCTACGACTTTGCCGTCGACTTCCTTGTCGATTTTTATGGCGCCGCACACGCAGCACCATCTGATTACCTTTTCTTCCCCCGTATCAAACTTTCCTCTTTTGGTTACTTCCTCAAAGTTATGATTATTCTGGTAGCATCTCCTAAGCTTTTTAAAATCCACATCCATAATTCATCCTCCTTGTTTTTTCCGACTCTCTAAAGGTATTTTGTAAAGTACTTTATAACTTTATAACTTTTAACTTTCAACTTCGACTCCCATCTGTCTCGCCGTGCCTTCAATGATCCGGCAAGCCGCGGCCAAATTTTTGGTATTTAAATCAGGCATTTTGATGGTGGCGATTTCCTCCACTTGTTTTTTGGTGATTTTTCCCACTTTTTCTTTTAATGGCTTACCCGAACCCTTGGGAATACCCGCCGCTTTTTTGATGAGCTCGGCGGCTGGAGGCGTCTTTAAAATGAAAGTATAGGTGCGGTCTTCATAAACCGTAATTTCCACCGGCGTGATATCGCCGCCCCGGTCTTTGGTCTTTTCATTGAATTTCTGGCAGAATTCGGCGATATTCAAGCCGTGCTGGCCCAAGGCCGGACCAACTGGCGGCGCCGGATTGGCCGCTCCGGCCGGGATTTGTAATTTAATGATTGTTTTTATTTTTTTGGCCATAAATTTAATTATTTTAAAATTTTATGTTTGAATATTTTAATTTATTTTTGTGAATAAATCACGGGTAGTTTTTAAAATTCCAAATTCAAAATCTCAAATTCCAAATTTTTATCATAAAACCCATAACCTGAAACAAAAAATTTAATTGAATTTATAATAAAAAGTAAAAAATGTTCCATATTCCACGTTCCATAATTTTTGGGATTTGTAATTTTGGATTTGGTGCTTATAGTTATATTTTTTTTATCTGCAAAAAATCCAGCTCCACCGGCGTCTCACGGCCGAACATGGAAATCAGCACTTTCACTTTGCCGCGGCTCTCATCTATTTCAATCACTTTGCCTTCCATATTTTTGAACGGGCCGTCCGTGATGCGCACCGGGTCGTTTTTGCCGACGTCAATCTGGTATTCCGGCTCATCCACGCCCATCCGTTTTTGGAGGGATTTGATTTCTTCGTCGGAAATCGGCGTCGGGGTCGTGCCCGAACCGACGAAACCGGTGACATGCGGCGTATTTCTCACCACATACCACGAATCGTCGTTGACGATCATCTCCACCAAGACATAGCCGGGATAGATTTTTTCTTCCACGATTTTGCGCTTCCCGTTCTTGATGCGGATTTTTTTCTCTTTGGGAATCAGAATCCCGAAAATTTTGTCCTCCATATCCATGGACTCAATCCTCTGCTTTAGGTTGTGGGCAACGGTCTCCTCCAAACCGGAATAGGTATGAATGACATACCACCGCTTGCCTAAATTTAGAGTTTGTTTGGCCATACGATTATTCAGCTCGTAACTTATTAGTTTTTTATTTTTTAAGTTTTAGTCAAATTATTTTTTAATAAGCCAAGTTTTAGTCGAAAGTCTAAAGTCCAAAGTCTAAAGTTTTGGTTTATATTTTTTATTTATAAAATAAATAGACTTTTAACTTTTGACTTTTAACTTTTGACTGGGTTTATTTGATAAGGATTCTTTCCAATCCCAAAGTCAGGATGTAGTCAATCAGGCCCAAGAAGGCGGCGACACCCAAAGAAACCGTGATTACCAAAATCGTGTGCTGGCGAATCTCTTTTTTGTTCGGCCAAGCGACCTTTTTCATTTCATTTTTTGAATCTTTCAAGTATTGGGTGAGTTGATTGAGTTGAGGCATATTTTTGAATCTTAAAACCCCCTCGCGGGGGATAAGTTATTTCTGGCTGTATTATACCTGATTTAAAAATAAATTGCAAGCACATTCTATATTTCCCCTCCTTGTTTTAAGGAGGGTCGCGAAGCGACGGGCAGAAGCGAGACAAGCCCAAAGGGCGCAGACGAGAGTCGCCAAATGCGAGCTGGCGGAGCATTTGGCGCTGCCCAGGACAATAAAGGGGGAGGTCTTTAAATGGGGATTGACAAGTCCATTTTTGTCTGATATAATGGAAAAGCTGAAGATGACCAGAATCGAAGGAAACCGCGGATTTTTTGGCTTTCTTGCTTTTAGCGAGGTTGAACTTGGCGTTTCGGCCCTAAATCGCTAATTGCGGGATTAAAGTCAAAAGAGAGGAATTCGCGGCGCGGCAAGAATCGGCTTGAGGGATGGCGAAAATCTATTCGGGAGAAAGTGGGAAAAATATTATATATCATCCCCAGTTCCCTTTTGGCAGGTTTTCTCGCTCTCGGGAAACGGCTTTCGGCCAGACTGCCATAGCTATGGCCCTTTTGCTTTTCTTGCTGGTCATTTTTTTTCAAGCTTCCTTCGGCCCACTTTCTCGGGGATAGGAGAGAGCGGCTATTCGCTTTGTGCGAGTAGTCGGCAGTATCTTTTGGCGGGTCGGGTTTTCGGTTTTTTCCCGGCCAGCCAAAAGCGAGTATCCGTTCATTTGGCGGCCTAAATTAGGCAGGTCAGGCGGTCAAAATCGCTAACCAAACGCCTTTTGACGGGTTTTGGGCAGTTTGCTACTAAGTAGCGGGCTGCCCTTTTTTATAAATTTAATTTAAATTATAAAATCCTCTTTTTGTCATTCCCGCGCAGGCGGGAATCCAGAGTGATAAAGAATGATTGATTCAAATTAGCCTGGATCCCCGCCTTCGCGGGGATGACGGATACTGCTTGCCAAAAACCGCCTTTTTATTCTATAATCAATTTGTTTGTATTTTTGATTAAAACTCAATATAATTATTTATTTTCCCAATTTTAGCCAATATTTTCAGGAATTGCCATAAATCGGCATTTAAGACCTCCCCTTTTATCCCCTCCTTAAAACAAGGAGGGGAAAGTAGAAGGTATTTTTTAATAAAATTGGTGTAACAAACCTAACTTTTTTCCGTCTAAATAATGAACAACAGATTAACCCAAAAGATCCTTTTCCTTAAAATCAGAAATCAGGATCCGGAGGCCTATTCCCAGTTTTACGATTTGTATGTCAGCCGAATATATCGGTTCGTTTTTTTTAAAGTCAATTCAGTTCAAGACGCCCAAGACCTGACTTCCGAAACATTTCTGAAATTCTGGCAGTATATCCGCGAAGGCCGGCTGATCAAAAATCCGAACGCTTTCATCTATATGGTGGCCAGAAACGCGGTGGTTGATTTCTACCGTAGCCGGACTCGGGAAAACTGCTCCTTGGAAAGCCCGGAAGCCAATCACCTCTTAGATGAAAAAGCCGACCTCTTGAAACAGCAAATCGCCGATTCGGAAATTAAAGATCTTTTATCCGGACTTAACAATTTAAAAGACGAATATAAAGAAATAATCGTGCTCCGGTTTTTAGACGAACTTTCCATCTCGGAAATCGCGGCGGTTCTCAAAAAGCCGAAAGGCGCGGCGCGCGTCTTGCTCCATCGGGCGCTTAAAGCCCTTAAAGAAAGTATCAATGGATAACAGCCAACTCATCAAAAATTTAAAAGCGCTCAAAGGACTTGAGGCCGCCGGTCGGCCGCAAGAGAGTTGGGTTTTGAAAAATAAAGAGATTTTAAGGTCGCAGATCGCGCCGCTATGCTTGCGGGAAGACCGGGAAGAAGTCTTTGAAGGCAACGCGGTTTATTATTGGCAGTATTTTTCCGGCATTTTCCGAAATCGGGTGCTTAAGCCCGCGATGGCGGTCGCTTTGGTGATTATGGCGATGATCGGCTATTCCGCGACGATTACCGTGGCTGATTCCAGCATCCCGGGCGACGCGCTTTATTCGGTCAAGACCGCCAGCGAAAAAGTGCAAATGGCGTTCACTTTTTCCGATGATAAAAAAGTCCAGTTGCAGATGGGTTTTGTTTCCCGCCGGATGGATGAGCTCCAGCAAGTGGTGAGATTGCCGGAGAGCGACCAGAAAAAGGCGCAAAAAATCGCGACGGCGGCAAAAAACGTGACTAGCAGTGTCCAATCAGTCAAAGATAATTTGAATAAAATTAACGCCGCTTTTTCGCCGACGCCAAGCGCGGTGGAAGCGGCCAAAGAAGTTGATTCTAAAACCCTGGCGATTAAGCAGGAAATCAACGCGATCAACCAAAATTTGTCAAGCGGCATCAAAGAAGCGGTCAGTGTTGACATCAACCAAGCGATGAATTCTACTGATGAGACCGGCGCCAGCGCTTTGAGCGTGATTGCCAAGACCAGCGGCTCGGGGATAATCTCCGATGCGGAATTGGCCAATCTCGTCGCCGAAAGAATCAAAACGACGGAACAGCAAATCGTTTTTGTGGCCGGCGAATTGAACCAGATGGCGGCCTCTTCCACTGTTTTAGTGGCGACCTCGACGGCTTCGGTCAATGCTTCTTCAACTTTGCAAAATCTGATTGCCGAAATTGGTCGCGCTCAACAGATATTGGAAACCGCCAAAGATTTTCTAGACCAGAAAGATTTTAATTCGGCGATTCAAAAAATTCAAGAAAGCGGCACGATCGCCAATCAAGTAAAGGAAAAATTAAATCTGATGATAATGATGAATTCTCCGATTATTCAGCCGGAAGTGAACGAAACCAGTACGATTCCTTTAATTAAATAAAATTAACTATTTTAGATAGTTAATTGAGATAGTGGCAAAACTATCTCAATAAGCTCTTTTGAATTTTGGGGGAAGAGATGGTTGTAAAACTATTTTGACTATAAATTTTGGCTTTTTCCGGCGAGACGAGGAGGGCCAGCAAAAAAATTTGAGCCGTAGCCGTAGCTACGGTGAAAATCTTTTTGCGCCAGCCCGACAAAGTCGTAGCCGAAAAAGACAGATTTAGAGAAAATATAGTTTTACAACCATCTCCTAATAAAGCGCGGGTTCTCATTAGGCCAATAAGTAAAGGTCGATTCGCTTAGCGGAGCTTATTGGTTAATGGGTTTAGTAGGTTATTTTTAGAGACAGAAGAACTATAACTCGTCGTTTTATCCCGAATTTTCAACAGCGCTTTATTAATAAATAAAAAATAAAGGTTAATTATGAAAAAATTACTAACTTACGGAGTAGTCATGGCGACCATTGTCTGGTCTTTGGGGCTTTCCGCCGTGGTGCCTTTGGCAACCGCGGCTTATACGCCGACTGCCGGCGACCTCATCAAGACCGCGACCAGTGCCG
>JBBTQN010000004.1:0-29290 GCA_038065695.1 Patescibacteria group bacterium | reverse complement strand
AACCAACCTGAATCAGGCCACTCCGCCAATCCTTCAAAATCAAGGTGACCTGCCTAGGGTTGTTGGCAACATCGTCAAAGCGATGTTGGGGATGCTTGGTGTGATTTTTCTGGCCTTTATCGTCTACGCCGGTTTTTTGTGGGCGATTGCCGAGGGCGACTCCAGTAAAATCCAAAAGGCAAAAACCATTATTGTCTGGTCATTCGCCGGCTTGGTCATCTGTCTTGGCGCTTACGCGATTACGCTTTATATTTTGGGCGCTTTCGGGGTTACTTAAATATTTTTTATAAATATATCTTCAGAATATGAAAATTTCTTTAAAACACATTTTTGTTTCTTTGGTAATTTTATCTGTTTTTTTACCGATGGTAAATTTTGCTTATGCTGAAGATGATATTTTAAGAAATCTTGAGACCGCCGCCGGAGCCGCCAACCTGCAAAGAACCGCCAACCTGCAGCTTTTCATCGGTAGAATCATTCAATTTTTTCTTGGCTTTTTGGGCATTATCTTTGTCGGGATGATTATCTACGGCGGCTTTATGTATCTGACGGCGAGCGGCGATTCCAATAAGGCCGGCAAAGCCAAGAATTTGATCCGGGACGCGATTATCGGCGTGATTATTGTCTTAGCCGCCTATGCCATCGCTTATACCGTAATAAGTCAAATTCAAGCATCAATGACGAGCGGCGGGGGGACTGGCTAGCGCTTAATTCTAAAATTTAATAGGGCAGGTTTCTGAATTTCAGAAACCTGCCCTTTATTATTGAATGTTCACATACCAGTCGACTTTAATAATTCGACCGCCGGCTGGATAGGTGAAGCGTTTGTCCTGTCTCTTTCCGTCAATATAGTAATCTGTCTCAAAAACCACCTCACCTCGACGATTAACCGCCCTAAGGTGATGGTTTTGTTCGCCAGTGAGACGAAGAAAACGATACGACTCTGAACCAACACCCGGCCCAACCGGCTTTAACACGCCAATTGACCGACCGTCCACAAAAACTTCGCAAGAATCATCCGTTTGATTAGTGATTGCTCCTTCTTGCCAATCGGCAAAATTTCCTCGGCCACCATAACCAAAACCATAGCTTCCTCGGCCGCTATATCCCGAACCATAACCGCCGTAAGTGTTCTCGTTGGCCGAAATAATCGCTTCTTTAGCGTCTTTTCTGGCCGCTTCATCAGAAATACCGGCCAGCCCGTATGCCGCCGCGTACGGTCCGTTTGGCCCGTTTATGCCGACCGCCGCTACTTGGCTCGGGTCGGCTGGTTTGGCCGAATCAGCCCATCTCGCCCAGCCGGGACTGCTCCAAAAACCGAATGGGCTGGAAGCGGTAGCGCAGCCGGCCAGAAAAACAACCAAGAGACCAAAAACAGCCAACATTGGCAACCAAAAAACAAACTTTTTTTTGTTCATCTCTTTTCTCCTTTTTCTTTTTGTTTCAGCCAAAATCACTTTTAAATGTCCAATTTTATCCAACACTCTTCAAATACCTTAGAAGCGCTGGATTTTTTGCGCCTATCGCAACACCTGATTATAGATTATAAAAATTAATTTGTCAAGGGTGGGTCCTTGCGGGTATTAACAAACTTTTTAACTTCTCTTCTTAATTTTAAAATCTTTTTTAAATACTCTATGGTCGTCTCAAAAACATTAACCGTGCTTTTGCGTCTGACATCCCTGAATTCCGACCAATTGACCGGCACTTGTTTGACTCTATAACCCGCTTTTTCCGAGTAAATCGTAATTTCCGTATCCAAGAAAAAACCCGGGTCTTTGATATGGGACAAAATATTCTCTTTAATCTTATTGTTGATCGCCTTGAACCCGCACTGAAAATCACTAATTTTGGTATCTAATATAAACCGCACTAAAAAACGATAGACCGACGAAGAGAGATCCCGGAAAAACGAGCGATTGACCACCGAATCTTTTAAAAATCTTGAGCCAACCGCTAAATCATATCCTTCTTTAATGCCGTCAACTAAAAGTTTTGTCCCCGAAAGCTCCACCGCCAAATCAACATCCATCACAATATAAATATCGGCCTCCTCCCGTAAAAAAATCTCGCGCCAAGCCACGCCCTTGCCTTTTTTAGCGGTAAAAAAATAATCAATCTCCGGAAATTCTTCCTTCAAGCGCCGGCCGATTTCCGCCGTCTGGTCGTGGGAATTATTATCGCCGATGACAATTTTAAACTCATCGTCGGTGAAATTTTTCTGACAAAAAGCCAAAACTTGTTTGGCGTTTTTTTCCAAAACCAATTCTTCGTTATAAACCGGTAAAACGATTAATATTTTCATAAATTATAATACTTCGTAAACCACCGCCTCATCATCGGAATAAACTTTTTTGAAATTGAAATTATTATCCAAGTTACTGATTAAATTATTACGATCTGTGGTCACTAAGACATACTTGGCCTTAAAATCATTCTTAATAATAGAATACATTTCCACCACCCTTTTGCCCTTGGTAATGTCAACCCATTTCCAGTACAAATCACGATTGTAAAAATACATAAAGGTCGGGTCTAGACCGATGACATAATAGTTTTTGTCGTTATGGTAAAAAAGAGCCGGAAAATCGTCCCAATCGCTGTGAAAAACCAAATCGCCTTTTTGCGAATGATCTTTTAAAAAGGTTGACGCTTTCATCAAATAATTAAAATTGCTCCCTTTGGCTAAAAATTCCTTGTCTTTTAAGGAATAATTAATAAAAATAAAGGCCAAAGAGGCAACCAGTAGTGAGCTTAAAAATACTTTGGCCAATTTATCCTTAAGGATGAAACGGAAAAGGGCTTGCTTGAATTTAAAAAAGTCGTTTTGAGCGATTTCCAGCCGAGAAAGGGCGGCAAAAACCGTCGCGGCAAAAATAATGCCGAAAGGCGACAAATATTCAATGTTGCGCCTAGCTTTGACCGTGGCCAGAAAGAATAAAACAAAAATGGCCAAAAAATATTTAACCTCAACGGGCAATCGCCGCCGATAGTTAAGAAAAAGAATCATAGCCAGGCCGAAAAAAACCAACGAGACAAAAGTATTGGTAAAAAAATCAAACACGCTGTAAGGATACCATTCGGCGCCCACGCCGATTTGATATTGATAATTGACGATCCCAATCTGTAAAATATGAAGCCAATAAAAATAAAGGTTCTTGGGAAAGTATGGATTGATGATTATCCCTAAAAGCAAGCCGCCGGAAACGGCAAAAACCAATTTCAAATTGGACGCGCTAAAAATATTCTTTAAAAATGAACCAAAAAATAATTTTATTTTTTGTGGCCGCCAAACCGGCAAAATCTTTAAAATTTTTGTCAGCCAACTGCCTTGACTCTCCACTAGGGCCTTGACCAAACCATCAATAAAAACATAAAGCAAGGCAAAAATCAAAAGCAAAAACCAGCCGTCATAAGTCCAGACATAAATGAAGGACAAAAAAAATAAAGGCCAATATTTTTTAGCGACGATGAGATAGCTACCGACAAACAGAATTATTAAGGACAAGGGTTGGGCTTTAACTAAGCTGATGCGAAACAAAAAACCAGCGCAAAGAAACAACGCTAAGGTAAAATAAATCGCGCCTTTAACTTTTAATTTATTCATCAGCCAGTAAAAAGCGACAACTGATAGAGCGGCTAAGACGGCTTGGAAAAGCTTGGCGCCAATCGCCGGCGGCAAGAAAACCACAAAAGGAACCATTAACACATGGTAGAGAAAATGATGATCAATGTAATTATCCTTTAAAACCGTGAATTGGAGGTAAGGGAAGTCGCGGATAACGCCGTTTTGGACAATCAGCTCCGCCATTTTAGTGTGGTAGAAAGAATCCGGGTCGGAAAAAACCGGCGCGTACTGAAGCCAGGCGAAAAAAATCAAGGAAAACAAAAAGAGCAACAGGCCGACCGCTAACTTGTTGCTTTCGATAAAATTATTTATTTTACGAAAAATCGACATAATGGATCTCAAAAACTACTTTTTAAGCTCCTTTTTAAAATAATCCACCCACGGAACCGCCGCCGGTTTTTGTTTGTTTAAAATTGCCAGATAAAAACTAACCCACGAGCTAAAAGCCAATATTGACAAACTCTCTATGAGTTTGTCTTTACCATCCAGTTTAAGATCAATAAAGGCGATTTTTTGTTTGGCTAAAACTTTTTCCGTTACAATGAATCTTTTTGCGATGCGCGGCGAGTAGAGGTTTGAATTTAAAAATATGATTTTTATCTTTTTCCTAAGCCAGCCGGGAAAAGCCAATCCCTCCAGTAAATGATGATTTAACTCTGGAATAAAATAATAAGGGCAGAATGTCTTCGCGCTCTCGTTGAGCTGGTTGGCAAAAATATGGGCGTTCGCTTTGAGGTGATCAGCCGCGATCACAATTGGTAAATATCCTTTCAGTTCCATCGCTAATTTTTTGACGGGATTTTTCCGACTTTCTAAAAGTGGATTTATCCTCTTAGACGCCTCGCTCAACTTTTTTGCGGCTTGAGCGACTTCTCGTTCGCTGATTTTAATTATCTTCAATTGATTAAAAACCGCCAACACGGCGCCAAGCTGGATCCCCAACCCGTATCGCGGCTGACCCGAAGGATTTAGTCTGGTCTTAAATTGGATAAGCGGCAAATTTTTCTCTCTGGCCACGGCCGCCAGCCGGCCGCCCGCGGAAAGGCAAACTATCTTCGCCCGCCTGCCAATCGCCTCCTTCAAACAATTCAACGGCTCCTCCGTATCGCCCGAATAACTGGAGACTATCACTAAACTGTCTTCGGAAGCAAATCCCGGCAGATGATAACCGCGAATCAAAACAAGCGGCTTTTTGATTTTTGCGCCAAAAATCGAACGCACCAGCTCGGAAGCCAAATTCGATCCGCCCATGCCACAAAAAACAATATTTTGAAAATTCCGATAATCGACGGGTAATTTGACTTTGGCCGCGTCTTTGAAGGTTTCGGTCAACTGCCCAGAAAAACTGGCGATGGAAACGGCGACATTAGAGCGATCAATTTTTTTGAGCGCTTTTTGATTGTCTAAGATATTCATAATCAAACTTAGATATTCAATATTATAATATTATCAGAATAAAGACTAAAAAACAATTGCTTTTCGACTTAAATTATAATACAATACCGATGATAATATAATTATTTTTATTTATGTCCGGACACAGCAAGTGGGCGACGACTCATCGCCAAAAATCAGCCGCCGACGCCAAAAAGGGAGCCGCTTTTACCAAGATGAGCAACCTGATCGCGATTGCCGCCAGAGAAGGCGGCGCCGATCAAAATGCCAATTTCAAATTACGCCTGGCAATCGAAAAAGCCCGCGCGGCCAATATGCCCAAAGATAAAATTGAAAAAGCGATCCTCCGCGGCGCGGGAATCGGCGAAAAGGCCAATTTGGAAGAAGCGGTTTACGAAGTTCTCGGTCCGGCGGGGAGCGCTTTTATTATTGAAGTGATAACTGACAATAAAAATCGCGCCATTTCCGAGATAAAAAACGCCCTGATAAAAAACGGCGGCCAATTAGCCGGATCCGGCAACGTCTCTTGGCTTTTTAATAAGATGGGGGTGATTATTATCGCCTTAGGGGATAAAACCGCCGGCCTTGATGAATTAGAACTTTCTTTGATTGATGCCGGCGCCCAAGAGATTGTCAAAAATGGAGAGGAGTGGGAAATCCGCACCATGTCAACTGATTTGCAAAAAGCCGAAAAAAATCTTAGAGACAAAAATATCCAAATTAAAGAATCGTCTTTATCTTATGTCGCCAAAGAGGATTTAAACATATCCGACCCGACCACCCAGGAACAGATTGAAAGACTGTTTTCCGCTTTGTCAAATTTGGATGATGTTTCCAATGTTTATACAAACGCGAATTGGTAACGGAGTTGAAAGTATAAAGTATAAAGTTGAAAGTTTTATTTATATAAAAATATAAATCCAATACTTTTAACTTTCAACTTTCAACTTTATAACTTAAAAACATTTATATCGCGTGGAATTAATTTTAAACAATGAACTCTGAAAAAAAACTAAAGGAATTAATAATCCTTGGCATTGATCCCGGCCTGGCCGATACCGGTTATGGAGTTATTAAAAAAGACGGACAAAAACTGGAGGCGGTCGCTTATGGATCAATTAAAACTAAAAGGGGTTTGCCTTTGGCTGAACGGCTTTTGCAAATTGAAGATAATGTTTCAAAATTAATTAAAAAATACAAACCGAATCGAGTAGTGATAGAAGAATTATTTTTTTGTAAAAACGCCCGCACCGCCTTGGTGGTCGGACAGGCGAGAGGAGTGGTGATCCTTTCCGCCGCTAAAAACGGAATTCCCATTTTAGAATTTACGCCACTTCAAGTCAAGCAGGCGGCCACGGGCTACGGCCAAGCCGATAAACGGCAAGTTCAGGAAATGGTCAAGGTGATTTTGAATTTAAAAAACATTCCCCAGCCGGATGACGCGGCCGACGCTCTGGCGATTGCCATCTGCGGCTCCAACAATTATTACCATGATAATTTATTATAGGATGACTAATTCTTAAAACACCTGGGATCCTCACGCTTCACGGCGGCAAAGCCGCCGCTTCGCTCGGGATGACATGGTTGAAAAGGTGTGGATAAAGATATTGACAAAAAATTTCCCAATCCTTATAATAAAAAGACGCAGTGATAAAAAGGCGGTTTCCGCCAAAAAAATTAATAAATAAGCAAAAATTATGCCAGACGATCAAATCCTCGACGACACCACGACTACTGGTGATGAAGACAACGGTTTGGGTGAAGAAAAAGAAGAAGAGGTTGCGGGAGAAGAGGAGACAAAAGACGACGATGTATTAGGCGAAGAAGAATAAACGAAATCAAAAACCACTCCGCAGGCGGGGTGGTTTTTTTATTGATTAAAAAACTTAAAAATGCTATAATTTCATATGTTATATGCCCATACCTCATTTAAACCGAAAGAATGATTTTCAAGATTGGCGCCGGCCAATTTTTATAAACAATTCCTCGTCAAAGAAACAAAAATCATATTACGGCGGGAAAAAACCAAAAAGGGGAATAATCAGAAAAACATTGGGCAATCTTCTGCCGATTGCGATTTTTTTGATTTTAGTCGGCTCGCTTACGGGACTTGCGGTCGTCGCCTGGGCTTCCCGGGATTTGCCCAGTCCTGACAAAGTCATCAACCGCTCAATGACTTTGAGCACTAAAATTTACGACCGTGAAGGCAAAACCGTCCTTTATGATATTCATGGCAACATAAAAAGGACTCTAATTGATTTGAAAGACATCCCTAACTTCGCCGTTAAGGCGACTTTGGCGGCTGAAGATCGCGACTTCTATAAACATCAGGGTTTCAGTTTGACTGGCATTGCCCGTTCAATTATTAAAAATATCCTCACCGGCAGTAAGGTCGGCGGTTCCACCCTCACTCAACAGTTTGTCAAAAACGCGGTTTTAACCAATGAAAAAACTTACACTCGAAAAATTAAAGAACTGATTGTTTCTTATCAGATTGAAAAAAAATTCAGCAAGGACCAGATCCTCCAAATGTATTTTAACGAGATCCCTTATGGTTCAGTAATCTACGGCATCGAAGCGGCCTCTGAATCCTTTTTTGGCAAGTCAGCTAAAGACTTAACTTTGGCCGAGAGCGCGATCCTAGCCGCTATTCCGAAGGCGCCAACATATTATTCTCCTCATGGCAACAATAAAGACCGGCTCCTAATTCGCCAGAGATATATTATTGATTCAATGGCCGAGCTTGGCTATATCACCAAAAACGAAGCGGAAAACGCCAAGAATGAAAAAATCAGCTTCAAGCCACCCCAAGAGTCAATGACGGCTCCGCACTTTGTGATGTATATTAAAGAAATACTCTCAGAAAAATACGGGGAGGATTTTATTAACCAAGAAGGTTTGAAAGTTTATACCACCCTTGATTTGGAAAAACAAAAAGCGGCCGAGGAAGCAGTCAAGAAGGGTGTTGAGCAAAATGGCCAGAAATACGGGTTTGCCAACGCGTCTTTGGTCGCTCTTGACCCGAAAACGGGACAAATTTTGGCGATGGTCGGCTCCGCTGATTATTTTAATGACGAAATTGACGGCCAGGTCAATGTGGCGCTTCGCCCGCGGCAACCGGGCTCCTCTTTTAAGCCGATTGTTTATACCGCCGCCTTTATTAAAGGTTATACGCCAGACACGATCCTTTACGACGTGGTGACCAATTTTGACGCTACCGGCGCCAAGCCCTACATCCCCCATAATTATGATCTTAAAGAACGCGGCCCCATCACGATCAGGAGCGCCCTAGCCGGCTCACTCAACATTCCCGCGGTAAAAACAACCTATCTCACTGGCATTGATAACATTTTAAACCTCGCTGGAGATCTTGGCTACACCACCTTCAGTGAGAGAAATCGTTTTGGCTTGTCTATCGTCTTGGGCGGCGGCGAGGTAAAACTTCTTGAACACGTCGGCGCCTTCGCCACTCTTGCTCAAGAGGGAACGCGCCACGAAATCACGCCTATCTTAAAAATTGAAGACAAAAACGGCAAGGTGATTGAAGAATTTAAAAATAAAAGTAAAGAAGTAATTAAACCGGAAATCGCGCGTTTAACCACCGACATTCTATCTGATAATGAAGCGAGGGCTTATATCTTTGGCGCCAACAATAAGTTGACTCTGCCCGGCCGGCCAGTCGCCGCTAAAACCGGCACCACCAACAATTACCGCGACGCTTGGACCGTCGGCTATACCCCCAGTTTGGCGGCCGGCGTTTGGGTCGGAAATAGCGATAACAAGGAAATGAAAAAAGGCGCCGACGGTTCGATTATCGCCGCGCCAATTTGGAACAGTTTTATGCTGGAAGCTCTGAAAAACACCTCGCCCGAACAATTTACTAAGCCCGAACCGATTGTTACGGGCAAGCCGGTGCTTGACGGCGACGCCTCCGGCGCCGCAAAAATAAAAATCGATTCCATGTCGGGCAAACTAGCCACCGAATACACTCCCGCCTCCACCATAAAAGAAATTACCGTGGGCGGGCCGCGCAGCATCTTATATTACGTCAATAAAGACGATCCGCGCGGGGCGGCGCCGGGAAATCCAGCTGATGACCCTCAATTTAACAGTTGGGAAACGGCAATCCAAGACTGGGCAATAAAACAAGGCCTCTCCACTGATTATTTCTCGACTCCAACCGAATACGACAACATCCATCTCGCCGAAGACCAGCCGAATTTAATAATTATTTCTCCCTTGCCCAATCAAACCATTAGGGAGAATAATTTATTAATTGAAATTTCGGCCACGGCCAAGCGAGAAATAAAAAAAATTGAATATTATGTTGATGATCGGTTGATCCTAACTAAAAATGACGCCTCGGACGCGAATTTGGAAATCTCCTCTTTTGATAATAGTTATCATACCCTCAAAGTCTTGGCCAAGGACGATCTGGAAAACACCGCCACCCAATCCATAGAATTAAACTTCCTATTAAAATAATTTTTTTTAACAGGAGGTGTAAAAACGCCCCGGCGGGGCGTCTCTGCTATAAATTAATTTTAAATACCGCCCTAAAAGGGGCGGCATTTTTATTTCTATATTTTTATATTCCTGTATTTTTATTATTGCCTAATCGGCATAATAATATAAGTGTACTGTTTGCTCCCGTTTGGTCTAATTAGGCACGGGCTGTTGCTGTCCGTCATTTCAATTTCAACCAATTCGGAATTAATATTTAATAAGCCATCCAATAAATAACGATGGTTTAAAACAATATTATTATCCACGCCGACAATTTCCGCCTCCAAAATGGAGATATTCTCTCCCACCTGGGATGAGGAAGAGGTTAAAACCGCTTCTTTTTCCTTGGTTTTAAATTCTATTTTCACGTCGTAAACCCCGCTTTTAGTAAATAAACTTGAGGTTTTTACCGCTTTAATTAAATCACTATTGTTGGTTTTTATGTCTGTTTGATGGGAGGTGGGAATAATTTGAGTGTAGTCCGGATATTGGCCCTCAATCAACCGAGAGATTAAATCGACGCCATTATAAGAAAACATAATTTGGTTTTCAGTCAAGTAAATTTCAACATTCTCAATATTCTCTAAAGTTAAATCATCTTTAAAAACGCCCAAAATTCGAGAAATTTCTTGAAGGGTTTTAGCGGGAATAATTACTTCTTTTTCCCCTTGGTTATTCTCTTCTGATAGTTTTATTTTCCTTTCCGCCAAACGATAACTATCCGTGGCCGCTAAAATTAACTCCTTTTGATTAATTTTCATATAAACGCCAGAAAATTCCGGTCTGGTTTCCAGACTACTGACGGCAAAAATTACTTCTAAAATCGCTTGTTTAAAATCTTTTGATTTTATTAAATATGGATTTTTCTTTTCAATTTTTGGAATTAAAGGAAAATCGGTTGCAATCTGGCTTTTAATTTTGGTTTTTTGTTTTCCGCATTTTATATTTAAATCGCTGCCGTCAAAATTTAAATCAACCCTTTCCTTTGGCAGAAGTGAAATAAAATCACTAAGTAATTTAGCTTCAACGCTAAATTCTCCCTCTTCTTCAACTTTAGAACGGATATTTACTGAAACCCCAATCTCTAAATTAGTCGCCGATAAAATTAATATTTTATCTTTACTGGTAATTAAAATATTAGCCAGTATCGGCAGGTTGGCGTTTTTATTGGCGATATGAGAACAAATCAACAACCCTTGGTTTAAATTTTCTTGAGTAGAAGATATTTTCATATATATTAATAATTAATTAATTTATAAATAGTAATATTATTAATAATCGGGTGGGAAAAGTGGAAAAATCAATAAAAAATTGTTTTTTAAGGGTTTTTTAATTTTTATAATCGAATTTTTTTAAACCAAAATGTGTATAAGTGGTTTTAAATTGTGAATAAAAGGGTATAAAAGATAAATTTTTTAACAGAAAATTAAAAAAGTTATTTTTTTTAATCTTTATCCTCTTATTTTTATTTTTTATCCTTGTTTTTTAACCAACTTATAAATAGTTTTTACACCGCCGATTAAAGGCAATAATCACATAGTATAAATTTTTTGTTTCAAGGTATTTATATCTTGTCTTAATTTGTCGTCAGTTTTTAAATTTCTAATAATTTTGTCACAAGCGTGGATGACGGTAGTATGATCTCGGCCGCCAAGCTCTTGGCCAATAGTGGGGTAAGAAGTTTTTAATTCTTCTCTGATTAAATACATGGTAATTTGTCTCGGTTCAGTTAGGCTTTTTTTGCGGCAAGGAGAAATGACGTCGTCTATTTTAAGATCAAAATATTCCGCGACCAAACTGACAATATTTTTGGGGGTGAGGGGCTTCTTTTGCGAATTAGTGACGATAGAATCAGTAATTTTTTTTATTTCTTCAAGATTTAATTCTCGGTTTTGGAGCTGGCTGTGGGCAATAATGCGGTTGATGGCTCCTTCAAGCTCTCTAATATTGTGGTGAATAACGCTCGCCAAGTAGCCGGTTATTTCTTTAGTAATGGGAAAATTCTTTTCCTTAGCTTTTGCTTCAATAATCGCCATTTTTGTTTCCAAGTCGGGGGAGGATATATCCGCAATCATACCCCATTCAAAACGGGAAATCAAACGGTGATGTAAAGTGGCAATCGCCTTGGGCGGACGGTCAGAAGAAATCACCACCTGCTTGTTTTGTTGGTGAAGCTCATTAAAAGTATGAAAGAAGGCCTCTTGGGTTTGTTCTTTGCCGGTGATAAATTGGATATCGTCAATTAAGAGGATATCAACCGATCGATATTTCTTTTTAAATTCGTCGGCTTTGCCGATTTGGACGGAAGAAATAAAGTCATTAGTGAATTTTTCGCAGGAAACATAAAGGATTTTTACTTTTTGGTTGTCGGAAAGCAGCCGATTGCCAATGGCTTGAAGGAGGTGGGTCTTGCCTAGACCAACGCCGCCATAAATAAAAAGCGGGTTGTAGGTTTTGCCGGGGTTTTTGGCGACGGCCAAAGCGGCGGCGTGAGCTAATTCATTATTTTTGCCGACAATAAAACTGCCGAAGTTATATTTGCCGTTTAGATTAAAACCATCTATCGTTTGGCTCTTTGTCTGGTTGGAATTGTCTTTTTCCTGACCCAAATCCTCCTTTTTATCGATATTTTTAAACTCTATTGTCATTCCTTTCGGCAAAATTTCAATCTTATAGATAATTTCCTTGATTTTATTATTAGTTACGTTCCGAAAGGCCTTTAAAATAGCGTGGTGGTATTTTTTTTCCAGCCATTCCTTGGTAAAGTTGTTTGGAACCGCGATTACCACCCTTTCACCGTCATAAAGAGAGACGCCGGTGCTTTTAAACCAAGTGGTAAAGTTGGCTTTAGAGATAAGGAGTTCGAGCTCTCCCAATACCGCCTGCCAAAGTTGCTGGGGATTCATAAATTAAAATTGAATTATTTCAAAGGGATAAATTAAGTAGTCTATATTTTAACACAAGCTTTCAAAATAAGAAATAGTCCGGCGCAAGCGATAAAGGGTTATAATCTGTTGATTAATTGTTGATATGTAAAAAAATTGATTTTTAATTGACTAAACAGGATTAAAATGTTATTTTTCTATTATTAGTAATAAATAAAAAACAATGCCAAAAAGAACTTATCAGCCCAAAAGAAGGAAATACGCCAAAACTCATGGGTTTCGGATCAGAATGCGCAGCAAGGGCGGGCGGCGTGTTTTAAAAACCAGAAGGGCGAAAGGGAGAAAAAAGCTATCGGTTAAAAATTAGGATATTTTTTTATGTTGGCAAGAGAATTTCGCTTAACCAAAGAGAGTGATTTTAAAAAAATTTTAAAGACGGGGAAAAAAGATAAAAGCCGTTTTTTCAGAATTTGCTTTTTTAAAAACAACCTTGATTCTAGCCGTTTCGCGGTGGTGGCCTCGCTTAAAATCTCAAAAAAATCCACCAAGCGGAATTATCTAAAAAGGCAGGTGAGGGAGATAATCCGGTTAAAGAGTTCAGAACTTAAGGGTCATTATGATGTGGTCGTCAGTATTCTACCTAATGCTCTGAAAAAAAAATATGCCGATCTAGGTACAGATTTAATAAGTCTTTTTAAGAGGAACGAGTTAATTTCTTAGAAAAATGAGGACACTTCCTTATTTTATTCGTTTTTTGGTTTTAAAAACGATAAAATTTTACCAGAAAACCCTCTCCTTTGACCATGGGTTTTTAAAGATATTCTTTCCGCTCGGCTATTGTCGCTTCAAGCCCACTTGTTCTGAATATTCTTATCGGGCGATTGAGAAGTATGGCGTTATTAAGGGCGGGCTGATGTCAATTTGGCGAGTATTAAGATGTAATCCGTTTTCCAGGGGCGGCGATGACCCGGTAAAATAAAAATATAGAAACATAAAAAAATTTAAAAGAGTTGTTTTTATATTCTTGTATTTTTATATTTTTAAAGTAAAGTTATGATTCAATTATTCAACACTATTTTTTATCAGCCCCTTTTAAACGCTTTGGTTTTTTTATACAATGTTATTCCCGGCCACGACATCGGCATCGCGATTATTGTTATTACTATTTTAATTAAATTGGCGCTTCATCCTTTTTCCATTAAATCGATCAAATCGCAAAAGGCGCTCCAAGAGATTCAGCCCAAAATCGAGGCGCTTAAAAAACAATATCAAAACCAAAAGGATAAGCTGGCGGCGGAAATGATGAAGTTATACAAAGAGGAGAAGGTCAGTCCGTTTTCTTCTTGCTTGCCGCTTTTAATCCAGCTGCCGTTTTTATTCGCGATCTACCAAGTTTTTATAGTTGGCTTGTCTAGCGGAACACTCTCTGGAATTTATCCTTTTATTTATAACCCGGGCAACCTCAACGCGATCGCCTTTGGCTTTATCAACTTATCCAAGCCCCAAATTATTTTAGCGGTTTTGGCCGGTTTGGCTCAATATTGGCAAGGCAAGATGCTGATGAGTAAAAAGCCGGAAGTTAAAGGAACGGCCTCTAAGGATGAAGGGATGATGGCGATCATGAACAAACAGATGATCTTTATGATGCCGGTGATGACGGTGGTCATTGGCGCGACTTTACCTAGCGGGTTGGTGCTCTACTGGCTAGTAATGACGGTGGCGACCGCGATCCAACAATTGATTGCCTTTAAGGGAATTAAAAAGGCTTCTTAAACAATATGCAGTCTAATCAAAAAATAATCGGTTTGGTAGTCAAAACAAAAACTGGTCAATTTCTTGGCCACGTTAAAGATTTGGAAATCCAGACGGAGAGTTTTCAAGTTGCTAAATTTATTATTTCCCCCAGCGCCATCACTAAGAAGATTTTAGGCGACGATTTAATTATTGATTCAAGCCAGGTGATAGAAATTAATGAAAAAGAAATAGTGGTTGAGGATACTTTGGTGGGGGTAAGGGCGGTGAACGAGCCGATTTCTATTTAAAATTTTAAATAAGCGCCTAGTTAAGGCGCTTATTTTAGTTGCCGATTTTTACCGACAATAATTTTTATTTTTTTTGGTATAATCCTGACTTCGGCGGGCGTTTTTATAATCCTTTCTTCGTCTTTAAGCAGGATTGGAACCGAACCTTGACTGGTAATCTTTATTCTTTTAGCGTTAAACCGACTGACCTCGCCCGGTTTCTTGAACCAGCCGCCATTTCCGGTTTTAATAAAGACATCAAACTGCCCGTCTTCCGGTCGGATAATCGAACCATCGTAGACGTCAAGATTACTAATCGTGACTCGGCTGTTTTTTGTCTGCGGCGAGATAAAATAATTATTGTCACACTCTAGAATAACATCCTTGCCGTCGCATTCCAAAGAAGTGATAAAATAATAATTATTAATTTGGCCTAAATCCAACCGTTCAATAATTCTTGACGAGAGGGTGTCGCAAGCGGCTTCGCCAGTTGGTATGCCCAAAAGCTGGGCGATTAAATTTGGCTCGCCAAACGGGATAAAGCCGACGACCAAGCCTAAGTCGGCGACTAAATTGACGATTTTAATGAAAGTTTTGTCATTACCCACCACCACCAAAGTTTCCAGCCCCTTTTTTATTTCCTCGTCCAAGACCTGATAAATGTTTTTTAAAAATGAAAGATAATTTATTTTGCCGTTGATTCCCAGGTCGGTGAGACGAGTTTCAATTTTAGCGACGCTATTGAAGTTTTTTTTATTGGCTAGCAGTGGGTCGTAGATGTAATAATACATGAGAGGATAACCGCGTTTATTTTTTTATTTTGTTTTTTCGGTCAATTTCCTCCAAAGGAGAAAGTTCGATTTTTTCTTGACGAGAAAAATCAATTTTGGGCGACCGGCTCTTTTCATCGCCGACCTGACACTTGCCGGAAAGCATCGCTCCAGCCGCCATCGCTAAAATGCCGGTTTTTATATCGCCAAAAACTTTGGCGCTCGAGGTCAGCTCCAATCGATTGGTTATTCTGACGTTGCCCTGGATCTCGCCGGCAACCAGCGCGTTCTCCGCCGAGACATTGGCAAAAATTTTTGACCCAGCGCCGACTTTGAGATTTCTTGCGGTCTTAATTTCGCCGGAGACGATCCCATCAATGATGATGTTGCCCTCGGTGACGAAGTCGCCTTCCAACTTGACGGAGGGCCCGATAACCGTGTCGGTTTCATGGGAATGACCAGTTGAATTGCTTTTAAACATATGGGTGGGTTAAGGATTATGGCTTTATTTTAAGTCAACAGCCAGACCTTGTCAAAAATAAGTCACTATGCTATACTAATTCTGTTTTATAAAATAAATTTATATTTTTATGCCAATTAAAAAAGCGGCGATGAAGGCAATGCGCCAAAGCGCCAAGCGAGCAGACAAAAATTTAAAAATCAAAAAAACCATCAAAGATTTGGTAAAAAAATCACAAAAGATGATTGACGCCAAAGACCAGAAGGCGGCCGAACAGATTAAATCAGCGATTAAATTGATTGATAAATCCGTCCAGAAAAAGATTCTTAAAAAAAATGCCGGCGCTCGTAAGAAATCGCGATTAATGAAAAAACTAAATCAACTCGGAAAATAATTTTAACCCCGCCCTTCGCGAAGGGCGGGGTTTTTTTAATCCTAACAATATTTAACGATAAACAAATCAAACAAAAGCTCCGGGTTTTTGGCGCCGAATTTGAGTAGGCTTTCCATTTGGATTAATTCATTTTGTGCTTTTAGCAGTCGGTCAAAGGTGAAATTTTTTGCTTGTCGGGACGCTTTCTGGACGACAAAGGGGTGGAGGCCGAGCGCTGAAGCGAGCTCAAGATTATTCAGCCGCTCGTTTCTTTCTTGTCGTTCTTTAATTTTGATCAGGATTTTAAACTGTCGATTGACCATTGATAAGATTGAAAGCGGGTGATTACCGCCGTTTATTTGGTCACTGGCCAGTTTCAGGGCGCGTCTCTTGTTCTTTTCTCCCATCGCGTCCACCAGATTAAAAATATTTTCGTCAAATTTGGCTTTGACGAGAAGTTGGACGTCTTCTTTTTTAATCAAGTCGCCATCTTTATAGGCGGCCAATTTTTCAATTTCCAAAGTGAGGTGACCCAAGTCATTACCGACGGAAATTATCAGTTCTTCCAGCGCTTCTTTATCTGTTTTTATTTTTTTATCCGCCAAATAGCCGTCCAACCATTTTTTCAGTTGGTTTTCCTTTAGCAGGTTGAATTCCCAAGAGTATTTTTGTTTTTTTAGGTAACTAAAAAAAGTTCCGGCCGGCCGGGCCTTTTTTTCATTGGTTAATAGTTCGATAAAAACGAAATTATTTTCCAGTGTTTCGCCTCGCGACTTCAAAAATTCAAAAATCGGCTCCCATCGTTTTTTGGTTTTTAGGACATTTTTGACGATGATCAATTTTTTCTCGCCTAAAAAAGGCACCGTCAGGGCCTCTTGTTTGAAATTTTCAAAATCCAAAGCTTCCCCATCCAAGCGGATCACGTTTAATCCGTTTTTATCCCTCTTTTGGATGAATTGAAGGGTGAGCTCTTTTAATTTTTGTTGGGCGCGGAAATGGTCCGTGCCAGAGATAAAAAATAGCATATGGCGTATGGCTTATGGCATATAGTCTTTGGCGACAAAAATCGTCGACTATAAGCCATATGCTATAAACTATAAGCTGACAATTTCCGTCTCCCCCCAGTTTTTGCCGGCCGAGACCTCGGTTTCAATGGGCGCGCGCAGTTTGTAGACGCCATTCATCGCCCTTTGGATAAACTGGGCGACTTTTTTGACTTCATTTTTTGGCACTTCAAAAACCAGCTCGTCGTGGACTTGCATGATCATTTTAGAGCGGGGAGAAATTTTTGGCAATTCTTTATGGATTTCAATCATCGCCAATTTAATCAAGTCGGCGGCGGTGCCCTGAATCGGCATATTTATCGCCATTCTCTCGGCGGCGCTTCTCACTTGCTGGACGCCGGAATTGATTTCGGGAATATATCGCCTTCGGCCGTAAAAAGTTTCCACGTAACCGCGTTCGCGGGCTAATTCAATGGTTTCTTGGATGTATTTTCTCACTTCTTTGTAAGTCTCAAAGTAGCGAGCAATAAATCTCTGGGCTTCGGCGCTGGTGATGCCGGTGCGCTCGGAAAGCCCCCAAGCGCCCATGCCGTACAGGACGCCGAAATTCACTTCTTTGGCTTGCCGGCGCATCAGCGGGGTGACTTTTTCCGGCGGGACATCATTAATGACCGCGGCGGTTTGGGTGTGGATGTCCACTTTTTTTTCAAAAGCTTTAAGCATTTTTTGGTCATTGGCTAAGGAGGCGACGATCCGAAGCTCGATTTGTGAATAATCGGCTTTGACGATTTCATATCCCTTTTCGGCGATAAACGCTTTTCTGATTTTTTGTCCGGTCTCGGTGCGGATGGGGATGTTTTGCAGGTTTGGCTCGGAAGAAGAAAGCCGGCCAGTGGCGGTGACGGTTTGATTGAAGCTGGTGTGAACCCGGCCGTCTTTCGGATTGACCAACTTGGGCAAAGCGTCCAAATAAGTATTTTTTAATTTGGAAAGTTCCCTGAATTCCAGAATTAAGTCAATAATTTTATGCTCGCCGCGGAGTTTTTCCAATTCGCCGGCGGAGGTGGAAATGCCGGTTTTGGTTTTACCCAGTCCGACCGATGAAATATCCATCTTACCGAACAAGATTTGCTTGAGCTGTAAGGGTGAGGCGACATTGAATTTCTTGCCAGCTAAGCGGTGAATTTTTTGTTCAATCAGTTTAATTCTTTTGGTAATCTGGATTGATGAATTTTTTAAAACCTTGCTGTCTATTTTGACGCCATTTTTTTCAATTGCCGACAAGACCTCAACTAGGGGCATCTCCAAATCTTCAAACAAACCGAACATCCCTTGTTTTTCCAGTTCTTTTTTCAGTTTTTGGTAAAGTTGATAGCTTAAGTCGGCGTCCTCGCAAGAGTACCAGGAGACTTTTTCTAAAGGGACATCGGCCAGGGAGATTTGATTCTTGCCTTTGCCGATAAGCTCTTCAATCGGTTGCATTTCGTAGCCCAATTCCACAAAGGCCAAGGTATTCAAACTGTGTTGGCGGTGGCCGGGATTTAAAATATAGGAAGCAACCATTGTGTCAAAGTATACGCCGTCAACCTTAAAACCGGATTGCTCTAAAATTTCTAAATCATATTTCAAATTATGACCGATTTTTTTGATTTTTTTATCTCCGAAGATTTCAGCCAGCTCTTTTCGGGCCGATTCAACCATTAATTTCGGCAGATAAAAAGCCTCGTTTTTCTCCCAAGAAAAGCTGACGCCCAAGAGCTCGGCTCGAAACGGATCAACACTGGTGGATTCGGTGTCAAAGCAGAACTCTTCTTGTTTTTTAAGAAGAGTGATAAATTTTTTCAATTCCTCCTTGTCGTTGATCAGCTTATAATCTCCTTTGCTTCTACGGGCGGATTTTTTTTTCTCGCGGTCATCTTGGCCGCTACCGAATAGATCTCCTTGCCCGCCGGAGATTTTTATTTTTTCCGTATCCAGGGTGGATAGCTGGTTAAGTAGCCGTTTAAAATTCAATTTTTGGAAAAGCTCCACCACGGCCGACTTGTCAAAGCCGTGAAGCTCGCAATCTTTCAAACTGAATTTTATCGGTACGTCCAGAATTAAGGTCGCTAATCTTTGCGACATTAAAGCGTCTTTCTGGTGTTTTTCTAAAAGTTCGCGAACGCGGTCTTTGATTTTTGGCGAGTCAAGATGCTTATAAATGTTTTCAAGCGAGCCGAATTCATTAAGAAGGTTGATGGCGCTCACTCGGCCGATGCCTTTGACACCGGGGATGTTGTCGGACGGGTCGCCTGCGAGCGCTTTGTAATCGATTAATTGTTTGGGCGACAAGCCGTCAAATTTTTCTTTGACTTCTTTTTCGCCGTAAAGAATAGTCTCTGATAATCCTTTATGAGGCGAGAGCACCTTAGTGTTGTCGTCTACCAACTGAAGCGTGTCTTGGTCGCCGGTAACGATGATAGTTTCAATGTCTGGCCGGTCGACCGACTTCAAGTGGGCGATGGTGCCGATGATGTCATCGGCTTCATAGCCCTCTTTTTCAAAAATCGGGATGTTAAAAGCGGTTAAAACTTCCTTGATGATGGGGATCTGCTCGTAAAGCTCGTCCGGCGCTTTGACTCGGGTCGCTTTGTAAGCGTCATATTCCTGGTGGCGGAAAGTTTTGGCCTTGAGGTCAAAGGTCGCGGCCACATAATCCGGTTTCAGGTCTTTGAGCGACTTGATGAGGATCATGGCAAAACCATAGACCGCGTTGGTCATCTTCCCTTCCTTATTGGTTAAAGGAGGCAGAGCGTGAAACGCCCGATGGATCAGGGCGTTTGAATCAATAATCAACAATTTTTGTTTTTTATTTGTCATATTGGCATTATAGCATTTTTTTGTTAGTATTATACTAGAAAATAGACAAAAGCATATGAAAGAAAGAATAAATTTTGAAAATCGAGAAGCCGCCGAGTTTATTGAAGATACGCCGGAAATGAGGGCGAGTTTTAAGGTTTCAATATTCGGCACGGGGAGTGAAAAAAGCGTTCATGATTCAGTGGCAGTAAGTATTGCCAGCGAATTAGCTAAGAAGGTTATTAGGGATGGCCAACATAAAATTGTTACTGGTGGCTATGAAGATGGCGTGATGGGGGCGGCATCAAGATCTGCCCGAGAGGAGGCGGAATCTCTTGGCCGTAATGATTTATTACCAGAAGGAGTAACTCTTGGCGACAAATTAGGAAACCAATCTCAAGAGTCGGTTATTACAGAAAAAGAAACTTTACCGGAAAGGCTAAAAGATTTAATAGATGAAGCAAGCGCTGTAGTTGTTTTACATGGTAAAATCGGAACCGTTGTTGAATTATTAACAACGTTGTGGTCTTCCGCTATAGAAAAGATTAAAAAACAAGAGGACAAGAAATTTATACCAAAACCCTTAATTATTGCGGACTCTTCTTTGGAACACACTGATTTAGTTGCTTTTTTAAGAAGAAGAGATTCAAAAATTGAGAACGCCATAAAGGACGTATATTTTGTTAGCTTAAGTAATCACGAAGGGAATCGTGATATAGCTGATGCTGTTAATACAATAAACCGTATAATTGAAAATTATTATAAAATGAAATTAGGTCGTGACATATCTAACGATGATAAACAGCTGTTGGATAAATTAAGTTTGGGTAAATTTTTAGAATCACAACAAAATTTTGAATCAGGATCCGGCATCTAAAAAATTTAATTTATTACAAATAAATCAGCGTATTATGAAAAATGAAAAATTAGATTATGAGATCGGCAGAGAAGATATCCCATTATTAGAGCTCAACAATATATTCGTAGGCAATTTGGTTTGGATCAATAAGGGGATACATAACGACATTGCAACTTTTGATTTAGTTGTTAGAGAGATGCCGAAGAAATGGAATTTTTATGTTTTTTATGGGCTTAAAAGATTCATTAATATTATATTAAACTATAATTTCAGTGAAGATGATGTGAAAATTTTGAAAGAAATGAATCTTATTAATAGCACGGCAACAGAATCTTTCTATAAAAAATTCAAATTTACCGGAGATGTGTGGGCGATGAAAGATGGCACTATTTTTTTCCCCAGCGAGCCAATTGTGAGAATTACCGCTCCTGTCTGTGAAGCGAATATTTTTACTTCTTTGGTTTTAAATGCTTTTGGTTATCCGACGAGATTGCTGACCAAGTCACTAAGGGTTAAATTAGCCATAAGAGACACTGTTTTTATTGGTGGTTCAATTGTGCGGCTGCCCGGATTTGAACAGGGAGTCATTAGCCAAGAAATTGGTTATATATTAAATAGTCCAAATGTTTCACCGTTTTTTTATAAAAGATTTTCAAAATATCAAAAACCAACCGGAAAATATTCTATAAATATAAACCATGCATTTATAAAGTCTTTTAAAACGGAGAGAAGCGCCTATAGATATGCTCTCGATGTTTTAGTGTCAAATGCCTCTCTTATGACTGTGATGACGGACACTTATAATTTTGAAAAAGGATTAGATATTTTTATAGAAGAAATAAAAAAAACCAAAAACAAGAGTAGCGTTGATCCAAAGAAGTTTTTCATTTGTATTGATAGTGGAGACTTGCTTAAACGTTCATTTTATGCAAGAAAAGTACTTGATAAAAATAACTTAGTTAAGGTGGGTATACAAGTTATGAGTAGTCTTGATGAATATAAAATTGATCAGATGATAAAAGAAAAGGCGCCAATTAATATATATACGGCAGCTACTGAAGTAATAAATATAAGCGATAATCCTTCTTTTGAGGCTGTGTATAAAATGGCTGAACTTAGAAAGAAGGATGGCACTATTGAACAAAAGGCTAAATTAACGAAAGGAAAAGAGAGCTATCCAGGCAGAAAACAAATCTTTAGAAGATATAAGGATGGAAAAATGATAGCCGATACTATTGGGTTGGATGATGAAAAATTAGGTGAACCGCTTCTCCATAAATTTATAAAAAAAGGCAAGCTTAATTTAGAAATTAGTGATCTTAATGAAATCAAAATTTATATAGATAAGGAATTACAAAGTTTGCCCGAAAAATATAAAAGAATTGACCAGTCGGTTAAATATCCGGTATTAATAAGTGGGAAGTTAGGTAAACTTTTAGATAATGTAAAAAAGAAACACATTATTTAGGTAATGATGTAATTAATAATTACAACAAAAACCAGAGTCAATATTCTGGTTTTTGTTTTATTGTTTAAAACCTTAATTTGATTGTCAATAAGTATTATTTTTGATAAAATTAATTTGTTAAATATTGTCTTTTTATTCTCAAATCTTAATTTCCACTTTACATGTACTTGCAAAGAATAGAACTTCAAGGATTTAAATCATTCGCCCAGAAGACAGTTTTGGAATTTCCCGAACCGGGCAAGGGTTGCGCCGTTTCTCCCAATTTGCCTCATCGCGCCGGCCAGCTTCCCAAAGGAATTTGCGGCACCACCGCCATTGTCGGTCCGAATGGCTCGGGCAAATCAAACGTGGTGGATGCGGTCAGGTGGGTTTTGGGCGAGCAGAGTTTAAAACTACTTCGCGGCAAAAAATCAACCGATGTGATTTTTTCCGGCTCAATAGGCAAACCTCGGGGCGGTATGGCCGAGGTCTCTTTGTTTTTAAATAATGAAGACGGCTCCGCGCCGATTGATTATTCCGAAGTGGTTATTACCAGAAAGATTTATCAGGATGGCAACAGTGAGTATTTGCTAAATAAAAGCGAGGTGCGACTTTTTGATATCGTGATGCTCTTGGCTCGGGCCAACTTCGGTCAGAATACTTACAGTATTATCGGCCAAGGCATGGTGGACAGAATCGTCAATTATTCACCTCAAGAAAGGAAGGAATTTTTTGACGAGGCGACTGGCGTCAAACAATTCCAAATCAAGCGCGACCGCTCCGTCGCCAAACTTAAAAAATCGCGAGAAAATCTGGTTCAAGCGGAGAGCTTGCTCGTCGAGCTTAAACCCCACCTCAATTCTCTGACTCGGCAAGTCAACCGCTTGCGCCGTCGCCAAGAGGTGGAAAGCGAGTTAAAAGAGGTCTTGGAGAGATATTATGGTCGATTGTGGCTGGACTTGGACGCCGGTTATCAGAAATTTGCCGCTTCTTTCGCCCAAAAGGAAAAAACCAAAATAAAATTGGAAGTAGAAATCAGTCAGCTGGAAAAAGATTTGGAAGAATTAAGTCAAGAAAGCAGTCGGGGCGAAGAATTTAATCGTTTACAGGAAGAATATGAGCGTAAAACCGGATCCGTCAATCTGCTTTCTCGTCGGCTGGCCGAAGTCAAAGGCAAACTGGACGTTGAATATTTAAAAATCGGCAAACAGGACTTGACTTGGTTGGAAAATCGTCGCTCTGAATTGGAACTTAAAATAAAAGAAATAAAGACCGAAGCGGAAAATGCCGAGCGTCACGCCGAGCGCCAAAAAGAAATCCTGTCGGACAAAGAAAAAGAACGGGAAAAGATTGAAAGTGAGTTTAAGGAGATTGAAAGCCGGCTGCTTCGGCTCCAAGAAGAATTCAAAAGCGGCTTGGGCGTCTCGGACAAGGAAGTCAGAGCCGCGATCAACCGGATTTATTCCTTGCAAAAAGATTTTATCCAGAAGCTTAAAGTCACTCATGATTTGGAATCTTTGGCTAAGTTAAAAGTAGAAGCCGAGGTGATTTTTTCCGAAGTGGAATCGTTTTATAGCACCGTGGCGAGTGAAGAGGCGAGAGCCGAGACCGGAGAGATGGCGGAACTGCAAAAGAAATTATCGGATTTTATAAAAATCAAAGACGAGATCGTCGGTGAAATCAATAATTTAAAAATCAAGCTGGAAGTCGCGCTCTCTAACCAGCGGTCGTCTCTGGCAAAAATTGACGAGCTTCAAAAAGAGCTTATTGTCGCTAATTCTGATTTGAAAAAAAATCAGCTTCTGCCCAAGGATCAAAGCGAGGCCAATAAGAGCTTAACCAAAGAGAAAGAGGAATTGGAAAAAGAAATCAAAGCGGTTGAAAGCGAGGTTTTAGAAACCAAAAAGGTAATTGACGAGTTTAATGAAACCGAGGAAAAGAAGAAAAAACAGATTTTTTCCACTCAAAACCAGATTCATCGCCGGCAGATGGAATTCAACCAATCCGTTTCCGAGCTTAATGAAATCAAAGTGGAGCTCGCCAGGATTGAGACGAAAAAGGAAGATTTATTTTCTTCTATGCGGCAAGATTTGGGAGCTGATTTCCGGCCGAAGGTGGACCATGGTTTGAAAAATGTTGATTTGGCGGAATCGGAAGCAAAAATTATCAAACTAAAAAAACAGTTGGAACTCATCGGTGGCACCGACCCGGAAGTGGAGAAAGAGTATGGCGAAGTGAAAGAGCGCTACGATTTTTTGGAGCGGGAAAGCGATGATTTGTCCAAAGCGATTCATGATCTGGAAAAAATCGTGGTGGAATTGGATAAAATGATTAAAAATCAATTTGAGCGGGAATTCAAGAAAATCAATGCTGATTTTTCGCGTTATTTTAAAAAGCTATTTGAGGGTGGCAGCGCCAAATTGATTTTATCGCAAAAAGAGCTGACCGAAGCCGAGGTGGCGAGGGAGGAATTGGCGGAGAAAGATGGAGCGGTTACGGCCGTTAGTTTTCCTCCCCCTTACGAAGGGGGAGGCCAGGAGGGGGTTAAAGGCGAGGACATTCAAGAAAAGAAAACCCTCCACATCGAGGACAAATCCTATCTCGCCAATATGGGCATTGACATTGAGGCCTGTCCGCCGGGCAAAAAGATTAAAAATATTTCCATGCTTTCCGGCGGCGAAAAGACCATGACTTCTTTGGCGCTCGTCTGCGCCATCATCGCCAATAATCCATCGCCCTTTATCCTCTTTGACGAAGTGGATGCGGCGCTTGATGAGAGTAACTCGGCGAAATTCAGCGACATCATCAGCGAGCTGGCGCACAAAACCCAATTCATTGTCATCACCCACAATCGCGCCATCATGGCGCGAGCGGATGTGCTTTACGGCGTGACGATGCAAGGCGATGGCGTCTCGCGCCTAATCGGTCTCAAGCTGGACGAGGCGGAGAAGATTTACCCCGTTAAGTAGGCGGCTTCGCTGCCAAAAAATCCTGAAAGGATTTTTTACTTAATGGGGTGAAGAAATATAAAATATAAAAATAATAGGGTATTGTAGAGGCGCATTGCCATGCGCCTTTTTTCTTCGCGTCTCTATATTGTCTGTAGATAAAAAATAATTCAGCTTGACAATTGAAATCGCAACCGTTATTATGAAGTTAATCTTAAGATTAACTTAAAAATATGCTTAAAAACAATTATCAGATAGTCGGCCTCAAAAAATTGCGGGAAAATATTGATGAATATATCTCGGCCGTCGGCCGTGGCCATCGGTTTATCGTGGTCAGGAAATCCAAGCCGGTGTTTATGATTGATTCTTGGCAAGACGCCGATGAATTATGGGAAACAGCGATAGATTTTACTAAAATTAAAAACGGCGGAGTTGGAATTAATGACCTCTTAAAACGTCTCTAAATATGGACAAGATTGCCAAGGCGTTGGAAAAATTGTCCCCTCGCGAGAGAGAACAGGTCAGGGACCTGCTTATGAAAATTAAAAAGAATGATTTTATTGGTTTGGATTTGAAAAAATTAAAGGGTTATGATGATATTTTTCGCGTTAGAAAAGGCAAATTGAGGATTATTTATCGCCGTGATGGTAAAGCCGGAATTTTTGTTTTAAAGATTGAGCGGCGGAATGACACGACTTATAATTTTTAACCACCATTAACCGTCATTCCGGCGAAAGCCAGGATCCAGGGTGCTGGAGAGGATTGAATTCAAATTAGCCTGGATTCCCGCCTCCGCGGGAATGACAAAAATAGGTAATGTAGAGATGAGGCGGCGCCTCGTCTCCTTTCGCCTGTGGATAACAAAATTGACTAAAATACAATGGGGGGGGTAGAATTAAGGTATAAGATAAAATTTAATTCATAATCTCAAATCTATGAAGGGGACAAAAATCGGGGAAAGGTTAAAAGTCGAGGTCTCGCCAAAAGTAGCGGTTGGCGTGATTTTAGTGGTGATCGGCGCGGCCTTGGGCGCGGTGGCGTTTAACGGTCTGGTGCCGGCTATCTTTGCACCTTCGGGAAGCAGTAGCGCCACGGCTGCGCCGACAGGCAGTACCACTGGCTGGACATATGCTTATGGGCCTAATAAAAACACCCCAACCGATCTGGCTAATTTATATAGGACTGTTATTAACGGCAGTGATGTCAAAATAATTAATATCCAGGCAGGATTATTCGGAGGGGATCCACTCTTAGGTGTTGCCTGTGAACATGTAAGCGTAAATACAGTGTTTTCGAATACAGTTATAAGTTGCTTTAGTCAAAAGATACCACACTATCTTAATGATTTTTTAGATGAAGAAACATCTTTTCAGATTTCAGCTAGCGCTAACGGAGCAGAAACCAGCTGTAATACAATAACAACCAATTGGGGCAGTGAAGGTACAGTACGAGGAGTTTGTGATGCATCAAGATTGAAGTGGTATATAAAAAATTAATAAGTGTATTAATTTGTAGATTTTCCAAAAACCGTCCGCCTCTCTGGCGGCGGTTTTTTTAGTCTAATATTTTTAATCCTTGACTTTTTATGCCAATCATGATAACATAATCACATCGTCAAAAAGTGCTCAAAATTATTTTTTTAATTTCTTAATTTTTTAATCGTTTATGTTATCCATCAGATTTTCCCGCATCGGCAAAAAGAAACAGCCGATTTATCGGATTATTGTCACCGAAAAAACCCGTGACCCGTGGGGCAAGTATTTGGAGATCTTGGGTTCTTATAATCCGAGGAGCAAAGTCGCCGAGCTTAAAGCGGACCGGATAAAATATTGGATTTCAAAAGGCGCGCAACCGTCTGCCACCATTAACAATCTTTTAGTCACTCACGGCGTTATTAATAGCGAAAAAGTGAGAGCTTCTAAATCCCAGCCCGGCAAAAAGAAATCGGCGAAAATCGCGTCAGACAAAGCGGAAGCCGAGAGCAAAGCCAAAGCGGACTTGTCCGCCGAAGCTTCAGCGAAGGCGGAAGCGCAAGCGACGGAAGCGGCAAAAGCAGACTCGCCTGCCAAGGAGGCAGGAGTGGAAAAGCCGGCGGAAGCCCCGGTAGAAAATATAGCAGAACCTGCTCCAATAGAAGAAGTCAAACCTGAATAAATAATAAAACGGCTTTAGGGCCGTTTTATTTATTTGACATTCAAATCTTAATTTGCTACTATAATTGCAGTCCTTCAAAATCCAAAATGGACTAATGAAGTTGCCAAAAAACAAGGTCAGCAACTCCAAGAAAAGAAAAAGGTTTAATTATTAAAGAAAAAGCTAATATGGCTGAACCAGACAAACAGTTAGTGGAGTACATCGTCAAAGAGATTGTCGCCAATCCGGGCGATGTGAGGGTGGACAGAACCGTCGACGAAAGAGGCGTTCTTCTCTCCCTCAATGTCAATCCGGCCGACTTGGGCTATGTGATTGGCAAACAAGGTCAGACCGCGAGAGCGATCCGCACCTTGGCGAAAGTAATTGGCGCTAAAAACAACGCGCGCGTCAATTTGAAAATTATTGAACCGGAAGGTTCACGCGGCCCTCGGCCGAGAATGGATCAGCCAAGGGAAGAGATCAACACTGACATGGTTGATGATTTGAAAATATAATTTTTTCAAAATAAAATACCCCGCCTTGCGCGGGGTGTTTTTATAAAAATTCGTATGAAACAGTTTGATATTATCACAATTTTTCCGAATATTTTAGATTCATATTTTAACGAATCTCTTTTTAAGCGCGCGCAAAAAAATAAATTATTAAAAATCAAGACGCATAATCTGCGCCAGTGGACGACCGACCGGCATCAGACGATTGACGACCGTCCATATGGCGGTGGCGTTGGGTTGGTATTTAAGGCGGAACCGATTATGAAGGCGCTGACGCAAGTCGAAAGTCGAAAGTCGAAAGTCTATAAAGTCCGAAAAATATTGTTGGCGGCCAACGGCAAAAGATTTGTCCAAAAAGACGCTAAGCGACTATCAACTTACGACCGTCTAATTTTTATCTGTCCCCGTTATGAAGGCGTGGACGCGCGGGTGGAAAAAATGGTGGATGAAAAAATCTCCATTGGTGATTATGTTCTCTCCGGCGGCGAACTGGCGGCGGCGGTCATCATTGAATCCGTCTCTCGCCACATCCCCGGCTTTGTCGGCAAGCAGGAATCGGTCGCCTTTGATTCTCACAGCGAAGAAGGATATTTGGAACACCCGCAATACACCCGTCCGGAGGTGATAAAGTATAAAGGAAAAAAATTGAGAGTGCCAAAAGTCCTCTTGTCCGGCCATCATGGGGAAATAGGGAAATGGCGAAAAGATAAAGCTAAAATTAGAAAAAGCAAATACATTAAATCTATTAATTAAGATAAAAAATTTACATTTTTATTTTTTTGTGATATAATTATATCAATTAATTAATATCCTTGAATTACGAAACTCCCTCTTTCTCCCCCTCCCCTTACGAAGGGGAGGGTTGGGGTGGGGTTAAAACAATAAAAAAAGCCCCTTAACCTCCCCCTAACCCCCTCCTTCGTAAGGAGGGGGGACATAGTTTCGTAATTCAAAGTAATATGAAACGAGCGGCATTAAATCAATTGAGTCGAGATATCAGCCCGATTTTAAAAGAATATCGAGTGTCTTTTGCCGCGCTTTTCGGTTCCCGAGCTAAGAGCGCTAATAGTCGCCACAGCGATTACGATATTTTAATTGATTATTATCCTCGTTCCGGATTTTCATTATTGGACTTAGTCGGCTTGCGGCAGGATTTGAAAAAGAAACTCAAAACCAAAGTTGATGTAGTGACTAAAAACGGCCTTAGTCCTTATATGAAGAAGGATATTTTAAATTCCTTACAAATTTTATATGATAAGCGAAAGAGATAGGATTTTATTGCTTCATATCAGGGATGCCATTAAGGCGATTGAAGTTTTTGCCAAAAAGGCGACGGCTCGAAATTTTGAAACTAATTTAATGTTGTCCAGCGCCGTGGAAAGGCAGTTGGAGATTATCGGCGAGGCCACCAAAAATTTATCAGCCGAGTTTAGACGAAAAAATAAGGAGATTGAATGGCGTAAAGTCGCTGGTTTAAGGGATGTCTTAATTCACGATTATATCAAAGTTGA
>JBBTQN010000003.1:7390-43483 GCA_038065695.1 Patescibacteria group bacterium | reverse complement strand
CTTCTCCTTCTCCTTCTCCTTCTCCTTCTCCTTCGCCTCCATTGTCTTGGCCGCAATCGGTCAGAAAGCTGTTCGGGTTGAAGGGATCGGTGCCATTTTCTTGCTCACTGATATTCGAACAGCCGTCGCCATCCGTATCAATAAGGACGAGGAAGGTGAACTTAATGGTCTTTGTTTCCTCGGCGACAAATTCAACCGTCACAAAAATCCGATCATGGTTTTCGGACGGCGCGATTTCCAGCCACTTATCGCCGGAGATCGCCGTTTTTGCCGTTTCTGATTCAACAACTTCATTCGCCTCCTTCATCCACCCGCAATTTGGAAATGGGTAAGGATAGAGACCCACTCCATTCGGGTAATACGGCCAGGGATAGTACCAACCCGGATAGCAAACCGGGTGCAGTAAATTGGCGATGACAATAATCGGATTAAAGATAACATCATCATCGTTTCCGTCGTTGCCGTCATTGGTGTAAAGGTAAGTAAATGTTTCACCGCCCCAATTACCGGGTGATGATTCGTACTTAACCTCGGCGGATTTCCACTCCACATTGACTTGCTCTTGGCCGTTTAGAGCGCTGATTTGCACCCAGAGTTCTTGTCCGACCGGTGTGATTAGGAATTGGCTCCACTCGTTTAGGGAGAAAACTTGGTCGCCCAGAGAGCCGTTAACGCTCATTCGAAGAAATGAGTCGTTAATGAATTCCGCGGGCGGTGGCGCGGGCGGACACCCACTCAATAATACCGCCAAGAATACTGCTGTCGTCAATACTGCGAGCACCAAAACTTCCTTTTTCATCTTTCAATCCTCCTTTTTTTGCACTCCTGCGCTACTTCCTTCAAATCAATTGAGTCGTTGGGAACACCCCATAGACCCACTTTTTCCTACTTATTCCTTCTGTTATTTTTTTATTCTCAAATTGTAAGGGACTTTTTGTGTAAAACTGCGCTAAGCAGCTCAACACCGTATATTATCAAAATTGATAATTTTTGTCAATAACGGCGTAACTGGTAACTGGTAATTGGTAATTTAGATTTTTTTATTCCTTAATTAAAATCAACCCATCTTGCGCTTTTAAAGTAACAATTTTAGCCGATTCCGCGTTATTTGTCTCCATATCTTGACTGCCGTAAAGTCGGCGATATCCGCCCTCGATTTTCACGGTTTGCGGCCGGTCGGTGGAATTAACCAATACCTTACCAGATTCAAAATTTCTTTGCCAGACCCCGGCTTTTATTTTTTTATTTTTTGCGTCAAGCAAATTTATCGGTCCTGATTTCGGCTCGCCCAAGTCAAGGTCGTATTCATCATACCACCAGAAATCTTCGCGGAGCGCCGGGCCATAATTGAAGGTATAAAAGCCGTCGCCTAAAAGCGCGCTCGCGAGGCCGAAGCGCATTTTTTGATAATTTTCGTCGTTGCCGGAATTTCGGGAATCGGAATTGACAATATTTACTCTGGGATTATAGCCGGTAGAATTATTTTTCAGGTAGTTTGTCATCGAGCCGACCCAGCCGTTTTCGTATATCTCGGGAAAATTTTCCAGCATCCGGCCGTTTGTCCACGGTTGGTATTCACCGACGCCGTTGCCAACGATTAAATATCGGTCGCCCAACCGCACTCGGAGTTTCTGGAAAAAATCCCGATGGCTTTCTTGCCAAAGTTGATTGATTTTTTCTTCACTATCCGGCTGGCCGTCGCCGTCAATATCGATTTTTCTATCCACCCAAGAGATGTCCTGCCAGATATTATCCAGCAGCAAACCGTCCCATAAGCCGGTGGCGAGGATTTTCTGGTCATAAAAATCAACGAGATAATCACCGTAAGTTTTACTTTGATTATCTTTAGTATACAAGTTCATTGAGATGTTGCCTGGCCACCAAGAGACACTGTTGCCCTCGTAAGTTCTAAGCAGCCAATTATATTTCACGCCCGAAATCAAATCGTGCCAGAGGCCGACGCCGGACGGCTCAACTTCGCTAAGCCGCGCCGCTGGAATTTCATTTGAGGAAGCGTAGGCCAAAATAATAATTTGCGGATTCAGTTTTCTGATGGATTTGATATTTTCGGCGCTGGTGATTTGGGCGTTCATATCCAAAGCGATTAGATCATACCGAGCAAGTTTTTCCGCTTCGTCTTTGGTGATCGGCGTTTTCCAATACAAATTGGCGATTCGCGGATATTTGATTTCTTCAAGTCCCGAGACCGCGCCTCTTTGGGGCAATTGGACGGTTGGTTTTTTAGTTGTTTGCCAGATGGAGACCCCGGCTAAGATGATAATTAAAATTGCGACCGTGATGGCCAACGCTTTTTCGCCCTTAAACGGTTTTGGCGGCAATGGTGAAACAAGATAAGGATGGCGCTTGAGACAAGCGGGAAAAATCGGGCCGGGCTTGGCGGCCTTTATTCTCTTAGCTGATAATTTTTTGTAAAATTTGATTATTTTTTGATAATGTTTGGCCGGTGAATATTTTGAAATTTCTTTTTTGGCGTTTTTTCCCATCGTTTTGGCTGGTTTTGGATTTTGGAGCAAATATTCAATCGCTTTTTTAAGCGCTAAAATATCGCCCGGTTTAACTAGCATGCCGGTTTTTTGGTGTTTAACCAATTCGCTAAAAGCGCCGGCGCGCGAAGCAATGACCGGCTTTCCCGCGGCATAACTTTCAATGACGCCCAAGCCGAAAGTTTCATGAACCAGGGAAGGAAAAACGGTGAATTTTGCGCCTTTGATTACCCGCGCCAATTTTGTTTTATCGACCGCGCCCAGAAATTCCACTTTTTTATCCAATCCTAATTGTTTCGCCAAAATTATAAGCTGGTTTTCTTGCGGACCAGAGCCGGCGATTTTCAATCTTGCCGTTTTATTCTTTATCTGACTGTAAGCCCTGATTAAAATTTCCGCTCCCTTACTTTCGTCCAATCGACCGAAAAAAAGGATATAATTCTCTTTCGTTTTTTGAGTTTTGCCGTTTTTCAAATCAACGGGGTGAGGAATGATTTCAATTTTATTTTTATCAAAGCCCGCCAGAATTAATTGTTTTTTTACGAATTGAGACGGCGCGATGAATAAGTCAATGTTTTTTTGATAAATTTTCAATGTTTTATGAAAGTTAAATTCCAATCTTAAAAGCCAGTCAGTTAATCGGGAATTTTTTGCTTTAACACGTTTCTCGTCCGCGCGCAAAGTGTAATCATGGCGGACCAATTTGAAATCATGGACGGTCATTACGATCGGAATACCCGCTTCTTTAATTATTGGTAAGATGGAAGGTGAAATTTGGTGATAGATATTGTGGATATGGACCAAGTCCGGCTTTTCTTGATTTATTAGTTTCTTAATTTTTCTTTTGGCGCAAAAAGACCAAAAAATACGGCCGATTTTGAAAATATTTTTAAAATGAAATTTATCCAGATTGATTTCGGAAATGAAGTATTTTTTCTGATTGTTTTCCAAATTATTTCGGTTTTTTTGGGAAAAGAAAATCACCTCGTGGCCGTGTTGAACTAGGAGTTTTGTCAGGGCGAAGAGGTATGACTCGGCGCCGCCTCTTGGATATAAGAATTTATTTATCTGTAATACTTTCATGAATAATTTTTAATTTTGTAATTTTTAATTTTTAAATAATGCTCTAATTTTTAATTTCTGAACGCTTGTTTTCTAATGAAACCGAATAGATTAAATCATTAAAAATTATTTATAAAATTCAAAAATTAAAAATTTACTATTCAATTATATTTTGATCATTTTTATTAATAATATAACTCGTTCTAAGCAGTCCCAAGAGTATCCACAAAAAGATGCCGGTCAAATTCGTCTCTAAATACGGCTGGAAAAAACTGGCGGTTAAAAACAAGAAGACGCCGGCGAAAATCCCCAGATAATAAGGCGCCAATTCTTTATTGCTATAGATATTTCTAAAACCGGAAAAAATCACCGCGCCGATTGCCAAAACAAAAGCGGTGAAGCCGGCGATTCCCATTTGAACGGTTATGGCCAGAGGCGAGTTGTGTAAATTTCTGACTTCTTCAAATTTTTTCCAAGTTCCTATCTCCAGAGGGATTTGGCGGCCAAAGCCGACGCCCCAAAGAGGATTTTGAATCCAAGCATTTTTGGCTGAATACCACAGAGCGATTCGCCAGTTGGCGCTTTGATCCTCACTCCCGGAAGTAAAGGAAGCCGCTCTCTCCGTGATACCGCTTAGCATGGTGATCGCTGGATTAGTGGTATTTTGCCAAGAAATAAAATTTGTCGCGAGAAAAAAAATCAAGACCAAAATGGAAGCGGCGACCAGAATGTTTTTGCCGGTGAACGGCAAAAATTTAGTTTTATTTTCTTTTTTCATTGTCAGAAAAAGAATAAAAATGCCGAAAAACAGAGCCAGCCATAAGTGGCGCATCAAAGAGCCAATGACGCCGAAAATCCAAATCCAGAGTATTAAACCGGCGAAAAAGTTGCTGCGGCAGCGAGAGAAAGAGACGAGGCCAAGACCGATTAAAACGGCGAGAGAGAGATAAAAGCCGTGCGTGCCCGCCAAGAGACGCGCGCCTTGAGTGGACAGGGGAGTGAATTCGGTCCATAAACCATTACCTCTAAAAACGCCGATGACGATAAAAGCAATCAAGATGATGCCAGCCAAGAGGATTAAATGGACGGTTTTTTTAAATTTTGATTTATCGGAAATGGAGTAAATCGTTAAGAAATACAGAAGGGGATAAAAGCCATAATTTTTAAGCGAGCTGAAAGCGGTCGCGAAATCGGCGTTTAAGTCAAAAAGGCTTCTAATAAAATAAGCCGAGACAATTAAAATAAAAAGCGCCATCAATTTTTCCGGCCAGCCCCAAATCAAATTCATTTTTTTATGGCCAAGGGCGACGCCGACGATAAGAGCGATAATTGAAAAAATAATTATCACATCCAGAGGATAAATCTTGTAAATATCGCCGCCGGCGATGAGCGGCTTTAAGGTAAAGAATCTTTCAAAAATCATCGTTAAGAAGATGATCAATCCCAAGCCGATGTCGGCTTTGAAAGCGATCAGGGTAAAGGCCAAGAGACAAAAGACGGTAAAAATCAGAGGAGAAAAATCAAAAAAGACAGACCAAACAAAAAAAGCGCCCAAGACAACATAGGCGATGACTTCGTAGATTTTACCATAACCTGATTTGGCGTTTTTTTCCTCCCCCATATGTTTTTATTACCAGTTATAAATCTGGTTATCATCTTTCTTTTCTTGATTACTTTGATTCTCCGTTTTAGTTTCCGCCACTGGATGAAATTCTATCGTTTCGTCTCCGATACCCAGATCATTTTTTCTTTTATTGGTGAAATCAAAAAGTTTTTGTTCTGGAAAAATAAATATGAAAGTGAAACCGATGATTAATCCAGCTGCCAAACCGATAAGCGTGTTTATGGCGAAGTCGGGTTGGCTGGGTTTTTGCGGAAAGTTCGGCGTTTCAATGACGCGGATTGAAACTTTGTCGCCGGAACCGTGATAGTTGGCGTTTTTATTGATCAGGACGAAAGTGATCGCTTGGGCGAATTTTTCCGCTTGGTTTTGGTCACGGCTCAAAACTTCAATAATAATAATGCCTTTATTTTCTTGATTTTTTACCTTGACCATTTTTTTCCAATTGGCCAATCTCTTTTCTTGGCTCGAACCCAGATTATCTTTCAGGTCAAAATTGGTTTTTAGGACATTATCAATAAAAGAAGAAGAATAAACGACTTCACTCAAAATGCCGGCCAGATAGTTGGCGGTTTGCGAAGCGGCGTAAGCGTCGATGTTTTCCTGGCTGTAAACCACCAAGAGTTTGGCCGAAGACTTGTATTTTGACGTTTGCAAAAAGCTGAAAACTAAGCTCAAAATCAGCGCTAAGATGGTGATAATAGCGATAGTTTTCAGATTTTTAGCCTTAAAGATGTTTTCTGAATTCATAAATTTTGTTTAATTTTAGCTAAATTATATCGGATTATTAAAATTTATTTTTAACATTTAAATTTATCATTTTTTTTGCTTTATGTCAAATTCGGCAAATTAGCATATTTTAAATAATCGGTTAGACATAAATGAATAAAATGTTTATAATAAAAGAATAATATTATGCTTTTCTTTAATTTCCGCGAAGCGGTGATAACCAGCCCGGCCAAAAGGGACAAGCTGATTTTGGCCAATCTTTTTTTCTCTCTCCTGGTCAATGCCGGTATTTGGGCGGCATTGATTTTTAATTTTCTAACGGTCAATGAATATATTATTTTGCGTTTCAATATTTATTTCGGCATCTCGTCTTTAGGACCGTGGTTTTTTATTTTGGTCATTCCGCTGATTCAACTGTTGGTAATAGTCGCGAATAATCTTTTCTCTTTTCATCTTTATTTGAAGGAGCGGATTCTAAGTTATTTTTTGAGTTTCGCCGCCAGCTTTTTCAGTTTGATTATTTTAGCCGCCGTGGCGCTTATAATCTACGAAAATTGGTAATTATAAAAATACAAGAATATAAAAACATAGAAATAATTTTATTTTTATATTTTTAAGTTTTTATATTTTTAAAATATGACCATTGACTTTTTTGTCATTAAAATTTTTTTTCTCACTTTTTTGTCATTCATCGTGGCGATTGGATTCACCCCGCTCCTCACTTATTTTTTATACAAATATAAATTGGGCAAACAGATTCGGACTTCAGAGCAAGCGCCGATTTACTCCCAGATGCATCAAAAAAAATCCGGCACCCCGACCATGGGCGGCGTGCTGGTTTGGGTGACGACTCTGGTTTTCGCGGTGGTGTTTTATGTTTTGGGGCGATATTTTGACGGCGCGTTCGGCAGTTTGGATTTTTTGAGCCGGTCGCAGACTTGGTTGCCTTTGGGCGCTTTGGTGGCGACGGCGCTCGTCGGACTCGTGGACGATTATTTGAATATCAGAAAAATCGGCAAATACGGAGGTGGTTTGTCGGTGCGGCATCGGCTAATTATTTACGCCCTGATCGCGTTGGTCGTCGCCTGGTGGTTTTATTTTAAATTGGATTGGGATTTTGTCCGCATTCCATTCTTGGCGACTTTCAATATCGGTTGGTGGTTCATTCCGGTGGTGATTTTTGTGGTGGTTTCCACCGCTTTTTCCGTCAACGAAATAGACGGATTGGACGGTTTGGCGGGCGGGACGCTACTGGCGGCGTTTCTCTCTTTCGGCGCGATTGCTTTTGTCCAAGGCCGATATGATTTGGCGGCTTTTTGCGGCGTGATTGTCGGCGCGCTTTTGGCTTTTCTTTGGTTTAATATCCCGCCGGCCAGATTTTTTATGGGCGATACCGGCGCGATGTCTTTGGGCGTCACTTTGGCGATTATCGCGCTCCTCACCAACACGGTTTTGCTCCTGCCGATAATCGGACTCTTATTCGTAGTGGAGTCGGTTTCTGTTTTGATTCAGGTCGCTTCCAAGAAACTTCGCCAGGGTAAGAAAATTTTTCTCTCTACGCCCATCCACCATCACTTTGAGGCCAAGGGCTGGCCCGAAGCTAAAGTCGTAATGCGGTTTTGGGTTATTTCGGCGATGATGTCGGTAATCGGACTGGTGATATTTTTATTGGATAGGGCGGGGTGGCGGTAAATAAGTTAAAAGTTAAAAGTTCAAAGTTGAAAGTCATTTTTATTTTATATGCAAGATTCAATCTACGATAAAAACGAGAGCTATGGTCATGAAATTGAATCGGTTTTTGCCAAAAATAGGATAAAGAAAACAAAGAAAATAATTGAGCGAATAATACAGAAAAATAAAATTAAGAATTGTTTAGATGTCGGCACCGGTACTGGTTATTTTTTAGATTTTGTAAAGAGAGTTAATAAAAAAATTGATTGTTTTGGCATTGATATTTCAGTAAAAGCTATCATCTTAGCAAAAAACAATTATCGGAATATAAATTTTAGCCAAGACGATATCATATCTTTTACTGGGAGGGGGGGTAAAAAAGTTTGATTTAATTTTATCTTTGGAAAATATCGAGCATATTTATAATTTAGATAAATATTTAGATGCTGTGGTGAAGTTGCTGGATAAAAATGGTATTCTGATTATTTCCACGCCTAATTTGAACAGTTGGTTAAATCGTTTTTTAATTCTATTCGGTAAAATTCCTTACTTTCAGGAATATTTTTTTTATGATAATGTGCCGATTTTTTCTATCGGCAAGAGGGATTTCCTGTCTCGTTCTTCAACGCCATCCGGTCATATAAGAATTTTAAATCGCCATGTTTTGGATTTTATCGCCAAAAAATATGATTTGAAGATATTAAAAAAATCTGGAGCCGGTTTATATGCTCACAAGAAAATACTCGGCACTATTGATCGATTTTTTTCTCTGTTTCCCTCTTTGGCGAGCTGTATCATTTATATTTACAGGAAAAAGTAAAAATGAAAATTAAAGCCAATAATTACGCGTTTATTGACAGTCAGAATGTCAATCTGGCTATCCGCGAGCAGGGTTGGATTTTGGATTGGCTAAAATTCAGGCGGTATTTATCTGATCGTTTTTCGGTAAAGAAAGCTTTTATATTTATTGGTTACATGGCTGGTAATGAGTCGTTATATAAAACTTTGCAGAATTACGGCTATATTATTATATTTAAGCCAGTTTTATTTTTGCCCAATAATGAAGTAAAAGGCAATGTCGACGCTGAATTGGTTTTACATACAATGATTGAATATCCAAATTATAATAAAGCCGTTGTTGTTACCGGTGACGGCGATTTTCATTGCCTGATAGAATATTTAGAATTAAAAAATAAAATAGAAAGGTTGATAATTCCCAATAAGTTTAAATATTCTTCACTTTTAAGAAAATTTTCTCATCTAATTGCATTTTTAAACAATACGAAAGATAAATTGTCTTTTAGCAAATAAAAAAAGAGGCATAACCGCAGGACGAAACCTTTTGGGTAGCCTCTCATCGTGATGTTATCATTATATGTTATTTATTTACCCTTGTCAAGTCGATGGATTTTAAGAATAAAAATCTAAAATAATGCCGGTTAAAGCCACAGTTTTTAAATTTGTTTCTTTCCACGCGGATCTCCCAAAAAGGAGGTTGGTTTTTAATTATGAAATAAAATTCAAATCCGGGAAGATTGAAAAATTCAGCGAAGAGATTGTTTTTCCCGCGGGTTGCGATTTTAAAAAAATGCCCAAAGAACTGCTGAATAATTTTTTAATCGATTTGCATTTGGTTTTGGGAATCAGCTACTACAAGCTTTACGCGCCAAAAAGATTTGAGTTTCCGTATCATCTATCGGCCGGCCAGGCAAATTTTTTTAATATTTTATATCGCAAGGGCTTGGGTGAATTCTGCTATCGCAATAAAATAAAATTCAAAGACATTGCTAGATTCAAAAGCGCTGGCGGTCAAACCACGAGAAAAGTTTATGATTTACCCTTAAAAGAATCGTGTTTAGTCGGGGTGGGCGGCGGCAAAGATTCAATCGTCGCCATCGAACTCTTGAAAAAAGAAAATTTGCCCATTAATGCGTATTTACTTGAAACGGAAAAAGATTTTCCGGTGGCGAGAAATGTCACTTTGACGGCCGGTATTCCGGCGGCGCCGGTCAAGAGAAAATTGGATCCGAAAATTTTCTCCTCTTGGCCTGATTCATACAACGGCCATATTCCCATTTCAGCGATTATCGCTTTTATCGGTTCGCTTGCGGCAATAAGCTCGAATAATAAATATTTTGCCGTGGCCAACGAACACAGCAGCAATTTTGGAAATATCAAATATGACGGCGAAACCATTAATCACCAATGGAGCAAATCCGAAGAGTTTGAAGAAATGTTTGTCGATTATTTGAAGGAAAATTTGACTCCGAGTTTGAAATACTTCTCACTCATCAGGCCTTATTATGAAATCAGGGTGACAGAAATGTTTTCGAAAATGGAAAAATATTTTCCGGTTTTCACTTCTTGCAACCGCAGCTTTAAAGTCCACCTGGCGCGATCGTCGAAATTGTGGTGCGGAGAATGCCCGAAATGCGCTTTTATGTTTGTGATGCTCGCCGCAACATTGCCGAAGAAAAAGGTGGTTGGGATTTTCGACCAGAATTTGCTTGACGACAATAAGCTTCTTCCGCTTTTTGAAGATCTTTTGGGTTTGGGGAAAATGAAGCCGTTTGATTGCGTGGGGACATTTGAAGAAATGCGCGTCGCTTTCAAGAGGTCATCAGATAAATTCGCCGATTCATTCATCGTCAAAAAATTATCAGCCAAAATAAAGGCGGACGAGAAAAAGCAGAAAAAGGTTTTTAGGTATAACGAGGCATTGAATCTGCCGGAAAGATTCAAATTCGCGGGCGTGGAAAAAGCTTTGATCATGGGCTATGCCCGGGAGGGGAAAGTCAATGAAAAATTCCTGAAAAAATATTATCCGGAAATAAAAATTGGCATCGCCGATGAGAGTAGAGATAAAAATTATTTAAATAAGCAAAAAGATTATGAAATAGCGGTCAAAACCGCGGGCATGCCTAAGCGGTTAGTTGAAATCCCCTATACGACTGGTACCAATATTCTATTGTCCAGGATAAAGAACAGGGTTATCGGTGTCACCGGCAGTAAGGGCAAGAGCACGACTGCCGCTTTGATTTATGATATCCTTAAAAAGGGAGGGCTTAAAGCTAAATTTTTGGGCAATATCGGCCGGCCGATGCTTGAATATTTTTTTAAAAAAAACGATTCCGAGGAAATTTTAATAGTTGAACTGTCCAGCTACCAATTGGAAGATATAAAATTTTCACCCAATGTCGCGGTGGTGACCAATCTTTTTCCGGAACATCTTGATTATCACGGCGGGTTAAACAATTATTATCAGGCCAAGAAAAATATTATTATTCATCAGTCCAAATCCGATTATTTTATCTACAACAAAAAAGTCGAAGAACTAAGAAAGTGGGCCAAAGAATCGCGAGGCAAGGCGATTCCATTCGGCCGTGAGGCAAAACTCAAAATTTTCGATTCACCGCTTCTGGGGAAACATAACCAAGAAAATGTGATGGCGGCGATAGCGGTGGCCAAGATATTTAAAATTTCCGATTTGAGGATAAGATCGGCGATCAAGAATTTCAAGCCCCTGCCTCATCGCTTGGAATTTATCGGCGAGTACCGGGGAATAAAATTCTATGATGATGCCATATCCACCACGCCGGAATCGACACTTTCGGCCTTATCGGCACTTGGCCGTGTAGGCACGATTTTTTTGGGCGGGACAGACAGGGGATATGATTTTTCCCGATTGGAAAAGGAAATCAGAAGATTGAAAATAAAGAATATTGTTTTATTTCCCGAAACAGGGAAAAGAATGTTTAAAGACAGAAAAGGATTGAATGTCCTTTCGACCGATAAGATGAAAAAAGCGGTTGAGTTCGCTTATAGGTATACCCCCCAGGGGTATGTCGCCCTGCTTTCCACCGCTTCGCCGAGCTACAGCTTGTGGAAGAATTTTGAAGAAAAGGGTGATCAATTTAGAAAAATAGTCAATAAATTAGGATAAAAAAAATGGCGGACAGATTATCTCTGCCCGCCGGAATAGAATGTCGACAATCAGTCGTACGAGGTTTAACTTATGTCGACGCCTTGGCCGATTTCTGTGTGATTTCGGCGACTGCCTTCTCCTTACATCTCTTATAGCGTGCTCTTTCTGCCATTATTTTACCCTCCATCTTCTTGTTTTGCCTGCGCTACGCTTCCAGTGGCCACTGAAAGAACTACTGATGTGATTTAAATGTAGCACATAAAATAAGTAAAGTAAATAGCTTATTATGGATAACTTTTTATGAAACTAAACCTAAAATCCATCTTTAAAAATCCCTTCCGTTCGCGCCCGAGCGAACAGCCGGATTGGTATTTGGTCGGCGCTGTCGGTTTTTTGGTTTTATTCGGCTTGGTGATGCTCTCCTCGGCGGGCACGGCTCTCGGCTGGCAGAAATTCCACGACAGTTATTGGTACGTGAAGCACCAAATTATTTTCGGTTTTCTGCCCGGCGTTTTGCTTTTCTTTTTCTTTTCGCGATTTGATTACCATCGGTTGAAATCTTTGGCCGTGCCGTTTTTAATCGGCTCCATCGCGCTTTTAGTTTTGGTCTTCATTCCCGGCGTTGGCGCCAAGTGGGGGACATCGCAAAGCTGGATTAATGTTTTCGGTTTTTCGCTTCAGCCGTCGGAAATCGTCAAATTGTCTTTCTTGATTTATTTGGCTTCCTGGCTGGCCAATCGAGGCGAGCATCACCTGAAGGATTTGCATTCCGGTTTCATTCCTTTTATTTTCGTTTTAGCGATCATCACTTTGCTTTTGATTTTTCAGCCGGATACCGGCACGATGATTATCATTGTCGTCACTTCGCTCGCGGTTTATTTTGTCGCCGGCGGCCGCCTGCTCCATTTGTCGTGGCTGACGGTTTTTGGTTTGGGCGGATTGGCCCTCCTCGTCAAGTTGTCGCCCTATCGGGCAAAAAGGCTGACCACCTTTCTTCATCCCGAGCTTGACCCGCAAGGTATCGGCTATCACATCAATCAGGCGCTTTTGGCCGTGGGTTCGGGCGGCTTCTGGGGCAAGGGTTTCGGCCATAGTCGTCAGAAATTCGCTTATCTGCCGCAGGCCTATTCGGATTCAATTTTTGCCATTATTGCCGAAGAACTGGGATTTTTATTTTCAATTTTTGTCGTTTTGGTTTTTCTGTTTTTATTTTTCCGCGGTTTGAAACTCATAAAAAATTGCCGCGACCAATTCGGCCGGATGTTGGTTATTGGCATCATCACTTGGTTTTTATTTCAGGCCTTTTTAAATATCGGCGGCGTGATCGGCATTTTGCCGATGACTGGCGTGCCGTTGCCGTTTATTTCTTACGGCGGCACGGCCTTGATGACCTGCTTGGCGGCGGCGGGAATCCTTGTTAACATATCCAAACAAGCATGAAAATATTATTTGCCGGCGGCGGAACAATGGGCTCGGTGAGTCCCTTAATCGCCGTCTATGAAAAAATAAAAGACAAAAAAGCGAAAGCGGAATTTTTATTTTTGGGAACGAAAACCGGCCCGGAAAAAGAGGCGGTAGCAAGCTACAAGATTCCATATCGCGCGATTTCTTCCGGCAAGCTGCGCCGTTATTTTGACCGAGCCAATTTTTCCGATATTTTCAAGATTTTTTGGGGATTTATTCAAAGCTTTTTTATTCTTCTGTCTTTTCGGCCCAAGGCCATGATGGTTGCCGGCAGTTTTGTCGGCGTGCCGGTCGCTTGGGCGGCGCGGATTTTGTTTATTCCGGTTCTTATTCATCAGCAAGATATCGTCGCCGGTTTGGCCAATAAGCTGATGGCCAATGCCGCCAGAAAGATAACCGTTTCTTTTGAGCCGTCCTTGAGAGATTTTTCCAGTCGTAAAACCATTTTGACCGGCAATCCGGTGAGACAAGAATTTTTTTCGTGCGAGCCGAAAAAAGACCGGCAAATTCTCGGCCTCAAAAAAGATTTGCCCGTGGTTTTGATTTTTGGCGGCGGGACTGGGGCGACAAAAATTAATGAGACAGTGGAAAAATCATTGGCTGAACTTTTGACTTTTTGCCAAGTAATCCATCTTACCGGCAAAGGGAAGAATACCAGTGACCAGAGGGATAATTATTACCAGTTTGAATTTTTGACTGATGAGATGATGAGCGCTCTCTGCGTTGCCGATTTGGTGGTCTCTCGAGCGGGGATGTCCACTTTGTCGGAGCTCGCGATTTTGGGCAAGCCGTCAATCATCATCCCGATTCCCGGCCATCAAGACGCCAACGCGATGCATTTTCAAAAAAATGGCGCGGCTTTTATGTTGTCCCAAGAGATATTAAACAGCGACAATTTGATCGCGAGAATAAAGGAATTGATTTTTGATAAAACGAAAAGAGAGGCCTTATCGCAAAATATCGTCCGAGTGATGAAGCGCGATGGAGCGGATAAAGTGGCGAAGATTCTGATAGGGATGGCGAAATAGAATTTTAAAACCTTCAATGAATATAAATTTAGAAAAAATAAATAAAATTTTCTTCGTCGGCATTGGCGGTATTGGCATCTCCGCCGTGGCGCGTATTTTGAAGAGCCAAGGCAAAGAGGTGATTGGCAGCGATGCGAGTCAAAGTGAGATTACTGATGAGCTGACACGGGACGGGATAAAAGTTTTCATTCCGCAAAAAGCGGAAAATGTTCCCCAAGACGCGGACTTGGCTGTTTATACCGTCGCCGCGCCGCCAGATAATATTGAGAGAAAAAAAATAAAAGAATTAAAAATTCAGGAATTTTCTTATCCGGAATTTTTGGGGCAGCTTTTGTCGGATAAATACGGCATCGGCGTCTCCGGCACCGACGGCAAGACGACGACCACGGCGATGATTGGCAAGATTTTTTTGGACGCGGGTTTGGATCCGACTATTGTTATTGGCAGTAAAACCGGGTATTTGGGCGGAAATTCGCGCGCGGGGAGTGGTAAGCATTTTATTTTTGAAAGTGACGAATATAAGCGGGCTTTTGACCATTACCGACCGAAAATCGCGGTTATCACCAATATCGCCCCTGACCATTTGGATTATTATTCTGATTTGGAAGATATTAAGTCGGCTTTTGGCGAGTATCTTACTCGGGTGCCGGACGACGGATTTATCATTGCCAATTTTGACGATGAAAATACGAAAGAAGTTGTTGGCGGTAAAAAGGCAAAAATCATTTCTTTTGCGATAGAGAGTGGAGCCGAGGTGATGGCGAAAAATATCCGACTTCAAGAGGGCGGCCAAAATTTTGATTTATATTATCAAAATAAAAAATTAGGCGAGATAAAATTACCTTTGCCGGCAAAGTACAATATTTATAATTCTTTGGGAGCGATTGCTGTCGCTTTGGTTTGCGGGATTGATTTTGGGATAATAAAAAAATCGTTAGCTGATTTTCGCGGTGCTTGGCGGCGATTTGAAAAAATCGGCGAGATCGAGGAAAGACCGATTATCGTCGATTACGCTCACACCCCTTACGCCGTCAGAAAAACAATTGAGGCGGCCAAAGAATTTTATCCGAATAAAAAAATCTTGTCGGTTTTTCAGCCGCACCAGTACTCACGAACAAAAAATTTGTTCAACGAATTTGTGGGTAGTTTTGACGCCGCCGACCAGGTGATCGTCAGCGATATTTTCTATGTCAAAGGACGGGAGCGGCCGGAAGATTTTAATATCAGCTCAAAAAAATTAGTTGAAGCGGCGAAAAAAAATAGTGCCAGAGCGCAGTACGGCGGCGATTTGAAATCAACCGGCGAGCTGATAAAAAAGCAAGCGGCGGATTTTGATTTAATTCTGATTATGGGCGCGGGTGATATTTATGAAATGGCGAAAAAATTAGTAAAATAAAAAAGCAGTCTGGATAAAAAAACAGCCGATCGGAAAGAACGGCTGTGCGCTCGCAAGGAATCTGCGGGTATATCTCAATTCCCAAAAAGAACAATTAGCTTGTTAGTCCAGTCAGCACCACTTTATCTAAAGGCCCCTCAAACTGAGACTGGAACTCCCTGTTTCCCTTTATGGCATCGCTCAATCTGGATGATGGTATCGTCGCCACCATACTCTGAATCTGTTTAATCTCGTCCTCGATCTGAGCATCTGGTGATTTATTTTCTTTCGTCGTACCGAGTTTCATATCTTTACACCTCCTTTTGAAATCACATTAACATTGGTCGGCGTTTCGATCAGGTAATAAAATTTTATATTATTTTTTTAAATCTGTCAAGTAGCGGGCGATATTTATGAGGTAGGAAAAATTTTAGTAAAATAATATCCTCTCCCAAAGAGTTGAGAAAGGATATAATAATTTGACACTCAAATTACTTTTGGAGTTTTTGACCGCATTGGCTACAATAATTCTGATTGGGCATCATCTCATTGCCGCAGGAGCACTTTTTAAGCACCATTGTTTCCAGTTTGGTGCCATGTTGGGGACAGAAATTCATATTGGGAAGCCACGAACCAAGAAAAGAGCCAGTCTTACATTTGGGACAAAACTTCAACATCTCCGACATCTCTCTCACCTCCTTATAGGGTTTAATCCCCGGTTGAGACCTAAAGTTCAAAAGTGATTCTATTATAAAGAATGAAATAATTTTTGTCAAATTTAAATTTATGTCAAAAGTTGATCAAGAATTATTTTTTAATTTAGAAGAAAAAATCATCAAAGCGGCCAAACGGGAAGTAAAAAAGAAACGGCGGAAAATCGCCGGCGGTAGTTTGGCGTCACAACATCGGAAGATGGCAAGCAGCCGTTTTTATCAAGGGAAAAAGAAGGGGAGAGTGAAGATAGTGGATAAGAGAAAAAAATGATTTTATTTATGCCTGATGTCGTTCAAAAATTAAGAAATATTCTCGGCGAACGGCTCAAAGAAAATGAGCCGCTCTCGCCATTCACCACCTTTAAAATCGGCGGGCCGGCGAAATATTTTTGTCTTGTCCAAAACACTGATGAGCTGATGAGAATAATGCCGATAATTGAAAAATCCGGCTGGCCATTTTTTATTTTGGGCGGGGGAAGCAATATTTTGGTAAGCGATAATGGTTTTGACGGTTTGGTGATGAAATTTGATTTTAATCGGATTAAAAACCGAGGTGAAACATTAGAATGTGAAGCGGGCGTGTTTTTAAGCAAGGCGGTCGGTGAGGCCTTATCACTCGGCCTTTCCGGCCTGGAGTGGGCGGCCGGCATTTATGGCACGGTCGGCGGAGCCATCTTTGGCAATGCCGGCGCTTATAGCAAATCAATCAGCGAGGTGATAAGCGAGGTGTCGGTGTGGCGCCAAAACAAAATAAAAATTCTAAAAAATAAAGATTGCGGTTTCTCTTATCGGGAAAGCGTTTTCAGTCGAGAGGGAAACAAAGACATCATTCTCTCCGCGACTTTAAAGCTGATGAAGGGCAACCGAGAAAAGATTAAAAAAGAAGTCAAGGAAATTCTGGCGGAGCGGACGAAAAAATTTGACAATTATTCTTGCGCCGGCAGTGTTTTTAAAAATATCGTTTTAAATAATGAAGAGATGAATAATTTCAGAAATAAATTTCCTGAATTTCCGGAAAAGTTCATGGCTTACAAAAAAGTTCCCGCTGGCTGGCTGATCGAAGAATGCGGCTTGAAAGGCAAAAAAATCGGCGGCGCTCAAATTTCTCAAAACCACGCGAATATCATCGTCAACGCCGGCGGCGCGACCGCCGAGGATGTGGTTATGCTCATCTCAATTATAAAGCAGAAAGTGCGGCAGAAATTTAATATTCAATTAATGGAGGAAATTAGATATGTGGGATTTTAAAAATAAATTATATTAAGTCATGGAAATCATCATCAAGGCGAAAAACGCCAAACTCGCGCCGGAGGCGCACGAAATTATCACTAAAAAAATTAACAAACTGACCCGTTACTGCGATTGCATCATCAAAGCCGACGTGGAAATCGGCGTCACCACCTTCCATCATCAGAAGGGCGACATCTATCGCGCCGAGGTCAATTTGGCGGTGCCGAAAAAAATTATTCGAGCCGAAGCGGAAACCGATACCATTGACAAGTCGATTAGTGAAATGTTAAAAAGATTAAAAGCAGAATTAATAAAATATAAACAAAAGCACGGTTTTCATGGCGCCAGCCAAAAATAGGAGGTGGGGCGATGAATTTATTAGATGTACGAAAAGAGAAGCAAGACAGGGAAGGCTATCAGCCGGTTTTAGGGAAAAGAAAGTATTGCCTCGCGTTTTTACTTTTTGTTTCCCAAACAGTCCAATTGAGAGCTTCTCAAGTAGCAAAGAAATTGTCCATAACTAAAGAAGACGCGAGTTCCCGATTGGCTTTTCTCGCGCAAGAAGGTTTTCTTTCCGTCCAAAGAGGATGGTATTGCCTCAATGGAAAGCCGGATCATTAAATTCTGCCGTTGCCGGTGTCGTTCGCGATGCCGGCTTTTTTTTAATTGCCAAATTCCGATTTTTTTGCTAAAATTTATTAGCCATAAACCATAAACCATAAACCATAAACCATAAGCCGTCATGTCTATTTTCTCCAAACTTATCGGCGACAGCAATGAGAGGGTTCTGAAAGAGCTCCGGCTTATCGTTGATGAAATTAATAAATTGGAGCCGAAATTTGAGACGCTTTCCGATGAGGAATTGAAGGGCCAGACCCAGAAATTTAAAGATGAGTTGTTACAAGGAAAAACGGTTGACGATATTTTGCCCGAAGCGTTTGCCGTGGTGCGCGAAGCGGCCAAGCGGACGATCGGCCAAAGACATTTTGACGTCCAGCTGATGGGCGGCGTCGCGCTCCATCGCGGACAGATCGCGGAAATGAAAACCGGTGAAGGCAAAACGCTCGTGGCGACTTGTCCTCTTTATTTAAACGCGCTGGCCGGAAAAGGCGCGCATCTCGTCACGGTCAACGATTATCTGGCGAGAATCCACGCGGATTGGATGGGAAAAATTTATAATTTTTTGGGACTCTCGGTTGGCTGTATCGGCCAGCAGAATGTTTCTTATCGATTTAATTCCGATAAAAAAATTGGCGAGGGTGACGAGATGCTTGATGTCCAGCATCTAGAAATATGTTCCCGAAAAGAAGCTTATGCTTGCGACATTTTATACGGCACCAATAATGAATTTGGTTTTGATTATTTGAGAGACAATATGGTCGGCTTGCTTGACGAGATGGTCCAGCGAGAACTTTGTTTTGCCATCGTGGACGAGGTGGACTCCATTTTGATTGACGAGGCGAGGACGCCGCTCATCATCTCGGCGCCGGACATGGAATCAACCGACAAATATTATCAATTTTCCCAAATCGTCAGAAAGCTCCAAGAAGGCGAGGATTATAATATTGATGAAAAAATGCGCGCCGCCACCTTGACCGAAGAGGGAATGGCGAAAGTGGAAAAATCATTGGGCGTGGACAATATTTACACCGACCGCGGCATCAGCGATGTCCATCACATCGAGCAGGCCTTGAAGGCGTGGACCCTGTTTAAAAAAGACCGGGATTATGTCGTCAAGGACGGCGAGATTATCATTATTGACGAATTCACCGGCCGGATGATGTTCGGCCGCCGGTACAGCGAAGGCCTTCATCAGGCGATTGAAGCCAAAGAAAATGTGGCGGTCCAGAAGGAAAGCCGCACCCTCGCCACGATTTCTTTCCAGAATTATTTTCGTCTTTATCAAAAACTTTCCGGCATGACCGGCACGGCGGCGACCGAGGCCGAAGAATTTTTCAAAATTTATAAATTGGAAGTCGTCATCGTTCCGACGAATCAGCCGATGATTAGAATTGACGCCAATGACCGGATTTACAAAAACGAGACCGGTAAATACCAAGCGTTGGCGCGGGAGATAAAAGAGCGCCACCAAAATGGCCAGCCGGTTTTGGTCGGCACGATTTCCATTGAGAAGAACGAGCTCTTGGCCGAGCTCTTGGCGCGCGAGGGGATTGACCCGCAAATTCTAAACGCCAAGCATCACGAAAAAGAAGCGCACATCATCGCTCAAGCCGGACGGGTCGGCACGGTGACGGTGGCGACCAACATGGCCGGCCGCGGCGTGGACATTATTTTGGGCGGACATCCGTACGATGAAGAAGAACACAAAAAAGTCGTCGCCTCGGGCGGGCTCTGCGTCTTGGGCACCGAGCGGCACGAATCCCGCCGGATTGACAACCAGCTTCGCGGCCGAAGCGGCCGCCAAGGCGACCCGGGCCTCTCGCAATTTTTCCTCTCCATGGACGACGACCTGATGCGGATTTTCGGCTCGGGGCGGATGAAATCCATTATGGAGACGATGGGCGTGCCTGACGATATGCCGATTGAAAATAAGATGATTTCCAAGTCAATTGAACAAGCGCAGAAAAAAGTGGAAGGCAATAATTTTGACGTCAGAAAACATCTGGTGGAATATGATGATGTAATGAACAAGCAAAGAGAAACGATTTATAAAAAACGCCGGCAGATTTTGGCCGGCGCGGAGACGAAAGAAATGATTTTATCAACCGTCAGAAAAGAAATTGAATCAGTGGTTGATTTTCACAGCGGGAGCGCCGATGAAAATCAATGGAATTTGGAAGAGATTTACGAGACGATGGGGACGATTTTTATCCTAAAGTCGCAAGATCGAGTGGCTTTGAGCGAGATGCAATTGGAGGCGGGCGACCGCGAGCGCGATCAGATGGCGCGCGACCGAATTGTCGGCTACTTATATAAATTAGCGGTCGCGGCTTACAATGAATTGGAAGAAAAAGTCAATCTCTTGCCCAATCCGCAATCGGATATTTTACCGATGCGTCAAGTGGAAAAGGGGATTTTGCTTCGCGTGATTGACACTTTTTGGGTGGAGCATTTGGAGACGATGGAATACTTGCGCACCGGCATCGGCCTGCGCGGCTATGGTCAGCGCGATCCTCTGGTGGAATACAAGCGGGAAGCGCTGAAAATGTTTAAAGAACTTTTGGCCAACATTGACAAACAGATTGTTTACAGTATTTATAAAATCGGCCTGGTGGCGCCACAGGAAGTCGCGGTCGCAGAAAGCCAGTCCAAGAATTTACAGTTTTCCGCGCCCAGCAAAGAATCGGCGATGAAATCGCCGATGGAAAGCGATGATGGGCTGGCCGAAAGAAAAGAGGATAAAATCATTAGAGACAGCACTCACTATGACGGCAAAAAAGTCGGCCGGAATGATCCGTGTCCGTGCGGCAGTGGGAAAAAGTATAAAAAATGTCATGGAAAATAAAAAATCCCCGAAGTGGTAGTGACCGTTACAAGGTCACATCCTCGGGGAGCCATGAGCACGGAGTCTTACCGTCTCTGCACTTTATAGAGTATAGCATATCTATAAAATTTGTCAATACATTAAAAAAACTCTCCAATTATCGGCAATTGGAGAGCGGATGGCGGGTTTGTTTCAGAGATTATTGCCCCTGGTACGACCTCTATGTCGTCACGATATCCCAGAAACTTTTCAGTCATAGACCAGTCAGAAGCGGCATCGGGACTCTATCGTCGGTTCGACCCGCACGATCAATGACTTATCCGATATTTTCCCGTCGAAGACCGAGCTTTCCGTCCGTCAGGCTTATTCGGCTTTACGGCAAGGTGTCGGTAAACCCGACCATAAACTTTGTTCGAGACCTATACGGACGGGGCCTGTACGCTAGGCGCATAATTTCGCGCTTCGGTCAGGTGAGGTCATTATATATTATATTTGTTTTTTTGTCAAGAGTTGACAAAAATATCTGGTTTGATATAGTTGGGAGTTGGGAAATAGAGGATAAGGCTTAACAAAACAAGAGGAGGAACGCTTATGTGGCCGGTGGTTGTGTTCGTTATTGTCGCTCTTTCAATTTTAGCATTGACCTTTTTTTCTGTCGGCAGCGGCAGAAAAGCGTATCTGCTTATTAAGCATCTGCCGACCGATTTCGCTTTGTTGATTAAAAACGAGATGGCCGAGACTGATTCAAGGTTGGATTCTTTGTGGGAAAAGATGAGACGCACCCGTTTTAGCAGGAAGACGGAAGAGAAAAAACAAGATGAATTCCGCCTAGCACTTGCAGAATGGCAAGGAGAATTAGTTTTATTTTTTGAACGAGTTGCGCCGAAATTGTTGACAGGCGAACGCCGGAGACTCTCCGATTGCCTTGACAGTTATTGGCTGGAAATTCTTGGAATCACCGGTAAGCTGGGGATAGATAATAGCGGGCTGCCTAAGATTTGCTGGAAGATGCCAGCCGTTTAAGAAAATTGTCAAAAAATAAACAGCCGTTTGCTGACGCAAGCGGCTTTTTTTATTTGCTACGTAGCATGCTACGTAGCAAAAGCCGCATGGTATTTTTATTTTGAAAGTGATAGAATGATTTTATAAAAATTATCCAAATTTTATGGAAATTAAAGACAAAGAGCTTCATCGGATCACTTCTACCGCCATAATTTACAAGGAAGAGGGCGGACAGTTTAAGTATTTAATTACTCGGCGCAGCTTGAGTAAAAAGAGTTTTCCCGGCAAATGGACGGTGCCGGGCGGGGGACTGGAAACGGATGATTACACCAACACGCCAAAAACAACAAACTATCATTGGTATTTTGCGATTGAAAATTCGCTTCGGCGGGAAATCAGGGAGGAAGTCAATCTGGAAGTAGGGCGGGTCAAATATCTTTTGGATATGGCGTTTATTATCCCGGATGGCACGCCGGCGATAATTTTAAGCTTTTACGCGGATTACAAATCCGGAGAAGTGAAATTGGACGAGGACAGCATTGACCACGCTTGGGCGACTTGCGAAGAATGTAAAAATTATGATTTGATTGAAGGGATTTTAGCGGAGATTGAAATGGTGGAAAGAATTTTGAGAGGAGAGAATAATGTTGAATTTAAATTTTAAAATCACGGAACTCACTCAAATTGTCATCCCCGCGAAAGCGGGGATCCATGCGAATTTCAATTAAATCCGTGCTTTTACTCTGGATTCCCGCCTTCGCGGGAATGACGGAAAGAAGATGGGATAACTAAAATAATAACTTTTAACTTTATTTACCCCGTTAGATACCTTCGCTAAAGGCGAAGGTGCGCCGAAGGCGCTATTTAACTGGGTGAACTTTATAACTTTATAAACTTCGTTATGCCTGAACTGCCAGAAGTAGAAACTCTGCGGCGGGAATTGGTAGAAGCGGTCAAGGGGAAGATCATCAAATCGGCCGAGGTGAGATGGGCCAAGATGGTGCGTCCTTTATCCGAAAAAGAGTTTGACCAAAAATTAAAAAATAAAAAAATTACGGACGTCAAAAGGCGGGCGAAGATTTTGATTTTTGATTTGAGCGGTAAAGATTTTTTGATGGTGCATTTGAAGTTGACCGGGCAATTAATTTTTCAAAAGTTAAAAATTAAAGGTCAAAAGTCAAAAGTTTTTACTGGTGGCCATCCACAAAAAGACGGAGTGGATAATCTACCCAACAAGTTTACGCATATTATTATCACTTTCAAAGACGGGTCAAAATTATATTTCAACGACCTAAGAAAATTCGGCTGGATGAGAATAACCGACAAAGAGGGAATTGAGAAATTGTCCGGCGAATTCGGCTTGGAGCCATTATTAAAAGAATTTACCTTGGAAAAATTCAAAGCGATTATAAAAAAATATCCTAAGCGGAAAATAAAACAGATTCTTTTGGATCAAACGCTCATCGCCGGCATCGGCAACATTTACGCCGACGAGAGCGCGTTTGACGCCGGTATTTTGCCGATAAGACCGGCGGGAAAAATTAAAGAAGCGGAAGCGAATAAACTCTACCAGAGCATTAAAAAAATTTTAAAATTATCTCTTTCTAAAAAAGGTACCTCGGCCGATACTTATGTCCAGCTCAATGGCCAGCCGGGCGGATTTGTGCCTTATTTGAAAGTGTACGGAAGGAAAGGGGAAAAGTGCAAAAAATGCGACGGCATGGTGAAGCGGATAAAAGTCAACGGCCGCGGCACGCATTTTTGCGAAAAGTGTCAAAAGTAAAACCGCCAAGCATCTGCTGCTTCGCGGTTTTTTTGGCGAGGGTATTAACCCGGGATTGTATCTCTCATGATCCGACCTCTCATGCGATCCAGCTCTTTAAGGGTTTTTCTTTCGGCTTGGGTGGAGATCTTTTCCCATTGCTCATCAAAATATTCTTCAATATCAAGGAAATTTTCAAGAGAGATTTCTTTGACTTCTTGGCCATTAAGAAGAGTCATTTTTCTGGTAAGGACGACTGTTAATGGCGAAACTAAACCCGCCACATAGGGTTTTTTTTTCACTCTTTCTTTTGATGCCTTCAAGTAGTCTTTTTGCGGTGTTTTGGCTACTGTTGCCATAATCTATCTCCTCGTTCTGGTTTGAAAGGTGCGGTTTTTATCTTAATCTAAGGTTCTATGTTTTGTCAATCGGTTCAAATCATTAAAAAGGTCAAATAAAAAAATACGGCCAAGGCGCCGCCGATGACAAAACCGGCGGCCACTTCCGGCAAAGTGTGGCCGACTCTTTCGGTCAGATAATTTATTTTTTTATTCTTCAAGGTATTTTTGGCGATGAAATTCGTCAAAGCGGCATTGCGGCCGATTTCACGGCGAAAACCAATGGCATCGCGCACTACGATTATTAGCAGAATAAAGCTGATGGCAAAAGCGGCCGAGCCGAATCCTTCTTTTATCCCGACGATCACAAGAAGCGCGGAAACGAAAGCCGTGTGCGCCGAAGGCATGCCGCCGTAGTCACTCACGATATGTTGCCAAGAGAAATTATTTGGTATACCATCAATAATGAGTTTGATGGCTTGGACGATTATTCCCACTAATAAGGGAATAAGAATAAAATCTAACATTTTATTAAGTTATTTTTATGAATTATATTCTTGCCGCTTTCGCCGGCATTTTGCAGGGTATCACCGAGTTTCTGCCGATTTCCAGTTCCGGTCATTTGGTAATTTTCCACGATTTGTTCAAATTCAATCTGCCCAATGATTTATTTTTTGATGTCGTCCTTCATTTGGGCACGCTCGTCGCCATTATCGTTTTTTTCTATCGCGACATAGAAAAGATTATCCGTGGCTTTTTCTCATCGCTCGCCAATTGGAATTTGAAAAACAATTTTAATCAGCGTCTGGCTTGGCTGGTCATTTTGGCGACCATTCCTGCCGCTTTAGCCGGTTATTTTTTGGAAGATTTTATCAATCGTTATTTCCGCTCGGCTTTCAGCGTCGCGATTATGCTGATCGTGGTCGGCCTGATATTTTTTATTTCGGAAAAGTACGCCAAGAGGCAGAAAGATTTGCAAGCGATGAATTTTCGCGACGCGATTATCGTCGGCCTTCTTCAAATATTCGCTTTGATTCCCGGCGTTTCGCGTTCGGGCATTACTATTATAGCAGGTTTGGGACGCAAATTGAAACGCGAAGAAGCGGCGCGATTTTCTTTTTTGATTTCCGCGCCGATAATTTTCGGCGCTGGCCTGAAAACAATGTTTAATATTGATAATTGGGCGGGAGCAAATTTGGCGGTTTTGGTTTTAGGATTTATCTCTTCGGCGGTTTTCGGCTATCTCGCCATCAGATTTATGATTCAATACCTTTCCCGCCATTCCCTGAACGCGTTTGCTTGGTATCGACTGATTATCGGCTGCTTGGTGCTGGCCGCTTTACTTTTTTTTGGCCGGTAAGTGACGAGATAAACGCCCAAGACGCCGACTAAGGCGAAATTGAGCCAATAATTTATCTTTTCTAAATTTGGCAAGGAGATGAATTTTTGCCAGCCGGCGGTTTCAGAAAAGCCGTTGAATAGATTATTAAGAGGCGCCGGCGCCTCTTGATTTGTTTCTCCTTCACCCAAAACTCGGGTGCCGAAAAGCTGGACAACGACAATTGTGGAATGATTTTGGAATTTGCCCGGCAAGACGGCGAGGCCGATTTCCTGATATTGCGGCTTAATAATATTGTCTTTATGCGATGGACTATCTAGCCAGGCGGCAAAGATATCTTCCGGATCATTGAAATCAATGGCTAAATTTTCGCCGACATAGAAATATTTGTAGTTGACCTCCTTTATCCATTGGGAAAATTTTCGGCCGTCCGGCGAGGTGTGACTGAAAGATTGATTGGTCAGAATATCTCTCGCCTTGTTGACCGCCGCTTGGGTCAGGCGGTAATTGACCGAGAGGGGATTTAAGCCATTTTCTTGGCGGTAATTATTGGTCATCTCAATCAGCTGGCTGGCCGTGACCGGCAGTCCATCCTCCGGCAAAATTTTTGGATAAAGAAAAATCGTCGCCATCAAGACCGCCTTTGCGGCGATGAGGGCGATGATAATGATCAGGAGGATTTTTTTGGTGAGAGACATGGATTCAAGTCGAAAGTCGAAAGTCGAAAGTCAAAAGTCTTTGAATTTTAACTTTAATACTTATATTATACCATAAAACGTTTTTTTATTGTTCAAAATGAATTTTTTTGTTATAATCAACTTATAATTTATGCGCCGAAAATTAAAATTAAAAAGCATTCAAAAGACGAAAGTATTCGCCCTGGTCATCGCGGCGTTGTTTTTTATCGGGGCGATTATTTTTATTGATACGCTGCTCATCCCAGCCAGCTTTCAAGATAAAACCGTTTATTTTCAAATCAATGAAGGCGAGAGCTTGCGGCAGATTGCCGGCGAATTGAAGGAGGCGGGGCTCATCCGGAGCAAGCTGGGCTTTGAAGCTTTTATCCGGTTGAGCGGAGCGCAAGGCCGGATTTTGGCGGGAGAGCACGAGCTCAATCCGACGATGAATACCCTGACGGTTTTTGACACCATCACCGACAAAAACAAAGTCAATCGGGAGAGGACGATTATCATCCGCGAAGGTTGGGCAGTCGGGCAAATCGCTTCTTATCTGGAAAGTATGGGATTTACCACTCGGGCGCAATTTTTTTCAGCGATTAACATGGATAAATGGCGCGACCAATTCGATTTTTTAGCGGACGCGAAGGGATCGAATTTGGAGGGCTATCTTTTTCCCGATACTTATCGGGTTCTTAGGAAGACGCCCATTGAAGAGATTATCAAAAAAATGCTTTTTAATTTTGATTTGAAGCTGACTGATGAAATGCGAGGCGACATTAAAAAACAAAAAAAGACGATTTATGATACCGTGACTTTGGCTTCAATCGTCGAGCGGGAAGCGCCCAAAAAAGACGAGGATAGAAAGATGATTGCTGATGTTTTTTTGAAGCGTTTGGCGATAAATATGCCGCTTCAGGCGGACGCAACTGCGAGATATTTGCCTGATAATCCCGCCTATAACACTTATACGCATCGCGGTTTGACCCCAACTCCGATTTCAAATCCCGGCTTTGCGTCTATTGAAGCGGTTCTTTATCCGATAAAAAACAGTTTTTATTATTTTTTAAACGACAAGGCCGGCAATACTTATTTCGCCAAGACATATCGGGAGCATCAACAGAATATTCATGAATATTTGGATCAATAATATGCAAAATGATTATTATACCAGAGGCGAAAAAGAATTTTTGTTAAAAATCGCTCGCGCCACTTTGGAAAAATATCTGACGGAAAAGGAAAAATTTGAGCCGCAGACTTTGAACCAAAAACTTTGGGAAAAGCGCGGTGTTTTCGTTTCTCTTCATAAAAACGGCGCGCTTCGCGGCTGCATCGGCTGCCTGGAGCCGATTGAGTCGCTGATTTTGGCGGTCAGGGACAACGCGATTTCAGCCGTTAACGATCCGCGTTTTTCTCCCCTAACCGCCGATGAGCTGAAAGACATTGTCATTGAAATTTCCATTTTGACCGAGCCGGTCAAGTGCCGATTAGCAGAAATAAAAAAAGGCGACGGCGTGGTGATAAAACGTGGCGATAATCAGGCGACGTATTTGCCGCAAGTTTGGGAGGATTTACCCGACCGAGAAAAATTTTTTAATTCGCTTTGCCTTAAAGCGGGAGTGGCTGGCAGCGCTTACCAGGATTCGGCGACGGAATTTTCCAAATACGAAGCGATCGTATTTAAGGAAGGGGAGATTTGACATTTTTTTAGGATTTGCTATAATACTATCAACAATCAAGTTCCACAGACAGCGGGCGCCAACGGCGACTTATGACATATAGCTTATGGCTTATGGCATTCGCCGAAAAAGGCTTAATTTCTACAAAAGATACCTGCCGAGGAAGCCATATGCTATAAGCCATATGCTGACATGTCTGTGGAAAACCACAGTTTTTTTATTCTTAATCGTCATTGCGAGGTCGCTCCCTCGGGATGACATATTTAAAAATATGCCCAAAACCAAAAAACAAAAACAAGAAATTTTAGCCAGGATCAAAGACCAGTTGGCCAAGATGAAGACCGCGGTTTTTGTTAATTTTTCCGGGATTCCGGTTAAGGAACTTAATGAGTTTCGTTCTAAAGCGAAAGAGCAGGGGATCGATTATTTGGTGGCGAAAAAAACCATCCTTTCTCGCGCCTTGTCGGAGAGCAATCTGGCTGGCCAAGAATTTCAAGGCGAGGTCGGCGCTTTGTTCGGCTTTGAAGACGAGGTCGCTCCCGCCAAGCTGGTTAAAGAATTTAGTAAGAATCATGAAAAGATGAGAGTGGTCGGCGGCGTTTTGGAAGGCGCTTTCATCGGTGAGGAGAAAGTGATGGCTCTGGCGGCTTTGCCTTCAAGGAATGAGCTTTTGGCGAAAGCGGTCGGCAGCATTGCGGCGCCTTTGTCGGGATTGGTCAATGTGCTCCAAGGAAATTTGCGCGGTTTGGTCTATGTCTTAAATGCGATGAGGGAGAAAAAGATTTAATAAATTAAAAAATTAAAAAAATAAGAAATTAAAAAATAAATAACTAAAATTTATGTCTGAAGAAAAAAGGGAAATTATTGTTCCGGAAAAGTTTAAAGCCTTAGTGGAACAGATCGAAAAGCTTAGCGTGATTGATTTGGCGGAACTCGTCAAAGTGCTTGAGGAAAAGTTTGGCGTTTCCGCGGCGGCTCCGGTGGCGGCCATGGCTGTTGGAGCGGCGGCTCCGGCTGAAGCGGTTGAGGAAAAGACCAGTTTTGACGTGGAGCTTACCGCGGCGGGGGAAAATAAAATCGCCGTCATTAAAGCGGTGAGAGCGGCCACGGAATTGGGGCTTAAAGAAGCCAAGGATTTGGTGGATGGCGCGCCCAAAACCGTGAAAGAAGGCGTGAAGAAAGAAGACGCGGAGAAAATCAAGAAAGATTTGGAAGCGGCCGGCGCCACGGTGACGTTGAAATAAAATTGTAACTGGTAACTGGTAATCTGTAACTGGTAATACGTAATAAAAATTCCGTCCCCTTAAAATGGACGGAATTTTTGTCTTGACAAATTTTGTAAATATGATATATTTGTCTCAGTATCTCGGACTTAGTATAGTCGCAAACTAGAAGGAGGACTAGGTATGTCGAATGAACTCTCACCAGAAGAATTAGCAGAAGTTAAGGGTGAAACGAGAAAAATGTGTGAGGAAAAATTGAAAGAGCTTGGTCATGATGGTTTTATGGAGTATTTAGTAGACCAACTATGCCAGGCCGGGCGTTTGATAGCAGACTTAGAGGAGAGACTTAGATTAGGGCGTGGATTAAATGTTTAATATCTACGTGGACTCAAATTACAAGGGTGGTTTGAGTCCTTTTTTTATTGTCTTTATAAATTTTTCAGTGCTACACTCTCACGACGACGGTTTGCGCTGTCGTTTTCGTCGTTCCGTCCTGCGAGCCCATGAAAAATTTTGAATAAGCGAAGCCTAAAATCCGTTACTAAATTTTTCTGTTTGAGCCGTCCCAAAGGGACGGCGAGTTAAAAATTTTGTTAGGATTTTAGGCGAAAGCGACAAAATTTTTCATATTGCTCGCGCTTTTGGCGCCACCTTTATAAAAAGGTGGCAAAAAGAGATGTTTTAAGGGGAATAAATTAAAAGTAATTACTTATTATCCAGAGGGGGATAAACTAAATAAATAAAATAAAATTAAAATTAAAAATTAATCGGCACTTCCAAAACCTTATTATCCGAAAGTAAATAAATCTTCTTTTCTTTCTCCACCACCGTCATCGCTTTCAAATCGCCGAAATCTTTGGCGGTGATTTGAGTTTTTAGGTTGCCGTTTTTGTCATAGACAACAATCCTTTTATTTTCTTTATCTAATAAATATAAATAACCAGAGTCGGCATTGGTGAAGGCCTGGATCGGCTTGAGCGCCGGCTCGAGGGCGGGAAACGACGTCGCTTGAGCTCGGCCGCTGATAAAATAATTGATTTCGCCGCTGTCTTTTATCAGATATATGCCGGCGTCAACCGCGATGGCTTTGCCACCCTGGGCGCTCGCGTCGCTTTTGAGCCAGGCGGCGCCGGAGTTGAAGCCGGAGCCGGTCGGCGAATGTTTGTAAATTTGATTTTTATCCGGCTCGAGGGTGTATAAATTATTGCCGTAAATTTCAAAATCGGTCACCGGCCCGCTGTTTTTCAAGACGAGGACGGGACTGGCGGTGCCGGTCAAGTTGTAGCGATAGAAATTATTTGTGCCGTTAAGTAATATAACATTTTTATCGTCCTGGCTGACGATTTTATTTATATTTTCAAGCCCCAATTTCGTCGGCAGGACTTGCTTTTTTTCCAGATCAACGCGGTAAAGCGTTTGGTTTTGGTTGTCAAAAACCGCCAAAAAATTGCCGGCCTTAGCCAAGCCGGATGACGCGGCCATTTGGTTTTGGCCGGATAAATCGGCGACCACCGTCAAGTTTTCCAAATAAGTCAATTTTTGGATGGCGCCAACCAAATCGTTGATTTTATTTTGCAAATCCTGGCGGGTCTGGCGGTATTTTCTCGTGTCGGGGATTTGGCCAAGTAAGGTTTTAGCTTCTTCAATCGACAATTTTGCTCCCGCTTCATCATTAAAGACATTCTGCGCTTCGGCCGTATTTATTTTCTCATTGATCTGGCTGATTATCCCTTGTATTTTTGAATCCGAAGAGCCGCCATTTTGGCCGCGCCAGACGATGCTCTGGCTGAAGCCGAAAATCAAGATTAAAAGAGCGACAATCATGATTTGCCGGGACCTCCTCAAAGACACAAATTTGGCGATTTGCCGATTTAAGCAGTCGCTTACTTTCTCGCTTATTTTTAGGTTTTTATTATCAGAGAATATTTCTTCGGCCAGGCCGGCATCTTCCGGAGCGGAAAGATTTTGGTTGCTTTCCGTTTTAAATTCATCTTCCAGATCTTCGTTTTCCATTGGCGGTTTTTTCGACGGCTTATTTTCTTTAAATTTGACTGTTTCAATTTTTTCCTTTATCGGCCGTAGCTTTGGCGAAGGCGGATTGGCGCCGCTCGATTTGAAACCGGAGATGGCGGCAATAAACATTCGTTTGCTTTGTCTCGCGGTTTTGATGATTAATATTTTACTTTGTTTCGCCAGAAATTGGAGTGTTTTTTTGACTCCGCGGCCGAGAAGAATCAGAAGTTTTTTCCAATTGGGCATCATTGACGGCATCAGGAAGGATTCGGTTTTTTTCTGGGTGACGACCAATTTGTCAATGGAATATTGGGTCGGTATTTCTTCGCGGCGGTATTCGCCGGTCAGAGGAACGGCGGTTTTTTTAATGGATTCTCCCGGCACCGTTTCCGGCTGAACCAGGATGGCGTAAAAATTATCCGCTCGGCTCTGGGCGGCGAGGATTTGCTCGATTTGCTGGATCGCGGCCAAGGCCGTTCGCTCGGTGACGATTTCCAAGAGATTGTTTTGCGACAGATATTCCAAGACGGAATCATTGCAGAAAAAGAGGTTGTCGCGGTTGGTAATGGCGCCGGAAATGATGTTGGAAAACATTTTTTCCGGGTCGATTTTTTGTTTTCTTTCTCCCGCTTGCCCCATAATATCAATAATGGCGTGGTCATGCCGGCGCCGTTCATGAAAAAGGAAAGCGTTGATTTTTCCGATTTGGCTCAAATAGATTTGGTTGTGATAAATCAAGCCGACGAGCAAGTTGATGTTTCTTAGCTCGATTTTGACCGGCGAATCTTTAATGACTTTGTAAATCCGCCGGTTGGCGCGGCCGAGGCATTCTTCGAATCTTTTTTCCAGCCCGCCTTCCAGGTCAAAAGGCGGGAGATAATATTCGGTCTCAAAATCGGCGATGATTTCAAACAATTTTTCCCTGGTTTCTTCCGCCAGACCGAAAAATTCAATCAAGCCGAAAACCGCGCCCAACCGGCTTCGCATTTCTTTTTGGCCCTCTTCGCCCGCGATAAAAGCGGCGCCGGCGGCGGACTCCTGATTGAATTCAAGGACCAATTTGCTGATTTTGACCGGAAATTTTGCCATTTTAAATTGTTTCTTTACACTTAACTCCCATTATTATACAATAAATCAAGAAATTAAGAAAACAAGAAAATAAGAAATTAACCCCGTAATTTCTGTAATTTTGGCCCAAAGGACAGGATTTGTCTTTTAATTTCTTAATTTCTTAATTTCTTATTTTTTTAAATTTGTGCTTGAACAACTTTTTGGTTCAAAAAGCCGGGTGTTCCTACTTCGATTGTTTTTGAACAATCCGGAGCAGTTTTATTTTATCCGCGAAATTTCTCGAAATCTTAATCTTCACCTCAATTCCGTCAGGCGCGAATTGGAAAATTTGGAGCGCATCGGCATCGTTTCTTCCCACACCAAAAAAGATTTGGAAAGAGAATTAGGCAAAAAACTCCACGACAATAAGAAATATTACAAGCTCAACACCAATTTTGTTTTTTTAGACGAGCTCAAAGCGCTTCTCATTAAGGCCCAACTGATTTTGGAGCAGTCCTTGATTGAGCGGGTGGAGCGCCTTGGCAGCATTGTTTTTTTCGTCCTGTCCGGCGTTTTTGTCGGTAGAAATGACGCGCCGGTGGATCTCTTAGTGGTCGGAAAAGTTAATCGGGTGCGGCTCAACCGGTTGATCAAGGGTTTTGAAAAGGAATTGGGGCAGTCAATAAAATACGCGGTGCTAAGCCGAAATGATTTTCAGTATCGCCGCGATGTCACCGACAAATTCGTTTATGACCTTTTGGAAGGGAAAAATCTGGTGGTGATTGATAAGATCTCTAATAAGTTTTAAAACTTAAACTCAAACCTTAAACTGATTAAAATATTCAAATTGAAATATAGTTAAAGCACCAAATTCAAAATTACAAATTACAAATAAATCTAAAATTACAATTTCCAAAATTAAAAAACCAATATCGTCATCCCCGCGAAAGCGGGGATCCAGGAGCAATAAGAGTGTTTTATTTAAACTCGCTGGATTCCCGCCTACGCGGGAATGACAGATGGAAAGATGATTTGATTATTGGTGCTTATTTGGAATTTGAAATTTTGAATTTGTGATTTTATTTTATTATGTTCCTCATTATCAACACCGCTAATGACGGGTTTACCGAGGTGATTCTCGCTTCCAGCGAGAGTTATTTTAAATCAAAGAAGTTTTTTGGTCAAAGAAACCAGTCGGAAAAATTGCTGTCAGCCATCAATGGCTTGGCAGGCAGGGATTTGGGACGATTAAAAGGGATAGCCGTCGTAAGCGGGCCGGGCAGTTTCTCTTCGCTAAGAATCGGCGTTGCGACCGCGAATGCTCTGGCTTACGCTTTGAAAATTCCGGTGGCGGGAATTAAAATTAATGAATTTAAAAATAATGACGAATTGGTAAAGAAAATGATCAGCCGGCTCAAAAAGACAAAACGAGGGAGTATTGTTTTGCCGGAATACGGGAGAGAACCGAATATCACGATTAAAAAATTCACCCCGTTAAGTAGGCAGCTTCGCTGCCAAAAATCCTAAAAGGATTTTTACTTAACGGGGTAAATAGAATAAATCCGACATCTGATATCCGATATCCGATTCTGTGGATAACTTTTTTGTTTAAAATATGTGGGGGGGGGTATAATTAAATCAATAAGTTTATTTAGTTAATTTAAGATAAAATTATGGTGACAAAAACACTTTTAAAAACAAAAATGGAAGTCCACACCGCTTTTTTAATGAGCACGGCGTTGGTCTGCGGCATTATCGTCGCCGGCGCGTTCGGCACCGGAATGATGGCGGGATTGTTGCCCGGCGGCTTCAACTTCAGTATGCCGGATTTAAGCCAGTATGTTTGTCCGACCGGCATGACGGTGGATAATTATACCAGTAATTGTAGCTATGTCGGCACTAATGAGGGTTGTAATTTAAGTCAGAAGGGAACGATAAGATATTTTTCTTCCCGAACTAATTCTTGGACAACAACCTCCGATTTTTGTGTCAATATCGGCAGTCTGCCCGGCATGCCTTCAATAAATCAAATCGCTGAATTTGATTGTCAAAATGGCAAGAAGGCTTATTATACGACTAATTGCCCGTCGGGTAAGAGTTGCGTGGATGGGGCGTGCATGATCCCGTGCGTTAATTCAGATGTTTCCACCTCAACGCCGGATGGCAGGAATTATGAGCAACAAGGCACAATCAGCGGCCAGGATTCTTCCGGTGTCGCCGCCAGTGGCACGGACAGCTGCGTGGGCAGTCAAATAAAAGAATATTATTGCAGTAACAACATTGTTACTTCAGAAACCGTTCCATGCCCTACGGGTAAAACTTGTCAGAACGGGGCTTGTGTATCAATCCCTTGTACTGATTCCGATGTTAGTTCGGAATATCCTAATGGCAGGAATTATTTAACCCAAGGCACAATATCGGGGGTGGATTCTTCCAGTGCCGTCGCCAGTGGCACTGACAGCTGTGTGGGAGGTCAAATTAAAGAATATTATTGCAGTAATAATTTAGTAATTTCTGAAACGATAAATTGTCCGTCCGGTAAAATGTGTGAAAATGGGGCATGCATTACCGCTATAAATTATGACCCGGAGGTCTCATGTAAATTGCAGTGTGGAAACTTATGTTATAACAACTCTAATGAAGTCATATGTGTTGATGGGGTGGCATGGTTGAAGGGATTTAATCCATCTCACCATCAGCTTCTTGTCTCCGAACAACCCGGTCCTAAAGCATATGCATTAAATAGTGTCGCGAATAAAACTTTAATCTTAAATAATAACCTCGGCCGGTCTGTTAATGCTTTAGTGACTATTATCTTTAAGCCATTTGCATTAGTTAATCAGACACTTGATCTGATGGAGCCGCAAAGAACGATCATAAATAATAGGCCTGTAAGTATGCAAGTGGGGGAAACGACCCAAATAACCGTCCCAATTCCGACTGATACAACTAGTATGTCCGCGCAATTTCAGACCTTTATATGGGATGCGGATAATAGAGAAGGCATATCCAACTCTTACTTTTCTAATCCCTTCACCATCTATAATCCGTCAAGATCCAAAATTACTTGCCATGAATATATAACTAATACAGATTACCCTTATTCTTATTTATGCACACCTAAGTATTATATTCCCTTAGGGACAATAGGCTGTAGGCCAGGACAAATACTGGGTAATGGAAAAATATGTGGCGCTGATTATTATGCTATTTATCCCTACCAAAGAATAGATCGATTTGCGAATAATGTTAAAATTCTTTTTTTAAGTGCCTATTTGCAAAGTGATGCATCAGTAATTGACAATGAAGAATTAATGTTAAGTAATGAGCTGAATTTATTAGTTCAGAAATTCAATAGTATATCAAATGATTTAAATGTTTCAAACACGATTCAAGTTGATCAGAAAAAATGTTCGGCTAGTCCGGCCGCAATTAGAGCATGGCTCAATACACTTAGAAATACCGATTCATCTCCATCTATATTCACCTCGTTATCACAACTTTGCAATATAAATACAGCCGGATATACGCATTTCGATATGAATTTTCCTATGACGAGCTTAAGCGATTCTGATAGATCGTTAATCCAACAAAAAGCATTTGGTGGGATACTGGCGGCGGCCATATATGCTTATGATGGAGTTATCCACTCGTCCTTAACGTCCGGTAATTGGCGCGTAATTTTACATGAGATAACACATTCTTTTGGCGCGCCTGATATTTTCATGCGTGATGATCCTGCTTATCAAGATTATGGTAAAAATTATATTTGGGGAGACTGCTATCTTATGGGTGCGAGTGGCCTTTTTGATATGGATACAACGTTGTGTCCATTGGAGGCTGCATATTATAAGAATTATTAATCATTTTTAATAGTAAATTGACTTTACAGCTACTATTTTCGATAAAAGCCGAGGCGTCCTTGCCTCGGTCTTGGCTAAATAAAATTTTGTGCAATCTTTATCCCCATTTTTTCCACTAAGTTGGAATAGAGGATTAAAAAATGCCCTAATTAGGGCATTTTTTATTTGTTTTTGTTTTAAAATAAAAGTGTTGACCGATGGCGGCTGGTGGCATATAATTACTACTGTGAGGTGAAAAGTGGGGAAAAACTGTTAACGCGGGGGATAAGTCGGACATTTTTAATTTATATTGTCAAACAATCAAATTAATATCGTCATTCCCGCCCCCATTTTCATGAGGGTAAACTCCAGCGGGAATCCAGACTAATTTTAATTAAATC
>JBBTQN010000003.1:0-7290 GCA_038065695.1 Patescibacteria group bacterium | reverse complement strand
ATCGGCCAATACTCCCATAGCTTGGATAATAAAGGAAGGGTTGCCGTTCCTGCCAAGTTCCGATCTCAATTGAAGAAAGCTGTGGTGACCAAGGGTTTAGACAGCTGTCTTTTCTTGTACCCAGAGAAAGAATGGAAAAAGAAGGCCGATGAAATCGCCGCCAGGCCGATTGACGTGGCGGACAACCGCGCTTTATCCAGAACGATTTTGGCGGGTGCGACCGAAGTGGATTTTGATAAACAGGGGAGAATCATCCTGCCCGAATATTTAAGAAAGTTCGCCGGGATCACTAAAAATGTCATTATCGCCGGTTTGTATGATCGGTTGGAAATCTGGGACGAAGAGAAATGGAATAAGTACCAAAAAGAAATGGAGAAGAACCCGGATGAGATCGCCGAAGCGATGGGCGGATTAAAAGTTTAGAGATGTTGGCTTATGGCATGTGGCATATGGCTTATAGCTTATGGAAATTAAAAAAATTCCCAACAACCATATGCCATCTGCGATCAGCCACACTCCAGTTTTATTGAGAGAGGTTTTAGCTTTTTTAAACCCTCGCCCGGGACAAATTTTTGTTGACGGCACATATGGGGCCGGCGGGCACAGCTTGGCGATTTGGGAGCTCATCAAGCCGAAAGGCAAACTCATCGGCATTGATTTGGACCCAAGCGTTAAGAGCGAAATCAAAGAAAAAAATTTCGTTTTAGTCAGGAATAATTACAAAAATTTAAGAAAAATTTTGAATGATGCAGGAATTAGTCAAGCTCACGGCATACTATTGGACCTTGGTTTATCATCAATTCAACTCGGCCGAAACATTGGGGGATTTGGTTTCCAAAATGAAGGACCTCTTGATTTAAGATTTGATCCCAGTTCTGGCGGCCGGACAGCGGCGGAAATTCTGAAAACGGCGAGTGAAGAAGAACTCGTAAAAATTTTTAAGGAATACGGCGAAGAGCCCCTAGCCCGGTTGGTGGCCAAGAAAATTATCGCCAGTCGCCGAGAAGGCAAGCCGGTGGAGACGGCTGAAATGCTTGTCCAGCTAGTCTCAAAAATTTATGCTCGTAAATTCAGGAACCGTTCGCGGATAAATCCGGCGACTCGCGTCTTTCAAGCGCTTCGCGTCGCGGTCAATGACGAATTTGGCAATCTGCGAACGGTCTTGCCCCAAGCGGTGGAGGCCTTGGCGCCGGGCGGACGGCTCGCGGTGATTTCATTTCACTCGGGCGAGGATAGGATAGTGAAGCATTTTTTTAAGAGTGAAGCGAAAAAAGAAAACCCGCGTCTGAAGATTTTGACGAAAAAGCCGATTACTCCCGGCGAAGATGAAATTTCCGAGAATCCGAGAAGCCGGAGCGCGAAGATGAGAGTGGTGGAAAAAATATAAAATATAAATATCAAAATTATACCTTAAATTTCAATAACCAAGAAACAAGTTACAAAAAAATTTCAAATTTCAATAACCAATAACCAAACGTTTGGAATTTGAAATTTGATTATTGAAATTTGTTTGTATCTTGTGTCTTGTGTCCTTGATTATTAAATAAGCCGTTATTTTGATTTTTAAACTTTATATTAAAGATAAAAAGTTTTTCTATAATTAAGAAATCAAATAGTTTATTATGTGCAAATCTTGGAAAAAAGAGAGAAGTAACCATCATTTTCCTGAATTTTCCAAAAAAGGCAGAATTTTAAAATTGATTTCCGACCACTTTAATTGGATGAGATTGGCCGTGTCTTTTTCCGTGTTGGCGGTCATCGTCGGTTTTGTTTATCTGTTTTCCGCCAATTTCGTGGCGACTAAGGGATATAAAATGGAGGAGTTGCAAAATAAAATAGACCAATTGAAGGAAGAAAATAAAAATTTGAATTTGAAGTACATTGAGCTCAAATCAATGGCCAATCTTTCCACCGAAGTGGCAAAAATGGATTTGGTCGCGTCGGAAAAAGCGGAAGTTTTATCCGTCCTTGGCTCGACGGTGGCTCTTAATCACTAAAGCATTAAAACACCAGAACATTAAAACAAATCCCCCCTCCTTGTTTTAAGGAGGGGGTTAGGGGGAGGTCTTAATAAATTTCTTATTTAAGACCCCTCCTCAATCCTCCCCTTAGAACAAGGGGAGGAAGATGTTTTATTTTAATGTTTTTATGTTTTGATGAAAAATTACAGATGAGCTGGCGACATCGTAAATTTAAAGCCAATAGAAATGTGGGTGGCAGAATAACAGTTCTGTCCGTTTTTTTTATTATTTTGGCTTTGGCGGTGATGATAAAATTGTTCAGCTTGCAGATTTTGAGCGTTGATTATTACAACGCCTTGGCCTCCGGCCAACACGAATTATACCAGAAACTTTTCCCTGAGCGCGGCTCCATCTATGTCTCGGAAGAAGAAAACGGCAAGAAGACGCTTTTTCCTCTGGTGACCAACCAGGAAGAGGAGCTGCTCTACGCCGTGCCGAAAGAAATTGAAAATCCGGAAGAGACCGCGAAAAAACTGATTGAAATTATCGGGCCTTTGGCGGAAGAACAAAAAATTGAAGAGGTGGAGAAACAACTTTTCGCCGACATCTCGCCTGACTTGGATCCAAAACTGGTGAGTGAAATCAAAGAGAATCGCCGAGTCAAATGGCGGGAAGAACAAACAAAAAAAGAGATGGCAAATTTATCTGGCATTTTGGCGAACAAAGAATTGTCATATAAGCCGATTAAGCATCGCCTCACTAAAGAAGAAACGGAAAAAATCAAAAATCTAAACATTAAGGGTTTGTATTTCAAGAGCGAAACTTGGCGATTTTATCCGGAAAGCGGCGTGGGTGGCCAGGTTTTTGGTTTTTGGGGATTTGAAGGCGATAATCGCGTCGGCCGTTACGGTTTGGAGGGATATTTTGACGATATTTTGTCGGGAAAGTTTGGTGAGCTGTACGGCGAGCGGGACGCGCTGGGAAACATCATCGCGGTGGGAAAAAGCTCAATCAAAGAAAAAGTGGATGGTTCGGATTTGGTGCTCACTTTGGACCGGGCGATTCAATACAAAGCGTGCCAATCGCTTTATCAAGCCGTGGATTATTTCAAAGCGCAAGGCGGCTCGGTGGTGGTAATGGAGCCGAAGACCGGTGCGATTTTGGCGATGTGCGGCGCGCCGGATTTCAACCCGGATAAATACGGCGAAGCGGAAGATATGGCGGTCTACAATAATCCGGCGATTTTTTCCGCTTATGAGCCGGGCTCGGTTTTTAAGATGATGACGATGGCGGCGGCGATTGATACAGACAAGGTTCAGCCGGAAACGGTTTATGAAGACACGGGACAAGTCGTCATCGGCCCGGATGAAATAAAAAATTACAACGATAAAATTTACGGCCGACAAAATATGGTCGGGGTTTTGGATAATTCCATCAATACCGGCGCGATTTTCGCGATGCGCCAAACGGGACGGAAGGTCTTCGCCAAATACGTGAAAGATTTCGGCTTTGGGGAGCTTTCCGGCATTGAACTCGACAAAGAGGTGAAGGGTGATATTTCCAATTTGGACAAAAGGGGAGAGATTTATCCGGCGACCGCTTCATTCGGCCAAGGCATTACCGTGACGCCGATCCAGCTCGCGGCGGCGTATTCGGCGATTGCGAACGGCGGCAAGCTGATGAGGCCGTATATCGTGTCGCAAATAGTGAGCCCCAGCGGCGAAGCGAAAAATTTTTTACCCCAAGAAACGCGTCGGGTGATTTCTTCCAAGACCGCTTTAATGCTCTCGGGCATGATGGTGAGCGTGGTGGAAAACGGCCACGGCGCCAAAGCGGCCGTCTCCGGCTATCGCGTGGCGGGAAAAACCGGCACGGCGCAGGTCGCCAAAAAAAACGGCGTCGGATATTCCGACGAGGTGACCGTCACTTTTGCCGGTTTTGCCCCTTTTTCCAATCCAAGATTCACGATGGTGGTAATGATAGACCGTCCCCAGTGGGGCAAGGAAGCGGCGGTCATTTCCGCTCCGATTTTCGCCGATATTGCCAAATTCATCTTACAGTATTATAATGTGGCTTACGATAAGTAAGTGAATAAGGATACAAGAAACAATAACCAAGAAACAAAAAAATTCCAATAATCAAATCTCAAATTCCAAACATTTAATTATTGGTTATTGGAAATTGGGATTTGTTTGTATCTTGTATCTTGTTTCTTGATTATCCATATAAATATGAAAAAATTTCTAAAAAAGTTGCTTCAAAGGATATTGAGAATTTTTGCCAAAGCAATACTCAAAAAATATCAGCCCGACATTATTGGCATCACCGGCAGTGTCGGCAAGACCTCGGCGAAGGAAGCGGTTTTTTCCGTTTTGTCGCGCCGGTTCAAGGTCCGGAAAAATATCAAAAATTATAACAATGAAATCGGCCTGCCCCTGACGATTATCGGCGCGAGCTCCGGCGGCCGTTCCGTTTGGGGCTGGGTCGGCGTCTTGGCCAAAGCGCTCGTCCTTCTTGTCTGGAAAGACCGGCGCTATCCGGAGATTCTAATTTTGGAAATGGCGGTGGACCGGCCCGGCGACATGAAATATCTGACTGATTTGGCGGCTTGCCGCCTTGGCATCGTCACTCATATCGGACCGGTGCATTTGGAGTTTTTCAAAACAATTGAGAAAATCGCCAAAGAAAAATCAGTCATCGTCTCGCATTTGGATAAAAACGGCTGGGCGATTTTAAATTGCGATAATCAATATATTTACGAAATGAAAGAAGCGACCAAGGGCCGGGTACTTACTTTCGGCATCAAAGACGAAAAAACCGACATCCGGGCGGCGGAAATAAATTTTTTTCAGAATGAAAACGGAGTCGTCGGCTTGAATTTCAAAATGTTTTATCAAGGCAACGCGGTGCCGGTGCTACTCCCGAATATCTTGGGCGAGCATCTGGTCTACGCCGCCCTGTGTGGCGCGGCGACCGGGATTATTTACGGCATGAACTTGGTGGAGATCTCCCAAAATTTACGCTTGTTTGAAGCGCCCAAAGGCCGGCTTCATCTGATAAATGGCATCAAAGACACTTTAATTATTGATGATACCTACAACGCCAGCCCCGATTCGGTGTTGGCCGCTTTAAGCGCGCTCGCTCGCTTTGATTCGGACGGCCGCAAATTCGCGGTCTTGGGTGATATGCTGGAACTGGGGGAGTATACGGAAATCGGCCACCGCCAAGTCGGCGAGGAGGCGGTCGGGCGCGGTGTGGATATTTTAATTACGGTCGGTGAAAGAGCGAGGATGATTGCCGATGAAGCCGAGAAGAGAGGAATGGACAAAGACAAGATTTTTTCTTTTTCCGATGTTGGCAATGCCGGTCGATTTTTACAGGAACGGCTGGAGACCGGCGATTTGATTTTGGTCAAGGGCTCGCAGGGAATGCGGCTGGAAAAAATCGTCAAAGAGATTATGGCCGAGCCGCTTCGCGCCAAGGAATTGTTGGTGAGGCAGGAGAAGCCGTGGGAATGATCGGAGGTCGGATTTCGGATGTTGGATTTTGGCGAATTTGACAAGATTGTTTAGATATGATATCATGATTTGTTGTCTAAAATTTCGGAAAGGAAAACGCAATGAAGAAAAAAAGCTGGCTTGACCGGTTGATGATGGCTTTTTGGAAACGTTTCAATAACGGCGGCGGCAATGACTTGATCCGCCGGCAAGCGGGGAAAAGCAAGAAGAAATAGAATTTATTGCGATTTAGTTTTTCAACACCTTTGGTTTCGGCCAAAGGTTTTTAATTTGCCAAAAATCAGAATAAATTTTACAATTTATATATGTTAAATGTTTATAATACCCTAAGTAGAAAAAAAGAAGAATTCAAACCGCTCAAGGGCAAGACGGTTTCTTTTTACCAATGCGGGCCGACGGTGTATTGGACGCAACACATCGGTAATCTGCGGGCGATGGTTTTGGCAGATTTGATCGTCCGTTCACTTGATTATTTGGGTTATAAAGTGAAATTTGTCCGAAATTATACCGATGTCGGGCATTTGACGAGCGACCGAGATGAGGGCGAAGATAAATTAGAAAAAGCAGCGCGGCAAGAAAAATTGTCGCCCAAAGAAATCGCCGACAAATATATTAAAATTTTTGAAAGCGATACGCGCGATTTAAATATTATTGAGCCATGGAGAAAACCGCGCGCCACTGCCTATATCAAAGAGATGGCCAAGCTCGTCCAGGCCTTGATTGATGGCGGCTATGCTTATGCCACGGATTTGGCGATTTATTTTGAAGTTAAAAAATTCAAGAATTATAATAAATTGTCCGGCCAAAATTTGGAAAAAAATATTACTGACGCCGGCAAAGGCGAAGTGTCCGACCCGAATAAAAAAAGCCCGCTTGATTTCGCCTTGTGGTTTTTCAAAGCCGGCGTACACCAAAACGCTTTGCAGACCTGGAAAGTGAAATTTAAAAATATCAATCAGCCGGTATTGGAAGGCTTTCCGGGCTGGCATCTTGAATGCTCCGCGATGTCGCGCAAATTACTTGGCGATACGCTGGATATTCATATGGGCGGAGTGGAACACATTCCTGTCCATCACACCAATGAAATCGCCCAGAGCGAAGCGGCGAGCGGCAAGAAATTTGTTGATTACTGGCTTCACAATGAGCATCTGACAGTTGACGGCGGGAAAATGGCCAAGTCCGAAGGCACGAGTTATTCTTTGGCCGATATTAAAAAAAAGGGATATGACCCGATGGTTTTGCGGTATTTTTTTCTCCAAGCCCATTACCGCTCCAAGCAGAATTTTACTTGGTCAGCGCTTGAAGGCGCGAAAACGGCGTTGGATAGTATTAAGGATAAAATTGTAGAGACGCATTGCTATGCGTCTAAAATGTCGACGGAGACGCATGTCAATGCGTCTCTACAACGACGCATCAACGAGGAATACCGGAAAAAATTCCTCTCCGCCATCTCTGACGATTTCAATATCCCGCAGGCCTTGGCCGTTGTTTTTGAAGTGATAAAGGCAGATCTGCCGTCCGGTGATAAATCGGCAACCATTCTTGATTTTGATAAAGTTTTAGGTTTGGGCTTGGATAAAATTAAACCCATAAAAATTCCCAAAGAAGTGGAGAAGCTGGCGCGTGAACGGCAAAAAGCGAGAGTGGATAAAGATTTTAAAAAATCCGATCGGTTAAGGGATGAGATAGATAAACTTGGTTATGTGGTGGAAGATGAAAAAGATGGTTATAAATTAAAGAAAAAATAGTTAGAAGAATAAATGGAGGGATTATTTAAAAATAAATACAAACCAAATACATTAAGATTGGGT
>JBBTQN010000002.1:0-1042 GCA_038065695.1 Patescibacteria group bacterium | reverse complement strand
ACCATCGTCGCTTTCGGCACTTCGGCGCCGGAGCTTTTTGTCAATCTCATTTCCAATTTCAAGGGCGCGGCTGACATCGGCGTCGGCAATATCTTGGGCGCCAACATCGCCGCTATTCTTTTGATTTGCGGGTTGGCGGCGATGATAAGCCCCATCGCCGTCAAAAAAGCCGCTATCAGAAAAGAAATTCCCCTCGGCCTCTTGGCGATTTTAGCTTTATTTCTCTTGGCCAATAATTTCTTCATCGGCAAAACAGCGACCCTTTCTTTGGGCCGGATTGACGGCGCGATTTTATTATTTATTTTTGCCGTCTATCTTTATTTCACTTTCGGCTTAGCCAAAAAAAATGCCTTTCTAAAAGACCAGTTTGCGCCAAAGCCGATGAATAACACTGGAATTTTTTATCATCTTTTAATCGGCATCGTCGGCCTGGCTTTCGGCGGAGAATTGGTGGTCTCGAGCGCCTCGCAAATCGCCGCCGGGCTCGGACTAAGCCAGATGCTCATCGGCCTCACCGTCGTTGCCATTGGCACGACCCTTCCCGAGCTCTTTACTTCGGCGACCGCCGCTTTTAAAAAAGACGCCGACTTGGCAATCGGCAACATCATCGGCTCGGTGGTCTTTAATATCAGCTTCATTCTCGGTCTTAATTCTTTTTTAAAGCCGATAATTTTCCATACTAGCTTGAATTGGGGTATTATTATCAGCTTCGCGGTTCTATGTTTGCTTTTCTATTTCATCATCTTCGGTAAAAAAGAAAGGCGGATTGAGCGCTGGGAAGGCGCGGCTCTCTTCTGCGGTTATCTGATCTATTTGGCGTTTATGGTGATGAAAGGGTAAATGCTTGACTTGATTTTTTATCTAAAATATAATTAACTTCATATGGAAAATAATAACGACAAAAAAATAGATGAGTTATTGGGCATAGTAGTTTCCATCAAAGATAACGCGGCTACTAAGAATGATTTAAATGAGATTAAGAGTGATTTAAATGAATTGTCAGAAGTGGTGGCGTCTCTCAAAGATAACGCGGCTACTAAGA
>JBBTQN010000001.1:0-1238 GCA_038065695.1 Patescibacteria group bacterium | reverse complement strand
GTCGGAGTGCGGAGAATTGAACTCCGGCTACACCCACCCCATGGGCGCGTACTACCGTTATACGACACTCCGTCAGTAATTGAAATCATATCTTAAAAATTAATTTTTTTCAAGAAAAAGCCCAATTCCGATGTCGGAATTGGGCAAAAAATAACTATCCGCGGCTGTTTATCTGTCCTGTCTTTTCAAAGGGACAAATATTAAGAGAGTGCGGCCCAAGCAGAAAACACCCTCCGCTTTGGCAACCGCTCGACTTAACCATCTCTTGAAAACAAACGCAGACAACCATGTTCTCGTTAAGGTTAAAGGTAATAATCTTCTGGCTGTTATGAGGACAAGAGACTTTTATTTCTCTTTTCCCTTTTTCCGTTTCCTCCTTATACGGACACCGACCACGCGCGGTTTTAAGCCAGCAGTGATCGTTTTCCCGGCCGCAAGCCACCATCCCGTCAGAGATAAAAATTGGGGTCTGGTGGTCGCGGCAGAAAAACCGATTCCTCTTCTCCACTCTCGTTGCCTGAACAATCGCTTCCATTACTTTTCTCCTTTCGTTAAAGAACGACTTACAAAAACAAAAAACTGGCCTTTTGGACCAGTTCACCGGCTTCTTTTTGTTTTATAAAAACAAATCAAAAACCAACTGGCCCGCGGTCAGTAAAAAAAAACCAAAACCAGTTATTGACTCTTATTGTTTTCATGTGGATATCTTAGCAAACATAAAAAGAAACGTCAAATCACTTTTGCCATTCTCCGTAAAGCCGCTCAATTTCACGGGCAACCAAAAAATCGCGGTCAGTCACCTTGCCGCCGACATCAAACCGCTGGAGGTCAAAGACGATTTTTTTATAATAAATATGCATATCGGCGTGATGGTCTATTTTTTCAAAGAAAAACGCCATTTGATTGATGAAACCGAGCGCCGAGATAAAATTCTTAAATTGAAACTCCTTGCTGATTTTATCATTTTGATAAGTCCAGCCGGGAAGGATTTTTAATTGTTCTTCAATTTCCTCTTGGCTTAAAATAATCGGATTGTCCACATGCTTATTTATAAATCCCATTCAAAAGTGCGCTCCGCCACCCCATAAATATCAACTAATCGTAATTTTATCTGCTTGACGGCCGGGGAAATCGGCGGAAAAATAAGCAAGCCGCTAAGGTGATGCCCGCCACGGCCGCCTTGCCATTCAGTCGGCTGATACCGATTGTTTTTATCATCAAGCAATTGGGCTTGTTTG